>JBAVQU010000036.1:0-130277 GCA_049694315.1 Candidatus Zixiibacteriota bacterium
ACGGTAGTTTTTCCACAACCGCTTTGCCAAAAAACGCCTGGCTGTTTTCTCTTGTCTAACAATGAGATGAAAGGATTTTATGTCCATCTACACCAATATAATTGGTGTCAGATGTTTTACAATCACCCAATAATAAATAACCAAACTTCTTATATTTCAATAACTTTCAAAAGTGTTTATTCCCGTTGAGTTGCTTTTCCATGCTGACTGTTGGTCTTGTCCAGCCTCTGGCGGGACACTAATGATTGACTAACAGCCTGATAACCAAGTTTCTCTTGGTGATGAACACTAAAAGAAAGCAGGAGTACAGATCCAAATCTAAGGAGACAAAGGACATGATATTTCGAAATGCACTCAAAATCATATTTTTGGGACTTTTCACTGTCTCTTTGTCGTGTACCAAGGTCATTCACGAAAAGGATCTTTTCTATCCGCGCCACCTTCCGATTCTATCCGATGAGGTGGTGAGAACCAATACGTCAATTATGGTTGAAGATACAATTTCCCTGCGGGGATGGTTCATCCATTCTCCGAGTTATAAGAGATCACTGATCTATTTTTATGGGAATGGCGAAAACGTGTACGATTCCTCCGTTCCTCTTTACTGGCTGGCTACCAATCTCAAATGCAATATTCTGGCCATGGACTACCGAGGTTATGGGGTCAGTGACGGCAAGCCTTCTTTTAATTCATTGCTTGCAGACGGAATTAAGATATATGATTTTCTGGTGGACAGTCTGGGACAGTCACCTGCTGCGACATTTGTTTATGGACGGTCCATCGGAACGCTACCAGCCGTTCACGTGGCTTCCCAGAAACCGGTAAGCGGGCTGATCTTGCAAGCCCCACCCACGTCCGCCGCAGAGATTATCCCCCGCTGGAAATCGCTGGCTCCGTGGTACATCCGGTGGATCTTGAGAGTTCGCCCGGACAAAGATCTGAAAAATTATCACCCGCAGCCGGTGGAGGACATAAGAAAAGTTGCAGCGCCGCTTTTGATCATACACGGCACCGAGGATGATATCATCCCTATCGATTTTGGAAGACGCATGTTTGAGGAAGCTGGTTCAAAACAGAAACGTTGGTGTCCGGTAAAAGGATACGGACACAATAATCTGAGGATTTATGATAGTCCAATTTCCGACTCTCTTCGGGCATTTGTGAATCCACATGGAGATTGAATTTCATGTTTCTGTTCGATTGTTCGTGAGGAGGTAGCTTGCCAGGCAGAACAAATCCCTTCCGAGAGATGATCACTCAGAACCCAGACAAAACCAAACAGGGGAGACTTAACATCTCCCCTGTTCTTTTTGGGCAGGCCCGCCTAAGGCGGGCAGGTCAAAAGAGGATGTGTTCTCACCTGCTGACAATTCTCTGAAGCCAGCTTACTTTCAGCACCGTGTTGATCTGGGGCACGCCCGGAGGGAGGTTGGCCGGATCAAGAAAAGCGGTGTCGAAAGTCCAGTTTCGGGTGGGTGGATTATATACATTGCTGCCACCCCAGGCACCGGTTGCCTGTTGGCTGTACCACAAATCCACCATGGAACCTTTATAGGTAAAAGTTTTACTGCTCCAATCTTCCAGAAACCGGGGCAGATTCTCCAAGCCTCCACAGTAATGCCCCACGGTGGTTTCGCTGTTCCCGGTAAGGAAGGCAGCATTTACCGTGGTATTGGCTGCTATCCGGTTGGATAAGGATTTGCTGCTGTTGGCATCGTTCCAGTTGGTGGACAGAATGGTCAAGGCATCGGTGAAAAGAGCGGAAGCCTTCTTGTTGGTGGTGTTGTAATTGCCCAGAGTATACAATGGATTATCCGTCACCACGGTAAGAGGCGCAGACAACTCCGATCCATTTATCAGCCGGACCGCCGACTGGCTTCCGCTCACCACACTCTTGGACGTATAGAGTATCCCATTCCGGGGATAGTAGCCGCTGGTGTTCAACTTAGAGATGTCAATGTCGTAGGAGTTCACCGTTTTCCCCTCCCGGTAATTGTAGAAACTCTTGGTCGTTAGAATGGAGTTGGTGGTGAATGTCGAGGTCACGTTCACCCACACGTCGCTGGCATTTTTGTACAAAACCTGTCCGTCCACGATGGTCAGCCCGGCCTGGTTCTGGTAACTGTCGGTATTACCTCCGTCTGCTCTTTTGATCATATCGATGGGATCGCCGGAGACGACCACCGGGAGGTTGAGTTCTGTAATCCCCAGGGAATGATCTTCCACTTTTCCTCCCCACCGGCTCAAGGCATCGGAAACCCAGGTGGCGTCATTGGCATCAAGCCAGGTGCCGTCGCTGTTTTTCATGCTCTGGTAAGTGCCGTTTTTGTCCTTGATGGTCACATCGCCGGTCATGTCGTGCGACTGGTCCTTTCTGCCATGATAGATATTGCCCGCAGCAGTAGTCCAGGAATCAATTTTGAGCGAGACACCGCCTTCCGCTCCAAAATAAGCATCGCTATTGCTGTGAACCCTTCCACCTAAGTCCATGTTAGCACCAGGCAGAATCTCCAGATCCTGCTGATAAAAGACGGCAAACTGAAACATGGGTACCAGCGCATCTTTGATCACCGACTCTATCTTGGTTGTGGTCTGAGTCCCCTTGTCTCTGGCCTGGGCGGTGACGGTAAAGCTCTTGGCTAGGGCATAAAGCCCTCTATATGCCCCGACGGTCAGAGTCTCCATGGTAGCGGCACCGTTGTCGACCGTGCTGTAAGTCACCGCCATGTTGGCCAAGTCAAAAGAGTCGGAGGGGAGAGGGTTCGGCGGCCCGGTGGCGCCGGAGGTGTAATGGGCTCTAATCTGGGATATGGCTTTCTCCAGTCCCGCTTCTGCCGCATAGAAGGTGTTTATGCTCTTCAGATCATTGCCGGCGATGTCCACGTCGGTGGTGGCGGTCATCACCGCGGCGATCCCAATCATGGTCATCATCAAAAGCAGCGATAGAAAGATCAAGAGGGTGAAACCTTGCTCGTCTTTCAGCTTTTTCAACATGGGTTCTCCTTTCTTTTGAACCGGGATATGTTAACAACCTCTGTTTTTTCTCATAAGCCCAGATTTCTTACCTTAACTTCCGATGTCAGCGTCCTCCGTCGGTATTGCCCGGCTAATTGCAGATCCTGTTTCGCCCCGCGAGCGGTCAGCGAGACTCGCACGTCCCTCACCACCGATGCCGCCGGCGGCACGTCAACGAAATAACCGTTGGCCAAACCGTATTGGAACTGTAAATCCTCAACGTCCTCAGCGTATACCTGGGGAGCTTGACCCACCTCCCGCACCATCAGATTGGGATGATTGGTGTCTGACCGGTCAATGTAGAACTTGTACAGATCCATCATCATCACCGTGCTCCCTTGAGGGTAGCACCGGGAGAGCGGAGTGGTGTTGTGCTGGATGTGGCTTAAGGATACCTGAACCTGCGTGATGTAAAAGAACTCGCCGGTATCGGCAGAGGGATCGTAAATATAAGCCCAGGTGTTGTCCTTGAAACAACTGATGTCATGTCCGTCGCACCTTAGGTCGGCGCTGGGCTGGGACATGGCCTGCTCGATGGGAGCTTTGCACTGAGATTCGTCCTCAAACAGGACGGTGATGGTATCCGGATTGGTATTGGCGGCGTAAATCGCGTCGAATCCACCCGGCAGACCATATCCCGCCATTCGGATCCTGGTTTCCAGTTCATGCATAGCCGCCCGAGCGTTCTGCTGCATGGTGGTGATCTGCTCCTGAATGATCCATCCTTCGTGCTGATTCAGGTAGATGCCGTATCCCGCTGTGGCCAGGACACCCGTGATGACCAGGGCGACCAAAAGCTCCAACAGGGTGAACCCTTCTGCGCCCGTCACCTGTTCGAAGCCGGGAAAAACCCGTTTGTTGTTTCTGCGAAATCGTTCCATAATGAGCTTCTTTCTTAGTTATGTGATTCATACGTGACGGTCACATCGTTATGCTGCGCCCCGTCTTTGTCCACCCAAGTCATCTGAAGCGTTATCTTTGTCAAAAACGTCCCCAGGGTCTCGATGGTCCAGGTTCTGGTCATGCCCTCGGGACTGTCCTGTCCGGAGGTGAAATTATGGGTGTTCTTGATCTCCTCGATTTTTGCCTGGATGTAATGGCCTGCCTTGGTGGTGCGATCTGCAAACACGTTCCCATTCTGGGATGTCACAATCATCGGCACCATCAGTAAAAGCCCGGTGGCGAAGATCACCATGCTGGCCATGATCTCCACAAGCGTGAATCCCCCATCTTTTGTCACCAGCACTCTGACCACCGCTCTCTTGATCTTTGTCAGCATCGTTTTCTCCTTGGGAATGAACCCATCCATCAGAACCGACCTATCGTCGCCCGACAAAAAAGCAAAAAGAGTGCCACCACCCAATCCAAAGTCCGTTCGGCGAAAGTACCTAATAAGCGATTGCGTCACCGGCGCTTGAAAAGACCAATAAGAGAGTCAGATGGTAGGCAGAAGATCTTAGCCCGGCGGTTCCTTCGAAACTGTGGGAGAAATCCAATACTCTATTGCGGCCCAGCGACTATTCGGCAAATGCAGACTGAACCTCAGGATTCTTTTTGAGAGAGAATCCGGTTCGTTACCGACGACGGGCCTTTAAGATGCTGCTAATCGAAAAAACTTGCCAAATTGAAAGGCATGCCTTAACTTGTGACCGACCTAGGCAGAACGTTTTTAGGCAAAACGGAAGGCGATGGTTCTAAAACAGGAGGCTGAGAAATGAAAATGCGTTTTCTGGGAAAGACGGGGATCAAGGTCTCCGAACTCTGCTTTGGCACCATGACCTTCGGAGGCAGCGGTTACTGGACGATCGTGGGTCAGGTAGGACAGAGTGAAGCTGATGCTTTGGTGGGAATGGCTTTGGATGGCGGGGTGAATTTTTTCGATACGGCAGACGTCTATTCCCAGGGGCGGGCAGAAGAGATTTTTGGTAGAGCCATAGGCTTACGGCGTAAGGATATCGTCCTGGCAACCAAAGTTCGCGGTCGGATGGGCAAAGGTCCGAATGACGTGGGGCTTTCTCGCCATCACATTCTCGAAGGGTGCAATGCCAGTCTGAAAAGGCTGGGCACCGATTATATCGACCTCTATCAGGTCCACAGTTTCGATCCTTTCACCCCGCTGGAGGAGACCTTAAGAGCACTGGATGATTTGGTTCGCCAGGGCAAGGTGCGCTATGTCGGATGTTCCAACTACACCGGCTGGCAACTGATGAAAGCACTTGCCATTTCCGGGAAGCACGGCTGGGAGAAGTTCCTGACCCTTCAGGCTTTCTATTCTCTCTTGGCGCGCGATTTGGAGAATGAGCTGGTGCCATTATGTTTGGATCAGGGATTGGGGATTCTGTGCTGGAGCCCTTTGGGCGGCGGTTTCCTATCCGGGAAATACCGCCGGGGTAAACCGAGACCGGAAGGTGCGAGGCGCAGCAATCCCGAAGGACAGTTTTTGCAGTACGATGAAGAAAAGGGGTTCGACATGGTGGATGAGCTGGAACGAATCGCCGGAAAACATAATGCCACCGTGGCGCAGGCGGCCCTGAACTACCTTCTGAGGAAACCGGGTGTAACTTCGGTGATCATAGGAGCCAAAAACAGGGAACAGCTTGCAGACAATCTGAAAACCACCGATTGGGAGATGACCGCAGAAGAGGTGTCCCAATTAGATCAGCTCAGCAAGCCCCCGCGTGCCTATCCCTACTGGATGTTGGAGAGAGCCAGGGAAGACCGGTAAAGGACCTATTGGTTTATGCAGCATTTTGTTGCTAAGGAGACGATGCACGAAATCTCTTCCCCTGAAGAATCCTCGCCTAAAATTCTTTTGGCGAAAAGGCGGGTCTGGCAAGCAAAAAGTACCACACTTTATCCGAAGTGAAAAATCTCTTGCACTCTGTATCCATTTTCGTAAATTTAGTTGATTGTGTCAACCGAAATTCAGTTAATGGAGGTGTTCGATGAAGTCCATGAAAGTGATAGCGACGATTGAGGTGATTCTGATCCTGGCCGCGGCAGCTTCACTTATGTTGGTAGCCGGCTGTGGATCGACTCAACTCGTCAATCTTTGGAAGGATCCCTCGTACCAGGCTGCACCGTTGAAAAAGATCCTGGTTATTGCGATGCGCAAGGGTCAGCTAAATCGCCGGATGTGGGAGGATGCCTTCGTTTTGGCGCTTAAAGAGGATAAAGCCGGAACAGTTGGGGTTCCTTCTTACCAACTCTTCCCGGACGAAATTCCCGATACACTGGAGGTGCAGGATACGACCAAAGCGGAAGGCTTCGATGGTGTGCTGCTGGTTGCCAGGATCGAGCATGGTACGGTCAAGACTGATGTGGCGGGCTACGTATCAAGTGAGCCGTACACCGATTACAGTTACAGGTGGGCTACTTACGTGACGCGTTACCTGACTGTGTATCATCCAGGTTATACTGATTCTCAAACCGTAGTCAGTGTTCGAACAGATCTATTACTGGCGCAGGAAAATGGCAGACTGGTGTGGTCGGCGACGAGCGAGGAGATAGACCCGTCTTCCGCTGATCAATTCAGGAAATCCGTCGCCGATCTGGTGATGGATAAGCTGGCGAAACAGCGTATTGTCCGCTAGTTTAGCATCAGCACTTTGAATCTCGACCGATACTGATTTTTTCCGCGATGAGAAAATTGCCCGCCAGTGTTCTAACTGACTTTAGTCAGGTTTGAGTTGACGCCACTAAAGTGGCTGGGAACTATGCGTAGCGGAGGATTTATCCTTCCGATAGCCAAGCGGTCCTTCGACTTTGCTCAGGACAAAATGTGAAGGTCTGACTACACTGTTCCTTTTCACCCTCTCCCATAAAGGGAGAGGGAATTGGTTTTTCCCTCCCTTGACGGGAGGGAAAGAAAGGGAGGGTGAAGATATTCCAAGCAGTGACAAACTCAATTCTATAGTTATAAATTCTTACCGCGCTAAGAAAATTGCCCGCCAGTGTTCTAACTGACTTTAGTCAGGTTTGAGCTTACGCCACAAAAGTGGCGGGAATCTATGCGTAGCGGAGGATTTCTCCCTCCCATAGCCAAACCGTCCTTCGACTTTACTCAAGACAAGATGTGAAGGCTTGGCTACGTGACTATTGTTGGGTAAAAAACTCCTTGACTCTTTCTATAAAAAAGTTATAATATGCATGCGAAAACTGACCTACCTTGAATCGATAGATGGAAGGAAATCTGCGTGCGAAAGGCAGGTGTAACTAAACAGACAAGTCATAGGAGGAAAAAATGAGATTATTTATCAGAAAAGAACAAGCCAAAGGTTTGCTTGGTGGAGTTAAGTTCGAATTAGGAGCTCGAGTTGAGCTAACAAATGAGGAAGCTGAATTGGTAAAGAAGTACAAGGCAGAAAAGGAGGTTCTTTTGAAGAAGGAAGTGAAAATACCCTTTACTGGAAGGGCATTGGTTTTTGACATTACTATTGGTTCCTTGACCGCAGGACAGACTTTCAAATGTAATGACATTGCTGAGATCTTAGAGTACGAAAAGAGTATCAAAGAATCCTGTGAAGCCTTCAAGAATTATATTGAGGTTATGAGAAATTTTGGAGGGGAGGAAGTAATCGAGTATAAATAAGACGAAAAAGTGAGGAAAGACTTATGGCGACCATATGTGAAAAGTGCCCCAGTTGTGGAAGCAGTCAAGGTTACCATGTCTACGAGTGTAAAAAGTGCGGAGCACGATATTGTGCAAAGTGTGATGGGAGTGGTGGTGGTTATTATTGTCCCGTATGTAAATCTGAGAGTCAGACTATCGTGGGCGACATTATTCATTAACATTTATAAATACTTCCTGTCATGAAGACCTTGACATTAGTCTGTCGTTATTTTTGCGAAAAATAGCCAGCTGTCACAGATGATAGAATGAGGAGGTAAAGTGCCATATTGCCCAGCGATAAAAGAGGATTGTTCACATTTCAAGAGTAAAGAAGGCAAGTGTGCGAAAGGGAGTCCAAAGGTAATCGAAACCGCCGGCAAAAAATGGTGTAGCGGGCATTATTCGCATGCCGAAATTAAAGACATGGGAAAATTCTATGAAATGACGAATTAGCAGCAAGGGTAATCACGATAATGCTGCTCTGCGGTGGTCACGGTATGGAGAGCGTTTGCCTGATGCTGATTGAGAGTGTAGTCTAGTTGATAACACGGAAAGAGGCTGTAGTGTATGGGTGTAATGGGGGACCCGTTTAAACTATTTGGGAGACTCTTAGTAGCTTCCTTTAAGATAATAGCTTATTGCATCTCATATGGTGCACAGGCATTATGGTGTCTTTTCCACGGAAGACCAGACAAAGTTGGTGACGCTATTGGCGAGCTCGGGAGAAGTGTTACTGATGCAATTGGGGACGTTTTCAGGTCATGGTGAAGGATGATTCAGTGAATAAAGGAGGCTACCAAAATGAAGGAAAGAAGTGTAAGGTCACAAAATGGTATTGAGATTAGTAGGTCTTCTCAAGAGAAAAGGATTACTCTTTCTGGAGAAGGAGTAGAAATCCGAAGAGAGGGCAAACCCATCAGTCTCGAGAATCGGCTAATTAAAGCTGACATTGTATTTATTATTGATACAACTGGGAGCATGAGTGATGAAATTGAAGGTCTGATGCAAACATGTCAGAAATTTGCCAAATCTGTTGTCAAGAAAAATATTGACCATAGGATGGGTATCATTGCCTTCGGCGACTTGACCATATCTCCGCCGGATAAGATGTTTCGTTTTCCGCTAATCAGAGATGCTGACCGCATTTCCCGAGCCTTCGCGGAGATCCTGACTAATCATAGGACATCGGGAGGGGGTAACCTTGGGGAATCGTCTATAGATGCCCTCTGGAGGGCATTGGAGGGGTTCGAATTTCGTCAAGAGGCCACTCGGGTATTCCTGCTTTTCTCTGACGAACCACCCCTTGAACCCGACACAAAACAACGCAGTATGAACTATACCATTCAAGAATTCAAACGGCATAAAATTGTATGTTTTTCCATAACAATACCAGACGACCGTTTCAAGAGATTAGCGAAAGAAACCGGAGGCAGTTGGTTCGCCATTTCTCGTGACATAAACTTCCTTTCAATTCTCGATCAACTGTTTGCTAGGGTAATTAAGAAAGTAGTGGAAATCGCACTCAAGTTGCCGCAAGACTCTGCCAAACCAGCTATAGAGAACGGTAGGTAAAAGAGGATGGAACAGTGGAAATGTCACTGGAAGGACTATTACAAAATACTTCAGGTCCATCCCTCCGCTGAGCCAGAAGTTATCGAAGTTGCATTTAAAAAGCTCTCATTAAAATATCATCCTGATCAAAACAAGGGTAGTAAAGAAGCAGAGGAAAAATTTAAGGAAATAAATGAAGCACATGAGACTTTAAAGGATCCCGAGAAGAGGGGAAAGTATGCTTCAGAGTGGAGTAAGAGAGTTGGTAAACCGGCTGAATTTGAAGATACTCACGAATTTCCGAAACCAAAACCAGTGGTCGATCCCAGCCATATTGATTTTCGCGATGTTTCCCCGGGCGAAATTCAGAAGGCTACCTTTGTCATTCGAAACAATGGTGGGCCATACTCCAAAATTTGGTTCAGTAATCCCAACTCTTGGTTGAGCGTAGTGACTTGGGGTCCCCTTACTCCGGATCAAGATGATGAATTGCCTTTGCAAGTAGAAATTGAGGCCCAAGGTGAAGATTCGAGTAACAACTATTCGGAGATTATTAGGGTTAGGTTGGATGAAGAAGAAACACGGATTAGAATATCGCTTCAAACAAAACCACCACCTCAAAAACAGGAACCTCGCTTCGCACGGAAATTTATATCTGCTGTAGCCGTGACTGGCGTGATACTAATGGCTATTATACTCATTCAGAAGGAGAAATCGCAACCTCCTCCTCAGGCGCAATTTGTTTTCAGACCAGCGGAGAATAGTCAAATCAATATGCGAAGGGAACCGCTTGAGTGGGCTGAAGTTGTTGCAACAATCAGTGTCTATAAGGGGCAACCACTCGGCGTTTTCGACACCACAGACGGCTGGTACAAAATAGGTGTTAAGAGAGGGGAGAAAGTCGAATATGGCTGGATACGAATCAGTATGATCGACACAGGAAAACCTCCGCGGACCCCCCCTGGATCCCAGTACTCTTCGAAACCACCGATAGAAGAACCACCCATAGAAGAAAGGGAAAACGTGACTGTTTGGGCGACCCAGAAAGAAGTCTATGCCGGGATGAGTGTCAAGGAAGGTGACTCCCTCATTTTTAGCGCTGACAGTAAGATTGATTGGGACGAAGATAAAGGTAGGGTCCAGACCGGTCCCATCGGTATTTCGTTTGAAGGAACCACCCTGTTTTTGCCACAAGAGTTGTTATCCCCTAGCTCCAACATTGGATGTTTGCTTGGGAAAATAGGGAAAGACGGCTCATGGTTCCATATTGGAAACTCAAAAAGAATGAAAGCTCAAAATGCTGGTAATCTATACCTAACCTTTAACCGTAGAAAGAACGACGATAGAGATGCATCTGGTTCTTTCACCGTGGAGATTGTCAGAAAAACGAAGAATAACTCGTGATTTACCAAGGGGACTGTATGAGAAAATCTATACTTGTCTTACTATTCATTCTTGTTTCTACATATTTCTGGGGATGCGGGACGACAAGAATCCAAACACCGATAATTCAAAAACCCACGATTGAAGGTCATCTTGACAAAAACCTCGAAGGCATAGCCGACTCACTCTTGAGCCAGGTGTTTACTGAAAATAAATCATATAGAACCTATTTCATTGATGTGTTTGCACAAGATGGTCGACCATCCGATTTAGAAGAGCACATCACGCAGACTCTTAGGGATATTCTTAGTACCAACACATTTGATGGCAAGCCCAAAGTCAAACTAAGGTTACGGGATGCCACTCGGGAAAACATGTCGATTCACGATCTTAGGGCAACGGCTTCGGATATTTACAAAAATGCTGACATATGGGCGAATTTGGGAACTGACATAGTTATGCTTGGCTACTGGACAAAGGTTGACGAAGAATCGATCAAAATAGCAGTAGAAGTATGTGATATCAGAAAACATGGAGAAAGAATCTGTGGGATCTCGAAAGAGATTCTCAAAGATGACCAGATAAGAAAGTTGATGGGGGAAAAGTTTCCCGGCACTCTTTTTGTAAAATCTCCAGACCATGACGCCAGAGTGCTTTGTGACTTAGAGGACAAGGGGCAAGTCGGCAAAAAGGGGTTACTTATCGATGTTCCATACGGAAATCATTTTGTCCAGGTCGAAAAAGAAGGTTATAAACCGTTTGCCAAAAGTATTTGGATGCCTGAAAGAGGATCGGAGGGGCTAAAAGTGAAATTTACATCACCGTCTGGGGCACCGCTATCTGCTTTTTTGGTGAATGCTATTGTTCCTATGAGCGCAACTTGGACCTATGGACGAAGGATGGATAGCAAAAAGGGTAGTATAGCCTTTAATACGATAAGTGCTGGGCTTTTCTATGTATCTGGTTCCCTTTTTCTTATCGATCATTTTGGGGGACACAAGTCAAAAGGAGACTACTTAACGGAAGGCAACTACGACACTTACAGGAAGGTCAAGAAGGTTGAGCTTTATTGCACTCTTGGGTTCTACGCGCTGAATCTGATCTCAGGCATCGTGGTAGGCGTTGACTATCAGAATAGCAACAGAAAAGGAGTAGAGATCACAAATGAAAACGTTGGTTACGCAAACCCGGATTATCGCAAGGCGAGGAATTCTCCAAATATGATATGGATTAAATTCAGCTTTTGAGGAGTTGGTCGAGATGAAAAAAGGTACAAGAATACTTTTACTGTTTTTGGTATTAGTGTTATCTTTCATGGTGAACTGTGCCTTCTTGCTTGAACGGGAGGTTGAAATAACAGGAACCGCAAGATTGTCAGATAATCCTGCAGGCGGTCACGCTGGCATTTTGGTCTCAACTGACAGTAAATCGACGACGACCGACAAGAGCGGTAATTTTTCTCTAAAGGGGATAATCTTGGGGGAAACCAAGCTCACCCTGATTCTTTCAAAGAAGGGCTATCAAACGCAGTATAAAGAGGTAACTGCAACTTATCCTAAAAAGAACGATTCATCCACTGATCCTGATGCAGTAATCGATGTAGGAACTATTTATTTGACAAAGCTTCCTTAAAGCTTTTGAATACTGAAGATAGTAGCTCAAACATCTTGAACTCCTGTCGAACTCAGTTCATTTTTTTGTACCCAATTCGGGTACGATTGTACCCAAAAAGGGTACACTTGTCAAGCAAAATAAAAAAACCTCACCCCCCCTGTTCCCCTTCAGGGTGAACCTCCTCCGCAAAGTTGAGAGAGGGGGAGAGGTCAACCTGTCTACATCATGTGAATCGGTCTGCCTTCTGCTTTTAAGACAGCTTCCCTTGTCGGCTCGCTCAAAGTCGGATGGGCGTGGATGGTGTTAATTATGTCCTGGGTTTTTGCTCCCATCTTAATAGCCAAGGTCAACTCAGCAATCAAATCTGTTGCCCTGTGGCTTAAAATCTGTGCTCCCAGAATCTTCCCTGTGGCTTTTTCCACGACAACTTTGATGAAGCCGTCCGTCTCATTTTCCGCCTGCGCTCTTCCACAAGCCACCATAGGGAATTTCCCCGTTTTAACTTCTATCCCCTTCTCTTTAGCCTGCCTCTCGTTAAGCCCCACGCTTCCGATTTCCGGATGGGTAAAGATACAAGAAGGGACGGCAGAATAGTCCATCTTCTTATCTTCCCCCAGCGCGTTTTCCACCGCAATCTCTGCCTCCATGGAGGCGACATGCGCCAAAAGCCAGTTGCCGATGCAATCTCCTGCCGCGAAGATATGAGGTAGGTTGGTCCGGAGATGGTCATCCACCAGGATGGTCCCTCGATCCATCTTGATACCGAGCTTCTCCAGCCCCAAGCCTTTCGTGTTGGCCCTTCTTCCAACCGACACCAGAACCTTTTCCGACTCGATGGTCATTTCGCCGTCAGGTGAGGAAACTGTTACCGATTTCCTTCCGTCTCTGATTGGAGTTATCTTGCTGACCTTGGAGTGGGTCCATATCTTGATACCCGATCTTTCCAGGCAGGTTCTCAGACCGCCCGCGACCTCGTCGTCTTCTCCCGGAATGATCTGAGGCAGCATCTCCACCATGACGACCTGCGTTCCGAAGGATTGATAGACGTAAGCAAACTCACATCCGATTACGCCACCTCCGACAATCAACATGCTTTTGGGGACTGAGGTCAAAGACAAGGCTCCGGTGCTGTCGATCACCCCTTCTGAGTCGATTCCCGGTATGGGAAGCATGATGGGCACCGAGCCGGGGGCGATCAGAAACATGTCCGCCTCGAGTTTCTCGATATACCCATTCTCCAGCCTGACTTCAATCTTTCTTCGGTCGACAAAAGCTGCCACTCCCTTGATCAGGTTGACCCTATGAGCCTTAAGCAGGCTCTTCACCCCGGTAACCAATCGGTTTACCACCATCTGTTTTCGTTTCATCAGCTGGGAAAAGTCCAGATCGGCTCCCGTGACTTTCAATCCCCAGCGTGAAGCAGCCTTCAAAGTGGAATAGGTGTGAGCCGCAGAGGTAAGTACTTTGGTAGGAATACATCCCACGTTCAGGCACGTCCCTCCTACTTCTTCCTTTTCCACCAAAGTCACGTCTGCCCCCAGCTGAGCTGCCCGGATGGCGCCCACGTATCCAGCCGGTCCTCCTCCGATGATGACTAAATTCTTCCCGTCTCCATTCATGATTGATCCTCCCGGTTCCGTCTAAGATAGTCCGTTCAAACAGATGTGACCATTTGTTTTCGGAGCTATAGCAGACGCACTAAGGAAATCTGCATGGTCATTGCCAGCGACTGAAACGAGCTAAGTAATCTCAAAAGATTGCTTCGTCACTTCGTTTTTCGCAATGACACTTCTTTCAAGGGGTGGTCTTACTCTTTTGGAATTTTCTCGAATTCCTCCTTCAGGATTCCCATGATTATGGTGTCGTGGTATTCACCATTAACGTAGCGATCATGTCTTAAGACACCTTCTTTTTTGAAACCACATTTCTCATACGATCTTATGCCCCTGAGATTGAAGTCATAGACTCGCAGGTAAACTCGGTGGAGATTCATCTGGCTGAAGGCAAAGTCAAGCACAGTCATCATGGCATCGGTTCCATATCCTTTACTCCAATACTCCTTTTTCCCTATGACTATACCCACCTCCGCATTTCCACTTTCCCAGTTGATATTGTGCAGTCCAATCCCACCCAAGTAAAGCCTATCTTTGGTTTCGAGAGCAAAGAGTCTGTTCCTCCCGTCGGCGGCTTCCAGCATCTTCTCCATCCATTTCTCCTCTTGATATCTGGAAACCGGATATTTCATCATTAGGGTGGTCATCACCTCCGGATCGTTCAGCCATTTCAAGCACTCATCTATGTCCGTCTTTTCATACGCTCTGAGATTTACCTTTTTTCCTTCTATCATGGTCGACTCCTTTGTCTGTACCCAGAACCCGGGGACGCCGGGGAGGGTTCGCCCCAGCATGCCTTGGGTCTATTTCGAACGCCTCTGAGGAAAACCTAACTCCGGCCTTACCGGCCAACTTGAGCTTTCATACCCGACAAACTCGCCGTCAGGATCGTAAACCGAATCCTGGAGAGCTTCTTGCAGCGGGATGAACGAGTAACCGGAACGAACATAGTATCCCAGCACTCTGTCCAAAACCTCTCCATTAATCCTGTTTAAATGCAGAAGCAGCACGTACCTTATGTTTCTGCCAAAACGCTCCCACGAGACATTCTCAGCCTGTTCGGTTACTCTCTTCACCTGCCTCAGATATGCGGCCTCAATTCGCGCTTGCTTAGTCGAGTCATTAGCTCCCCAGGCTCGCACAAAGCGGGAATTATACTCCCAGTCGCGGGTGTCTATGGTTACGGGCGCAATGGTATAGCCGCTCTCCTCCAGAAAGAGCCTGATGTCCCGTCCCTTTTCCTGACCGCTTCCTGTGTGCAGGTAAGGGAATCTGAAATATTTTAAAGTCCTCTCATGCTCTCTTAAGAGCGTTTCTATCACCGAGGCCCCTTTCTTGATGTCCGTCTCAAAAGAGGGGGCATCTACCTGGTCAAAGTCCATGTGGGAGTAAGTATGGTTCCCCAGGTCGTGTCCTCTTTCCAGCCAGATGTTCAGGATGCTCGTTTTCCCCAGCGCACGATTTGCGATCACAAAACCGGTCGCTTTGACATGATATTGGTCCAGAATGTCGAGAATCTTTCTATTGATCCTAAGCTGATCCTCAAAGGTTGCGATATTCGAGGCCGGCAGATCGTCGATGGTAACGGCCACCTCTTTTCTGGCCGGTTCTCCTGCAACAAAAACCGGGACAAACCAAACCACGAAAGCCATCCAGAGCCCGAGTCTTCTCATTACTCCTCTTGTACCCAAGTCAGTGGAGGAATTGTGTCTCTTTCTTGACCTTTGAACCCTTGAACAGACACATTTTCGTTCTACCATCAATAGTTGGTGAGCTGGTCTATCATCCCATGCTTGCGGGCGATGTGCTCGATGGAACGGTAGATGTAACTGGAGCACAGAGCCAAAGCCAACGTGGTTACTCCCATGATCAGGATAAGCTGAAAATCGGAATATCCTCCCAAAGTCGAGCTAAGGCTTTTTCCCAGAATGGATCTTCTCACCAGCTCCAGCCAATAGGTTAGCGGCAGTACCTGGGATATATACTGCAGCCACACCGGAAGGATGTCTATGGGGAAAATGGCTCCGCAAGCTAAGTAGAAAAGGCCCGCCATCCCCTCGGTTAGGGCAAAACTGTGATGTGCAGTAACCATGCTCACTCCGGCCAACAGGATTCCCAGGCAGGTGACGATGAAAATTCCGACTAACACGGAGAAGACCAGCAAAGGATAGTTCACCGTCAGAAGGTTGACCGGAAGCTTTAGGACCAGCATGCCAAAGGCCATGGTGACGATCACGGCCACGGTGGTCAGGATCATCTTGGCTATTCCCCGGCCAAAGAGATAGTAATACATCTTGATCGGGGATATGTAGATGTACCTGATCATCTGGTAATGCTCTCGATCATCGTGGATCACCCAGGTGATCCCGAAAAGGACGTTGACCACGTACATGAAAAATGCATTTCCCACATAGATATAGGCAAACATCCCCAGACCGGTTTTCCCTCGGGTGATGACGTAATACATCACCACCAAGATCAACGAGGAGGCGATGGGCCGCACTATGGAATAGAGACCGAAGAGAAAAGGATCGGTCCAGTTGGATTCCATCTCCCATCCCAGCCAGCCGGCGGTCCTGATGGTTCTTAGGTTCTCTTTAGTTTTATCAAACATTTTGTCAGCATCTCCTCACAGGCATCTGTCCACGCAGATGTGCAGTTTGAACCTTGAACTTTGAACCTTGAGTTCTGAGCTTTATTGCCACCTCAGAGTCAGCCTTCCCTCTTTCTTGCCCAGCTTCTCCATCAGCTCAAGCGCATATTTGGAGGACACTAGAAACAATATGCAAAGGAGCATGAGAACTCCGATCTCCGCATTTACCGACACCAGAGCCGATTTGGCTCCGGCTGCGAAGGCCAACTGTCTCATGGCGTCTAAACCCAGAGTAAGTGGGATGAAAGATGCTACAAAGCCCACCACCATGCCCAGGTTTTTCACTGGGAAGTAGAATCCGGATATTAAGTGAACCGGCTCCTGCAGAAGCGTGACCCCGTGCCACGCTTCCCGCCCGTAAAGCATGAATAGTGACGAGAAGAGCATCCCCAGGCCGTAGAGGCTGACCAAGGTCAGGATGAAAACCACCAATATCTTGGGCAGACTCACCACGGCAAAACTCACTTTGAATATCAGGCTTCCTACCAGAAAGATGAAAATCGCTCTGCTGGTGGCCTGAATCATGCCGCCGGACGCCATGCCCAGAAGGATGGACATCCGGGAGATGGGAGCAATCATGTACAGATCCAAATTTCCCACCTCCTTTTCCCAATAGAACTGGGCCGCCATGGACCACAAAACCTGGATCCAGTAGGCGCTCATGGTCCCGCCCAGGATGACAAAGCCGGTGTATTCCGCTGGGGCTTTCAAAGCCTTGTACACGTATACGTAAGCGGCGGTGCTTAGGATCGGAAGCAGAGTTTCGCTGAACCACCAGCTGGGCTCGCGGTTGGCGGCTATTACCCGAACGTAGGCCCGGGCAATTATCGCCTTTAGGTTAGTCTTTAGATCCGTTTTCATCTTTCAACCCCCTTCCCACTAACGCTACAAATACGTCCTCTAAGCCCGGCTCCATCTTGGAGAGAGTGATGATCCTCGATCCGTTGTCGTTTAGGGACTCAGCCAGGTTAGAGATGGCCGATTCCTCTTCCAAGATGAACTTCAGCTCGGTTCTTCCCAGGTGGCTCTTGTGTTCGTATGCGAATTGCTTGACTCCCGGAACTTGAGCAAACCTTTCCATTCCGTTCATGCAGAGAGGAATCTCAATGCGAAACACCGCCTCTCCGGCCAAAGACTTCTTCAGGTTTTGGGGGGTATCACAGACCAGCACCTTTCCCTTATCGATGATGGCCACCCGGTCGCAAAGCTCGTCTGCCTCCGCCATGTAATGGGTGGTCAAAAGGACGGTTCTTTCCAGATTCTCCTTCATCCAGGTTCGGATGTAGTTTCTTACGTCCCGGGCGATCTGCACGTCCAGCCCCAGGGTGGGCTCGTCTAAAAACATGATCTTGGGATCGCAGACAAAACCCCGCATGAAATTCAGCTTCTGCCTCAGTCCCGTCGAGAGCTTTCCGATCCTGGTCTTGGCAAACTCCTCCATCTTCAGGATTTTCAGCAGCTGGTCAATCCTCGGCTGGACCACCTTGGTAGGGATGCCGTAGAACTGCGAGAACATCCACAAAGTCTCCCGCACGTTCAAGATACCGTACCCGCAGTGCTCCCCTCCCGACACCATGTTGATCTTCTTCCTCACCTTCTCCGGATGCTTCACCACGTCTATTCCGTCCACCAGGGCAGTCCCGGAAGTCGGCAAAAGAAGAGTGGAGAGGATCTTTATCAGAGTGGTCTTGCCCGCCCCGTTTGGTCCCAAAAGCCCGAACAACTCGCCTTGATGTATCTTTATTTGGGCATTCTCCAGTGCAATCAGAGCGCTCTGCTTGTTGCCGTTTTCCTTTTTCTTTTTCTTGATCTTAAATGTCCTGCACAGATCAAAAGTCTCAACCGCCCAATTCATAATTTTTCCTTTCACCATAACAAAAAACCGTGACCTACTCTCGATAAGTCACGGTTTCAAAGTTCCTATGTGGGTTGACTTACCGTAAGAGTAGCCTCCTTCTTCCGAAGGCGGAGACGAAAATGGGCATAGTAATGCCATCATATTCGCAATTAAGTGAAAGCAGTTTAAAGCTCACTAAGAATCCACCTCCGTTTGATTTGAAACTACTCCGTCTATTCCATCTTCTTACGCAATCTAACAAACAATGTTTCTTTGTCAAGAAAAATCTCATAAATCTTTTACTTTTGGGACAGATTCTGAACCGCCCGACTGACGGTAAGGCTGAAGCTTAACGCCCCAAAGCGATTTCACCGAGGGTCTGCATTCGAGGAACCACAACAGAGTTCGCTCAATCGAATTTCATGATCCCGTAGTACTTGGTGTCATAAGTTATGGGGTACTGCCAGTCGGAAGACGAGTTCAGCCTTTTTTGTTTTCTTCTGAAGTTAAGCTCCCAGACGTCTCCTCTTTTGGGCTTTGCTTTGAGCACGGAGAACGGGATCTTCGTCTCGATTTGCCAGCCCCCTTCACCCTTGGAGGTCTTGACTTCGTACCTACCGTTCCACTTCCGGTCGGTCTCGAAATTTCCCCCGCTGTATTTGATCCATTGGTCAAACGCAGTTCCCAGCGGGCTAAAATAGATCTGATAGATGTCTTTGACCACCGTATCCGGACAGACGAAATAACCCACGCAGTCCTCCGTGTACACCGGTCCATCCTGTTCCTTCGCTTGAGCTACCATCTGATCCGGTTTGCTTTCAGTGCATTTGGCGGCCAAGTAGAGATTGCTCTTGTCGTAGCCAAAGTAGAATTTCGTCGGTTCAACTATGGTCTTGTCTCCGGCGGGGGAGCCGAATGAGGTCACGGGAGTGATCTCCTTCCACTCCTCTTCGGACACCTTTCCATCTATCTTTGGAGGCTGTTTCATCATCTTGCAGACCATCTCCCTTTTTACCCAGAGCCTATCCCTGATGGGAAAGGTTTTCTTCTCACCCACCGGATAGTTAAAACTGAATCTCGGCAGAGGGAAAAGGTCTCCTTTCAAGTCGACTTGGTAACTTGTGCTCTTGGTCTGGGATGGGTCTATTTCGACAAATTGCGCCTTCGGCTCGATATTCCAGTTCTCCTGGCATTCCCATCGGATGGTGTCATTCAGCACCCTTTCGCTAAGATTGGTGACGTTCAGCTTCTCTTCGCCGGAGAATCCTTTAGCGCCTTCGTCAACCACCAGTGGAGAGAAACCCATGCATTTTCCGGACTCGATTGCGTCCATGATGATTTTCTCTTTCACGGTAACATAGTCTCTGTCGAAGATGTTCCCGGCATCGACCACTGCCACGTCCAGCTTGTTCCCCCTCACCGTGCACCACAGAAATTGATAGGCATATCCCAAGTCGGCATTCTCCTGGGACATGGTTCCACCGGAGCTTCCCAGGCACGTGTAGAGAATTCCATCTTTCTCGCCGGCGAAATATCCGTGATAATGGCCGGAGAAAACGGCATCCACACCGTATTTCTTGAAGATCTGGTGAAGGGAATCAGGCTTGTTGTCCCGAATCGCTTCAAACCAGAACGGCTTATGGAGGAAGACGTAAATGTTTTCCTTATCCTTGTTTTTCTCCAGATCATTTACCAGCCAATTGATCTGCTCTTTCGGGATTTCACCGAACTTCTCTGAGCGGGATACGTCCAGGATTATAAAATGAGTGCTCTGGAAGTCGAACGAATAATAAGGATTCCCCACCCGATGTCTGTAATTAATCTCCATGCTGTTATCCGTGATATCATGATTGCCCGGAGTGAAATGGAACTTAGCTTTCATATCTTTCAGAAGCCCAAAATATTGGTCCCACTGCCTATTGGTCACCGTGCTGTCCGAATTGTAACCTTCGATATGGTCTCCCACCGTCAAAATGATGTCCGGATCCATAAGGTTCACCTCTGCTAACACCTTCTCGTAGATTCCCGGCTGGGCCCCACCGGTTCTGTCTCCCACCACCGCAAAATGGAAAACCTCCTCCGCCTTGGCCTTCACCAGAAAACTTCCGAAAAACAGGAACAACCAAATAACCAGCCAAGCTTGACTCTTGGACCTGAGCATGCCTCTCTCCTTTCGATGATTTGATTTGGAATCTTCAATCATGGGTATGTATTAAGGAAGAGCGGATACCTTTGTCAAGAGAAAACTTCCGCGCACCGGGAAAAAGAATGCCCCGACCGAAGAGACGAACGGCCAGAACCCCTAAGTCTGGTGGGGAATCGAATCACCTTTGATGGAATCAGACTCAAGGGCCTTCAGCGACAGGTGTTCCTTTTTGAGATAGTAAAGACCAAGCAGAGTTACGGGAATGTACTGGCTGGCA
Source organism: Candidatus Zixiibacteriota bacterium (assembly GCA_049694315.1). Taxonomy (GTDB): domain Bacteria; phylum Zixibacteria; class MSB-5A5; order MSB-5A5; family SM1-73; genus CAIVRH01. Next base: position 20,702 of record JBAVQU010000036.1, read on the forward strand.
TGAAGAATTATGGAAAACGGCTGAGAGGAGCTGCGGGGAAGGCCGAGTAGGTTGAAGGAGAGCACACACGCATAATGGAAAACCCCCACGAATCCGGGGGAGGAGGGTAGCATCACCGCCACGGACACGATTCCCAAGAGAATGAAGGAAGCGTAAACCGTGGGGTGGAGATCAAAAGCCAGAAAGATGAAGTAGTTGCTGATCCCTACCACTATCCAGATCAAAATGGACCAGACCAAAATCCAGATCAGGCTCGGTACGTCTCTAAACACCTTCAATCCGCCGATGAACTTCTCCAGTATCTCTGCGGCTCTGGTCGACAGCTTTCCCGGCAGCAATTTGAAGACGAAATTGAAAAGCTTCAGCGTCGGTTCCCGCTTTACCTCCAGAAATATCAGGAGGGCCAAGATGATCACGTTCATCAGCAAAAAAAGGTTGCTGGCTTTCTTCACTACGTCCGGAAAAGGAGAAAAAAACAATGCCAACCAGAGAAGAAAGAGTAGCGAAAAACCGTCGAAGACCCGTTCGATCACGATGGTGGCAAAGCTGGCGCTTTTGGAGATGTTCTCCTTGGCTCCGAGAGAATAAGCGCGCACGAACTCTCCCAATCTGGCGGGCAGCACGTTGTTGGCCATAAAACCGATCATGACCGAGGGGAATAGACGACCCAATCCCAGCTTCTTAATGGGGTTGACCATGAACTTCCAGCGATAGGCCCGCATCCACATGCTGAGGATGACCAAAACGACGTTGGGAATAACCCACCAATAGTTCGCTCCCTTCATGGCATACCACAGCTGGGCGTAATCCACCTTGCGAAAGGCCAGGTATAAAAACACCAGACTGACCAATATGCCGATGACGAGTTTCTTCTTCATCTCTCTTCTTGCCCCTTAGCCGCCGAATCCGAACCCTTGGCCGTCGACCCCTTCTCAACCACCCTCTCTATCAACTCCAGAGTCCTCGTTGCCGCTTCATCCCAGCTAAACTTCGTTGCCCAGGTCAGCCCGCCCCGGGTCAATTCCTGCCTATAATCTACATTGCACAAGATCTTGACCAGGTAATGGGAAAGCTCTTGCACGTCCCCATATTCGAACAAAAGGCCGGTTTTGCCGTGGACTACGGACTCCCTTAATCCCGGCACATTGCTGGCTACCACCGGGGTCCCGCAGGCATTCGCCTCTATGTTGGTCAGACCCCACCCTTCTTTGAGAGAAGGATAGACTGCCACCCAGGCTTCCTGCAGTCTTCTCACTTTCTCTTTTTCGTCCACGAAACCGGTGAACTCAACTCCGTCTCCTATGCTTAGCTCTCTGGCCAGACCGACAAGCTCACTCTTAAAATCACCCTCGCCCACCACCACCAGTTTGGCGTTAGGAATCTTCCGCCGTACCAACGAGAAAGCCCTCAGCAGGTGATCGATGCTCTTGTACTTTTTCAGCCTTCCCAGGTAGATCACCGTGGGATCAGGGGTTTTTGCGACGCTCGGCTCCTGATGGTAGAGGGTCAGGTCAATTCCGCAATGCACTACCTGGACATCATCACCCCGTAGGCCTCGTCGGACCAAGTCCTCCTTGGTGCTTTCGGAGATGACCATGATCTTGAAACCCCGGTAAAGCCAGGGAATGGGTTTTTCACATAGATAAATGTACAGCCCCAAGATGAAGTTTATCTCCTTGAAGACGGAATCGGCAAAAAGGTGAGGAATCACCACTAATAAGGGAATGCGATGGTAAAGGGGAGTGTAGAAAGGGATCTTGTTAATGTCCTCGATCACTACGTCCCAATTGTTTTCCCGCAGGAGCGCCTTCAGGGCAAAAGGAGCTACGAAATTAAAATTGAAGCGGGAGCCCCGCCGCACTATCCTTACTCCCTCGATCTCTTCGGTGGGTTTGCATCCGGGGAATCCGCTGCACAGAAGGGTCACCCTGTGCCCCCGGCAAGCGATCCTTTTGAGAATCTCCTGGAGGTGAACCTCTGCCCCGCCAGCCTGCGGATTGGAAAGATCTTCCCAGTTAAGCGCCAGTATGTTCAATCGAATCCTGAACTGCTGTGCACGGTCGACGGTCCACAGTCCGCAGCTAACAGTTACTCTTGAGCACTTGCTGTTGACGGTGGACCGTGGACTGTGGACGATTTTTCGAGGTCACTGCGGTTTTTCCATGAACTTGAAATCGGGCGACTTGATCTGATTCAACATGCTCATGGTCTGGGCATCACTCGGATTATTCGCCACCCAGTCTTCCAAAAGCTTGGTCAGCGCTTCCTTATCCTTTTGCCCATAGTAAATGCCTACCAGAGCCTCCAAAGCAGGTCTGAAGCTTTTGTTTATGGAAAGTATCTTCGTCATCGAGTCGATGGCTTTCTGGTTTTCGCCGCGTTGTCTGTAAGTGTAACCCAGGTTGAAATATAGCTTCTCAACGAAGTCCTCTTCCACCGATCCTTTTGACGTCTTGGCCAAGTCCTGCGCCTTCTGCAGTACCCTTTGAATCTCCGGTTCAGGCTCTCCCGACTCAGCATAAAGCTGCAGAAGATAAGCGTATGGACGCCAGTCGTAAGGCAGTAGATCGGACGCTTTCTTGGCCACTTGAACGGCTTCTCCGTACTGCCTGGTTCTTCTTAATGTATCGGCTAATGCCAGAAAACAGGAAGTATAGTTGGCCAAAAGCCGGATGTCATTCTCATCCTTATGCACGGAAGGGTCAGATACCCCTCGGTATCTGAACACATTGAAGAGCTTATCCCTCATGATGGTGGGTTCCACCAACATCTTCCCCTCCTCCTTTATCACCCGATAAGCCATCCCTTCCATTCTCAGATGATCATCTATGGATTTCCCCTTGTACAATCTATTTTCGCCCGCTACCGTGACCGCGAAGTAGACAGGGTATTTCCAATTATTGGTCTCCATGATGTTGTCTATCATCTGGTCCTGTATTCTTAAGACCTTTCCGTCCTCGGTACGCACGTATCCGATGTGGTCGATCTCCTTGTCGGTTAAGCTGATCGGGACTCCCCATTGGTGTTTCATCTGCTTGATGTACCATTGGGTATTGATCAGGCTTAGATTGACCACCCTCACGTCCGGCCTGATCTTCTCCACGGTCTGTAAGAACCACAGAGGAAAAGTGTCATTGTCGCCGTTGGTGAAAAGGACGGCATCCTTGTCGCACGAGTTGAGAAGATTATAACCGTAGTCGTAGGGAAGATAGTTTCCGCTCCGGTTGATGTGGGAATTGAAACCTCGTTCTAGGGGCATGATCGGAAGAGCCAGTATGATAATGGACAATCCCCCCACCAGGGGCTTGGCCAAGCTGGCTTTGACTTTCTCCAGCCAGTTCCCCAGATGCGATAGAATGCCGGCGATGCCCAATCCCATGGCCAGGGCAAAAAACATAAACCCCGGAGTCCAGAAATAATCCCGGTCCCGGACCTCAATCGGTATCATCTCTCCGGTGTACTTGTCCGGCTTGGTTCCGTCCGCAAAGTTCATGTACAAGACTAAGCCCACAGTGCAGACTAACAAAAGAAACAGAAGCACTACCCCCTCTCGTCTTCTTCTGCGGATTTGCTCCCAGATGCCCCAAAGCCCGAAGATCAGCGGAATCAATTGAAGCTTCTTGTCCATAAACTGCTCTTGGAAGAATCCCCAGAATCCCATCCTTTCTTTGATTCCAAATTGACTCGCCCAGGTGGCTCGGCGATAAAACATGCGGCCCAGCATGCTTTCCTGCCCATACTGCTTGCGTTCCAGAAAAGCTTTGAAACTGGTCCAGTCGCAGGGGTCATTCTCGTCTATGGCCGGGTTTAGGGAGGATCGAACCGGGATGTAAATCTGAACCGAGTACCCGATAATAGCCACCAGAACCAGGCCAAAGGGGAGGGACCACAGCTTCTTTTGATTGGAGACGGTCACCATAATAAGACAGATCACAAACCAAATACCCATAGCGAAAAAGAATGGCTCCACGCTGTGTACTACCAGAACCAGGACAATACCTGTTACCCAGAACCGCCAGTTCAGGAGTATCTCCCGGTCCACCAGAAGTACCAATAGAAATATCCCGGGCATGATCAGAAAAACAGCCGGATGAATGCCGGTGGTCACGAATCCCAAGTAGGAAAGTAAAACCAAAAGCTTAGTCCCTTTGGGAGTACCCTTTCTGTCCATCCACACCAGTCCTAAGTACAGAATGAGAAGCGTGAAAAACATGGAAATGCTCCAGGTCTCCGTTTCCACCGCGCTGTCCCAAAAAGTAGCGGAGAAAGCCAAAAATAGACTGCCCGTTACCCCGCCTACGTATTTCCCTAACCTGAACCAGAGACTCCCTCCCGGTTGCTCTCCGCGATTCTGCTTTTCCCAGTATCCGACCATCCTCACAATCAACAGATAACATAGCCAGACAGCCAGAGCGGAGGTTAACACCGACATAAAATTCGCCCGGGCGGCTATCTCGTGGAATAAGGGCACTAGGGTGAAGAGCCGTCCGATCAGAACCAGAAGCGGAGTTCCCGGAGGATGTGGTATGGCCAGAATATAAGAACAGCTCACCATCTCCCCGCAATCCCAGAAGGAGGCGGTGGGAGCCATGGTTCTCAAATAGACCACAAAGCTTGCCAAGAAAACGAAAAGAGAAAGAAACAAAGAGAGCCGATCCTGATTTTCATACCATGTCTTGAGTCGTTGGTTCACTGTTTTCCTCCTTAGGACCTACCGCCGATCAGACCGTGCGCCGAAAGCAAATTTACTCCACCCCTTTTTAGCTCAAAGAATATACGAGATAATCGCCATTTGTCAATATTCATTTTGGAGATGGCGTGTCTTAGGCGGGTCTCCGGGCAGTCTGGTCTCCTCAATCTCGACTCTTCGTGCTTATCCCCTTAAGGACAGAATCGAGCATGGCATTCACAAAATTCTTGGAGTCCTTGTCACCGTATTTTTTCGCCAGTTCGATGGCCTCATCCATGCTTATGGCCGGCGGAATGTCGTCGAAGAACAAGAACTCGCAGATCCCCATGCGCAGGATGTTCTTTTCAATCGCGGCAATTCTGGAGAAATCCCACGATTTGACGTTGCTCTTTATCAGGCTGTCGATCTCCTTAATGTTCTGGACAACCTTCAAAAAAAGAGTCTCGGAAAATTCTATCGCGTCCGGCTTTATCTCGCTGGTACGTATGATCTCGTTGGAAACCTGCTGCGGGTCCGTCCCTGAGATGTCATAGGCGTAGAGAGCCTTCAAGGTAAGTTCGCGAGCTTTTCGTCTGGCAGACATAGAAGCAATTCAAAATTCAAAGTGAAAAATCCAAGATTCAAACCGGTCAATGCATTTCTCTCTCGCCTGGTGGGCGAGGAAAAGATGCCGGGGCACTTGGTATCAGAGACGTCTGCATAAGCGCCGATACCACTAAACTTGGCTTGCTGATGCCGTTATCGGTTCCGTCTCAAATTGAGCACCGGAACTCAAATCTGCTCAAACAGCTTCACCATCTCGATGGCAGACAGGGCCGCATCCCAGCCTTTGTTGCCCGCTTTGGTCCCGGCCCTTTCGATGGCCTGCTCCAAAGTATCTGCGGTGATCACTCCGAAGATCGTGGGCACGCCTGTTTTAAGAGATATCTTGGCAATGCCCTTGGACACCTCGCTGGCTATGTAATCAAAATGGGGGGTCTGACCCCGGATCACGGTTCCCAGGCAGATCACCGCATCGTACTTCTTGCCGCTCGCCATTCGGTGAGCGGCGTAGGGAATCTCGAAAGAACCGGGCACCCAGACGATGGTGATTTTCTCATCTTCTGCGCCGTGCCTCCTCAAGCAATCCAAGGCTCCATCCAGAAGCTTTTGGGTGACGAATTCGTTGAACCGGCTGATGGTAATTCCGAAAGCCTTTCCTTTAGCATCCAGTACTCCCTTGATCTCCTTCGGCATAGAAGCTCCTTTCTCATTTTTCGAACAACGTCATTAGACTTGGTCTGAATTCCCGTTGGTCTCTCCCTTTAGACCGACCACAGACGGACTGCCGTCTTGGTTTCGTCGCAAAAGATGCCCCAGTTTGTCCCTCTTGGTCTCCAGGTATCTGATGTTCTCCGGTGTGGGGGGAACCTCCGTCGGAATTCTCTCCGTAACCTTAAGGCCGTATCCCTCCAGTCCCACAATCTTCTTGGGATTGTTGGTTATCAATCTGATGGTCGAAAGACCCAAATCCACTAGAATCTGGGCTCCGATCCCGTAATCGCGCAGGTCCGCTCCAAATCCCAGCTCGATATTCGCCTGCACGGTGTCCAGGCCCAGGTCCTGAAGCTGATAGGCCAGGATCTTGTTGGACAGCCCAATGCCTCTCCCCTCCTGTCGCATGTACAAGAACACGCCCAGACCTTCCTTTTCGATCATGGTCAAGGCATGCGCTACCTGATCGCCACAATCGCAGCGGCGGGAGCCAAAGACGTCTCCGGTAAGACACTGCGAGTGCACCCGAACCAGGACGTTCTCTTTTCCTTTTGCCTCCCCTTTTTCCAAGGCCAGATGGTGATGTTCATCTATCCGACTCTTGTATAGATGAAGTCTGTAGTGTCCGAATTTGGTGGGGAAATCGACCGAAACGATTCGTTTTACCAACTTCTCTTTTTTCCTTCGATATTCGATCAGATCTTTGACCGTTACGATCTTCAGGTCGAATTCCTTCGCCATTTCCAAAAGCTTGGGCAGGCGAGCCATGTGCCCGTCTTCATCCATTACCTCACACAGAACCCCAGCTGGATAAAGTCCGGCCATTCGCGTCAAATCCACTGAAGCCTCGGTGTGTCCAGCTCTACTTAACACCCCACCATCCTGAGCCTGAATGGGGAATATATGACCGGGTTTGGCCAGTTCCTCTGACTTGGTTTTGGGATCGATCAAAGTCTTTATGGTCTGCGCTCTGTCATGGGCAGAGATGCCAGTGGAGGTATTATGTACTGCGTCAACTGAGACAGTGAAACGGGTGCCCATCTTGGCGGTGTTGACCTTCACCATCGGGGAAAGGTCCAACTGCTCGATACGTTCTCTGGTCATGGGAACGCATACCAATCCCCGGGCAAACTTTGAGATGAAATTTATCGCCTCTGGAGTCGTCTTTTCCGCCGCAAAAATCATATCCCCCTCGTTTTCCCGATCCGCATCATCCACCACGATCACCATCTTCCCTTGTTTTATATCCTCAATTGCCTCTTCTATGGTATTCAAATCTGCCATACTCGCTTCTCCTTTCTCCACCATGGCCTAAATCGTAGGGACAGGGCTTGTCCCTGTCCGAACCTTGAGGCGGTAAACCACAAGGGCTTCCCTGCGGCAACTGCTTTATTGTATTAAGTTGCGACATGCCTAGCTCCTTTTCAACTGTGCGAAATCAGGAAAGTAATGTTTTTTCCAAAGAGTCAATGAGCGTTTTGCGAGCTGTCTTTCCTGTGATTTTTCTTTTAATGAATTGCTGCAGAGAATGTCGTAAGTGATCTTCGATTCTTGAAGCCTTCTCGGCCGATATCGCGCTTTCTTTTTTCGTTGAACCATGCACTGTATTATCTCTTAGTTCACGAGCTTCTTTCATCTCTGAAAAAATCTGTTTTTTCTCATCTGGAATATTACCAAGCAATGACGCAGCCCGCAACGCTATCATGTACCCGGGTGCTCCGTACAAAGCTTCAAAAGCGATCATGTAATCAATGAGCTTGTCTTCTGGTCTTTTTCTTTCATATGCATAGTTGAACCTATTGAGAGCCAAATCCAAAGGGTATTGAAGGTGTGAAACTGATTTCCTTCCGAAAAGCTCTTCAAAGAATGTCTCAAATTCTTTTGCTTCCGATTCTGATAATACGTACTTGGCAAGTTCAAAATGCTGTCCATAGTGGGTGGTAAAACCACCGAAACCAGGAAGAGGAAACCATGTTAGAGAAGTTGTTCTTATGTAGCTGAAACCCATAACTCCAGGTTTGAATAGCCTTAAAGCAGAAACAACGCTGTCGAACTCAGATTTTGCTATTTGCTCTGGATTTTCTTCGGAAATGCTTTTGCTAAATTCATCCCAAGTCTTCTTACAAATTTTCGGCTTAAAACAGTCAAGCTCTAATATGTGGGTTAAGTGAGGAAGTAAGCTGTCAGGCAGCCATCCTCCGTATCTACTACTTCGCCAAAGGTCTTCTCGTTCCTCTCTTGACATGCGAACAATTCTTAAATCCTTCGCCAGATTTATCGTTTCTAGCTCGCAATGGAAGTTCTGGAGAGGTGCAGAAAAAACCAAGTGTATGTTTTCGCCATAAAAAAGATCTTCTATTCTTGAATATGCGCGATCAAAACGATCTGGGTTATATTCAAACGGTCTTGAATCATCAAATGAGTGATAAACAAGCTCGGACAGGAGTGAGTCTGCATTTATTACAGTCTGTGCATGGGAATAACCGACAATATGATCCAAATGTTTCTTGATACTTTCTTCTTCAAACATGTATCGTTTGCAATCAATAAATTCCGGCAGTTCTTCAATACTCCTCTCATGTCTCAAAACAAAGAGAGGTAAGAATAAAAAACGTCGGAAGGGATACTCCCACTCGGACTCACTCTTTAACGAAATATCTTGTATTATAGTTTCTGGTATTGATTCGCCCTTTTTAAGATAAACTTCGAGTAAGCGGAATGCACTGGTTATAAATCCTTTACATTTTTGATAAAAAACCTTGTTCTTGATTTCTTCTGTTTCCAAAATCTTCCCCTTGTTTTACTATCACCAAGTTACCATCCCTTCTCTCTCAACCACTCCTCCGTGATCTGAAACTTATCCTTTTTAGCGGTTAGAATTCTCTCCACATATTTCCCGATCAAATCTGTTTCTATATTAACTGCATCTCCGATTTTTTTCTCTCCTAAGGTGGTGTTGCTCATGGTAAATGGAATAACGGATACGGTGATTGAACCGGAGAGCACCTGGGCTACGGTCAGGCTCACTCCGTCCACCGTCACCGATCCCTTTTCTACAAACTGAATCCGGTACTCTTGGGGGAACTCGATCTCAAATATGCAGCTTCCATCTTTCTGCATGACCGATTTTATGCTTCCCGCAAAATCGACGTGGCCGGTGACTAAGTGTCCCCCCAGACGATCTGAATGACGTAAAGCCCGTTCTAAGTTCACTCCATCTCCCATTCTCAGTTGACCCAGATTCGTCCTTCTCAGTGTTTCCTCCACTGCTTCAGCTGTAAACAGCCCGTCTTTCAACTCAGTGATGGTCTGGCAGGCGCCATTGATGTTTATGCTGTCGCCGACGTTCAAATCGGTGGCGATCTTTGAGCCTCCTATTCCCAAAATCAGGTTGCTGCCTCTGGGGGAAATTCGCCTCACTCTCCCTATCTCTTCTATTATCCCGGTAAACATGATGATCTCGACCTTTTCTTATCGTTCCCGTCTCCGCAAGCCGGAGAAAAGACGAGGTTACAAGAAGGCCGGATAGCCGACAACCAAAAGGCTATCCTTCAAATGAACGTACTCGCAGTCTCTCAACGTTACCGCCTCGGATATTCTCCTTATCCCCAGGTCATCGAAAGGCTCTTCCCCTTTCCCCAGTATATCCGGGATGAGTTGATACCAGATCTTGTCGACCAGTCTGTTCCTCAAGAACGAAGTCGAAATCTGGGGACCGGCCTCGACCAGAAGACTGGCAATGCCCACTCCTCCAGCTTGTTTCAGGAGCCGTAGAAGATCGATGCTCCCATCTTTTCTTTTCTTCGCCTTCCAGATCTGATATCTGGAACCTGCTTTTCTTCCGGTGGTCTGGTCATCGACGGGAACCAGAATCATGTTTCCGTCTCCCGTCTTCTTCAGCCTTCCCCGTTTGCGCCAGATCTCATTCCAGGTGCCCAAGATGATCCAACTGTGTTTCTGGGTGCCGGGCTGTCTTAAGCAAGAGGAACCGACCAGATCGCCGTCCAACAGGATCGCGTCTGTTCCCGCATTTACAGGATGCATGGACCCCGCAAGGATCGCAGCCTCTTGCCTCTTCGTTAAGACGTCTGGTGCAAGGGTCTTTCCATTCAAGCCGGTTACCACCTTCAGCACGACAAACGGAAGTCCGGTGTTTATGTACTTGAAATAGGCCTCGTTTAGCCTCGTGGCCTCCCGTTCTAAGATGCCCACCCGAGTCTTGATCCCCGCTTTTTTCAGGCTCCGTATTCCCTTGCCATTGACCTGAGGATTGGGGTCAATGGTGGAGCAAACGACTTTCCTTATCCCGCTTTGAATAATCAGATCGGTGCAGGGTGGGGTCTTCCCGTAATGACAGCACGGTTCCAGGTTCACATATAAGGTGGCGCCCTTGGCTTGATCGCCGCAGGCATGAAGAGCCACGGCTTCGGCGTGCGGACCTCCGAATTTCTTATGATATCCTTCAGCCAGAATTCCATCTCCCTTGGTGACCAAGGCCCCCACCATCGGGTTGGGAGAGGTCGTACCTCTCCCTTTTTCAGCCAGCCGGAGAGCCAAATGCATAAGTCTTTCGTTTTGCATATACAAAAAACCCCGAGTTTTTGTTCCGGGGCGAGACATGATTCCCTCGATTGAGCCAGAGGCCGCATCGACCTATCGGCTTCCACCTTCTTTGTTCCGGACTTTAGCCGTCGGCACTGGAATTTCACCAGTTCAGTCCATACGGACGCATGGGCTTTCACCACCGATCGAGGAATTTCACCTCACCCCGAAGGCTTCAGTAATATACGCAACTTCAGTTTCATGTCAATAAGAAAAAGCGACGGCCAACCATGGATGGCGAGTGACTGATAACTAATGACGGGTGAATGCGAGAGCATTCATCCGTGACGGAATTGATCCGGCAGATGAGGTGCCTCACTCCGGCTTTGAGCATCAGCCTACTCGACTCAGTCGACTATCAGGGCCTTCTCGTCCCCTCTCCTACACAGGAGAGAAAAAACCCCAGCGAAGACCTTCTGGTCTCCAAGCAAGAACCCCCTTAGCGTAAGAACAACCTCTTGCCCGCCAAAACACTATGTCTGGTGCCATGTTTCGAGCACTGGTTGCGTCAGCCGCCTCTGGTTGGCGCTCTTTTCAAATATGTTCGGATTGATATTCTGACACCAGACGTGAGAACCTGCAACTTTTCTGTTGCACAAACCAAGAAGTGGCTGTATACTGACCCACTGAAACTGAAAGACGGAGGTTCCATGACTATAAAGCTTCCCCGGTTGATACCCAAGGAAGAGAAGTTCTTTCACATGTTTGAGGCCTCAGCCAAAAATGTTCTTGAGGGTGCCAAGGCGTTGAAGGCATTAGTATACGATTACACCGATGTAGAGCAGAAGGTTCTGAACATAGAACAGATAGAGCACCAGGGTGACAACATCTTTCATGAGATCATGGATAAACTGAACAAAACCTTTATCACCCCCATTGATCGGGAAGATATCCACAAGTTGGCCAGTGAGCTGGATGACGTTCTGGACGCCATCGAGGGGATTGCCAGCCGACTCTATAATTTCAAGATTCCCCAGCCCACTCCGGAGTGCATTCGGCTGGTTAACATCATCTATCAGGCGGCGACTCAGATCGAGAAGGCGGTTTCCGACTTAGAGCATTTCAGAAGCCTTCTGCCGTTCTGCATTGAGATAAACCGGTTGGAAAACGAGGCGGACCAGATCTCTCAGCAGATGATCGGACAACTGCTGGATGAGGAGCCTGATTGGAGGGTGGCAATAAAATGGAAGGAGGTATATGCCCGTTTGGAAACTGCGGCGGATCATTGTGAGAACATTGCCAATGTTATCGAGGGCATAGTGGTGAAAAGCACTTGAACCTACTGAATTCTGAAAGAGTAATGGATATTGTGTGTCTATCGGGTCCCCGACAGGCATTTCCCACCAGAGCAGGGGATCTGGCGGACACAAGAGAATCTTCGCAACTTTTATGTTGAGCCTAAGTTTAATCTTTGTTATCTTTGTTATTCTGATTGCCCTCGCTTTTGATTTTACCAACGGTCTGCACGATGCCGCTAATTCCATTGCCACGGTTGTCTCCACCCGAGTTTTGACCCCGCGTCAGGCCGTCCTCTGGGCAGCTTTTTTCAATTTTGTCGCTTTTCTGATTTTCGGCACCACGGTGGCGACCACAATTGGTAAGGGTCTGATTGACATCACCGTGGTCACCCCGCGGGTCATTTTCGCCGCCCTGATTGGCGCCATCAGTTGGAATCTTTTTACTTGGTATTTGGGCCTGCCTACCAGCTCTTCGCATGCTTTGATCGGCGGCTATGCCGGCGCCGCCATGGTCAAAGGCGGCTTTGGGGTGATCATCGCTAGCGGCTGGGTTAAGACCCTCATTTTTCTTGTTCTGGCACCAGTTATGGGGTTAGTCTTAGGATGGATTTTCATCATCATTGCCACATGGATAGTGCACAAAAAACAACCCGCCGTTATTGACAAATGGTCGCGTCGCCTGCAATTGTTTTCCGCGGCTTTATATAGCTTGGGCCATGGTGGCAATGACGCGCAGAAAACCATGGGCATTATTACCAGTTTATTATTTTCCGCGGGCTTACTTAGAAGCTTTCATGTACCTCTTTGGGTGGTGCTGAGCGCCCACGCCGCTATAGCCTTGGGAACTTTGTCTGGCGGTTGGCGCATTGTGAAGACCATGGGACAGAAAATCACCAAGCTAAGACCCATTGATGGTTTTAGTGCGGAAACGGCCAGCGCCATTAGCATTTTCTTGGCCACCCATCTTGGCGTACCGGTTAGCACCACGCACGTCATTACCGGCGCTATCTCCGGCGTGGGTGCGGTCAAACGACTCTCTGCCGTACGCTGGGGCGTCACTTTGAAAATCGTCTGGGCGTGGCTTTTGACCATCCCCGGCGCGCTCCTCTCTGCCGGCATTTTCTACTTCCTGCTGGACGCAGGGATTAAGCTGTTTTCTAAGTAGTTTCCGGTCGTGTCAGGAAATTGCCATCCGAACACTAATAGTCCAGATCCGGTTCCTTCTTTGCCCTATACTCTGCCTTTGGATTCTTCATTAAGTCGACCTGGTTTGAACCCTGAGTCGATCAGGAAGAGCTTCGCTGGTTTGCTATTCTCGTTCGGTGAAGACAAATCATGAATTTAAGATTTTGGGAGTGCAAAGGAACAGACGGAATGTGAAAAGTCGAGCAGGGAGAATCCGAGGATGAATTCCCGAAGAACACTTTCGAGATTCTACGGCATATTAAGAGACGCAGGCGGAGAATTCTTGCCTCTGCGATATTCGCACTTTTCGTCAGGCACCTTTGGCTCGGTGGTTCTAACTGACTTTAGCCGGGTTTTGGACTTTGCGCCACTAAAGTGGCTGGGAATGCCAATGCTGGCACGAGTGTACTTACCCCGCCATGCCTGAAAACCGTGTGGCATATCTCTACCTGGTAATCGTCAAGAATCAATATCCACCTGAACAGTAGCTACATCCGGGATATGGCGGTTGCAGAAGATATCGTAGCCTAATAGCACGGATACATTATCGGCAAATCTCCAGGAAAAGCCGAAGTTGGTGGTGCCGTAGCTGCTCTTTGTGCCCATATACTCAGCGCAGACACAAGAGAGTGGGCTATCACCCAGCTATCAACTTACCAGCGACTTTGGTCACATTCCTTCGTAAGCGGTCTCACCGTGCAGCGAGAGATCTAGACCCCTTTCTTCCTCACCTTCGGTGGTTTTGACCCGGGTGATTTTATTGATGATCAGCAACATCAAGTAGGTGAAACCAAAAGCATAGATCGATGATGCGATAACGGACAAAAGCTGCGTGACAAAGAAGCTGGCATTCCCATGGAACAGGCCGTCTGCTCCGGCGGCATTGACCGCTTTGCTCGCCAAAAGCCCCAGCATGATAATTCCCAGCATTCCGCCGACTCCGTGCACCCCCCAGACGTCCAAAGCATCGTCCCATTTAAAACGGTTCTTCAGACTCACGGCAAAATAGCAAACGATGCCCGCGAGAATACCGATGATCACCGCGCTGGTGGGAGTAACGTAACCGGCACAGGGGGTGATGGTCGCCAGACCAGCCACCGCACCGGTCAGCAAACCTAAGAATTTTGGTTTCTTTTCAAAGATCCATGCCAACAACATCCAGACTGGACCGGCAAAAGATGCGGCAATGTCGGTATTCAGGAACGCCACACCGGTCACCGCATCCACCCTCAACTCGCTGCCGGCATTGAACCCATACCACCCGAACCACAAAAGCCCGGTTCCCAGCGCCACCAGCGGAATGCTGTGGGGGATGCTGTCGCCGATGCGCCTTCGTCCGACATACAGAACCGATGCCAAAGCCGCCATGCCGGCAATGTTGTGAACCACGATTCCGCCGGCAAAATCGAGCACTCCCAGCTTGGCCAATAAACCATTGCCCCAGACCATATGCACAAACGGGAAATAGACAAAGGTCAACCATGCCACAAGGAACATCAGATAGGCCCCGAAACGAACGCGGTTAGAGAAGGCACCGGTGATTAGTGCAGGGGTGATGATCGCAAACATCATTTGGTACGCCATGAAAACGAACTCAGGTATGTGTCCGCTTCCGAACGGGGACGGTGAATTTAGGGTCACGCCGATCATGAACGCCTTGTCGAGATTCCCGATGATGCCTCCCACGCCACCGCTGAAGCAGAGGGAATAGCCGTAGGCCCACCAAATGATCGTGGTGACGCCCATGGAGACGAAACTCTGAATCATGATGGTCAGCACATTCCTGCGACCCACCAAACCACCGTAGAAAAAAGCCAACCCCGGAGTCATCAACATCACCAGGCTGGTTGCCACCAGCATAAAGCCGGTATTGCCGGTGTCGAACATCCATTCCTCCGTTTTTTAGAGGTTGATTCAGTTTTTCCCAAAACGTCTTGTCATGCGAAAAAACACCCCGCAAAAATAAGCTTAAACGCAGTCCTGTCAAGACCTTTTTGCAAGCCTTATGCAGGGCTGGGGAATAACTACCCGGTTTGATTGGGCTTTTTTCGAGGCAAAGACTATCAGTCGGGGGTTGCTGGCGAGTCTCAGGGAAAATGGGTAGCGCTGCGGCGTTTTGTTCGTCTCCTCCGTCGGGCGTAACCGACTTCATGCCCTGGTCAAGGAGTGCTTGTATCTTTGGTTGTGGATAGCTCTGACTGACTTTGGTCAGGTTGTGGACCTTGCACCGCTAAGGTGGTCGGGAATACGCATGTGGTTGCGGGTTTCTTTGCCCCACATGCCCGAAACTCTTCGGGCACCATGCATATCCCGCTGCTTCTCTCTTGTGCCCGGAGCCATGCCTTTTGCTTCCACCCGTCAAGGGCAAACCATACGGCATGGTGTCCGTCATTTCGTTACGTTTTGCACTTGCCCCGGCGCTGGGATTTCATATATTCTATGCACAGAGGATTTTGACGCTAATCAGCCGGCCAAAGAAGGAGAAGAAACATGAAAGACGAAAGAGTGGTTACCCTGGCGAGGAATCTGGCCAATTACTCTTTGGAGTTGAAGCCGAAGGAGCGGGTGTGGATCGAATCCAGAGGGTTTCCGGTGCTGGAGATGGCCAAGGAGATGATCACGCAGGTCACCAAGAAAGGCGCCATCCCTTTCTGGTATTATAACGACGATAGCCTGACCCGAAGGTGGCTTTTGGATTGCAACGAAGATCAATTGAAGAACTTCGGGGAATTTCATCTGGCCATGATGAAGGCGGTGGACGCGTTTGTCTCATTTCGGGGAGGAGACAACGCCTTCGACTTAGGTGACGTGCCGGAGGAAAAGATGAAGCAATACACCACGCATTACGTCAAGCCGGTTCACTTGGAGGAGAGGGTCAAACATAAGAAATGGGTGGTTCTGCGCTATCCTACCAACTCATTTGCTCAGCTGGCGGAAACCTCCCAAGAGGCATTTGAGGATTTCTATTTTGAAGTGTGTAACTTAGATTACGCCAAAATGTCCAAAGCCATGAACCCCTTGTGCGAGCTGATGCTTCAGACGGATAAGGTGCGAATAGTCGGGCCGGGAACCGACCTCTCGTTCTCCATCAAGGGGATACCCAATAAGAAATGTGACGGTAAACTCAACGTCCCCGATGGCGAAGTCTTTACTGCTCCGGTGAAAACCTCGGTCAACGGCTCCATCAAGTTCAACACCCCGGCGATTCACGACGGAGTATTGTATGACGGAATCAGATTTGAATTCAAGGCCGGGAAAATAGTGGATGCGAAGGCCACGGTGAATGAAAAGAAGATGACCAAGCTTCTGGACACGGATGAAGGAGCCAGATATGTAGGAGAATTCTCCTTCGGCATACATCCCGGCATCAAAAAGCCGATGAAGGACACCCTGTTCGACGAAAAGATCTTCGGCAGCATTCACCTTACGCCGGGGAACGCCTACGATGAAGCCGACAACGGAAACAAGTCTGCCATACATTGGGACTTAGTCTTGATCCAGACTGAAGAGTACGGCGGCGGGGAGATCTATTTCGACGACATCTTGATCCGCAAGAACGGCATCTTCGTCCATCCAAAACTGAAGGATGCGTTGAGTGAGCAGGCGCTGAAAGGCTAATTCCTTTTTGGAGACCTAAAGGTCTCCGCCACAGAGGACCAATGAAAAACCATGCAGGAGGAAGAACATGTTTGGTCATCACTACATGATGTGGGGATTCGGATGGGCGGGAACGATGATTTTCTGGATTCTGGTTGTCGTCGGGATAGTCTTCTTAGTCAAGTGGCTTTTGGAGAAAGACCGGAAGACCTCCGACGTCAGGGAAAGCGCCATTGACATCCTGAAGAAAAGATACGCCAGAGGAGAGATTGACAAAGAGGAGTTCGAGAAGAAAAAAATGGATTTGTCAGGCTCCTGAAGACGAACTCAATTTCTCTGAGACCATGGATCTGTCGTCATCCGATGCCCGCATTTTTGTCCTTAGGAAGAGATGAGCGGGAGATTAGGTTCTCCCTGGATGCACACGGGCTAAGATTCCTCTTTTGGCATTCGTCCTCCCCTTCGGTCCTGCACTTGGTCATGGGACCTAATTATGTATCACCAGACCAACAATGGAGCAAGCGCCGCATTGGTCGAGGCCAAGCCCTTTTCTCTATTGTATTTTAGCATTGCCGTTTATGGTCTTCTGATGCTACCGAGAATGCTGAGCCATGGCATGTTCTTGGACGGTTTAACCTATGCCAGCATTTCCCGGAACTTGGCTGAGGGTTGGGGAAGTTTCTGGAAGCCATACTATACTGAGAGCGTTTACAGAACATTTTTCGAGCACCCGCCGTTCGGATTCCTGCTTCAGTCATTCGCCTTTAAAACTCTGGGTGACGCATACTACGTTGAGGCGTTCTATGGTTTTGTAATAGGACTGCTAACCTTATGTCTGGTGGCAGCCATTTGGATGGCCACAAGGAAAAACAAAGCTGTGGCTGGAGTCTTTTGGCCGGTGCTATTGTTCGTCTCGTTTCCCATGACCTCCTGGATATCGAGCAATAATATGTTGGAAAGCACCATGGCGGTGTTCGTTCTGCTATCTGTTTTGTTGGCGATATGGAGCATCAGAAGCACATCTACGAGAAGAATGCTGATTTTGGGCTTTTCATCGGGAGTAGCAGTCTTCCTAGCTTTTTTAACCAAGGGTCCCGCCGGCCTCTTCCCCCTAGTCACCCCGTTTGCCTGGACGTTGGCATTTGGCGACACCACTCCAAAGAAAGCTCTGGTTTCATTTTTGGCGATAGCATCGGGAATAGCCATAAGCACCATGCTCATTGTGTTGCCCAGCAAAGATGCCAGAGTTTTTTTTGACGTTTACTTTACCAATCAGGTTTTCACCAGCTTAGCCGGCAAAAGAGAAACCGCCTCCTCACATTTTGCCATACTCAAAAGACTGTTTTTTGAGAGTCTGGCCCCCTTATCGCTCTGTACCATCCTCTATGGGATTAGGAGAGCGAGGCTCAATTTCGCGGCGAACAGAAAGCTATTCTTTTTCGCTTTAGTGAGCATTTCGGGAATCCTTCCTCTGGTGATAAGCCCGAAACAGATGAGTTGGTATCTGTTCCCTTCTCTTCCACTCTATTCGCTGACCCTGGCCTCGTTATTCGAGAATTCCGCAAGATCCATTCAGACGCACGTTTCCAAAAGCAAGAAACTTAATATGACTTTCTTTGGTATTTCTTCAATAATGTTGATAATCGCATTGGCCTGGATGTTGATGGAGAAAGGGGCGGTTAGAAGAGACAGAGATTTTCACATGGATTTTACCGTACAAAAATACAAGCTCGAAGAGAGAACGACGATATCAACCTATCCTCCTCAACTATCCACAAATTGGGGCTTAGTGGCAAATATGCAAAGGCAATTCAAAGTGAGCCTAACCGATACTCTCGGACAGGAGTATCTGATTTCAACGGTGGAATATTCAGACGCAGACGCTCTCAGGAATCACTACGTAAAGGTTCATCCTCCCAGACCATTTTCTTACGTTTTATATAAAAAACTAAGGTGAGCCTTGATGATTTCAATCTGGCTGAAGCATCCCGGGAATTCGAAATTCAAAAAGCAAAATGCAAGACTGTAATTAGCGATTTAAAATAGATTATGCGGACTACCGGAAGGAAATTGTCATTTTTGAATTGCAGTTTCTGATTTTTCTTTTTGAATTTTGAACTTGTGTCCCTCTTCCTTCGGCGAGAGTGGAAGAGCAAGGGGGATGAGAGAATTCTGCATTACGTCGTCTAAACACCATGCTTGGCCGCAATCGGCATTCTTCTTCCCACCCCAAAAGCTTTGGTGGTTACTTTCAGTCCGGGACTGGCTTGTCTTCTTTTGTATTCGTTTTGTTCCACCGCTTTTACCACCCATTTCACAGTTGCCGGGTCAAATGCCATACCGATGATTTCGTCCGGCGAGTTCCCTTCTTCTATGTAGTGTTGAAGTATCTTATCCAGAACCGGATATGGCGGAAGCGTGTCCTGGTCCACCTGATTCGGCTTCAGTTCTGCGGACGGTGCTTTCTGGACGATTTCCTTTGGAATGACTTCTGATTGTCTGTTGATATGATGGGCTAATTCATAGACCATAGTCTTGGGCACGTCAGAGAGAACGGATAGCCCGCCGCTCATATCGCCGTAGAGAGTGCAATAGCCCACTGCCAATTCGCTTTTGTTGCCGGTGGAGAGCACCAGATGGCCGAATTTATTGGAAAACGCCATCAGAATATTGCCACGGATCCGGGCTTGTATGTTCTCCTCGGTGACATCAGATTCTCTATCCTTGAAGCACTCCTTGAGAGTAACCAGGTAGGAATCGAATACGGTCGATATCGGTATCACTTGAAACTGTATTCCTATCTTTTGGGCCACCTTCCTTGAGTCTTCAATGCTTCCTCTGGATGAGTATGGCGAAGGCATGGAAATGGCCAAGACGTTCTTTGCTCCGATGGCCTCTTTGGCCAAACAGCAGACCAAGGCCGAGTCGATTCCGCCTGAGAGTCCCACCACTGTCTTGGAGAACCCACATTTCCCCATATAATCCCGGATGCCTAAGACGAGTGCTTCATACACGGATTCTATTCTCTTCTGCGGTACGTAGAGTCCGGGACTCCCGGAGGCTTTCATGTCAATCGTCTGCACATGCTCCTTAAACGACGGGAAAACCGCCACCGGCTCGCCATCCTGGTCCACGCATAAGCTTCTGCCGTCGAACACCAGCTCGTCGTTTCCGCCTATCTGATTGACAAAAACGAACGGAAGCCGGTGTCTTTGGGCATGATCGCCAATCAGTCGATATCTGATTTCCTCCTTCCCGATCTCAAATGGGGAGGCGGATATGTTGACCAGAAAGCTTGCTCCCTTTTTTGCCAGAGCATCGATAGGATCGGAGGCATAAAGTCTTCCCCGAGGCCACAGTTCAGGGTCATTCCAGGCATCTTCACAGATAGAGATTCCCAGGTTCTCTCCCTTGAACGACACGGTATTTATCTCCGGAGCGGGGTCAAAATATCTGGTCTCGTCGAAAACATCGTAGTTCGGCAAAAGTGATTTGTGATGAGCAGACAGTATCCTTCCCTGATAAATCAATATGGCGGAGTTGTACAAACCCTTGCCCGTGTCTCTGCCGGTGGGCAGAGGAGCCCCGAAGAGTATCCCGGTTTCCGGATAGCCTTTTGAAATCTTGGTTAACTCTTCAATCGCCTGCTGGACCTTCTGGACGAACCACTGCCGTTCTAAGAGGTCCCTGGGCGGATAGCCTACCAGAAAAAGCTCGGGAAGGATGAGAAGATCGGACGAGTCCTTGGCAGATTGAGCCAACGTGTCCACTATCCTCAACAGATTCCCATTCACGTCTCCCACCAACGGGTTCAACTGGGCAACGGTGACCTTCATCTTTCCCATTACCTCTCTTGTCGAGTTGGAGTGTTGGCCTCAAGCCGCTGTTGAAAAACTCGGAATCGGAGTGCACCAGCTTCCTGGTGCGGTTTTTATCATAGCTCGCAGAAAATCGCAGAAGCAAGCTTCTGCACTCTAAAACTCCGAGACCAAAGCCACTTTTTCAACAATCCCTTCACGCCAACCAGACTAGTTGTTATATCAGGAGCTTATCTCCTGACACTTCCTAATACCTTTTGGAAATCCGCACGGTGTGTGTTACCAGCCGTATGCCATGAGATTTCCTCGGTGGCGCTTAAGACAGAAAGGATTCAATTCTCTTCTTATCATGAGTTGCGTTATCTGGTTTTGACCCTAATCCAGTCTAAACGCATATCAGTGTTCCGAGGCAGACGAGAGTTTACTGCTTTCCCGTGGCTTCGGTGAGTAAAGTCACGTTGCTTTTGGTAAAGAATCCGTCAAAATCACCGTAGCGGTGGATGTATTCAGTCACCAACATCGTGTGTTCCGACGGGAGCGTGAACGATTGCTTCAATCCCTCGGAAGGTGAACCCACCAGCTCGATTAGAAACTCCATCCCGTCCTGTTTGATTCCGGCGAACGTGTCTTCTATGTTCCCGGTTCGGAAAGCCAAATGATGAACTCTGGTGCCGTAGTGGTGCATAAACTTCTCTGTGGGACCCGATGTCTCATCATTAATATACGGCGAAATGCCGGAGGTGAACACCATGGCAAAGTCGGACTCCGACAGTCTGGCCACATTGGTGATGGAATTCAAAGGCGCCACGTAGATGGCGAAATCGAAGTAGTAGTTGGTGAGATTCATAAACTCAATTATGGCTGCGTCTCTATCTTCAGCCCGAACCCTGGTGGCAGCGTGATCTAAGAATCCAATACTCTTAAGGTACGGTTTTTTCGGCTTCTCATGGTGCCAATCCAAAGGGTGGCTCTTCGAACTGCCGTATTCTCTTGTTTTCCCCTTCCATTGGATGAATCCCAGCGAATTGCCGGTGAGGTTGGAAGGCTTGGTCTGAATGAACCGATAGTTGTCCCCTTCGACCAGATCGTTTGTAAGAAATTCCACTCCTCGCGATTTTTGAATTGAGACGTACTTTTGCAGGTCGTGGGTCTTGAAGACAAAAGCCTCCAAGCGGGTATTGGGAAGGAGCCTTGACTTCGGGAACTGGTTGAACGGGGAAAAAGGGTTATCCTTCCTAACCCTGGACCTCACCAGAAAATCCGCGGAGCCCGGCGTCTTGAGAATGCAGGTTTTGAAGCTCGAATCCCCAAAGGCTTGATCAAACTCCAGACCGGTGTATCGCAGAAGCTCCTCCACCGCCGACTTCTGCTTATCTGGCTCGGTGTTGATAATGACACACTCCAAGCCACTTACCAGACCCTCCAGACCGGCTTTCTTTCTTTCTTCCAAAACGGCGGGGATCTTTCTTTTGAGATATTCGTCGCTGTTGGCAAATTCGTGAACGTAGGATGGATCTGCATTGCAGTTAGGACATCTGCCGTTCTTCGATTTGTCAAATACTGTCTGGCATTTTGAGCAGATAAGTTTGGCCATTTTGATCATTGGAACATTTTTGGTCTCAGGCAGGGAGTCTTAAGCCCGGTTCGCCAAAAGGCGAACACTCCAATTTGCTCTCTGGATGATACTTCCACCCAAGACTAAAACCCAGTTCCTGGCCACTTCAGTGGCGTTAGCACCTCCAGGTTCGCCTAAAGGCGAACACTAAAGCGTGCTCTTTAGACGACATCGGGCTGGACTATGCTCAACCCTTCTTCTCTGTCTCAGTTGGCTCCGGCTGCTTGATTTTGCAGGTGGATATTCCCAGCGGTATGTAAAGTCCGCACCAGCCTACCAGTCCCGTCAAAAAAACTGGTACACCGATAAGTCCCCACCAGCTATTGAAGATCACCCCCAACCCGATGATGATGATTCCGAGGATCAGCCTTATGATTCGGTCGGTGGTTCCGACGTTACACTTCATAAGTATCACCTCCTTAACTAACGATTCAAATTCCATATCGCCAAATTCAGCCGTGCTGCAAAACTCACCCAGAGCAGGTACGGTACGAGCAAAAGCCCGGCTAAGCTTGATAGCTTGAGGAAGCTCAGGATGGTAAAAAGTATCGCCAGCCAGAGAAATGCGATCATCACCAGACCTGCCAGTGGCGACTTTCCTCCAAAGAAGGCAATGGACCACAACACGTTGAAGGCCAACTGGACACAGAAGATGATCCGGGCCCTCTTGACCTCTGGGAGATGCAGGCCCTTTCGCCAAACTAGAAACGCCGAGACTCCCATCAACACAAACAGCGTTATCCACACCGGAGAGAATATCCAATCCGGCGGTGTGAATGACGGTTTCCTTAAGGTGCGGTACCAGGTGGAGACGGATGAGGCTGTAAAAATCGAGCCGACGAAACCCGCAAGCTGGCAGACGATTATGCTGGCTGCGAGTTTGAGAATCTCCAATGATCTCGTGGCTTCCATAACCAACCCCGATAGATATCAATGCGACGACCAGTGAATCGGCCCTTGGGTGAAACGCGTTTGCAGATTAGTCAGCACGTAGGACCAGGCCTTGTCGAAGTAATCGTACAACCGGTCCCAGTCTTCCCCCTTACCCCAGCCCAGTTGTGACAAAATCACCCTCACCTTACCCGGCTCCAACTCCTGAAACTGCAAGACTACGATTGTATGTTGGTTGCGCAGTTCTCCGAAATCCGGCGGAGCGTTCCATTCAAACGACAGCAACTCTGTCGGAAGATAACCGAGAATCCTACAACCCTCCGATCCGCGCAAACCATAGGGCTGATCCAGAAGGAAGTAGATCTCATACGGACCGCCAACGGAAAGCTCAACCTTCGCAGAAGGTGAGAAAAAGGTTTGCACTCCCTCAGTCGTGGTCCAGGCATTCCAGACGTCTGCAAGCGAAGCCGAGACCACCATTTCCTTGCGCAGAATCTTGTCTGACTGGTCTTTTACGTAGCGACCACAGTTCTTATCCTTCATCTTGACTCAAATCCGATTTAGCTTTTTCGTCCTTTTCTGCGGCGTTTGGATTGCTGGCTGCATGACCAGGAGGTCGCAGAGACAGATTGCGCAGTGGGTGTCGCAGGTTACTAATAATTCTCGCAGAATAGCTCAAAATATGCTTGCGCATGGGCACATGCCGGACACTCGGTCGGGGCTTCATTGCCTTCGTAGATGAAGCCGCAGTTTCTGCATCTCCACTTCACCACCTTGTCTTTGGTGAAGACTCGACCTTTCTCTACGTTGTCCAGTAAGCCCAAATATCTCCTCTCGTGTCCCCTTTCCGCCACCGCTATCCATCTAAATACGGAGGCAATCTCGCCAAAACCTTCTGCATCCGCGATGCGGGCGAATTCGGGATACATGGTGGTATGCTCATAGTTTTCTCCGGCAGCGGCGGCTTTGAGATTCTGCTTGGTCTCTCCGATCACGCCGGCTGGAAAAGAAGCCTTCACCTCAGCTTCTCCGCCTTCCAGGAACTTGAAAAGCCTTTTGGCATGCTCCTTCTCATTGTCCGCAGTGTCCGAGAATACAAAGGTTATCTGTTCATACCCTTCTTTCTTGGCCTGCGAAGCAAAATAAGTATAGCGATTCCTGGCCTGTGATTCTCCCGCAAAAGCTGTCAAGAGATTTTTTTCCGTCTGGGTTCCTTTCAAGCCCTTCATCGTCTTGCCTCCTGGTTTTGTCGCACATTATGCTCCCCCTTTCACCCTAACCCTCTCCCTGACGGAGAAGGGTAGCCCTAGGACCTCAATTAACCAGATACTCAACCATCAATGTTCCATTATTCCCGGCGTGTCTAAGCTGAACCAGTAAAACTGATCTATCAAAGCCTGTTTTTCCGCCATCAATATGTTGAAGTGGCGATCTTCCTGTTCGGCCAGCATCAGAAACATCTTTTTGGCGTCGGGATCTTTTGAAGTTTCGGCGCTACTTTTGTAAAACTCGTATGCCTCCTTTTCGGCTTTGATCCCGATGTCCAAAGCCTCGGAGGCGGTGGTGTTGTCCCGCACATCCACTTTTATCTTTCTCACCTTTTGCGGATCAAAAGGAAACTCCTGCCCGCGAGCTATCTTTCTGTAGTAATCTTCCAGAAGCTGGCGATGCCTCTTCTCGTCGGAAGCTAAGAATTTGAATTTCTCTTTACCGCTTTGGTTCTTGATGCTCTGGGAAAGCTGGGTGTAAAAGTCGAAGGCAAACTGCTCGTTGTAAATGGCTAAGGACAATGCCTCCAAAGCACCCATCTCCGGTTTCGGTCTTCCTTCTGCTTCCTTATAGACTTTCTTCTTCTCTTCTTTCATGCTGCCGCTCCTTAGGTCGGTTAATCAGGCCCAGGTCAAGACATTTTCGTCATATTCGGTTTCCAGGCGAAGTTTGTGCTTGCTTTCCTCCTGTGCCAAGACCGAGAAAAGTCTCTCAAGCTCCGAGTTTTCCGTGCCGCTTGCCAGCTGCTGGTACAATTTGAGCGAGTGTTCTTCCCTCTTCATGGCCAGACGTAAGGCCGAAGCATAATTCATGTCCGGAGAAAATTCTTCCTCCTGCACGAAATCCCCGATCTTCAGATTCGGGACTTTCTTCAGTCGGTACTCGGAGACGTCTTTTTCTCCAATCCCTTGGAGAATCTGGCGGTGTTTTTGTTCCTCCCCTGCCAGTTCTTGAAACATTTTCTTGGTCCCCTGAGACTTGACTAACTGGCCATAGGTAGTGTAGAGATTGTAAGCCTCCGCCTCTTTGCGAATGGCAAAGGTGATGACCTCATTGAAGTTGTTTAGATCCATGGTTCCTCCGGCTTGACGTTGATAATTCTCGGCATTTTCCTTTGGCAGTGTTCGATTTCGAAATCTTCAGCCTGGCACACACCTCTAAGTGCAGTCCTCCTCTCAGACCATAACGGTTTTGCGCCTCGGCATCAACAAAAGATCGATCGTGATAGCCGCTGCGCTCTTCACACAGCGGCTATCCATTGGCTTTCTACATCTCTTCCAGCAGACTGGTGAAAGTATCGTGATGTCCTTCTTCGTCCTCCAGAATATCCTCAAACAACCTGGCGGTGGTGATGTCGCCTTCTTTACGAGCTTCCTCAATGGTTTGCTTATACAGGACTATGGCACCTTCCTCGTCTTTCTTGTCCTGCTGAAGCATCCCCTTCAAGTTTTCTCCGACAAAGATCGGCTCCGGCTTGGTGGTCGGCTTTCCTCCCAGATAGGCCAGCCTTTCGGCGATGGCTTCTGCATGCTTCATTTCGGCCACGGCGATGCTCTTCAGCTCACCTTGCACCGCGAAGGCCTTGACCCCGCTCCAGAGAACGTGCTGCCACATGTATTGAATGGAAACCTGGAGTTCCCTGGCTATGCCCTGGTTCAACAGATCCAACAGTTTTTGGGACGCCATCTTACTTCACCTCCTTCACTTTTTGGTAGTCCACAACCCATGAACGTTACAGTACTCTCTTGCCGCCAGGACGTTTTCCTCGATCTCAAAGTCTGCCTCTGGTTTCTCTTTTGGGTTCAGAAACTTCCTGAAAGCTCCCCGCTCGGTAATCACCGCCACCCACTCTATCCAGTGGGTCTCCTCCATGGGATGCGGGACCGAGCCCACCTTTACTTTGATGCCCCGGTCTGTTTTTTCAATCACCGGAACGTGCTTTTCCTTACCCACGTCTTCGGTTTTGGGTTCCATCAGTTTCATGGGTTGATCACAGCACACCAACTCTCCTGCGCCTGCATGCAAAACCTCCACGATGTTGCCACAAACTTCGCACTTGTAGACTTGCATCCTTTCGGCCATTTTTCTGTCTCCTTTCCGAAACGGTTAACTGCATTGATCACCTTTCCTCTAAGTAGCTTTTGCCCAAGTCTCCGTCATTGGAGTATCCTCTGCTTTCCCAGTAACCTCTGTATGCTTCGTTATCCGAAAGCTCGATTTCGGTTATCCATTTTGCCCACTTGTATCCCCATTTGCCTTCTGCCACCAACTCGAAAGGAAAACCTCTTTCTGGCGGCAGAGGGAGACCGTTCATTTTGTAAGCCATGATAATATTCCGGTCCATGATGTAATTCAAGGGAAAAGACGTGGAATAGCCGTCATACGAATGGAAGATGACGATCTTGGCTCTGGGGTCGACTCCGGCCTGGTTTATCAAGTCTTTGACCAACACGCCCTCCCAGAGAATGTTCACGCTCCAACCCTCCACGCAATCTAAGGGGACTATCTTTTGGTAGTTTGAGTGTCGAATCACCTCGTCGTAGCTGTAAGTCTTTGGAGCAGTCACCAATCCGGTTATCCTGAGTCTGTAACTGCCTTGGTCTATGCGTTGGGGCCCTTTTATGGAGTTCTCGCTGAAGTCACTGCTGGAGGAAAGCTCCTGTCCTTGGTATTCGCGCAGTTCTTTCAATCCGGTTTTCCGCGCCACATCTCCCTCCATTTTGTTGGCACAGGTCCCACCCCAAAGAGAGATAAACAAAACCAGACAGATTTCCAAGAGGATTCTTTTCAAACTGACTCCTTATTTCCAGAATTGCGCCAGGTAAGCGACTAAGGTCTTCCCCTTTCACTCTTTCTTACTCTGGTGACTCTCCCTCATCTGATTAGCCATTTCTTTTATCTCCGATAAGTCACGCTGCATCTCGCTCCAACCATACCAGAAAGCGTAGTCGGGATTGGCATGAAAGGCTCCCTCGAAGGTTCTCATTCGGTGCTCCAGATACATCACAAACAGCTTCTGCTCGATCACGGTTGAAGCGTCATGGAAGGTGAGCACATCCGGGAAGGGATAAGCATAGTTTTCCGGTTTGGCAAGCACTCCATCTTTATATAATCCGGCCACCGTGCGAACTGCCTCCGCCATCAGACTATCTGCCTCTCTGATCATCTGGTCACCTTTGGCCAACTCTGCCTTGGCGAAGTTCACGGAATGACATTCCTGGCAGGTCTTGATCATCTTATTTCTTTCATTCTGCCAGTCCTCCTGAGTAAGTCGAGCCACATCCGCCGTTTTTACCACGTCGAGTCTACGAGTGGGTTTTCCGTCGGGGTTCAGCACGTCCAAGGCCTGAAGAATGATGGTACGATCAGAGGCCCATTGCTTGTCTTCCGGTAGGGGAAGTCGTACCGCCAGAAAACCCCAGGCGGTTCGCACGGCATGGTTCCCCTCCTGCAAATGACAGGTCTGACAGGTGGGTGCGGCCACCGCTTCGGGAAGGATCTTATCCTGTTTCAATAGATACCGCACACCATGTTTGGAGGAGGAATACATCTCCCACTGCGGGTGATCGAAGCCCATGTGGCAGGTCTGGCAGGCTTGCGGCTGCTTAGCCTCCTGAACCGAGAATGTGTGCCGCGTATGACAGGCATCACATGACGCCACTCCGAACCCGGCGCCATCAGCCTTCAGCTCTTCTATTTCCGCCTCGGTCTTAAGCCCCACCTTATGACATCCGCCGCAGCCTTTCATTCCTTCCATCAGCGCCATCGGCTGCCAATGAGCAGTTGGCATGGCTTTCATCGCCGCCCAGGCCAGGGCATGTTTCCCCTTCTTGAATTGCTGTACCCGCGCATCGTGACAGATGCCGCAAGTCTCCGGGGTTGGGATTTTGGCATTGGCCACGTCTTGTGCAGAGGTATGCTGATCCCCATGGCATACCGAGCAATTCACGTCATTCTGGCTGTGCTGGCTGGCCTGCCAATCGGAGACCACCTTGGGGGTCACGCTCTTGTGGCAATCAACGCATTTCTGCGACCAAGCGCTCGAAGCCGCCCATAAAACCACTAAAGCAATTAGCCAGGTTTTGTGTTTCAAGCTGCACCTCCATGGTTCTGGGTGATTGGAGAAGCGATTGCCGCTGGTCCCAGACCTCCTCATCCGTCACGCTTCATGTCGACTGATTCGTCCTGATCCGGCGATGGGGGCGAAAGCCCGGGTGACATCTCTTGTCAAAATCACGACGAAGAATCCTGTCTTAGAAGCTTCAATAGATACATCCCTTGCTTCTTTGCGACTCTTTCAATTTCCACCCTGTCTTTGGCCTTCAGTCCTTTCCAGCGAATGAAGTAATGTTCGTGTGGCAAGTCAGGTCCTCGGCAGGTGCAATGATAGGATTCCACCTTTGCTTTCTTCTTTTTTCCTCCCCTGGTAAGATCGAATTCCTCCCCGATGGGCGGGAAGAAAGGGAGTTTGTCTTTCAATACGAGTATGTAACCCTCCCGAGCCTCTTCTGATGAGATTTTCCGGGTGTAAACGCCTTTTGTGGTCATGACTCTCCTCTTTGATTCGTCAAAAACAGTTTCCTGATCATCGCACAGAGAAAAATCAGTCCTCTCCTCCTGACACCGGCCGTAATCGGTCCCACCGCACTCACCATAGTCTTTTCTCTCCTTCGATCTTCTTGATCTGCGTTATGTCTTGAGTCACCTCCAGACATCCGAGATATTCCCCATTCTTGCCGCGGACTGCAAAATAGCGAATCAGAATCAGTTTGCCCTGCAGATTAATCCAAAAATCTGCCTTATCCTTCTGCCCGTTCTTGAAATCGTCCAATATCTGATTGACCACCTGTAGGCTCTTCTGGGGGTGACATTGTTGGACCTTCAGTCCAATGACGGCCTTGGTTCTTACGAATATCCTCTCTTCGGTCTGGCTGAAGTATCGAACCTGATCATTCCTGTCGACAAAAGTTGGGACCACCGGCAGGTTGTCAGGAATCGCTTGGACATCCTCCTCTGATAGATCACCTGTCTCAAAGGAGATAGCCTCCTTTAACGTCGTTTCCAAGACTGCGGCCTCGTATCTCAAATGGACCTCCCGGATCTTTTGCCCAGGTCAACAGATCCCTGATTCCTTGTGTCTTCTGAGGATTTCGTCCGCGAGCCGATCCAGGGATCTGAAATCCTCCTCCCGGGGATGGCCTTTTACCAGAATAGGTTGAAGCATTTCGGCTTTAAGATTGGTCAAGATGCCAGCAAGTTGTTCCAACATCTTCCCCCCCCATCCGTAAGAGCCAATTACCGATGCGAATTTCAGCTTCGGTCTCAAGGCGTTTGCCAGGTAAGCCGCATACACAACGTTGGGATGAGGGCCTGCCAGGACCGTGGGCGAGGCAATCACCAAAGTAGCGGCATCCACCAGAGCCATAGCCAGCTGCCCAATGTCGGCTTTCGTCAGGTTGAAGGGCTTCACGGTCATCCCTCTCTCCATGAGCCTATCCACGAAATAGTCTACCATCTTTCGTGTGCTGCCGTGCATCGAGGTATAAGCGATGATCACCTCGTTTTTCACGTTGTCCGAAATCCAATCCGTGTAAGCGTCAAGAATGAATTCCGGTTCGTCGTACACGGGGCCGTGACTGGGGGCAATCATATCTATGTCGAGGCGTTTGATCTTTTCCAGGTTGCCCCGGATGGGCGTTCGGAACGGCATCATTATCTCCGCATAGTATCGCTTGGCCGCTGCATAGACTAAGGCCTGGTCCGCCACAAACAAATCGCTCGTCGCCAAATGCGAGCCGAAAAAATCGCAAGAGAAAAGAATCTTGTCCTCCCGCAGAAACGTAACCATGGTCTCGGGCCAATGCACCCAGGGGGTGTAGATGAATTCAAGCGTCTTATCTCCCAGACCAAGCGTCTCCCCGTCATTTACCGTCAGGAATTTGTCATCCTCGATTAAGAGCAAATCCATAAGCATGGACTTGCACTTGGGATTAGTCACCACCTTGGCTTCGGGATGAAGCTTGAGTATGGCAGGAATTGTTCCGGAATGATCCTGTTCGGCATGATGGGAAATGACATAGTCTATCTTTATGACTCCGAGTTTGTCCAGATTTGCCGAAAGCTCCCGCTCCTTAGTGGGATCGACCGAATCCAAAAGCGCCGTCTTCTCGCTTCCCTTTATCAAGTAAGCGTTGTAACTCGTTCCGTCGGGAAGTGGGATAAGCTCGTCAAACAATCTTCTATCCCAGTCGATTGCTCCCACTGAATGAACGCCAGACCGCAATTCCCTTGAGGTCATATCCCTTCTCCTTTCGCAGTTTCTCCTTGTCTAACTTAACACGAGTTGGTTGACTAATTCGCCCGGTTTTGCCTCTCTTCCTGTGCATTCAGCGCTATTGAGGAAGTCCGTAGTTTGGCTTCAGGCGTCTTCCGTCAATTCAAAAGCGCTCTTATCCGCCCCACACACCGGGCAGGCCCACGTGTCAGGCAGTTTTTCAAAGGGTGTCCCCGCTTCTATTCCGGAGTCGGGATCTCCTTTCTCCGGATCATAGACATACCCACAAACCGTGCACGTATATTTCTTCATCTCTCTTGGCTCCTTTCTGATCTTTGCTGAATGAGACGTTATCTCCAGCATTTACGGTAGGTGAGGTTCGTGTGACCGGCAATCCTATTTCTTCTGTTGCCTCTTCAAACACTCCAGGCAAATACCCTTAAAGTAGCCGTGCAGCTCTTCAATCCTGTGTCCCGCTACTTCTTTTTTCTCCAAGTATGGGCATTGAACGTCAATGTCTATGATCTTACCACATTCTCGGCAAAGAAAATGATGATGTGGAGAACCCCGATAATCATATCTGGTTTCCGTTCCGGTGATGGTTATGGCATGTATTATGCCCTTGTCCAGAAAAGCATTCAAGGTATTGTAGATGGTGGTCTTGGATATGGTGGGGATCTCCCGGACAAGATCGTTGTATATCATTTCCACGGTGGGATGGGCTTCGTGCCTTCTTAAATGCTCCAGAATTCTCAGCCGCTGGTATGTCGGCTTGAGACCGGATTTCTGGAGAACTTCTTTGAATTGTTTCTTATTTGTACTCATTTCATATTAGAATACGATACAAATACGAATCTGTTTAATAAAAACCTGTGAAAGTCAAGTTGGCGTCCGTCAACCTCATTCCGCCCAGGTCTGACCTTCAGATTTCCATTTTTTCTAATCTTAGCTCATTTGTTCTCAGAAGGGAAGCACTTTTTGCTTCTGTGGAGATGGCGGTGTCGGTTCATCACTACGCCCGACGCTGAGGAGATTTCATGGTCTCTCCCCGCCAATTCCTATGGTGGCCTGACTGAACTCACCATCTTCGGCCTGCAGCAGGACCAGAAATGAGGACCAGGGTGGAATGGCGGTTGGAAAAGGCCTGAAAACAAAAAAATCCCGCCAAATGGCGGGAACTTCTCTTTCTATCGGAAACGCCCCTTATTTTCTAAGTTTCATTTTCCTTCGTTTTGGACTGCTTAAGATCCACCATCCGTACTTCTCCAGCATATTTCACTATCACCGGTTCCACAATTTTCAAGAGCCGGTTGGTCACGTCTTTGATCCTTAAGGCGCCGGTCTCAACCTTTTTCAGCCTATCGATGGTCTCCTGATTGAGGTTCTCCGGCCTGCTCAGAATGAGTTGGACATATCCCAAGACCGCCGCCAGCGGGTTGTTCACCTCATGGTTGATGGTAACGGCAGTTTCGATCATCGCTTTTAGCCTTTCAGATTTAATCAGATCGTCCGAAATCTCACCACCGATCTTCCCCTCCCATAGCGAAACCTTGGCAAAAGCTATTCCCAACTGGTCGCTCAGGGCCTCAAGGAACTCCTCCTCAGCGCTCAAGTTTCTGTATCCCTCAACCAGGCCGGCAATGGCGCCGACTATGTGTCCCTCTCTTTTGATAGGATACGAAAAGACGCTGTGTGCTCCCTCCATGTCTATGGTAGCATAAATCGACTGTACCATGATGCGCTCGCCCATGGCCTTCATCACCTGTTGGTCGAAATCGCGGAGGATCTTGTGTTTTTCTATCACCCCGGAGGCCACCTCATTCATTATCTTCTTGGTCTTCTCTTCCCACAGGGTAACGGAAGCGCATTGCAGGTTGAGGATTTCTAAGACTCCGCCCAGTGCTTCCTGAAGTATCTGGCTCATGTCCGCAGGCGAGTTGATCTTTCCCGCCAGATTCTTCAGCAGTAAGAATTTCTTGTGTTCGACGCTCGTTTCCATTTTCACCCGCAAGTGTGATTCAAGTTTCACCACCCCAAAGAGCAAAACGTATGCCGCAGGAGCAGGCTTTTCTTTCAGGAGGATGGTCTCGACTTCGGACGACAAGAGACCTCCGGTTCGCCGGAAGTGCAAACCTTCCCACGTGTTACCAGCCTCCCTTAGATCGTCAGTTAGATGCAATTACGACAGTCACCAGAGAGGTTGGGAAGTGACTATGGCCTGGTGTGCAATCCTGTTCACAAAAATCGCAATGAAAGATGTAACTTGATCTTTCCCTACCAAGCCCCTCTCCACACCGTGAAGGGCGAAACACAGCGGGTCAGGTTTCCAAACTGTGAACTTTGTGAGTGACTCGGTTGGGGCAAGAGTTAGGCCTCACCCTCAACCTCTCCGGTTTATTTTAAAGCTTCCGAAGGGCGGGAATAATCGCGGTACAGACTATAGCTTTCGAATACGTCTTCTGGAAGGACAGGTTTCCCTTTGGTAATCAGACTCACCAGATTCAATGCTATTCCCGGACCAAGCATCAACCCCTGTCCGCAAAAACCCACGGCTAAGTACAACCCATCCGATTCTCTGACTTGATCCACGATGGGAACACCGTCTGGGGTCATGGGATAAAGACCGCGCCACACCCGTCGCACTCTTAGGTTTCTCAATCGAGGAAAGACCTGTATCAATCGTCTGGCAGCTTGGGGAAGGAATTCGGACGTGGAATCGCGGTTCACTCCTGGGATAATCGGCTGCGGAGTGAGACAGAAAACGATGTGACCTTCCACCTCCTGGTAGAAGTAGAAATTCTTCGACCCTGGAAACTCCCTGATGTCGACCACCATCGGATTGAAAAACTGCTTCACCGGTTCGGTCACGCCGCCCTCGTGAGAGTCCGGAAAAACCGGCAGGTCCACGCCCATCAGCTTCCCCACTTCCCGTGCGTTTGCCCCTGCCGCATTTATGACTTTCTCCGCAACGTAAGTGGCTTTGTCGGTTCTGACTTCCACTCCGGAACCATCTTCCTTTCTTACCTCTATCACTTTTTCCAGAAATCTGAACGCCACCCCTTGCTTCTTTGCCTGCTTATAGAAAGCCTGGCCGGCCATGAGAGGCGAGAGGTTCGCGTCTTCCGGGGAGTAGGTCCCCCCTCGCAGTCCTTGCGGGTTTATGCCGGGGAGAAGTTTGACCATCTCAGCTTCATCCAGCCAGTCAATATTCAACCCGTGTTTCTTCTGAATTACCAACAGGCCTTTCAGGCTCTGTTCGTGCTCTTCTGAGTAAACCGGGAAACAGTAACCTCCCCGGTGGAAATGAACGTCATCTCCATATTCTTCCCTCCACCCGGAGAAGACGTCTAAGCTCAGCTGACAAGTCTGAATCTTGGCTGCATCCGAATGAGTAGCTCTCACTCCTCCTATGGCCGCCTTATTCTGTCCCTGTCCCGGAGAAGGAAGCTCGTCGATCACCAAAACCTTATATCGTTCTTTGGCCAGGAAAAAGGAAGTGGGAAGCCCCACGCTCCCCGCGCCAATTATTATCACATCGTAGTTTGACATTTTTGAGACGTAAGAAACTCCTGACTTCTGAACCCTTGAACCCTTGAACTCTTGAACTTTTGAACTTTACTTGATTTTCCCCGCCAGCATGTCCAACTTGACCTCAGCCACCAGCGGCCTCTGACTGAACGGTATCACGTCGCAGAGATCTCTACCCTCCTGAAGATAAAGCTTCATGATCAAGGACTGGCAAGTCTTTCCGCCGCAAGCACCCATCCCACATCTCAGGATCTTAAGCTGGTTCATGTCCATTGCCCCCTGCCGAATCAGCTCCTTGATCTGCCCGGCCCTGACTCTTTCGCATCTGCAGATAATGGTTTCGTCATCAATGCAGACCGGTGGTTTGGCAGCTATTGGCTCGCTCACCTTCGGATTTTGCACCCTGAAGCCGGTCACCAGCGTAGCTTTCTCTTTGGGGACCTTCAACGTGACCAGAATGGTTCGGTCATAAGCCTTTCTCTTGGCTATTTTCGCCACCTTTGCCCTGGTCACAAAATCGCCGTCCATATCTACGGCATCTACCTCATCTCCCACTTGGGTTTCAAGCTCCAGAAGCTCGAAAGGAACTGTGACCAGGCCATCGGTCCCTTCTTTCCTTAAGTCCACCAAGGTTATGGCCAAGCCGGGGCAGACGGCCACGCACAGAGTGCAGCCGGTGCATTCATCCTTGACCACTTCTGGAAGGCCAAATATCGGATCCCCTTTCATCTTAATCATATCCTTGGGGCAAATGTGTATGCAGGGATCGCAGGGGATCTCCTGGACGCATCTGATGATGGGGAAAAGCCCGGACTTAAGCGGCCTTATCTCCAGAGGGAGGGTCCGGCCAGGTTTGCTTTTCAAAATCTCCCATCTTCTGTACCATTCTGCGGGCACCGAAACCTGCTTTCCTAAAGATTGGGCTATTTCTCTGCCCGCTATCTTTCCAGAGAAAATGGCGGCGGATGCCTCGGCAATCTCCAGAGCGTCACCGGCGGAGTATACATCCATTCCGAATCTCTTGGCCTGGTCGTAAAGCTCATTCACCGGATTCAGACCGACCGCCACCAACAGAGTGTCTGCCTGGAAAGTCTTTTTAGTCCCCGGGATCTCCTTGAAGTCTCTATCTACTTGGGTGACGGTCACCGTCTCGACTCTGTCCTTACCCTGTGCACACTTGACCGTGTGAGAGGTCCAGACCGGCACCCCTAACCTCTTTATCTTATCCTGATGAACCTTGTATCCTCCCACCTGCGGCATGGCCTCCACCAGACCCACCACGTTGATCCCGGCCTGAATGGCGTGATAGGCCGCGATAAGGCCCACGTTTCCTCCCCCCACGATGAACAGCCTCTCCGAGGGACGAATCAAGTCCCGGTTTACCAGGGTCTGAAAGGCGCCGGCGCCGTACACACCGGGAAGATCGCACCCCGGGAAAGACAGAGCCTTTTCCCGCGCCCCGGCCGCTATCAAGAGCTTCTTGGGATTTATCAGGAAATATCCATTGTCATTGACCACCCCGATCTTCTTGTCTCCGTAACACGCCACCGCGGTGGTGTTGAGCATCACTTTGATGTTGGGATGTTTTTCTATTTCCGAGAACAAATTGGTCGCTATGTCTATTCCTCTTGTTCCCGCATAGCAGTCTGCCACTGTTCCGAAGAAAGAGTGAGTCTGAAGCACAAGCTTGCCGCCCAGCCGATGTTTGTCATCAACTATCAGAACGGCCACACCCTGTGGAGCCAATTCCAAAGCCGCCGTGATTCCCGCTGGTCCGCCACCGATTATCAAAATGTCCGTGTCGATGGTCTCGATAGGAAAGAACTCGCCGGGCAGGGCATCATCTGCCGGAAGCTCCGGAATGCCGTCACAGGTCGTCAGTCTCATCCCCTCTTTTACCTGAACCATGCACCCTTTGACCGGAATGCCGTCGGCTATTACCAGGCATTGGGCGCATTGTCCGTTGGCGCAGAAAATGCCTTGAGGGCTGCCGTCCTTGGGATGGTGCCCAAAGGTTTTTACGCCGTAAGCGAAAAGCGCGGAGGAGATGACTTCACCTTCCTTGGCCAGAAGCTGCTTCCCATCGAAGTAGAAAGGAATCCTGGCTTCCCCTTTCACCTCCAAAACAGGATGTCTCTCTATTCGATACATGCTCTTTGTTCCAAAAGATGGCTTAACCTGGCCTTCAGACTTCCCGAAAAATCTACAGTTATACGCAAAGTTAGTTAAAAGTTTCACAATGTCAAGGGATTTGCAATCTGCATCCGGATTTCTCGTAGAAGCACCGCTGCACTAAGGTCTAATACCAACTTACTGTCTGGGTTCTGGGCGCCGTACCCGACCCACAGGCTTGAATCTGAGGCCTAACGCTGGCTCCATCTTCATCAGGTATTAACCCGATTATGTATTGCAGAGATGGTTGAATAGCGCTTCCAAATGTATGAATTTGCATCTTGCGCTTAAGTATCAGTATCTCAAAACCGCTTGTACTTTCTCGCTCGCCTGGACATTTTTCCAAA
The DNA here is from genome assembly GCA_049694315.1 of Candidatus Zixiibacteriota bacterium. GTDB lineage: Bacteria > Zixibacteria > MSB-5A5 > MSB-5A5 > SM1-73 > CAIVRH01. The sequence goes on from JBAVQU010000036.1 coordinate 57,182, forward strand.
AAAAAGACTTGACAAGCGCGAACGTAAGACTATATTGAAGGTGTTCATCCTACCAGGGGAGATTAGAAGATACGAAGAAGGGGTTGTGGCAGGAAAGGATTCCTTATTGCGCCACGGGAGCTTCCAACCTTTGTCAGGGGATGGAGTACCGGTTTTTTTCCTTCCTTTCCTAAGAGCTAAAAAGAGTTGACTACCTCTCGGATGAGAGGATGGGTAAACCCAGTCCGTGGCTTGCGCCTGCGTTCGCTGGGACCCTGGCGAACCTGTGTTTCAGGTGCATGGGATTTCCGGGAGGGGGAGCAGTATCTATGGATTTTGGTGTCTCGAGATTTTGGGCGATAGCCGATAGGGGCTATCGTCTTTTCCGGGAGACCACACAGGGAGCTTGTGCCACCCGCCCGGTCTGGGACCAAAGACGTTATCCGTCCGCCATAGCCAGGACGGATCTATCTCAAGGCCCTGTGTCCAAGCCACTTCTTGCGAAGTGGGCAGAAAGCTTTGTCTTTGCCGGAAGCTCCGCGCTTCTGTTGCTGATTGCTAATCTCCTTCCTCACTATTGGTATTTCTCCTTTTTTGCCTTGACTCCGTTTTTGTACCGAATTATCAAAGCCACACCAGCCGAGTCACTGCGGCTGGGGTTTCTGCTTGGGCTTTCCTTCTTCAGTGTTTTGGCTTTGTGCTCGCCAATTCCTTCTCTCGCTGTTGGCTTGTTCCAGTTGCTCTGCGGTGTGGCTCTTTTTTCCTCTTTCGGCTGGTTCGCTGGATCGGCACGAAAGCACTGGGGATTCAGTCCGTCTACGGTTGCGCTGCTTTGGGTCGGTCTGGAAACAGGGTTGATGAAACTCGGCTTTGCCGGGGGGTTGTTGGGTGAGACAGGGCTCGCCCAGCCATCTTTGCAGGGTTTGGTCAGCCTTTTCGGTCTTCTGACGGCCTCAGCCATCATTGTTCTTCTAAATTCTTTCTTGGTTCTGGCGATTGTCAAAGCCTTAGAACTTACCAGACCGAGGGGAAAGACCGCTGGTGATGATAAGAGGACATGGAGCTTTTTCTTTACTCGTAATCTTTTCACCGAAAGAATCTATCTCGTGCCGGAGGGGCGTGCCCCGCCTATTGGCAGCTTCCCGACGCATGTCTTAGAACGTGAGCCCAGCACGCGGGAAGGAATCGCCTGACAAGAGAGTCGCCAACTATCCCTCAAGGTAAGCACTCGGGATGGTTGACTGACAAAACCGAGAACCTTTCTTCATTTCCGACAGGAGGATAAGCAAATGCGCAAGCATGTTTTCTTCATTCTATTGGTAGCAACGATTTTTGTCTTTGTCGGAGCCATAAGCCAAAGCGCAAAAGCCCAGGATGATCCCGGGCTGATAATCAAGAACTCAAAAACTCCCGTGCATTTTCACTCTTTGGCTCCTGGCGACAGTCTGGTCCAGAACCAGACAAGCATGGTTGGCACCTCATGGATGTCAATCTATCCATCTAACTATTACCCGCATACTTGGAACTGCATCGCCTGGCTGAATAATGCGAGCCCTGGGCTTAACCCTTCGGATAGACTTAGGATGCAGCCAGACGCGGGTACCACCGTCTGGACCCAGGTTGAAGAAGTGACTATCACACTGAAGCTAAAAAGGATCATCTCACCCTTTGACTCTATGTACGTGGAGTTCACCGGAGGATATGACAGCTTGCTCTACCCAATCTCAACCCCTGCTTTCACTTGGTGGCAAGAAGTCCGTCCGGAATATGGTCCTTATCTCCATATTGACAGTGTCAAGACTCCACCCCTTTCGACTTCCGACACCATTGTGGATTACTGGCACGTGATCCATGTGGATAGTGCCGCTACTGCATTCAGGCTTACACTCGAAGATCCTGCCCATCTGCATACGAACATGATTTTAGGGCTTTCTGCTGGGGCAAATCCGGACAGTGTACACCGAGCTCGAGTGAATCCGATCGGCACTTGGTGGCATGAAGAGTCGCCAGACAACAGTCAATGGTGGCATATAGACAGTTGGAGAGACAACGGAAATGGGTACCTTGATTCTTGCGATGTTCTCGATTTCAAAATGTGGCACGTCGAGGATGTGGCCATTGATATCGCACTCGTCGGCATACCGGATCCAACCGTTCCCACCATGACCCAGTGGGGGGTTATCATCATGGTGGCACTGATACTCGCTAGCGGTGCGTTCATCATATTGAGGAGGAAGAAAGTAAGGCTGGCGTAAGGGTCGTCGGTCAACGGATGAAACAGATTAGATGAATGGCGCTTTGTGTTGGGGCAGGTCAAATGACCTGCCCCGACCAGGAAGACAGAACCTTTTTCCTTGTCCGTTATCAGAATTCCCGAGGTGCAGGCCAAAAGCCACACACCAGACTTTTCGAGAAAAAAGGGGCAACATGCCCTGTGCCTTAACGTTGGTTCAGGGCAGAAAGCGAAACCTTTTCAAACCCCTCTCCGAAGAGGTTTCGTCGTTTTTTGCCTGTACCTTTACCCTCTTTTCTTTCACGTCAACACCAAAGTCCACGGAGTTCTCTTTGTGTCTCTCAGGTCTCTCAGTGTGGTGAGGTGTCCCCGAAAAAGCTCCGCCAGACCTATAACAAAACTCTTGCTATGATAGGGAGGCAAGCGTATATTTAGGGATCGAATTCGTCAGGGTAATCAAGAAAGTCGAGGTTAATCCCAAAGCATGATTAAAAGAGTGATCATTGAGAAGGCCAACCGACTACAAAAGCTCTCGCCCGCCCCGTTCGCAGAAGCCCGGATCATCAAGCAGGGCTTGGTGCGGAGAGGGGTGGAGGTGATAGACTTAGGCGAGCTTGATCCGGACCCATCCTTGAGAGACTCTCTCCTCCCCTCGTTTGACCGAAGCGAGATCTTCGCTCGTGCAGATTCGAGCCTGAAAGCCGAGCTGAAAAAAAAGATAGGTGGATGGCTGGAAGGAAGGTATGACCTCAAGGTGAAATCCGAAAAAGAGATTCTACCGTTTTTTGGTGAAAAAAAGGTGATCTACGATCTTCTTCTGGCTTTTCTCAATCCTGGTGAAATCGTGGCGGTTCCCGATCCCTGCGATCCCGTGTACAAAAAGGCATCCATCCTAACAGGGGCCGAAGTGGAGAATATCCCCTTGCTGGAAAGGAACGATTATCTTCCTAACCCCAGTGCATTCTTTTCCTCCCGACGAGGTGCCAAGTTACCCAAGATTCTTTTTCTAAATTATCCTCATAATCCGACCACAGCGCTGGCCGATTCGTCCTTCTTCCATGAAGTGGTCAAGTGGGCCGGCCAAAACAACGTTTTGGTGATAAACGACGCCTCAGGAAACGAGATCTGTTACGACGATCATTCGCCGCTCTCCATTTTACAGACTAAGGGTTCCAAACGATTGGCGGTAGAGGTATTCTCCTGGTTTGCGTTGACCGGAATTGAGTTTGGGTTCCTGGTGGGAAACAGAGCCGTCCTCTCCGGGGTGGAATCGGTACGGCAGACCTTAACTCGGCGAACCTCCAAGGCGTCGATTCTAGTGGCTCTGGAGCTACTCAAGAACTACTCGCAGATTGCGCTAAAGAACAATTCAGAATTTGCTTTAAGGAAAGAGAGTCTGATGGAAGGGCTTTCCAGTCTGGGCTGGAAGGCAAGAAAGCCCAAGGCAGGGCCGTTCGTATGGGTGAAGATTCCACCGAAATACTCCTCCGTTGGATTTTCGCGCATGCTTTTGAGGAAGACCGGAGTGGTCGTTTGTCCCGGTTTAGGATTTGGCGAATACGGAGAGGGATATATTCGGATAGCCTTGAACCTTCCTGCTGAGCAAATTCGAAAGGCTTTGGAAAGGATGGAAAAACACTCTCACGTCTGGCAAAGGAAATATCGTCCGAAAAGCAACAAGGAATGACGGAAGGAGAATGGTTTGCATAATCCGTCATTCGCCATTCATCATCCGTCATCGAATTATCTATGGGCGTGATCAGATTACATAACATGACCTTCTATGGTTATCACGGAATATCTGCGGCGGAGAGGCAGACCGGCAGAAGGTTCGAGGTGGATGTGGAGCTGGTGGTTGACATGGACAAACCCGCCAGAACCGACAGGCTGAAAGACACGGTAAACTATACTGAAGTGTATCGGACCGTGGAGCAGATCGTGATGGAAAACAGTTTTGCCCTCCTGGAAACGATAGCGGTAAGGCTGGCAAATCGAATACTCGCCAAATTCAAAACTCAAGAGGTTACGGTACGGGTGAGAAAGAAAATCCCGCCGGTCCCTGGAAACTTGGATCACATTGAGGTAGAAGTCAAAAGAAGACACAAGGACGCAAGAGCTAAATAGGAAGAGTCGAAAAGGAGATTCCTACTCCTGCCTCACAGGTTATTCTTCGTGTCTCATCGTGAACCGTCCATTATGAAATCGATTTGAATCGTCCGAATGGAGCATGAGGGACGCTTTGGCAATCGTGTATCTAAGCCTTGGGTCGAATCTGGGGAATAGAATCGGGCATTTGAGGGACGCAATTAAGGAAATATCGGAATCTGATCGAGTCTCGATTAAAGAGACCTCATCCGTTTATGAAACCGATCCGGTCGGATTTCAAGATCAAGCGCGGTTCTTGAATCTGGTGGTAAGAGCCGAAACGTACTTAAGCCCGCCGGCTTTACTGGAATCACTCTTGAAGGTAGAAGACCAGATGGGGCGGAAAAGAGATGAAAAATGGGGACCCAGAAATATCGATATCGACATTCTGCTCTACGATGAGATAGTGCTGAATTCAGATCGATTAACCATACCCCATCCGAGAATGCACGAAAGAAGATTCGTCTTGGTACCTTTGGCGCAGATTGCGTCGGAGTTTCTGCATCCTGTGTTGAAAAGAAGCGTAAAAGAGCTTTTGGAGGACTGTGCCGATAGCTCGGAGGTCAAGTTGTATTTGGGAAATAGGGCAGATTTTCTTTAGTATCCCGCGCAGTTACCAGTTATATTGATTTAGCACTGGGTCGGACGGCCTTTGGAGGGTCAGACGGAGTCAGGCGAAAAGAATAGGGAGAGAAGCCGAAATGGCTCAGATAGACTACGTCAACATAGAGGGAGCAATCGGAGTGGGGAAGACCAGTTTGGCCAAGATATTGGCCCGGAAGATGGGCGCGAGGCTGATACTGGAGGAAGCGGAGGAGAATCCCTTCCTCCCCGACTTCTACCAGGACAAACGAAGATATGCCTTTCAGACTCAACTGTTTTTTCTGCTTTCCAGGCACAAACAGCAGCAAGGGCTTTTTGCGACTGATCTTTTCCACAAGAAAGTAATCTCCGACTACTCATTCGACAAAGACAGGATATTTGCGTCCGTGACCTTGGACCAAAGGGAGTTCTACTTGTACGAGAAACTTCTTTCCATCTTGGAGAAGGACGTTCCCAAGCCGGACTTGGTCATTTATCTCCAGGCCTCCTCCGGCGTCTTGCTGAGAAGGATAAAGAAAAGCGGTCGTTCCTATGAAAAGACCATTGATTCGATTTACGTCCGGGAGTTGAATGAAGCATACAATCACTACTTTTTTCATTATGCCAAAACCCCACTCTTGGTGGTGAACACCGATCAAATAGACATAGTTCAAAATGAAAGAGACTTGGCGGACCTACTGATGTTGCTTAAAACCCCGTTTTTGGGAACCAAATACTACATGTCCACCGGAAGAAGTTCGTAGCCCCACTTTGGACGGTGATGACGTCCTACCTTGCCGCACATTTGAGCAGGATGGAGAAATGAACGAAGAAAAGATCACGACGAAAAGCTTCCTTAAACTCAAACGAAATGGCGAAAAGATAACCGTCCTGACGGCTTATGATTTCTTCACCGCCCGGATCTTGGACCAGATCGGGATAGATTCAATTCTGGTGGGAGACTCGGTCAACATGGTCTTTTATGGCTCTCCTACCACACTGTCCGTCACTATGGATCAGATGGTGTATCATACCAGGGCGGTCTCCTCGGCGGTAAGACGAGCCTTGGTCATTGCCGATATGCCGTTTCTCTCTTATCAAGCCAGCACATCGGAGGCCATTACCAACGCCGGGCGATTCCTAAAGGAAGGTGGGGCGGCTGCGGTCAAGATCGAGGGCGGGTTGGAAATGGCTGATACCGTCAAAAGGATAATCGAGGTTGGGATACCGGTGATGGGGCATATCGGTTTGACTCCTCAGTCGATCAACCGATTTGGCGGATACATGGTCCGGGGAAAATCCGAAGAGGAAAGGAATTATCTGCTCGAAAGTGCAAAAGCACTGGAAGAGATTGGCTGTTTTTCCGTCCTCTTGGAATCCATACCAAGGAATCTGGCTAAAGAGATCACCCAATCTCTGAAGGTTCCCACCATAGGAATCGGTGCAGGAGTCGGGTGTGACGGGCAGGTCCTGGTGGTGAATGACGTCCTGGGATTGTTCGAGGAGTTCAAGCCCAAATTCGTCAGAAGATATGCTGAGTTAGGAAAAGAAATCAGAAAAGCCTGCCAGAGCTATTTGCAGGACGTGAAGACCGGCAAGTTTCCTTCGGACGAGGAAAGCTATTGAAAGATGCTTTAGGAGTGCCGAGCTTCAGCTCGACCGGGGCCTGTTAGGCGATCAAAATAGTTTCTTTGGTTCACCTAAAGGTGAACACTCCCATTTTGCATTTCGAACTGTAATTTTGAATCTTGAATTTTGAACTTTGATCTGATGAAGATAATTCGATCTCCGAAACAGATGCAGAAAATTTGTGGGGAGCTAAAAAAAGGGCATAAGTTTATTGGTTTTGTCCCCACCATGGGCTATCTGCACGAAGGTCATCTCAGCCTGATCAGAATCGCAAAGAACAAATCGGACGTGGTGATAGCAAGTGTGTTCGTTAACCCTACCCAGTTTGGACCAACGGAGGATTTCGATAGATACCCACGTGACTTCAAGAGGGATCGACTTCTGCTAAAACGGGCCGGATGCGATTTTCTTTTTGCTCCCAGTGCACGGGCCATGTATCCGGAAGGCTACCTCACTTATGTGGACGTCGAAAAGATCACTGCTTCTTTGGAAGGAGCAGTGCGGCCGGGGCATTTCAAGGGAGTCACTACCATAGTGGCCAAGCTTTTCAACATCGTTCAGCCGGATGTTGCCATCTTCGGTCAGAAGGATGCCCAGCAGGCGGTGGTTCTAAAAAAGATGGTGGATGATTTGAATTATGGGATAGACATGATAATAGCTCCCACCATTCGGGAAAAAGATGGGCTGGCCTTAAGTTCGCGGAACGCTTATCTTTCGAAGGGGGAAAGAAGACAGGCAACGGTTTTGTATCAAGCTCTGCAGGAAGCCAGGAAGTTGATCCATGAGGGGGAGAAAAGCGCAAAAAAAGTCGCCGACCGGATGAGAACCTTAATAAGCCAACAACCTTTGGCCGAATTGGATTACATCGCCATTACTGGTGCCGAGACTCTCACCCCTTTGAACAAACTCAAAGGTGAGATTTTGATCTCCTTGGCCATTCGCTTCGGAAAAACAAGATTGATAGATAATATCAAGATTAAAGTCGCGTAGCCGAGGCTTCATGTCTTGGCGCCCCGCCAGAGGTGGGGTTGAGTCCTCTGGTAAATCTGCTCAAAGAAGCAGCGGAACACGACGTAAAACAAGTTGGTCACCGGTATGAACCGTATGGTTCATACCAACGGATGTAATGCCCAGGCGGGTGTCCCCGGATGGGGACACGTCCGTGTCCGTTCGGACGGAGGAAGCGGATTAAAAATCGTGCTTATGATTTTCTTTCCAACCAATTCCATTCTGGGGAATAGCCATAATGTTGGTAACAATTTGTAAATCAAAAATTCATCGGGTTACGGTCACGGATGCCAACTTGAATTATGAGGGGAGCATCACCATAGACGGAAAACTCCTTTCAGAAGCTAATATTCTCCCCTACGAAAAAGTTCAGGTGGTCAACCTAAACAACGGTGAGAGATTCGAGACCTACGTACTGGTGGGAGAAACTGACTCAGGAATTGTCTGTTTGAACGGTCCTGCGGCCCGCTTGGGACAGGTGGGGGATCTGCTGATCGTAATATCTTACTGCCATTTGGAGTTCCAAGAGGCGAAGGGATACAGACCGAAAGTAGTTTACGCTGACGGGAAGAACAAAATTACTGAAAAATAGTTGAGAGTTCAGAGTAGAGAGTATAGAGGGTTTGCGTCAAAGCCCCTCTCAAGGTACGTTTCGTTGGTTCGGGGTGCCCTCACCCCGAACCCAAAAACTGGCGGGGTAAGGATACCCCATGCCAACCACAGTCATAAGAAAAGGCCATGGATTCCAGACCGGTTGCGGCAGTCATTCTGGCAGCAGGAAAAGGAAAGCGGATGAACTCCGACCTTCCCAAGGTGCTTCACCAATTGGGCGGAAAGCCGATCGTGGAATACGTGATTGATACCGCCAAGAAGTTGGGAGCACAGAGAATTATCCTAATAGTGGGACATAAGGGGAATCAGACTCAGGAATCTTTGGAACATCTAGAAGTTGAGTTCGTCGTGCAAGAGGAACAACTCGGAACGGGGCATGCGGTTTTACAGACCAAAGAACTGCTTTCGGATTTCGACGGAGATGTCCTAATTCTATACGGGGACGTTCCCTTGCTGAAGGCAGATACTTTGAAGAGACTTCTAACCGAACATAGGAAAAGGAAGGTGGCCGCTACGGTTCTAACCGCTGTCTTGGACGATCCGTCTCATTACGGACGAATAATCCGGGATGAACAAGGAATGGTCCAAGAAATAGTGGAGGCGAAGGATGCTTCTGCCGATCAAAGAGATATAAAAGAGATAAATAGCGGCATCTTCTGTTTTGACAGACAAGCTTTGTTTTCAGTCGCAGAAAAAATCACCAACCACAACCAGCAGGGGGAATATTACCTTACTGACGCTATAAGACTCTTGAGAGATAAGAATCTCCCGGTATGGGGGATGGTGACCAACGATCCGGCAGAGACTCTGGGAATAAACTCGCAGGAAGAGTTGAAGAAGATGGAGAGAATCCTCCATTCCAGGCAGTCCGGCCAAAAGAAGGCACTACCTCAAGCGTAAGGTCAGAAACCAGGTCGAACTGCCCAATTACCAGAGCTTACATGTTCAGGAACAGATCGAACAAACACGGAAATACGACGTATAATATGACAAAGGGCCTTTTTCAGCAGATTAGTCAAAAGATATTGACAGGCTCAAGAGAAAGGTTTATATTGGGTGCAGTGATCTCGAAAGAGGTGGGAATCTTATGAATCACAAAATCAAGATGCTTTGGCTGGCGGTTGCAGGAATTCTGCTCGTCGTGTCTTGGGTTTCTGCCCAAGCCCAGACTTCCGATACCTACTTGAGGGACAAGGATCTTCTGGGAGCCAATTCCAATACCAAGAGTTTCAGTTTGCTCGATCCTTCGAGGCTCAAGTTGTCTCAGAGTTATAGCTTTTCTTATTTCTCCAGCGGGAAGACCAACGGAAGCTACGGCGTTTACAGCACTACCCTGCAATATCAGGTGTCCAATCCCTTGAGCCTGACTTTGAGCTTAAATTACCTGCATCAACCGCTGTCAGTTTTCCAGAAAGACAATCTGGGGATCAAGAGTGCCGTCCTGCCTAATTTCCAGTTGAGTTACAGGCCAGGCAACAGCTTCTCTTTTATGCTAAATGTCGTGACTTATCCTTCTGCGTATTACTGGGGTAACGAAAATCCCTGGTGGGAGCATCACCGGTGAGACTGCTTTAATCCTCCGCGCAATAAAAAGACTCAATGACCCAACTTCCGATCAGTCCTTTTGGAGCCTTAAAGATAGCTCAAAGGCATTCCCTCTTTTTAACCAATAGATTTACGCCTTCTTAGGCCCGATTCAGATCCGCAGAGAATGTTTAAAAGAAAAAGGACCCACAAGTTCTACCGAGGCAGGAAAAGGAAATCAGGATTTGGGACACGACTCGGCTCTAAGTTGCTCTGGGGCTGCATAGCTTTCTTGAGCGTTCTTCTCTTGGCCTACGCTTTCTCCTTCTATCAGAGACTAAACCAGCCCGAGGCGAAGGAAAAAGGGAAGCAGATCTTGGTCCGGGTTCAGATTGTGAACGGATGTCCGGGAGCGGCCCTCTCTATGGGAGAGGATCTGGCTGAAAAGCTGGCAAGGAAGTTAAGCCAGTTGCAGGTAGACGACCTGGTATATGAAATAGACGAAATCCAGAAGCCAGAGCTGGGATCGGCAGAACTGGGGGATTCCGAGGCCCGGGAGAGTCTGGTCATTGATCGGGTCGGGAGCCAAGGGAAAGACTCACCGTCCGAGGCCGCCCTGCTTACTGCCAGGGCGCTGGGCATCAGTCCTCGGAATGTTGTTTACAAAAAACTGGAGAATAACTACCGGGACGTCTCATTGACCATACTCATCGGCAAGGATTACAAGACTCTTTTCTCGCCGATCCGAACAACCAGCGCGACTCCACGATCCTCGGTAGAATCAGAAACCATCTAAGAAAGGAGGAAGAAGACTATTTGAAGATAATGCCCAAGAAATTGGCGCACCTGGCGGGCGAATTCGCCTTACAGAAGAAAGCTTTCGATGTCAAAATCCTGGACTTGCGCAAACTCTCCTCAGTGTGTGATTTCTTCGTGATATGCTCGGCCAGTGTAGACGTTCACGCCAGAGCCATTGCCGACGGCATCACGGAAAGCCTCGAGGAAAAGGGAATAAGCTTTTGGCATGATGAAGGATATCAAGCCAGCCGATGGATTCTTTTGGACTACGTGGACGTGGTGATTCACATATTCCTGCCCGAAGTCAGAGAATTCTACGCTCTGGAGAGACTATGGGGAGACGCGAAGGTGGAGGAGCTCTCCGAAGAGATGCTGGAAAGGAAGACTGCGGAGAAGAAGAGATAGCTCCAAATTCCACGTGGCGAGCTGGGGTTGCCCGCCGCCATTCCGACGAACCCGACCCAGGCAAGCGGTCGCGACCTTTGGAGATGGGCCTCCAAGTTCGATTCTGCCGAACGACCGGTGTTGGTCGGAAGCATTCACCGGGCAGAAACCTTTCAAGCCAGGGCTGCAGGCGCCGATACTATTAATTGGCAAGATCGCGAAGCAAGGATAAAGCCAACTTTGGGGAGTAACCTCGCTTATTCAGGGATTGAACCCATCTTGGTCTTTCCCAAAAGACAAAGTCAATCAAACAGGTAAAAATAGCCGGGCCATGATTCCTAATCCCGCTGTGCTGGGATGAGCATTCTGCGGAGTTGAGGACCTTTCTTTGAAACGCCTCTCCCCTGCGGGGAAATGCGTGGATTACAAAATCACGTCCTCAAGAAATCACCGCGCACCCCTGCCCGTTTGAGCTTTTCGAGAGCCAGTAGAGCGAAGTCCTTTTAGGAAAATCAGCCAAGAAAATCAGGGTGCCCGCCTTAGTCGGGCTACCACAAAAGGAAAGGCGAAAGCATATGGACATTGTAGAACTCAAAAGCAAAACCGTAACCGAGCTTTTGGATTTGGCCGAGGAGCTGGGGATTCCCGGGGTCAGCGGACTGCGAAAACAGGAGCTGATCTTCAAACTTCTGGAGGCCAAGACCGAGAAGGATGGCTTCATCTTCGCGGAGGGCGTTTTAGAGATACTGTCGGAGGGCTACGGCTTCCTGCGATCTCCGGACTACAACTACCTTCCCGGACCAGATGACATCTATGTCTCTCCTTCTCAGATCAAGCGATTTGATTTGAAGACCGGAGACACCCTCTCCGGACAGGTGAGACCCCCCAAGGAGAACGAAAAGTACTTTGCCCTGCTCAAGATCGAGGCGGTGAACTTCGAGAATCCCGAGATCGCCAAGCACAAAGTGCTGTTTGACAACCTTACTCCTCTTTATCCGGAGAAAAGGATACAGCTGGAGACCAATCCGGAGGAGGTCTCTACCCGGATTATGGATCTGATGACCCCTATCGGCAGAGGGCAGCGCGGTTTGATCGTTTCTCCCCCCAAGGCGGGAAAGACCATGCTCCTTCAGAAGATCGCCAACAGCGTGACCGCCAACCATCCCGACATCAAGCTGATCGTGCTCTTGATCGACGAGCGACCGGAAGAGGTCACCGACATGAAAAGATCGGTCAAAGGAGAGGTGATCAGCTCCACTTTTGATGAGCCGCCCGATCGTCATGTCCAGGTGGCCGACATGGTGTTGGAAAAAGCCAAAAGACTGGTGGAACACGGACAACACGTGGTGATTCTGTTGGACTCCATCACCCGTCTGGCCCGGGCCAATAACGCGGTGGTGCCTCACAGCGGGAAGATACTCTCCGGAGGAGTGGACTCCAGCGCATTGCAGAGGCCCAAACGATTCTTCGGAGCCGCAAGAAACATCGAAGAGGGGGGCAGCCTAACCATCATCGCTACCGCCATCATCGAGAGCGGGAGCAGAATGGACGAGGTTATCTTCGAGGAATTCAAGGGAACGGGTAACATGGAGATGGTGCTGGATAGAAGACTCTCCGACCGCCGTATTTTCCCGGCCATGGACATAAACCGCTCCGGCACCAGAAAGGAAGAGCTTCTCCTCACTCCGGAGGATCTCAACAAGGTTTGGATATTGAGGAAGTTCTTGAACGAGATGAACTCCGTGGAGGCCATGGAATTTCTGCTTGATCGCATCCGAAAGACCAAGAACAACGGCAAATTCTTAGAATCGATGAAGGACTAAATACCTATGTTCTAATAGTCGCACGCAACCCAAAATCCCTGCCTGTGATTCTTACCTTCCTCGGGCCTTAGGATTATCTCACATATTCCTTTCTGTTACGTCGGTGTGGAGCATCGCACTTACGCCCTTGGGGTGAAGAACGCCTGCTCCCTGAGTTGTCACGGAGGGGAGCCGCACTTATTTTCTCTCGAAAGACTGAATTGCCGCCTTCCGTGCCCTTCTCATTCCAAAGGATAGAATACCCCCGATGAGCAAGGAATAACCTACTGAGGGGATTCGGAAAAATAGCACAATCTCCGCCAAAAACCCTTGACAAACTTAGGATAACAGCTATACTAAAAGCAGTAACGTGCAGATCTGTAGAACCTTTAGGTGGGAAACCAAAATAGCTCTCTTGCCTCTTCCGAGGTTCGGGTTTTCATCGGATTTGCCTCGAAGGACCAAAGCTCGGAAATCCATAATGGGAGGTCACCGCCATGAAAATTATGAATAGAAGGCTGGTTGGAGGAGTTGTTCTATCTTTGTTCGGATTGACTTGCTTACTAGTCGCTCCTTCTGACATCCATTCCAGATTAAGACAGATGACCTCGGATGAGATGAATGCTGAATCAACCCGCGGTGGCAAATTTAATCTGCCGAATCCACAACAGAGGGTTCATCGCACGTCAAATGTGCGGGCTTGCATGACCAACTGGGGCTTTGTGGGGAGTCAAACCCGGGGTCTGGATGAGTCCAAAGGGGGATGTTTCAATCCTAATCCCGAACAGGAAGTGCCTGCCCCATCTTTCGAATATCCTCCTGGGTCAGGACTTGAATACCTGTTTGAAGGAGCTGTATGGATAGGGGCAAAGATCAACAATGCAATCTACACTTCGGTGGGGTGTGACGGCTGGTTCTGGATTAACGAGTTATGGCCCGATGCTGGCGACCCAGGTGCCATTAAGGAACGGAGCACTCGTCCCAATGCCGCCTGCTACTCCGAAGATGCCTTCTCGGATCAGGACGTAATTGCAGTTTACTATGATACTTCAGCAGACATACCGCTTTCCCCAGAGCCACAGGATCCCTGGGACAACCGAAGACATCACCCTTTGGGCGTGCAGGTGACTCAAACGAGTCATTCTTGGGCGGCGGAAGGATACGACAAGTTCATCATCGTAGACTACAGCATCAAGAATATCGGTGTCAATTTTCTCTCTCAGATGTACATCGGATTCTACATGGACCCCGACATTATGCACATTAATGAGGATCCTTTTGGGCCTTACGGCGGCCAGGATGACATAACCGGCTTTCTGAGAGTATACCAAGGCGACACCGTCAACATTGCCTGGGCCGCAGATAACGATGGACATGGAATAGCCGGCGAAGGAGTATGGACTCAATTCAGCCCTCGCAGCGTCATCGGAATGAAAGTCCTAGCAACCCCCAACCCGAATCTACAGATTTCCTATAACTGGTGGATTTCCAATCAAGCCGGGGCACCAAAAGACTGGGGTCCTTGGAAAGCGTCCAGTCAGGCCGTGTGGCGGGCCATGAATCCATATGGGTCTGGTAATGTTCTTCCGGATAACGTACTGGGGACGCCGGGGGGGGATGTTTCCAAGTATTTTATTATGTCCAACGGCGAAATCGATTATGACCAGCTATTCTCCTGCGTCTGGCCTTCTGAACATCCGGAGGAAGGCTGGCTCGATCCCAGCCCAGAGTGCGCCGACTTGGCAAATGGTTACGATACTCGCTTTCTCTTATCCTTTGGACCGTTTGCCGAGATTGCTCCAGGAGACAGTCTGAATTTCGCAGTTGCTTATGTCATCGGTGAAACTTTGCATGTAGACCCGCTGAATCTCGTTCACGATCCCAATTTGACCAATCCCCAGGCCTATTATTCGAGGCTGTACTTTGGCGATTTGGTCCACAATGCTCTGAAGGCGGAAAGCTTGTACCTACGCAACTATCCGCCACGCCCTTTTTCTCTGCTGTATCCTCCCAACAAGGCTTCTGTTTTCCACCGGGTCCGTTTTGACTGGGAGAATGCCACCGATCCGAATCCATTTGATCAGGTCAGATATGACCTTTATGTCAGCACCTCCTATCGCTTCCCCCCGGATTCTACCGTCATTGACAGCAATCTGACCAAAAGCGAGTATGTGAAGTCCTTGGCTATCGGGACCTACTATTGGAAGGTTAAAGCAAAAGATGGACATGAAGGGGCGACCTGGTCGGACGGGGTAGGTTTCTTTTGGGTGAAACCGATTCCTTATTATCCCGTTGGGGATTTCAACCAGGATGGGGGCATTGACATCGGGGACGTTGTTTTCGCAATCAATTATCTCTTCAAATCGGGTCCGGCTCCCGATTCTCTGGAGTCGGGAGACGTCAACTGTGATGGGGTCATTGATGCCGGGGACGTGATCTGTCTGACCAATCATCTTTTCAAGAACGGACCGCTGCCTCCCTGCCCATGAACCTTGACCCTCATTCTTGCGAGACCGGACCGGGTTTTGGCGGTTAGATTTCCTTGCCGTTGTCAGATTCAGGCGAGGAATTATTCGTCTCTCCACGCCGGTCATCTCCCACCTTCTAAGCTCCTATCAATCCGAGAAGTATGTTGCTTTCAGGCCCGTTTAGATGGCCCTGAGGATCCGCTTATTCCTCAAGCATTCAAGATCGGAAAATCCCTTCCGAAACAATATTGACAAATCCGAGAATTGTATTAGCTTTGGGTTTGGAAGAGGCTGTGTACGCCGGCTACGGAAAATCCGTGAAAAAGCAGAGAAGATAAGTGTAACCTCATTTGCAGGAGGTCGATTCTATGATCAATGGATGGCTAATAATTCTTGTTCCTGTTCTTGTTTTGCCGTGGCAAATTACTACGGCGAAAACGTCTCGATCCTTTTGAACATTCGCCGGGGTGACTGCACCGGAGATAAGGTGGTAGACGCAGGGGACGTAGTTTTCTTAATAAACTATCTGTTCAAAAGTGGCACTGCACCAAAGCCTTTGGCAGTTGGAGACGTGAATTGTGACGGAATCGCGGATGCTGGCGATGTAGTCTACCTGATACACTATCTCTTCAAAGCTGGCCCAGCGCCTTGCTGTTAGTTCTCGTACCTTAAGATGTAGACGTGATTTGTAGTAGGGGCGTACTGCAATACGCCCCACTTGTTTCGCTGACTCTTCAAAACATGCGGCCATTGAGGCCCTGACGTGAAGGAGAGATAATCCATGGATATGGAAATCAAAGAAAGGTTTATCGATCTCTGGCGAAAGCATTTCAACGGCGCCGAGCTTCCCATTACTTTCTTCTACACTGACGAACCCAAAGGAGCCGAATTGGTCAAACCTCCCTCGGGACAGAGATGTCTTATCTGCGACTTGGGTATGGTTCGGAACGGAGAGTCTCTGGTCTTTGGTGCAGACTCCGTCGGCTGCGGTGGCGGACAGAGGTATCTTGGGTTCGTGACGGAGCTTAGATCTAACTTTGAGTACTTCCTCTCCTGCGGCATACCGGGAAAGATGGAAGGAGAGCGCTACAAGAAATCGCCGGAGTTGGTCAGAGAGACAATGAAGAACTCGCCACGTTTTGAGGCGCCGGCGAAATTCATCGTCTTCAAAAGATGGGATAAGCTGGAGGAATCGGACAGCCCGGAGGTGGTGATCTTCTTCTCTCCCCCGGACGTTCTTTCCGGTCTTTTCACCTTGGCCAGTTTTGACGAAGCTGACCCCAACGGAGTATTTGCGCCATTTTCCGCCGGCTGCGGTTCCATCGTGCTGTATCCTTATTTGGAAAGGGATTCGAAACACCCTCGGTGTGTGTTAGGGATGTTCGATGTCTCGGCACGACCCTGGGTCCCGGAAAATGTTCTGACCTTTTCGGCGCCGACGAAGAAGTTCTTGAGGATGATTGAGAATATGCCGGAGAGTTTTCTCATCACTTCTTCCTGGAGCAAAGTGAATAAGAGAATAAGCCGGGGCGATAAAGGTAAATAAGCCCCAGGTGTTGGCCCCGGGGTGCTTTTCAAGACGAATTCCTTTCCTTCGAATCCGAGGTCCCAGGACCGAAAGAGAGGATGAAGCTTCATCCCGAGCTTTAATGCTGCGGGAGAATAGGGCCCCGTGACAACAACGAATTCAAGCTTCTTATCTGGAGGTGTCATGAAGAGGTTATTGTGGGTTTTCGCCATGTGCGGGCTGATGGTGACGGCAGTGCCAGGCTTGTCTTCTGCTATCGACCTGTCTCGGGGCATATTGCTCGATGTGCCCAAGGAAGTAATGCCGTCGCAGTTTGGGAAAGTGCCGGCATCTCAGCTCACGCGTCAGGATAGCGCTAATATCGCCTCGTACCGTTTCACCGCCGATACTCTTAAGATATTGGCCTTCCTGATCAAATGGAATAATCGACCCAGTACGTATTCCAAAGAGACCTATGACAGTCTGCTCTTCTCCAGAAACATCTTCCCGGGGGGATCGGTGGCTGACTACTATAATGAAGTCTCTTACGGACGCTTAGTTGTAACCGGCCAGGTTATGGGCTGGTTCAATGCTGGGTCGTACAATCAGTATTTTGATTTTGAATCATTGCTGCCGGTTCTGGACCCGTTCGTAGACTACTCGCAGTTTGACGGCAACCATGATGGTAACGTTGACGCTGTGGTGTTCATTCGCGCCGGCAACGGTCAAGAAGATTCACATAGTACCAGTGATATCTGGTCGTATACCATGGTTTATCCACCAGGTTCCGGCCCGGGACCTTACGACGGAGTTTATGTCAACCGATGGAACACTTCTCCCGAGACCCGACCCTTGCACAACCCGGCCAACCCCCGCTTATTCTTGGGGACAAATGCCCGAAACAGAATTCGTGTTTTCTGCCACGAGTTGGCCCACTGCATGGGACTGCCCGACTTGTATGACTACGATAACAAGACCGATACCACGACTTACTACACTCCCAATGACTACAACGACCATCCGGTCAACGATTGGTGCATTATGGGATATGGCGGTTACGGCCTATTCTCGATCGGCTCGGATGTGCCGTCCCATCTTTGTGGATGGTGCAAAAAGGAGGTCGGCTGGATCGATCCGGTGGTGTTGAGTCCGGGCGCTGATTACCATCTCGCCATACCCAATATCGAGACGACCAACGATAGCTCCCTGTACAAGCTTCCCATAACTCCGGCTCAAGGAGAGTACTTTCTGCTGGAATACCGAAACCGCAATTCCAGCGCCCAATTCGACAAACTTGATGCCGATTACAGCGTCTTTTTCTGGCCGGCTTTGAGCTACGGCTGTGATCCCCTCGACCGGGGTTTGATCATCACGCACGTTCACGACTCTCTAGGCGCATACTACTTCAGAATTAACGACGGCACGCCGACCTACGCACACTATACGGTCAAGATCGAAGACGCAGGCTACAACCCATCCAGGAATGCTTGGAGCAATCCGGAGGGATTCGTCACCGACAGCGCCCAATGGTGGTATCCTTACGAAACGCAGTTAGCCGCGGCTTTCTCCAGCAACGTTTCCGGTCAAGAGGTCTTTGGCCCGACAACTTATCCCAGCAGCGATGGCTATTTCGGTCCGAGCGGAATAGTGGTCCGAGTGGACTCCATGGTGGGCGACAAACTATATGCGTTCGTTCATATGCCTCCGGTGTTCCTGGTTGGCGATGCCAATGGAGACAAAGTGATTGACGCCGGCGACATCGTGTATTTGATAAACTATCTTTACAGAGGTGGCCCGGCTCCGAATCCCCAAGCAGCCGGAAATGCCAATTGCGACAGCATAATTGACGCCGGTGACGTGATCTACTTGGTAAGCTATCTTTTCCGAGGTGGCCCGGCGCCGAACTGCTAATTCCATTGGTTCGATCATCTGGGCTGTTCTGCGAAAGATAGCCCCAGCTTGCTGAAAGCTGGGGCTTATCTTTGAGTGCCGGGGCGAATGACTTGGCGTAACCTTAAGATTAACAAGGACTAAGTCTCAATCGACAATTCGGGACGTGCGCCAAACAGATGGTTGAAACGTGTCCACTGAGGGGACGACAGCTCCCAACCCGGTCGAAGCCGGGGATGTCGACTGCTGCGGAATAATCGATGTCGATGAACCGGCTCCCCCATCGACTGTTTGTTCAGAAACCGACCGCCAGCGCGTAGTTAACCTACAGATGTGATTCCACTTCCGACGAAGAATCTCAAGAATAGTGATTTTTGGGGGCGAGTTTTGCTTGACTCCCTCGATTTTTGAGTTATACTTAGACTAGGTTTGTGGAGTCAACCATGCTTCGAATTTGAACGATCACCAGGCTGAAAGGAGGAAAAATGAATAGTGCTAACGTGAAGAGCACCGGCAAGGCGCTGCTTTTCTTCGTGACAGTGCTGTCAAGCGGCATCTTCTTGGGTGCGAGCGTGAGCAGTAGCCAACCCGGCTTGCGGGATGGCGAAATAAGCGTGACCATACCTGTAGGGCAATATGTGATTGAAAACACGACCAAAGGGCAGGAGATCTCCGTGGAGAATTTCGGTCGTCTCCTGGTTCCGGGAAAACCAGATTTGCCCTCCAAGATCTTCGCGATAGCGATTCCTCCCGGCGCCAAAGTGGATGCAGTCACTTTCGATGTCGGTGAAGGCATCGTGCTTCCGGGAACCTACCAAGTACCTCCCGCACCGCTGACCAGAGTGATCGGGGAGGAAAATCCTCTGTTTTATCAACAAGACCAGAAGAAGTATGATAACAACTTCGAGTCGGTTTATGGGAGTGATGAGCCTTACCCCACTTCAGTGGGAGAAGCAATCGGAAATGCTGGATTCAGAAGGTACAACCTGGTGGATGTCAGAGTTACGCCGTTTTCCTATCACCCCCAGTCCGGACAACTGACCTATTACTCCCAGGTTACCGCAAATGTGAAGTACACCTTACCCCCATCCCTTTCTTCCGGTGACGTGGTATCCGACAATCTCCCCCGTGAGGAAAAAACCGCACAAGAGATCGTCTTCAACTACGGCCAAGCCCAAAGCTGGTACGGTGCTCCAAAAGGAGGAAAAGGACTCTACGACTTCGTTATCATTACTACGGATGCTTTGACCTCGTCGGTGACTCCGCTGGCAAACTGGGAGACGGGAAAGGGAAAAAGCGTTAAGGTAGTGACGGTCTCCTGGATCAGCTCCAACTACACTGGTTACGACGTGGCCGAGAAGATCAGAAATTTCCTAAGAGACAAGTACCCTTCCGGCCAGTGGGGCATTGAGGATGTGTTGCTGGTGGGCAATCACACTGACGTGCCCATGCGTCGCGTCTATCAGGACGAGGGATATGGAAAACCGGAGACCGATTACTACTACGCGGAGCTTTCTCTTCCGGATAGTCTCTCCTGGGACCAAGATAAGGATCATCAGTGGGCCGAGAACACCGATCCCATCGATTTCTATGCGGAGGTGAATGTGGGAAGAATTCCCTCGAGTGTGGCTGCGACTGTTTTACACATCTGCCAGAAGTCTGTAGCATATGAACAGAACGCTGACCCCGCCTTCAAGAAGAATATTCTCCTTTTGGGTGCTTTTTTCTGGGACGATGACCCCAATCCACGCACGGACAATGCCGTGCTCATGGAGGCCAAAGTCAACCAGCTTTGGATGGGTGATTGGACCAAAACGCGTATGTACGAACGAGGCTATTCCACCTATACGATGAATTATAACCTGACGTACAACAACGTGAAGTCGGTCTGGTCATCTAATCACTATGCCTTCGTGAACTGGGCAGGACACGGGTCGGAATACGGTTCCTACATCTATCACTCCACCCATGAGGCGTTTGTCTCCACCTCTACCTGCCCGAATCTCAATGACGACTATCCCGCCATCTGCTTTGCGGATGCGTGCAGCAATTTTGACACCGATTACCAGGGTACCAATCTGGGTCAGGGGATGTTGCAGCAAGGTGCCGTGGGATTCGTGGGTGCCACCAAGGTTGCGTTTGGATGCCCCGGTTGGACCAATCAGAACAGCGGCTCCAGCCAGTCCTTGGACTATCTCTTCACCACCAAGGTCACCTCTCAAAGCCTTACTCAAGGTGCGGCTCTCCAATGGGCTTTGACCTACATGTACACCCATGGTTTGTGGTCGAACAACAGGTACGAGACGGCTGAGTGGGGAGCCCTCGGTGGCAATCCGGATCTGGGGATGGCCACGGTTATCACCAACTACCCTCCTCTGATTCCCCAGCAGCCTTCAGGCGTAACAGTAGGACAACCCGGAGTGGAATATAGCTTTTCAAGCACTACCACAGACCCGGATGGCGACAGCCTGTCTTATCTCTTCGATTGGGGAGATGGAGGCATCGGCAGCTGGCTGGGTCCTTACGCTTCCGGTCAAAGCTGCACCAGCTCTCATGTCTGGAGCACAGCCGGGATATATCGGCTGAAAGTGAAGGCCAAAGATACCTTTGGTCATGAGTCTGGCTGGTCCGACTCCTTGTCCGTGACCATATTCACCCGGGGCGACTGCACGGCGGACCAGGTAGTCGACGTCGGGGACGTGCTTTATCTGGTCAACTATCTATACTCGGGTGGGTCTGCCCCATATCCTCTGGAATCCGGAGATGCCAACTGCGACGGAATGGTGCAAGCCAGCGACGTGGTCTATCTGGTCAATTATCTTTTCAGGGGCGGCCCGGCACCCGGTTGTCGGTAGTCACTCTCAGAACCCGTTAATTCGAGCAGCCAAGGCCCTGGTTTCAGAAAACCGGGGCCTTTGCGTTGATGTCCACCGACTTAAGTTATGCGCCACTCCGGTTCCGGTCATGAGTCAGCTCTAAGCCCCCAGATGGAGGGTTTCCGGGAGATACCAACCGAACGTGCACATATTCAATCGACCACCACAACCTTTTGCGCAACTCTACGTAATGATCAGACTAACCGATAATGCCTAAAAGGAGGGAATGTGAAAATGAATGGTGTGCCTGTCGCGCGACGGGGGAAACTCTGCTTTTTGCTGGGGCTTGTCCTTGTCCTTGGTTTCTGTGGTGCCAACAATTCTCGAGCTGCCAAGGACTACTCCATTCAATCCGTGATCATCGACGCACGTCTGAACTCCGATGGGAGCATGAATATCGTCGAAAGAAGGACCTATCAGTTCAACGGACATTTTCATTGGGCCACGTATTCTCTGCCAACAGATAAAACGGCTGGGGTGGCGGATTTTTCTGTCGGTGAGGATGGGAGGCTTTACTCTGAGGGCCACCAGGAAGCGGAAGGAACTTATCAATACCAGGAAACGCCCGGCTCCGTCAACGCCGAATGGTTCTTTGATGCCCAAAACCAAGCCCGCACCTTCATGCTTTCCTACAGGATTCTGGACGTGGTTAAGGTTTATCAGGATGCGGCGGTTTTGTATTACCAGTTCGTCGGGACTGGCTGGGATAAGCCTTCCCAACAGGTGGAGGTGACCATTTACCCGCCTGAACGAATGGCCAATGACGGGGTGAAAGCCTGGGCACATGGTCCTTTGTGGGGCACGATCTCGACGGGAGACGATGGGTCCGTGGTGGCAGACGTGCGGAGTTTACCCGCCAAAACTTTTTGGGAAGTCAGAGCGATTTACCCCATAAGTTCATTTCCTCAGGTCAAGAACCTAATACCTCAAGAAGTGATTCCCACCATCCTTGCCGAGGAAAAAACCTGGGCGGGCGAGGCTAACCGAAGAAGGGAGGAATGGATCAAAAAGCAGGAGGCCAGAAAGACCCGAAAGAAATATGGATCTTGGATCGTTCTGGCCATCAGCGGAATCGGTTTCCTCGCAGTTTTTGACCTCTATAATCGACATGGCAAAAGGCACAAAGTGCCCTTTCCCGATACCCTTTATTCGGAATTTCCATCGGACATACCACCTGCTTTGCTGAGTTACCTTCTGTTTTGTGGACAAGTCAAAGGTCAGGCACTGGTCGGCACCTTGCTCGATTTGGCTCGCAGAGGCTTCTTGAAGATCAAAGAAGAGACGAAAACGGCTGAATTTGTTTTCTGGCCTTACCGAACACGCAGTTACACTCTGGAATTTGATCGGACCTTCTATGCCGAGCACAAAAGAGAACTTCAGGCCTTTGAACATGATCTCCTGACCTTTATTTTTGACGATTTGGCCGAAGGGCAGAACCTGATTGACTTCAAAACGCTGACCAAAAGCCGCCGTGAATTCATCCGGTGGTTCAGAGAATGGAAAAGAGAGGTGGTGAGTTTGGGGGAGTCCAAGGGATACTGGGAAAAGGAGAGCCTCAAAGCTAGAAACTGGGGGATAGCTGTAAGCCTGGCTCTGTTTGCAGTGGCGATTGCCTCGGCCTTCTTGATTGCCGAGTGGACAATCATACCGGCCGTTACCGCCATCATTCTTCTGATTTGGTCTCTTTTCATTCCCAGGCGGAGACCGGAATTTGAATTGGAGGCCAAGAAGTGGAAGGCGTTGAGGAGGTATCTCAAAAAGTATCAGTTTAGAGATTCCGGCAGTCCGTTTTTCTTAGAGAACGTCGGGAAATTTCTGGTGTACGGAGTGGTCTTGGGTTTGCCCAAAGAGGTGGTGAAGAAGATGGCGGAGATGATACCCGATGGCCAATATTCCGGCTTTGTTCCTTGGTACGTTGCCAGCCAGCCCTATGCTGATTTCTCGCCTGCTGGATTTGGTGAAGCACTCTCTTCACTTATGACCGCCGCATCAACCACCATGAGTTCCGCCTCAGGGACCGGCGGAGGTGCATCCGGGGGAGGCGGTGGAGGAGCCGGGGGATCCGGTGGAGGCGCAGGTTAACTCCCGATCACGAGGATTCCCTTGGAGGTCTGTCAGCGGATCGCCCCGACATTGTTGCTGCCTCTGGATAGCGTCATGCAAAGGAGAAACAGGCGAATTGCGAATTCGCCGGAGTGCACAACAAAGAAATTGGGATAGGGGTCCAACCCCTATCCCAACGTAGGATTTTATTCTTGCGAAGTGATCGCTGATATTACTTTTTTTGCCCGTGCATTTCCACTTTTTTGTATCCTGCAGGAATCTCAAAGAGAGAAGCATCTACACCCGCTGTGGTTATGCTCTGAGTCTCCGTCGTCAGTTCCACCAAGGTTCTCGGACCCGGCTGAGCCTGGGTCTCGGACTGCTTTTCTTTCGCTTTCTCCTCCTGTTTCTTCTTGGCCTCATCGTTGGCTTTCTTTTTGAACAAGCCGCCCAGGCTTGGTTTCAGTCCCTTAACTCCCGCGGTCGGCTTCTCTTCTTCCGCCTGTGCGGTCTGCTCAGGTTTCTCCTCTGTTTTGGCTTGCGCTCTAGCCTGATCTTGAGCGTGCGTGCTCATGACGATCGAAAAAGTCGACGCCACCGGATAACCCTTCAACTCTTTGAGCTTCTCCTGCAATTTCTTCAGGTCATCGGCGTACTGATTCAAAAACCCTGCCAGTGCCCCTCCTTCGGCAAATCCTAACTTCTCCGCCATCTTCATGTCGAAATCGCGCAGCTCCGACGGAACCTGGTCCACTGGCGCCATCCAGGCATCATTCTTCATCCAGGTGGTGTCGGTCACCTTGGTGACGCTATCCTTGGTTTCCCCCCGTATGCTCAGAATCACCCGCTCGCAATCCAGCCCGGCAATGGTCTTTTTCTCGCCGGTTTTGTTGACGTCGACCTCGGTGCTCAGTTTGGCCATGGCCTTACGAAGAGAATCGGCTTTCATCGGGTTTGTGGTCAGTAACCCGCTCATTGACTCCATCATCTTTTTCATCTGCTCAAAGGTAAGCTCCGTGTAGGTCTTTTTGTCGGGGTCGAGGCTCCAGATAAGCTCCTTGTCCAATCGGGTAATCGACGTTGCCTCTTTAGCCGCTTTGTTCATCAGGCTGGAGAACTTACCGGAGAACTTGGTCGTTCCGGTAGTGGTTTCCTTGTCTCCGGAGATCATCATCTTCTGTGCGGTCTCAGAAGCCCCGATGCCGCCGAAGCCGCTGGACTTAATCACTCGCTGGACGGTGACGTCTGCCCGCGCTCCCGCCACCATCACGACCAACACGACTACTGCTGCGATCAGGACCCCCGTATGCTTTCCCAATCGGTCTTCAAAGTTTGTGAACATGACTCCTCCTTTCTGTTGGCTGTTTTGCTTGCATGACAGAGGTCCCCTCGCATTCTTTAGAAATGATAAACGACTCCCTCTGTTGTTCTTCTGAGGCAATAGATCCGTTTTTCGCTCATGTGTATATACGAGCCGAAATTGGCAACCCTCAAATATGTATTTGTCATTCTTCTTAAGCTTCGCCCCAGAAGAAGTAGTACCAAAACCACCCGATCCCGACCTGGTGATCAGCTTGCCGCCGAGTCTTCCCATTCGGCGTACAGCCCCTCCAGTTTTCCCCTCAACTCCTTTGCCTCAGCATTTAGCTCCAAAAGCTTCTGCCAGTTGGTGTAGACCTCCTGCGTGGAAAGCAGGTAATCTATTTCTTCAATCTTCTGCTCTGTCGCAGAGATGTCTTTTTCTATCTCGAATAGGCTTCGTTTCTTGATTTTGGCTTTAACCCTTTTGATTGCGGTTTGCTTTTTCTTTTCCCGTCTTTCGATCTCGGATTTCCTTCTCTCCTTCTCCTTCTGTTCCCTTTTCTTCTCTTCGTAGTGGGAGTAGTTTCCCAGATATTCTTTCAAACCTGAATCCTCAAAAGCATAAATCCGGCTCACTATCTTGTTGAGAAAATACCGGTCGTGGGAAACCACCAGCAGGGTTCCTCCGAATTCTGAAAGAGCATTTTCTAAGACCTCGCGGGAGGCGATGTCCAGATGATTGGTCGGCTCGTCTAAGATGAGGAAATTGGGCTTGGACAAGATCAGTTTGGCCAAAACCACCCGGCTTTGCTCACCGCCGGAGAAACTCTTGATCTTCCGAAACACGTCGTCGCCTGAGAAAAGAAACTTCGCCAAGAAGCTCCTCATTTCTGCCGGCAATAGGCGGGGACTGGCCTTCCACACCTCATCCAACACCGAAGTTTCCAGATCAAGCCCTTCATGCTCCTGATCATAGTAGCCCACTTCCAGGTTGGAGCCGATCTTCACCTCTCCGCGGGTCGGTTTCTCCTGTCCCAAAAGAATCTTCACGAACGTGGTCTTGCCGCAGCCGTTGGGACCGATCAAACCGATCCTGTCATATCTTTCAATGGCGAAGTTGACGTTGTGAAACAGTGTCCTTTCTCCGAATTTCTTACTTAAGCCCTCGGTCCAGACCAGCGCTCTGGAAGTGCGCTGGGCTGAGGCGAAGGACATTTTCATCTTCTTGGTCTTTGTCTTCGGTTTTTCCATTCTCTGGAGCTTCTCCAAGGTCTTCCGTCTGGATTGCGCCTGCTTGGTCTTTTGTCCGGCGATGTTTCTGCGAATGAAATCCTCAGTACGATAGATATATTCCTGTTGCGCCTCATGCTCCTTTAGGGCCTTCTCCTGTCTTTCGGTTTTCTGCTCCACATAGACGGAGAAATTCCCCACGTACCTTTCCATGCGGTGATTCTCCAACTCCACCACCTCGTGAATCACGCGATCCAAGAAATAGCGATCGTGCGAGACTAAAACCACAGTTCCGGGGAATTCATTCAGATACTGCTCCAGCCACTCGGTTCCTTCTATGTCTATATGATTGGTCGGCTCGTCCAGCAAAAGCAGATTCGGCTCAGAAAGAAGGACCAACGCTAAAGCCGCCCGGTTCTTCTCGCCGCCGCTCAAGATGTGCAGGCTTTTGTCGAAATCCTCCTTCTTAAATCCCAACCCATAAAGCACCCTTTCGATTTTATTCTCGTAGTTATATCCGCCCTTGCTTTCATAAGCCAGTTGCAGTTTGCCGTAACGCTCTAAGATCTTGCCCGGATCGTCGGCAGATGACATCTCGTGCTCCAATTGCCGCAACTGCTCATGGAGTTCCAGAAGTTCGGAGAAAGGTTTTAGCATCTCGTCGAAAAGAGTAAGATCGTCTTCGAGCTGATATTCCTGGCGTAGGTAGCCGATCTTCAGGTGTTTGCTCCGCACCACCTCTCCCTTATCCGGCTCCAGCTCACCGGTGAGGGTGAGAAACAGGGTGGTCTTCCCGGCTCCGTTTGATCCCAAAAGACCGATCTTTCTCCCTTCTTCAATCTGCCAGGAGATGTCCTTTAACACCGTATTGGCACCATAGGACTTAGAGATATTTCTCAAGCTGATCAGAGTCATTGTTCCTTCACCCTAACTTTCTTGACCATTCCAACAAAGACAATAGAACATGCGTTTGTATATTAGCAAGTTTCACCAATTCAGTCAATGCTAATCTGGGTTAGGGTACCAATGTGTATACTAAACCCATTTCAACCAAAGTGATGGAATTGTACGGAACAGAAGAGTTTTGAGTTGACAACTATGGTTGATTTTATAGATTGAGTCGTGATGAATGCAGATTCTCTGAGTACCCAAGTGAATTCTATAGCCACCGGTGTAATTTTGCTGCAAGCCCTCACAGGATTTGTAGGAAGCTTGATCGCAGGAGCCTTAATCACCATGGTATCTGAAAAGCGATTTAATAGAACCATCAAAATGCTAGAAAGTAATATTGTGAATACTCTGGCCCCCGTAAATGAGACAGTTACCGTGATTGCCGCGAAAACCGATAGGCTGCCAGAACTAGTTCCTGTAGTTTCTGCGATTGGCAACGCCATTAAGAGGCTTGCAGATGTGGTCGATAAAATGAGGGAAGGCTTGGAGAAAACAAAATGATAGTTATAGGTGTTGTTGGATTGTGTCTAGTCGCGCTTTTATGGGTTCTGCTTTATTTCTACTTCATCCGCAGAAGCGATAGATTCATGGAAACTTGGGAAAAGGAGATAAGAGAAAGAGCAGAAAAAGCAACCCTAAACAGCATTCAGTCGCTTCAGAAAGTTGCCAAAGCAATGGAAGCGCTGCCGGAGAGTATTCAGTCTCTTGAAGAGGCGGCGGAAGCGATAAAAGCATCACGGCAAGCCATGGAGAGGTTTGCATCTGAAAGAGGTTTGATCTCCAAACCTTCTGCCGAGGAAATTACGACCCCGGGACAAATGACAGAGTCCGAATTAGAACCGATACTAAGCCCTACGCCCTCCGTCCAGTTTACTCCATACGAGACTCGTAGATCAAAGGATTGGGAATATTATAGCCCATCGTCTGTTCAACCTGCTGTTTGCTTCCATTAATTTCAAATGGTTACTTTGACGATTGGATTTATCGCTGGGGTCATTATCACAGCAGCTCTTGAGCTTCTGTTTTTTCGGAAAAGAAGACTTCAAGAGGAGGTAAATACTCTTAAGGACCAAATGAAAGAGCTTTCAGTCCACCTTGATGGTTTCCCTTCTGTTACGAAAGAAAAAGCAAACGAAATTATGATACAGGGATTGCGGACAGCGGGTGAGAAGGCGATGGATGAATACAATTGGAGTGAAGCAATAGATTATTTCCAGAACGCGTTAACTTTCGCAAAAGGCAAAGACAAAGCCATTGTTTTAGCTCGACTGGGTCGATGTCACCATGTTGTGGGCGATCTTGAAAAATCACTGGTGAACTTTCGGGAATCTTTAGAGATAACAAAAACTATTCGCGACACCATAGGTCACGCTGCTAATCTTGGTAATATGGGTCTGGTCTACAGATCTAAAGGTGATCTAGACCAGGCCTTGGAATATCTTCAGGGTGCATTGAGGATACATAAGGAGATAGGTCTCAAAGAGGATCAGGCAAGTGATTTGGGCAACATCGGTCTAATCTATCATGATAAAGGTGATCTGGATCAGGCTTTGAAGTATCATCAAGATGCTTTGAAGATTCAGAAGGAGATAGGTTACAGGCAGGGTGAGGCAAATCAGTTGGGCAACATCGGCAATGTTCATTATCTTAAAGGTGATCTGGATCAGGCTTTGAAGTATCATCAGGATGCATTGAAGATTGCTAAGGAGATAGGTTACAGGCAGGGTGAGGCAAGTGATTTGGGCAACATCGGTCTGATCTATCAATCTAAAGGTGATCTGGATCAGGCTTTGAAGTATCATCAGGATGCTTTGAAGATTCATAAGGAGATAGGTTTCAGGGAGGGTGAGGCAAGTGATTTGGGCAACATCGGTCTGATCTATAAAACTAAGGGTGATCTGGATCAGGCTTTGAAGTATCATCAGGATGCTTTGAACATTGATAAGGAGATAGGTTACAGGGAGGGTGAGGCAAGTGATTTGGGCAACATCGGTCTAATCTATCATGATAAAGGTGATCTGGATCAGGCTTTGAAGTATCATCAAGATGCCTTGAGGATTGCTAAGGAGATAGGTTCGAGGGAGGGTGAGGCAAATCAGTTGGGCAACATCGGTAATATTCATTATTTTAAAGGTGATCTGGATGAAGCTTTGAAGTATTTTGAACAAGTCCTCGTCATGGAGAGAGAATTGGGCCGCAAGTGGGGGGAGGCAAATGCTTTGGGCAACATCGGTCTGATCCATAAAACTAAGGGTGATCTGGATCAGGCTTTGAAGTATCATCAGGATGCATTGAAGATTGCTAAGGAGATAGGTTACAGGCAGGGTGAGGCAAGTGATTTGGGCAACATCGGTCTGATCTATAAAGCCAAAGGTGATCTAAATCAGGCTTTGAAGTATCATCAGGATGCATTGAAGATTCATAAGGAGATAGGTTACAGGCAGGGTGAGGCAAAGCAATTGGGCAACATCGGTCTAGTCTATCAAGCTAAGGGTGATCTGGATCAGGCTTTGAAGTATCATCAGGATGCTTTGAAGATTCAGAAGGAGATAGGTTACAGGCAAGGTGAGGCAAATCAGTTGGGCAACATCGGTCTGATCTATATATCTAAGGGTGATCTGGACCAGGGTTTGAAGCATCTCCAGGAGGCTCTAAGAGTATTTGAAGAGATAAGGATGCAAGCCGAGATTCAAAAAACGAAAAAGAGTATTGAAAGGATTTCCCAACAGATTAAACAGATGAAGAATGAGAAAAATGATGTGATGAGTAAGCAAGAACCGGATCAAACTGAAGCTTGATACCCCAAACTCTTTAGGTTTTTTCCTCGGTGATTGTGTCTTTCTTTCTGCTCCTGGCCAGAAACATCTCCAGCGCCAAAAGCCCCACCGCGATCCACAAAAAAGTCTTCCATAGCTCTTTGCCGTAACGCGATTGCAGAATCGACTTCTCTACGTCATCCTGGGGATTTACGTATGTGTAGCGCAGCCCCTCCATTTTTCCTTCAAGCTCCGACTTATCGATTCTTTGGGGATCTGAGTCTTTTGGGTCGATGTTCACGGCGAATCGATCCACGATCTCGTCTCCGGCGGAGGGGGTTGAACCTTTGGCAGATATGTTGTACACTCCGGGCCAGGAAGTGTCTTCTATCTTCAGGATGAGTTTGTCGGCTTGAAAAGACGGCTGCAAGGCCACCTTCTTCATCTGGGGACCAATCAGCTCTATACCTTTCTCAGCCAGATCGGGAGGAAGCTCCCTGGTCACATTTGAGCCGACCAGAATGTCCTCATCCAGCCTGGAAAGATCGGAGGCCAGATACTCCACCGCCCGATTGATCAGCGGAACAAAGAAGGGATGTACCACCAAATCACCTTCATTTTCTTCCACCGGCGCCGCTAAGAGCAGTACCTTGCCCGCGCCATGATCCTTCTCCAGAATGGCCGGACTGCCCACATTGAAACGCGCCATCACCTTGGCATCTCTGCTCTCCGGCAGTTGGAAAATCGATAAAAATCTTATCAGCGGAAGTTGTCCTTTTCCCAGCTCCCGATACACTTGAAAAATGGGATGATCCAGATCGAGTTTCTCTAAACTGAAATACCCTCCCGCATTCTTGACCGGAGTCAATGGTCCAGACACGTTCAAATCCAAGAGGTTTTTGATGATCTCCTTAGAATAGAACTCCGGGTCGATATTATCCCCTAAGATAAACCATACCCCTCCTCCTCTCTGGATGAATCTTTCCAGATTGGCAAGCTCAATGTCGGTCAACCTGGACAGATTGGAGATGATAACCGCTTGGTACTTGCCAAAGTCGATCCCGGGAAGAGAGCCTCTGGTCACGCAAGTCACTTGCTTGCTGGCATCACTGGCATTCAGGGGATTTAACGCCAACTTTATGTAACGGGTGTCTCTGTCGCTTTCTCCAATCAGAAGGATGTCTGTCTTCTCCGGGATTCTAAAGGCAAAGAACCGACGATTGTCTAATAGAAGATCGTCATCCGTCAGTTCAACAAATCCGGTGTGAATGCCGGCTTCCTCCACCACGGGCGTAAACTTCACCGTTGCCCTTCCGCCTTTTTCAACGTCCACGTCCGCCTGACTCACCCGCTTTCCGTCCAGATAGAGTCCGGTCAGGAGATCAACCGCCGGCTGGGAGCTGAAATTGGCTATCTTGGCCGCGACCTGGAATGGCTTTCCTTTTTCAATCAACTGATTGCCGAAATCCACCTCTTCTACGCAAAGATTCTGCTCTTCGGACGGGGACACGTCCACCAGGTAGAGCTTGGCCTTCTTGTTTTCGGAAGCCGCAGAGCCTAAATGAACCGATGTCCATCCCGATCTCTCCATATCGCTGACCAGATATATCTCACAGTTGAGATTCTTTGAGCTTTTCAGAATCTGGAAAGCAGTCGTCAGAGCAGGTCCGACATCAGTCCTTTCGGCTGAGAGCATAGCTTCCTCGTCCAGAAACTTGATCAGATTCTTAAAATCGTAAGTGGGCTGGGCATTCACCAGTCTGGGCTGGGCGGCGAAAAGAACCAGGCTAACCTCGTCTCCTTCCTTGAGCTGATTAAGTATCTTTTTCGATTTCTCTTTTGCCAGCAAAAAGACGGGACCCTCTTTGGTTTCGTAACCCATGCTGTACGAATTATCCAGAAGTATCACCGCCGAGGTCCGGGCATGCGCTCCTACTTTGGTGGCGAACCCTCCTTTGAGCGCCGGCCGGGCAAAGGCTGCCACTGCCAGAAGGATGATCAGGCTGCGGATCACCAAAAGGAGATACTCCTTGATCTTCACGCTTCTCATCCTGGTTTTCTCCAATGACTTAAGAAACAGAAGAGAACTGAAGAAGATCTTTTTCACCTTCTGCCGGTTGAGCAGGTGAATCAAAAGCGGGAACAGAACGGCTGCTCCAGCCGCCAAGAGTATTGCGGGATTTAGAAAGTTGAACATAACCTGACTCTTAATTCTCCCTCTGGTTCCCCGTCTCCATGGAACGAAAAGGGGTACCGGGGGTGAGACTTCATTCTATTTGATTCCCCCTCACCCTTTCCCTCTTCCCAATGAGGGTGTGTCAGAATTTTGGTTTTTGTAGCCGCAGACTCTAGTCTGCGAAATCGAAATGTTGAATTCCAGCGACCTGCGCAATCTAAAAATTGCGGCTGCAACTTCAAAACACAATTGTGACACGGTCTCAAAGCGCAGAGAAGAGGATGTCAGCATTATGGGATAAGAAAAACCGAACATGACCTGGCTTCTGCTTTTGCTTCCCCCGGTTCCGGCCATTCTATCTGGACTTCAAAAGCCTCCCCGCTTCTTTCTTTTCCTCAAATCCCGTCGGCAGGTTCAGCACTTCTTCAAAGCACTCTTTTGCTTTGGGCAGGTTGTGTTGTTCCTGATAGGCCCTTCCTAGCGCCAAAAACACTCTTCCCCGATACAACGGTTTGTCTTCCATAAGCTGTGCCACCTTCAGATAGTGGATGGCCGAGTCTATTTCTCCCAAATTGAAAAACGATTCACCTAACCTGAGGTAAGGAATGGGATCGTCTGAATATTCTGTGACGAATCTTCTGGCGTATGATAGCGCATTTTCAAAGGCGCCCTGAGCCGAATCGGACATGCCGGCATCGTCATAAATGACTCCCAGACCGGAATAGATGTCTACGTTGTCCTGACTCACCGGCTTCAGCCTTAACGCCTGACCAAATCCTTCCTTGGCCGAGGAAGGATTTCCGCTGAGCAGCTGTATCTCTGCGAGTTTAACGCGGGCCCCCACGTAGGTAGAGTCTAAA
Organism: Candidatus Zixiibacteriota bacterium; assembly: GCA_049694315.1. Taxonomy (GTDB): domain Bacteria; phylum Zixibacteria; class MSB-5A5; order MSB-5A5; family SM1-73; genus CAIVRH01. Next base: position 89,937 of record JBAVQU010000036.1, read on the forward strand.
GAGATCACCTTGGCGTAGTAACTCCTCGCCTTGTCGTATTCGCCTTTGAAGTCGCTGATGTTCCCCAAGGTATAAAGATACTCTACGTTCAAGGTGTCTTTGGAGAGAACCTCGAGGTAATACCTTTCTGACTGGTCATAATCCCCCTTTACGTAATAGGCGTAAGCTAAGCTCCGAAGGATAGCCGGGTCTCTTCCGTACAAGCTCAGCATGTCCTGGTACAGGCCAATCGCTTCATCGTAATGGCCGTTGCCTAACTTGACGGAAACCAGATAATAGAAATCATCGATGGTATCCTTGTATCCTTTCAGAAAGGAGAGCCACTCCTTTTCTAAGACAGACAGGTTTTTGTGATAGACCTCCTCTAAGCTCGGTTCCAACGTGAGATCCGTCGCCTTTTCATAGAGAAGTTTGAATTTATCGGTGTCGTAGGACTTGATCAGGAATCTTACGAATGAACACGCCTCCCAGAAAGCCACGTCTTTAGGCTGTCTTCTGTAGTCCCGGGTGATCTCCAGCTTATTTAAAGGAACCCATCTTTGCGAGGCAATGAGCTTCTTGGTGTAGAAATGTGACAGAGAGAAGTAGTTTCCCACGCCTTCAACCAGCATAGGAGGTGCATATCCCCAGCTGCGGTAAAACAGCAGGAAACCCGCCCCGGGAGAATCTATGCTTCTTTCAAAGAGATCATACATGGTATAAATCTTGTTCTTTGTCGGATCCAACGCAACGTCAAACCGATCATCCCACACCACCTCATTTACGTGGCAGGGCAGAAGGAAGTACTCCATCCTATCCATGGCCGGTTGGGTGAACCCAAAGGTCTCCTTGAAACGCTTGTATTCCCCTTCGACGTGCCCTTTGATCTTCGCCCATTGCTGATCAGCCAGCGAGTTTAGGATATAACGAAAGAAAAAGTGAGAGCTGGGAAGCTCGTCCCATTCCTCCTTCGTCTTGTCCCGAATGTCTAAGTCGCATTCCGGCTTTCGCAGATTCTCTATTTTGGGCGTGAGGTAGACCCGGAAGACCCGACCTGGTTTTGCTTTCACTTCATCCAAGAAGAAGGTCTCTTTATCCTTAGCCTGAACTTCTTTGAAGATCGTTTGGGGCTGAGGAGGCAGGGTGACCAGATTTAAGTCCAGAATCACGTTTTGACTGTCTATCACGGTGGCGGTGGTGGAGAGAGTGAAATTAGCCTGGAACGACGCGGTCTCCAGTCCACTACGCAGTCTTATTTCCCGGCTGTCAATAAGCTCAAAGCTGGCGCTGTCACCCGGAATCCCTTCCTTGACGCTGATGTCCAAAAGTAGGCCGGATACACCATATGCAGTCTCCGAGCCAATAACGGCGACGACCACCACAACGAGTAGATTGATTCGCAACTTGATCGATCTCATCATTACCTCGAACAGTTTCAGTTTAGTCGGGCGAACCGGATATGATCTTCTTTCTCCGGGATTCCATCGTTCGTCCTAGCCTATTTGACCAGGCTGCGGAGCACCCTAAGATTCCTGATATCCTTCGCCGTTCCCCCTTCTTTCGGGGTTTCTAAAATCTTTAGTGTCTTCTCCCATCTTGGGTCATTCATCAACAGGCTGAATCCCTCCAGGCCGATCCGTCCTTCTCCAATATGCTGATGACGATCCACCCGCGAGCCTAAGTCCTTCATAGAATCGTTCATGTGGACAACTTTGAGTCGGGAAAGCCCGACAACCTGGTCGAATTCCCTGAATGTCTGTTCATAGGTCTTCTTGGTCCGAATATCGTATCCGGCGGCGAATGTGTGGCAGGTATCGTAGCAGACTCCAAGTCTCTGGCTCTCCTTCACCCGTTGTATTATCTCCGACATATGCTCAAAACGATAGCCGACGGCACTCCCCTGACCCGCGGTCGTCTCCAGACAGATTTTCACCTGGTATCCTTTAGTCTTTCGGTGAAGCCAGTCTAAGGATCGGGAAATCTTCTTTATCCCTTCGCTTTCTCCGGTTCCCATATGAGAGCCTGGGTGCATCACCAGATAGGGCAACTGCAGCCGCTCGGCCCGTTGCAGCTCAATTAACATGGCCTCCAGAGACTGCTTATAAATGTCCTCCCTGGGAGAAGCTAAGTTTATCAAATAACCGTTGTGTCCTACCACCGGAGATATTCCGGTCTTCTCTTCATTTTCGAAAAACCTGTTCACATCCTCGGTGGTTAGCTCCTTAGCCCGCCACTGATTATTGTTCTTGGTGAAGATCTGAATGGTGGCGCAGCCGACTTCTTCCCCAAAAAGCAGAGAGTTGAAAACTCCACCGGAGATGGACATGTGAGCGCCGATCAAAAGCCTTTTCCTCATAATCATTCCGCCATCGTTACGGTCAGGAGAATCAACCGGACCAGGGATGACCTCTATGTCCAATTCGCCGTCTTCGAATCTACCAAGGGATTTTATCGGCGGACGGCGGACTGCCGACAGCGGCCCTGTCTTCATCCGCTTAATTCGCTCAATCCGTTGACCGGTTTTCTCACCACAGTCTCTGCCTTTTGCTCAAGTAGGAAAAAAGAGCATAATCAAAAGGAACGGAGGTATCCAAAAGCACGTAGTCGATCAGGCTTCCCCGGCACTCGAGTGTATACTGGTTGACCAAAGCCTGAAACCGTTTCACGTATTCTTTCTTTATCTGCCACGGAGACGTCATCAATTCCTCATTCGTCTCTAAATCCTTGAAAATGGCCAATTCCGGAAAGGCAAAGGTGCGTTCCTTCGGATCCAGCACGTGGAAAACGATCACCTCGTGCTTTTTATGCCGGAAGTGCTTCAACCCGTTTATCACTTTCTCCGGATCGTCAAAAAGATCGGAGATCAAAATGATTAAGCCGCGTCTTTTGATCCTCTCGGCCATCTCGTGCAGGGCAGAGCTGACGTTGGTAGTCTGGGAAGGAGTAAGCTTGTCCAGCTCCTGCAGGAGAACGTGAAGATGACTTCGGAGAGCGGACTTTGGAGGAACGTACTTCCTGATCCCCTGATCGAACAGAACCAATCCCACCGAGTCTCTCTGCTTCAACATCAAGTAGGACAGGGCGGCGGACAGATAGCAGCCGTATTCCAGCTTGCTCACCCCGTCGGAGCCGTATCCCATGGAGCCGGAGGTGTCCATCAGTATATAAGCCTTGAGATTGGTCTCCTCCTCGAACTCTTTGATAAAGAACCGATCGGTCTTGGCATAGACTTTCCAATCGACGTTCTTCAGCGGATCTCCGGGCATGTACTGTCGGTGCTCGGCGAACTCGACCGAGAACCCGTGGTATGGGCTTTTGTGCAAGCCCGCGATGAATCCTTCCACCACCAGCCTTGCTTTTATCTCCATCCCGGACAACTTGGAGACCACGTCCGGTCTTAGGAATCTGCGATAATCTTCTGGCATTATTGGTTTCGGTATCTTCTGTCGTTTGTCGGTCGCGAAGCTCGTATCGAAGTTCGATTGTCGAGGCTCGATACTCAAGCTTTTTGTTTTCTCGGTTTTTCCAAGCTCCTCTCCCGGGCTTCAGACTTTGAAATAAGTCGCGCTAACATAGTCGAGCTTCGAAAGACTTCATCTTTTTATCTCACTTCGGCTTTGATCTTTTTGATTATTCGTTCTGCGACCTCAAAGGAATCTCTGATCTCTTTTTCTGAATACTCCACAGGTGGCTCTAAGGGGTATCTGCTTTCTATATAATACTGACTAATTCTTTGGCAATCTGGGAGGAGCTTCTCAAAGGTCATGTCAATCCTGATGGCTTCTGTTACGAGTTCCTCTAAATCGTGGGTCTTTTTGAGTCTCCAGCCATGGTACAATAAGTACCCCTTCAGATATCTCTCTATCGTCTGCTGAAGAAGGAAGGCTACTGTGTCGTAATAACCGTGGTTCTTGAGGATTATTTTGGCGTTTTCAAAATCATGATCCGCTTTTGTAAACCACTCTTGGGCTATCTTGACCTCATTTTTTTTCATACAAGACTCTCCCTTTCTGTAGAATCTCGCGGATGAATTGATCCCCCAGAGAGACCCTTCTTTGAATCTCTCCCGGCGTGAATACTAAAGGCGAAAAGGGGATGCCTCGGTTGGGATCATACACGATCCGCCGAACATCCACACATCTATGTATCCGCTTTTTATTTGTCCTCTTGATGATCATTATGTCGATATCACTGTGAATGGTCGGCTTGCCGCCGGCGTAAGAACCAAAGAGAATAATCTTGTCTGGCTTATATCCCTTTTTTATTTTTTCAACTATCTCCAGGATGATCTCTGTGATTTTCTTTCTTGGCATCATTTCGCAAACCAAGCAATTTATTTTTCCGTTATTTTTCTCTCCAGATTATCCGCCAGTCCTGACCCCATGCTCTTGAGCGCTTTCAGTTCTTCTTCAGCCTTTTCCTTATCGCCCTGGTACAGATACACCATGCCCAGATCGTAATGGGCTTTTCCATAGTAATAGCTCAGTTCCACCACCCTTTTGAACTGCTGAATGGCCTGATCGTAGTCTTTCTTCTCCAGGTAGACCGTCCCCATGTTCATGTAAACCTCTAAGTAGTCCGCCTTGAGCCGGAGCGCCTGTTGATATTCTTCTATGGCTTTGTCTAAGTTGCCCCGATCCTGATATTCAAAACCGGCTCTGAAATGCTTTTCCGCCTGTTTCTCTCTGCTGGTGCAGGAAAGAGACCCAAAGAGCAGAAGGAAAACCATGAGACTGTTGAAAAAACCTTTCCCCTTCATCGAAACGAGCTCTCTTGCATGTTGCCAGAGGAGTTCTTGCGGCGCGCGGTCTTCGAAAATCGGCATTCGACCATCGGGCAGACCCCCGCCGGTCTGGGCGACACCAGCTTCGCCACCGTTAAACGAGCTTCGATTGACTATTCTTCCTTCACGTCTTCCAGCAGTTTTTCAATTATATCCAGAGTCCCTACCCCATCTGCTTCGGCATTGAAGCTGGTAACGATCCGATGCCTCAACACCGGCCGGGCCACCGCTTTTACGTCTTCCGCACACGGAGTATATCGACCGTCCAGAATTGCTTTGGTTTTTGCTCCCAGAATCATGTATTGAGAGGCCCGTGGCCCTGCGCCCCAGCTGACCCAATTCTTGATGTAGGGGAGAGAGTTGCCCTGGTGCGGTCTGGTGCTGCGGGCCAGCTTCACCGCATAATTGACCACATGGTCCGATACCGGCACCCGCCGGGCAAGTTGTTGTAAACCCACGATCTCTTCGGCCTTCAACACTTTTTCCAAATCGGAGGTGTAAGCGCTGGTAGTGGACTTGACAATCACACTCTCCTCCTCCTGAGAGGGATAATCCACATAGATATTGAACATGAAACGATCCAGTTGAGCCTCGGGAAGCGGGTAAGTTCCCTCCAGCTCAATCGGATTCTGGGTTGCCAGCACAAAGAAAGGCTCGGTTAGCTTGTAGGTTTCCCCTCCGGCGGTCACCTCGTGCTCCTGCATGGCTTGCAAGAGCGCTGCTTGCGTCTTGGGCGGGGTGCGGTTTATCTCATCGGCCAGCACAATGTTGGCAAAGACCGGACCTTTCATAAACTTGAAGGTTCTCTCGCCCGTTCCCACGCTTTCCTGAATGATCTCCGTGCCGGTGATGTCGGAGGGCATCAAGTCAGGGGTGAACTGAATGCGATTGAACTTCAAATCGAGAATCCGGGAGATGGTGGAAATCATCAGAGTCTTGGCCAACCCCGGAACTCCGATCAAAAGACAGTGGCCGTTCGACAAAAGTGCGATCAAAAGCTCATCGATCACCCGGTCCTGCCCGATGATCACCTTTTTGATTTCGTTCTTGATCTTGTTACGCGCCTCATTCAGCTTTTCTACTGCTTCCAGGTCTTTCTTCTCTGCCATCTTTTCCTCCTCAAGTTGTTAACACCTAATATACAACCCAAACGCCTGGAAAATTTAAAAACTTTTGAAAAATACCCCCTCCAGGAGCATCGACGTCGTCGACCGGAAAAAGTCGACCTCCTTTTACTCTGTACCTGTAAACGGCGTGGTCCAGCCCCTTTGAATCCGGGATGAGGAAAGAGATCTGGTGGTTTTCTTTGGCTTCCGGAATAGGAATTCCTGAAACTTGAGAGCATCGGCCTTTCCCCATGCCGATGCATCGAGAGATGTTCAGGTGTCAGGGCGCAGGTTGGTTCTGTGCCCTGCGGCCCATGCTTTGAAAACTCATTTTTTCTTCTCCGGTTCGGGTATCTCCTCTTCTATGCCGGCCAATCTTCGGGCCAGCTCGACCTTCTCTTCCCATTTGGTATTGGCTCGAATTACCAGTTTGGCTCCATCCGGTGAACCTCCGCCATGCATGCATCCGGGAACTCCGGCGCCGATGGTGCACCATTCGATCAGTCGTGCAGCTTTGGCGCGAGCCTCAGCCGAGGATTTGGCTTTTAAGTACTTCTTCACCAGATGCCCGTATTTTTTGTCATTGAAGTCCAGCCACGAAGGCATGCAGCCGGTTTCGGCTATGCCGCCCGCAATATCCTGGGCCAAAAGGGAGGTCTCATAAGGGAGAGTGGCCACGTGCACTTTGTTCACATTGGCTAAAAGAGGATCAGGCTGCCACACTCCGGAAGGGTGTTTTCGGCCTAAGGTGGCGGCGGCAATTCCCATTCCATAAGTGGTCTCGTTGTTGATCACCATTTTGGTCAGTTTGTCGGAAAATGCTTTGGAGGAAAGGCCGTTAGCTCGCGCCAAAAGTATTGCGCCTCCCACCTTCACATCCCCCTGCCCGGCCACACACCCGCCAATGGCAGCCCGGTAGGGCATGATGAAATTCAATACCGCGCTTAGGCTATGCTTGTACTCACCGCACATGAACACTCTCTCCGAAGGCACAAACACGTTTTCGAAGAAAAGGTAGGCCTGGGTTATTCCTCCCTTTTTTACCGGTATGTCGAAGCCTTCCTCCTCTTCCCGCGTGTCCGACGGACGACGGGTCTCCACGATAGTCAAACCTTCGGCATCCCGTGGAATAACAAAAGAAATGGCCCAGTTTTTGTCCGCCTCTTTGTACCCCGAGCCTGGAAGAACGAAGATCTCATGCGAAGCCGCCACACCGCAGATCATCACCTTGGCACCTTTGACCACAATCCCATCTTCTTTTTTCTCCACCAAGTGCAGACTCATGTCCGGATCGTCCTGCTCCGAAGGTGTCTTGGTTCGATCACCTTTGGGATCAGTAAGTGCGCCGGAGATGCAGATATCGTTCCTTTGAGCCTCAGCCAACCACTTCTTCAGCCTCTGGTGATAAGTAGTTCCCAATTCCTGATCCATGTCGTAGGTGGTGGCCCACATGGCGTTGATGCAATTCCATCCCACGCATCTTCCGCCGGTGCAGGTTCCGGTGAGATTGAAGAAGAGTCGTTTCATCTTCGAATTAGCCACCATCTCCTCAGCGCTTCCAATCACCGAAAGGTATCGGGATATCCTCTCACCAGTCAGATGAGAGTTGATAGTGACCAAATCCCGATATTTTGGATCATGTTGTGCTGCATAAACTTGGGCGTGCCCCTCAACCGTTGACCGGGTGGCCGGGTGAGTAGTTACGTCCTCTATCAGTTTTCCGAATTTGTAGATATTCGGGTGCATCCTTTTCAAGCTTTCTTTGTACTCTTGAGCGGTTTTCAAACCCATCTCCTACCTCCGCGATTTTTATGGTTCTCCAGGCCTTCCCTATTATACGCAATCGGGCAGAACCGTCAAGCGTATTATGTTGACGCCACTGGGACAAAAGCGGGTTCCTTATGAAGGAAAACACAAATGCTGGAAAAAAGGCTTGCAAAAAGCGAAGGTTTGGTTATAATAAGGTCTTGTTTTGCCTGTTGGAACGACACTTGGACGAAGGAAGGTGAACTGATGGTCATTTCGAAAGTCATGATTATAGGCGCGGGGGTCATGGGAAGAGGAATTGCTCGGCTCCTGGCAGGAACCGGCATTGAGGTTACGCTGATTGACTTAAGCGAAGACATTTTGAAGGATAGTCTGAGGCTTCTGTCCGAAGAGATGGACAGCGACATAGAGAAATGGGGTATGACGGTAAGCGAAAAAAAGGCCATTCTCTCCCGCATCAAGGGAACCACGGAGTACGACGATGCTTCTCGGGTCGATTTGGTGGTTGAGGCCACTCCCGAGGATCTGGAAATAAAGCGGAAGATATTTGCCAAGCTCGATCAGTTGACCCGACCTGAGACCGTGCTGATCAGCCATACCTCCACTCTTTCCATCACCGAAATCGCCGCCACCACCAAAAGACCGGATAAGGTGATAGGGCTCCACTTCTTGCCTCCGGTGACGAAAATCCCCTTGGTGGAGGTGGTGAGAGGGCTGAAGACGTCTCCAGAAACCATGAATGTGATCAGGGAGTTTGCAGAACAGGGTCTGGGAAAAACGGTGGTTACCGTCTATGAGTATCCCGGATATGTGACCACCCGCATCATCGTTCCCCTCTTGAACGAGGCCATGTACGTTCTGATGGAGGGAATCGCCACGGCTGAGGACATCGACACTGCCATAAAGCTGGGTTATGGGTTTCACATCGGACCTTTGGCCCTGGCAGACATGATGGGTTTGGACGAGGTAATGAAGTGGATGGAGAATCTCTTGCATGAGCTTTCCGATCACAAGTACAATCCCTGTCCTTTGTTGAGAAAGCTGGTGCGCGCCGGGTATCTGGGAAAGAAGACCGGACAGGGCTTCTTCAGGTATGACCAGGATGGCAACAAGATCGGAGAGGCCGACATGTCACCCAAGTGATCGATTTTCGATGACACGATAAGAAGAGGTTCAAGGGAGAGAGAAAAAAACCAAAGACACGGCAGCCAATCAACGGAAGAGAGACATGAAAATACTGGTCTTAAACTGCGGCAGTTCATCGGTGAAATATCAGCTGATAGACATCGACAAGGGTTACGTATTGGCCAAAGGCATGGTATCGCGCATTGGCATGAGCGGGGCAGTGTTGGCTCACAAACCGCATGACCGACCCGAGGTGACCATCTCCGGCGACATCTTGGATCACATCATGGCGGTGGAGCACGTGATCGCCATGCTGCTGTCCCCCAATCACGGTGTGATACGCGACAAGTCGGAGATAGATGCGGTGGGGCATCGGGTGGTGCACGGAGGTGAAGCCTTTCCGGATTCGGTGCTCATCGACTCCGAGGTGATGCAGGTCCTCCGGGACTGCATTGAGCTGGCTCCGCTGCATAACCCGCATAACATTCGGGGAATCAACGCCTGCATGAAATTGCTTCCGGGAGTTCCGCAGGTGGCGGTGTTCGACACCGCCTTTCATCTGAAAATGCCTCCTTACGCCTACATTTATGGAATCCCGTACGTGCTCTACAAAAGATACGCCATAAGACGATATGGTTTTCACGGCACCTCGCACTATTATGTCTCCAGGCGCGCCGCCAGAATGCTGAACCGGCCCATCGAAGAGCTGAAGATCATCACTTGCCACTTGGGAAACGGGGCCAGCATGTCGGCGGTCAAGGGAGGGGTGTCGGTGGATACCTCCATGGGGTATACCCCTCTGGAAGGGCTGTTGATGGGAACTCGGTCGGGCGATCTGGATCCGGCCATAATCTTGAATGTAATGGCCCGGGAGGAACTCTCCCTGCACGAGGCCAATACCCTTCTCAACAAGCACAGTGGCCTTCAAGGGATTTCCGGCGTCTCCGGGGACATGCGCGACATAATCAAGGAAGCCGGAAATGGAAACGTCAATGCACAACTGGCGCTGGATGTGTACTGCTACCGGATCCGGAAATACATCGGATCATACGCTGCCGTCCTGGGTGGACTGGACGCCCTGGTTTTCACCGCAGGCATAGGCGAAAACTCCCCTCTGGTGAGGGCGAAGTGCTGCGAGAATCTGGAGTTTCTGGGTGCCAAAATTGACGATGAGAAAAACAAGCAGGCTTCAGGTCCGCAGCCCGATGAGATCCAAACGGACGATTCTGGGGTAAAGATACTCCGCATCCCCACCAATGAGGAGCTGGTCATCGCTTTGGACACCAAAAGGGTAGTGGAGGAAGCGCAGGAGAAAAAGAGCATGCTTAAGGGGGTCTGAGTTGCAGAAAGCAGTTGGCGTCATTTTGTGCTTGACTTTGTTGATGGCCTGTCAAAAATCCAAAGTCGAGCTTCTGCAGGGAAGGCTCGATAATTTCAGGAACATACTTCCTCAAGAAGTGAGAACCCTGTTTGACGCAAGGAATTATCCTGCCGTGGTTGCCGGCATCGATTCGCTCTCTAGGCACGTACCCACCTTCAAAGACAAATATGACCGGCTGAAGCACGAGGAGTTGATAGATACGTTCTCTCCGCAGGAAGTGGTCGACTTCTTCCGGCAGTATTTTGTCGACGAGATTGGAAGGCTGAAGCATGAAAAAGGGTCATGGTGAAGGGAAGGCAGTCCCTTAGAACTGGCTTGATCCTCTCGATGCTCGTTTCAGGGTTCAGAGTAAAGGACTCGAAACTGGAACATTACCTGCACACCGGGAACATTGGGAGCCGGACTTCCAGAGACGAGCTTCGATAGAGACATCGTCAGGAATAGACTATAGAAATCCATGCGTCGCCTTGCTAAAACCTCAGATTCGTCATAAGTTTTGTCTCAATTAAGGAGGATTGATTGAACGAAATAGTTGAACTGCGTAACCTGGCTCCCCAGATAAACTTACTCAACTTGAACCTTCCTTTGATCACCCAAAAGGCGAAGGCGGGCCAGTTTGTGGTATTGCGGATCCATGAGCAGGGTGAGCGGATTCCCATGTCCATAACTGATCTGGATGCTCGAACCGGAATCCTAACTATCATTTTCCAGGAGGTGGGAAAATCCACCGCTCATCTGGCGACCCTAAGGAAAGGCGACGTTCTTGCGGATGTGGTCGGTCCTTTGGGGGTTCCCACCCATATAGAGAACTTTGGCACATGCGTTTGCGTCGGAGGAGGAATCGGGATCGCCCCCATCCACTTCATGGCCAAAAGCCTTAAGAAGGCGGGCAACCGGGTGATCTCAATAATTGGTGCCCGGAGCAAAAACCTGTTGATCTTGGAACAGGAGATGAGGAACCTAAGTGACCAGCTCTTGGTCTCCACGGATGACGGTTCCTATGGTCACCATGGCTTCGTGACCGATCTTCTGACCAAGCTCCTCTCGGAAAAGGTGAAAGTCGATTTCATCATGGCCATCGGACCGGTGATAATGATGAAGGCTGTCTGCCGGGTGACTGCTCCTTGGAATGTGAAAACTATGGTTAGTTTGAATCCGATTATGGTGGATGCCACGGGAATGTGTGGAGCTTGCCGGGTGACCGTCGGCGGAAAGACCAAGTTCGCCTGCATAGATGGCCCGGACTTCGACGGACATCAGGTGGATTTCGATGAGCTGACCAAAAGGCAGGCCATGTACGTAAAATCGGAGAAAATCGCGATGGAGAGGTTTGCCCAAAAGATTCAAGGCCAAACAAAAGAGGGGGTATCACAGTGAATACGGCAGAGAGACTAAAGATACCCCGACACAAGATGCCGGAACAGGAGCCACGGGAGCGTATCAAGAACTTCCGTGAGGTTCCGTTCGGCTACACGCCTGAGCTGGCCACAAAGGAGGCTCAGAGGTGTTTGGCGTGCAAAAAAGCTGTCTGCGTGGACGGTTGCCCGGTGGAGGTCAACATTCCCGAGTTCGTCAGGTTGATCGCCGAAGGCAGCTTCATTGGTGCAGCCAAGGAGCTAAAGAAGACCAACAGCCTTCCTGCCATCTGCGGAAGGGTATGCCCCCAGGAAGATCAATGCGAGAAGGTGTGCACCCTGGCAAAGAAATATGAGCCGGTAGCCGTTGGGAATTTGGAGAGATTCGCTGCCGATTACGAGAGAGAACAGGGCGAGGTAGATATTCCCGAAATCGCCCCTCCGACCGGGAAAAAGGTAGCCATAGTCGGTTCCGGACCGGCGGGCTTGACCGTTGCCGGTGACCTGGTAAAACTGGGACATCAGGTGACCATCTTTGAGGCGCTGCATAAAACCGGAGGCGTCTTAGTTTACGGCATACCCGAATTCCGGCTGCCCAAGACTATCGTCCAGGCTGAGGTCGACTATCTGGCCAAATTGGGTGTGGAGATCAAGACCAGCTTCGTCGTGGGAATGTTATGGACCATCGATGAGTTGTTCAAAGAAGGATACCATGCGGTGTTCATCGGAACCGGGGCAGGACTTCCTAATTTCATGAACATACCCGGCGAGAATCTCAACGGGATTTACTCCTCCAACGAATATCTGACCCGGTCCAATCTGATGAAAGCCTATAGTTTTCCCGAATACGACACCCCCATTTTCTCCGGCAAGAACGTGGTGGTCTTAGGCGGAGGGAACACTGCCATGGATTCGGTCCGGACGTCATTAAGATTAGGTGCGGACAAAACCTATATCGTTTACCGCCGATCCAGAGATGAGATGCCGGCGCGAAAGGATGAGATTCACCATGCGGAACAGGAAGGAGTTCAATTCCATTTTCTCACCACTCCCATAAAATACTATGGAAACGCGGATGGCTGGGTTACCTCCATGGAGTGTATCAGAATGGAGTTGGGCGAGCCGGATGCATCCGGGCGAAGGCGTCCCGTTCCGGTCGAGGGGTCGAATTTCGTCATGAATGTGGATACGGTGATCGTGGCTATCGGCAACAGCTCTAATCCGCTGGTGCCTCAGACCACGCCAGGATTGGAAGCCAACAAATGGGGCAACATCATAGCTGATCCGGAAACCGGTAAAACGTCGCGTGAAGGGGTGTGGGCGGGCGGCGATATCGTCACCGGCGGAGCCACGGTAATTTTGGCCGCCGGAGCGGGCAAGGCCGCCGCCAAGGATATGCACAAATATCTAATGAATCTGTAATCTGAGTATGGTGGAGCCTCAGGTATGAACCGTCTGGTTCATGCCACAGGCTTCAGCCTGCGAAGGTCTTTCGATTTTGTTGGGACAGCCCGTGTGGCTGTCCTTTTTTTCGATCGTTGCATCGGGGTGCCTTACCCCGATGCACCCAATCATCAGGAGTAAGGGTGTCCCCGACCAACATGAAGGAATTTGGATTTTGTAGGGACAACCCTCGTGGTTGTCCTGCTTTTTTGTAGCGGTCGCATTCCTGCGACCTGCTTTTTTGTTCGATAAATCGAACCGCTACAAAACCTGTTCTTCACAAACAGAAATCATCTGATGAATTTCCTGGTCAAGGTCACCACAAATAACACCAAAAGAACCCAGCCCAAAACTCCTTCAATCATAGACAAGGTTCTGAATTTGAATAGTCTAATTCTCCGTGTTTTAATCAGAAATTCATCTGTTGGATGCCAATTAGATACTATTCCGATAATGAAAGTATGAACACTGAAATATAGAGCATCATAGAATCTCTTTCCAATTCCTTTACGATCCATTCGAACCCTTCTTCGTCTTCTTCGATGTCCAAATTCTTTTTCAATTTCTTTAATTGCGTTGGGTTTGGTGTAAAAAAAAGTAAAAAGCAAAATTATTAAAGAGCTAACGATAAGCGTTCTTCCAGGCTTCACCCCATATCCACAAGTTAACTGAATGAACCAGTATTCGGGATATCGTATATACCAGGGCTTTTCCATCCTCTCATGGTCTTTTATAAACAAATACTTTCCGTCAGCATCATCTAACTGTCTTTGTTCTTCAAAGTATTTTATGAGCTTAAGATTCGCAAGCGGATCATAGGCCAGATGACCTTTGAGCTGATACCACAATATAAGAATATTCTTAAATTCTTTAAAATCTAAATCTACTTGTCCACGAAAGGTGGCATGACGGAAATCAGCTAATTTATCAACACTGATCTCCGAGAGGCATGCCTCTTTTTTAAAAGAGGTACCAATGAAGAGGACGTATGATCTCTTAAAGGTGCAGCCGTAGAAATAAGCAAGGCTCTTAAATGTAGTCCCAATGAAACAGGCTCCCTTGCTGAAGACAGCGTGCAAGAAATAAGCACGCTCACAAAGAGTGTCGAGATTGAAACTTACTTCTTCCATAAAATAACAATTATCGAAGGAGACCAAATTCAGAAAAGAGCTGTAATTTATATCTATATAACTCTTTATAGTGTCGGGACGTTCCGGTGTCCCTTGTTTTGTTAGTTGACCAAATATTTCGCAGCTATCAATTATGATCGAATACCCGCGGTCGATGGCAGCAATTATACTATCTGCGTAGACGATTGTGCCACGTCGTTCCCAGGTTGTAGCATTTGCGTCTTGTTTCGAAGGGATAAGGAAAATGAGGATAAAGAGACTACAAAATAGAATTTTTTTGAACATTTTAAATTCCCTCCTCATATTTGGGAGTACGCCAGCTTGCTGGTGCGAAGCTGGGTTTTAGGCTTTAAAATCGCAGAAGCCCCGCGAAGCGGGATCTCCGCTTCGCTCCGACAAGCTTCTGCAGTCCAAAAGTGCTTTTTCCCGGTCTGCCTAAAGGCAGACACTCCACAACCTTGCCCTTTTTGCCAGCTTGGAGTCCGACCCAGTAATTAACAACAGAACTCTGCAAATTCAAAGGAAATCTTGGTGTGTAATCGAGGAAAGGTAGTTGTAGCGGTCGCATTCATGCGACCTGCTTTTTTGTTCGATAGATCGAACCGTTACGAAACCAATGACTCCGAGGTCAAGATTACCTTATGAATCAAGTAGCTCGGGTTGCGATCCCACCTTTTGGCGGGAGAGCCACCCGACATTTCCGCTGAAAAATGTAGCGTCCGACGCCCCTGTCGGACGAAAAGACAAACGCCCGACACCAAGGTCGGGCGCCACGCATTGGAAGGTGATAAGAAACGTTTATGTCAGGGGCTTTTTGCTCCTGACTTATCTTGGTGTCAGCTGCTCAAGGGAACTGTCCTATGGAGTCTTACGAAAGCTTATCATTCTCAAAAATGATCTTATATTTAGCAACTCGGTTGTCGATTGCAGGTTTTGTACCCTCCAGTACGTCTACGATCTTTCTACATATTTCTGCATTCTCCAAGGCACCTGAAACATACTCCAGTTGGAATCCTCGCTCTTTATGCAAAGAAGCATGAATCACTTGTTCAGCATCACAAACAACTGCAATGTTCGGATTATGTGTCACAATGAATATTTGTCGCTTGGTTTTTGCTTCCTTTATACAGTCAACCAATAACTGATATACTGTTTGATTATCGAGATTACCCTCAGGCTGGTCCATAACCAGAGGAACAATGCTACCGTCAATAAGCAGGTAAAATATGAGAAGAAGCGTTCCTCGTTCTCCCGGGGATAGTTGTTCAAGAGGTTTACCCTCCCAACTTAATAGGTATCGGTGTACCAAATAATCTAGACTAAATATGTAGTAATAAAAATCTGCCGGTGAATGTGCTTGTCTTAATTGATCGGCTACGGAAATAGTTACATTTTTACCTTCACGGCGGTCATAATACAAATGATCAATTAAATCCAGTAAAAAATCATCTAATCCTTTATCGTTGTTAAAATTTGCTTTTAAAACAAGATTCTCAACCAGTTTAAGGCCTTCATCATCTCCGTAAAATGATCCACGACGTCCTTGGTTGATGAATTCTAAAAAGCGATCCGGAAAATTGAGAGGAACTAATGAAACCTTGAATTGCAATCCGAAACGATGTTTAGCCAGTGGATGAGCATTGATAAAATCTTGAACTGGTTGATATAGTCCTTCATAGATTCTTAGCATCTCCATTTTCTCACGATATATTTGTCGTGCAAATTCCATTATCTTCACCTTAGTACGTTCTAGTTGTTCTGGAACTTTTGTTAGTTCATTCAATGAAGTTTTAAAATATTCTAACGTACTAGGTGTTTTTGGATCACCGACAAGAGATTTCTTCTTTTTTTCCCAGTTGGATTTGTTTTCAAGATATTTTTGGTATTCCTTATTTGGTAGGTCAAGCTTTTTGCGGAAATCATCGATTTCCTGATTCGCCTTTTTCTTTTTGAAGGCGAAGCTGTCTTCTTTCTTTTCATCCAATTTATTTTCGAGATCTTCTCTTGCTGTCTTTAAAGAATCTTCCAATTGACTGATTTTTTGCAGGTTAATATTAAGATTTATGAGATTGTTTAACGGTAATTCAAGCTCTCTACAATCAGATTCCAAGTCAGAAACCAACGATTCATATTGAGTTTGAAAGTTACCAAGTTTTGTACGAACTTTTTCCAGGAGTCTTAATTTGTAGACTATGTTGGTCAATTTGTCTTTTGTCTCTTCAATTTCCTCTTCCAAAATTCTAATATCTTTTAACAAGTTATCTATACATAAAGCGATTTCGTTCATTTCCTTCTTCTTTTCAGGATCAGTATCAGGTCTTAGCATTTCATGCGGTTTTATTTTTTGATGCGATTCGATTTCCTTTTCGATTGTCTCCAACCCTGATTTCAACCTATTGGCATAGGTTTCTGTAGACATCTCTTCTAACTTAACTACATCTTTGATTACTTTGCTCAACTCATCCTTTATTATTCTTGTTTTTTCTTTAGATTCTGATGTTCTAAATTCAATAAGTTCGTCCAAGGTACCCATGCCAAGATGTTCTTCAAAAGGTACTCGGGAAAAGATAACTTGTTTTAACTCTTCATCAAATCTTCCTTCCTTGCCTCCCTTTAATTCGTCACAGATCGCTTCCAAATGAAATTGGGGAATATAACGGATTGTTTCTATTGATGATGGATCATACCGATCGTCTAGATTTTTTCTAATTGTGTTACCACTTCGCCATGTCAATCGAGCATTAAAACTTTTAGCTTTGTTTTCTCTATGATGTCGAAATTGCTCTTCTTGAAGGAAAGGAAACGATTCTTCGTGCGGACAATTACCCAAGACACCGAGAACATCTGCCAGCGCACTTTTTCCCATTCCCTTGTTACCAATAATGGCAATAAGGCCGGAATTGAATTCCAAATTGACGCCGGAAAACCATTCTTCTTTTAGCGTTGATTCAGGAGTTTTCGTGAAACTAAGCGATTGGATGAAGCGTGTTTGGTTGTCCTTGACGTAGTCCAAAATCGGTGGCTTCTCACCGATATAGACCCTATCTAAAGGTTCATTGATAACCTGTTTGAGACCGAAGAAAGTAGGGTCTGCTTTAAACCAACAAGGTGAAGGAATTGCGTAATCGTTGATATTATGATTATCTGATGCAATTATAAGTGGATGTTCCAAACCTGTTGCTGGAAATACAATATTGAGATATCGTTCTACATCTTTGATTTGACCGATCTCGAGGATGTCCACAAATTGTTTAACAATGTTATATTTTATCCGCTGTTGAAATTGCTCTTTGTTTTCAATACCTTCAATCGAATTTGATTTTGCTCCTGCATGTATTGAGATCAAACCTCCTAGCTCCGAAAATACCTCGTGGGCTTCTGAAATAGAAACATAAACGTTATCGTCACCACCCTTTAGAGAAATCCCCTGGGGGGTTAGTCCAAGCTTTCCACGAATAGTGTCCCATAGGTGTTCTATATTGGCAAACTCAGAAAAGATGCCAATATAATGAATTGGCTTAGCGCCCAGTTCTGAACGAAGTTCAATGCCAGGAAAAACTGTGAGGTTTTCGCCACTGAGTTTACGTAATTCTGTTATTCTACCAACATCAATGTAATGATGGTCGGTTATCGCAACAACTCGGATTCCAGCATTGATTAAGCCTTCGATTATATCCTGATTAGTAACAGATTTGTCTAAATAGTCATAGGATGAAAGGGTGTGGAAATGTAAATCCCATTTATTCCATAAAGAGCCAATTGGATTATTCTTCATTTAACAAACCTCAACTTCGCTGTTAGCTTGTTGCCTGCAGGTTAGATGTTCCGTGATCCTGATATATTTCGGTGCCAAATGCACGGACGAAAAGTCTATCATAAGATGCTCCTCTACCTCCCATAGCCACAGCCACATCATCATTCATCATATCCCCTTGAGTTGCATCAATTAAGACTGCGAGTACAATATAGTATTGTCCGCAAACAAGTCAAGTGAAAATTACCCGTTTCGTGTGAATACCAGACATGAATCATACGCTTTCCCTGCCACCTTTCCAAAACCGACCGGTATGGGTTTCGATGTGTGAGCAATTTCGCTTGTTTCGATATGAGATGGCGGGAATTTTCTCTTTCCCATCCAACAAGCGAGGTCGGCACGTATAACATTATAGAAACCACTTAGTCGCAAGGGGCAATGTTTTGAAGATAGAGAATCTTCAGCAAAAAGCAAACAAAGTGACATGGGCTTAGGTATAAAAACATTTGGATAAGAAAATTTCTAAAAAAAGACTTGACAAACATTACTTAAGAACGTATCATAGCAGTGCCGATAAAGTAAATAGAAGCTGAGCGTAGACAAAATTCGGCGAGTGAGCATATTTTGAGAGAAAAAGTTTTTAAAGATTTTACTTGACAAGTGCCGTAAAGCGGAGTAAGTTGCAAATCTGCCGTAAGCGGTATGTGTCGGCGGATTTTTTTGTCTTAGGTTCTTTCTTACCCAAGAAAGAAGTCGATCTCTGAAAACTAAATAGCCTGCATAAGCGAAGAGAGAAGGATCGATTCCAAAAAGAGTCACAAATCCTTGCGATCAGCAATGTGATAAAAATCATTCTTTTTCAACGGAGAGTTTGATCCTGGCTCAGAACGAACGCTGGCGGCGTGCTTCATACATGCAAGTCGTACGAGAAAGTCCCCGCAAGGGGATAAGTAAAGTGGCGGACGGGTGCGTAACACGTGGGTAACCTGCCTCGAAGCCGGGGATAAGCCCTCGAAAGGGGGTCTAATACCGGGTAACGTCCTAAGGGGGCATCCTCTGGGACCAAAGGTAGCCTATATTTATAAGCTATTGCTTCGAGATGGACCCGCGCTCCATTAGCTTGTTGGTGAGATAACAGCCCACCAAGGCTTCGATGGATAGCCGGCCTGAGAGGGTGTACGGCCACACTGGGACTGAGATACGGCCCAGACTCCTACGGGAGGCAGCAGTAGGGAATATTGCGCAATGGGCGAAAGCCTGACGCAGCAACGCCGCGTGGGTGATGAAGTTCTTCGGAATGTAAAACCCTGTCGGAGGGGAAGAAACTCCCCAAGTCAAATAGCCTTGGGGACTGACGGTACCCTCAGAGGAAGCTCCGGCCAACTCCGTGCCAGCAGCCGCGGTAATACGGGGGGAGCGAGCGTTGTTCGGAATCACTGGGCGTAAAGGGTGTGTAGGCGGGCGGGCAAGTCGGACGTGAAAACTCTAGGCTTAACCTGGAGCCTGCGTCTGAAACTACCTGTCTTGAGTACGGGAGAGGAAAGTGGAATTCCTGGTGTAGCGGTGAAATGCGTAGATATCAGGAGGAACACCGGTGGCGAAGGCGGCTTTCTAGCCCGATACTGACGCTGAGACACGAAGGCTAGGGGAGCAAACAGGATTAGATACCCTGGTAGTCCTAGCGGTAAACGTTGGGCACTAGGTGTTGTCCCTTAACCGGGGCAGTGCCGAAGCTAACGCATTAAGTGCCCCGCCTGGGGAGTACGACCGCAAGGTTGAAACTCAAAGGAATTGACGGGGGCCCGCACAAGCGGTGGAGTATGTGGTTTAATTCGACGCAACGCGAAGAACCTTACCTGGGCTTGACATGCACCGGAAAGCTCAAGAGATTGAGCCCCCCAGCGATGGGTCGGTGCACAGGTGCTGCATGGCTGTCGTCAGCTCGTGCCGTGAGGTGTTGGGTTAAGTCCCGCAACGAGCGCAACCCCTGTCTTTAGTTGCCACCCCCGAGCAATCGGGGAGCACTCTAAAGAGACTGCCAGTCATAAGCTGGAGGAAGGTGGGGATGACGTCAAGTCCTCATGGCCCTTATGTCCAGGGCTACACACGTACTACAATGGTCGGTACAGCGGGTTGCAATACCGCGAGGTGGAGCCAATCCTCAAAACCGACCTCAGTTCAGATTGAAGTCTGCAACCCGACTTCATGAAGGTGGAATCGCTAGTAATCGCGGATCAGCAGGTCGCGGTGAATACGTTCCCGGGCCTTGTACACACCGCCCGTCAAGCCATGGAAGCCGGGGGTACCCGAAGTCGTTTTTCCAACCCGCAAGGGAGGTTGACGCCTAAGGTAAAACCGGTGACTGGGGCTAAGTCGTAACAAGGTAGCCGTAGCGGAAGCTGCGGCTGGATCACCTCCTTTCTAAGGAGTTATCTCAAGGTGTGTAAAAGCTCTTTTGAATCCGATCTTTTTCCTTCTGCTTGTGCAGGCTATTGAAAGATAAGCGGGCTTTGGTCTAACCTTATAGGTTCATGGTAATTGTTCAGGTAAGTCATGCGTAAGGCGGAAAGGACTGTGAACCATCCACTATGAACCGTGAAGCGGTTCCCGTGGGCCTATAGCTCAGTTGGTTAGAGCACTGTGCTGATAACGCAGGGGTCGGTAGTTCGACTCTACCTAGGCCCACCAAAGAAAGCGGTTCATAGTTCAAGGCTCACAGTTCACAGTGAGAACAAACAAAAGACCATGAACTATGAACCAATTACTATGAACTGATTTATCACGGGGAATTAGCTCAACTGGGAGAGCGTCGGCTTTGCAAGCCGAAGGTTACCGGTTCGATCCCGGTATTCTCCACCAGACGATAGAATTGGATTTATTTAAGATATTTATTCTCTCCCCGCCACAAACGGGGGGGTGAATTTGATCTTTGACAACTTCATAGAGAACTAATAAGCGGGCATCTTCAAAGAAGATGTTCTGGTGTGTCGCTTAGGATTGGAAGAATTCGGATCAAGTTACTAAGGGCACATGGCGGATGCCTTGGCACAAGAAGGCGATGAAGGACGTGGTAAGCTGCGAAAAGCCTCGGGTAGTTGCAAACAAACCCTGACCCGGGGATGTCCGAATGGGGAAACCCGTCTCGAGTAATGTCGGGACATCCCCCTGGTGAATCCATAGCTGGGGGGAAGCGAACGAGGGGAACTGAAACATCTAAGTACCCTCAGGAAGAGAAAGTAATAACGATTTTCCTAGTAGCGGCGAGCGAACGGGAAACAGCCCAAACCGGCCGGCATGTTAAAGCCTGCATGCTTTGTGCCGCCGGGGTAGCGGAATCTCGGAAGGATCTGAGTGCAGACAGGCCGGGGAGTTACAAATCTGTATCTTAGCCGAATAGCGTGGAAACGCTGACCACAGATGGTGAAAGTCCTGTAGGCGAAAAGGTGCAGACTCCCTGTCTGAGATTCCAAGTAACACGGGACACGAGAAATCCTGTGTGAATCCGTCTCGACCACGAGATAAGGCTAAATACTCACTTGTGACCGATAGTGAACTAGTACCGTGAGGGAAAGGTGAAAAGGACTCCTGACGGAGAGTGAAATAGAACCTGAAACCATGTGCTTACAAGCTGTGGGAGCCTCGAATTCAGATTTCGGTTTGGATTCGGGGTGACTGCGTGCCTATTGAATAATGATCCGGCGAGTTACTTGTGTGTTGCCTAGGTTAACCCAAACACTGGGGTAGCCGTAGCGAAAGCGAGTCCGAAATGGGCGACTGGGCCGCAAGGTCCAAGGTAGCATGCAGTAGACCCGAAGCCAGGTGATCTATGCATGGCCAGGATGAAATCCAGGTAAAACTGGATGGAGGTCCGAACCCACTTGCGTTGAAAAGCGAGGGGATGAGCTGTGCATAGGGGTGAAAGGCTAATCAAACCTGGAGATAGCTGGTTCTCCCCGAAATAGTTTTAGGACTAGCCTCGGATAATAGAGTGACGGAGGTAGAGCACTGAATGGGCAAGGGACCCTACAAGGTTACCGACCCCAATCAAACTTCGAATGCCGTTTACTTGTTTTCCGGGAGTCAGTCAGTGAGGGATAAGCTTCATTGGCGAGAGGGAAATACCCCAGACTATCAGCTAAGGTCCCCAAGTGTAGGCTAAGTGACTAAGGATGTGGAATCGCTTAGACAACTAGGATGTTGGCTTAGAAGCAGCCATCATTTAAAGAGTGCGTAAATGCTCACTATTCTAGCGGCTCTGCGCCGATAATTCGCGGGACTAAGCCTGCCACCGAAGCTATAGACTAAGGCGGTTCGGAAGATTCTGGACAGAATTTCTTCGGATTTTTTGTCCAAGGCTTCCGGCTCAAAACCGCAGTAGTGGTAGGGGAGCATTCCATTGTAGGTTGAAGTTCCGTTGCGAGACGGGATCGACGAAATGGAAGAGATTATGCCGGAACGAGTAGCGATAATGTCGACGAGAAATCGACACACCGTAAACCTAAGGTTTCCTGAGGAAGGTTAATCCGCTCAGGGTAAGTCGGTTCCTAAGCTGAGGCCGAAAGGCGTAAGTGATGGAAAAGGCGTTAATATTCGCCTACCACCGGAGAAGCGTCTGAGTGAAGGGGTGACGCAAAAGTGAAGACCAACCGGGTGTTGGATGTCCTGGTCTAAGCCGGTAGAAGTTCTCGGCAGGCAAATCCGCCGGGATTTAACTTCGAGAGGTGATAGGGAGTCCGCAAGGACACAAACTGGTCCTAATCATGTTGCCAAGAAAAACCTCTAAGCGAGCTTTTCAGGTGACCGTACCGTAAACCGACACAGGTGGGTGAGGAGAATATCCTAAGGTGCTCGAGAGAACCCTCGTTAAGGAACTAGGCAAAATTACCCCGTAACTTCGGAAGAAGGGGTGCCCCTAGTATGTGTGACGGACTTGCTCTGGCGCGCAGAATGGGGTCACAGTAAAGTGGCCTGGGTGACTGTTTACTAAAAACACATGTCTCTGCTAAGCCTCTCAAGGCGAAGTATAGGGACTGACACCTGCCCGGTGCTGGAAGGTTAAAGGGAGGGGTCAACCTTTTTGAGCAATCGAAGGGGTGAATCTCTGAATTGAAGCCCCAGTAAACGGCGGCCGTAACTATAACGGTCCTAAGGTAGCGAAATTCCTTGTCGGGTAAATTCCGACCTGCACGAATGGTGTAACAACTTGGGCGCTGTCTCAACGAGGGACTCGGCGAAACTGTAGCAGCGGTGAAGATGCCGCTTACCCGCATCGGGACGGAAAGACCCCATGAACCTTTACTATAACCTGACATTGGGTTTTGGTACTGCATGTGTAGCATAGGTGGGAGACTGCGAAGCTGGCCCGCTAGGGTCGGTGGAGTCACCGTTGAAATACCACCCTTGCCTTATCGGAATCCTAACCTTGACCCCTGAATCGGGGCCGGGAACAGTATCAGGCGGGTAGTTTGACTGGGGCGGTCGCCTCCTAAAGCGTAACGGAGGCGTTCAAAGGTTCCCTCAAGCTGGATGGTAATCAGCTGTAGAGTATAAAGGCATAAGGGAGCCTGACTGCGAGACCTACAAGTCGAGCAGATGCGAAAGCAGGACTTAGTGATCCAGTGGTTGTGCGTGGAAACGCCATTGCTCAACGGATAAAAGGTACTCTGGGGATAACAGGCTGATCTCCTCCGAGAGTTCATATCGACGAGGAGGTTTGGCACCTCGATGTCGGCTCATCGCATCCTGGGGCTGAAGGAGGTCCCAAGGGTTTGGCTGTTCGCCAATTAAAGCGGTACGTGAGCTGGGTTTAGAACGTCGTGAGACAGTTCGGTCCCTATCTGATGCGGGCGCAGGATATTTGAGAGGAGCTGTTTCCAGTACGAGAGGACCGAAACGGACGAACCTCCGGTGCACCAGTTGTCTCGCCAGAGGCACACGCTGGGTAGCTGCGTTCGGAAGGGATAAGCGCTGAAAGCATCTAAGCGCCAAGCCTACCTCAAGACTAGATATCCCTCCTCCGCCTTCGGGCGGAGGACTTAAGGCTCCCGGTAGATTACCGGGTTGATAGGTCGCAGATGTAAGTCCAGTAATGGATTCAGTCGAGCGATACTAATCAGCCGTGCGACTTGATCTAAATTCTTTCATTCCTGCGCGACACAAAAACCAGACCCGCTTTTTAGTATCTCTATGAGGTTGTCACGACAATTTTGCGAAGCAAGAATTTAGTTTGTGGACGACGAATTATTGACTGTGAGCCATGAACCAAGATTCTTCCTTCAGAAGAATTTTCCGGCGGCTATAGCGAGAGGGCAACACCTGTTCCCATTCCGAACACAGCAGTTAAGCCTCTCTACGTCGATGGTACTGCTCGGGCGACCGTGTGGGAGAGTAGAACGCTGCCGGGAGTAAAAGTTGAAGCCCTCTTGAAAAAGAGGGCTTTCTGTTTGTAGCAGCTGTTCGTAGTCGCCCAATTCATTGGGCGGTTTTACTGAAGGCTACCGTGTAGGAGTCCTTCGACTTCGCTCGGGATAAAATGTGAACGCTGCCGGGAGTGAATTGTAAGCCCTCTTGAAAAAGAGGGCATTTTTTCTGCATCCGCATTAGGAAATGCCGACGCTTGGTAGCTTCGGTAATTCCTGTTCCCAAAGCATCATAAGTTTCGCTTGACCTGTTCGCAGGCAATTGCTATATTGTCCTCGTAGTCTTAATTGACGTTCACGGGAGGGGTCACGATAAATGACCAAGTGGCTGAGGCTGAGGGAGGTTGATGAGGTAAGCCACTGAAATGAGGGGAGTTGAGTGAAATCACGAGAAGAGGCGGGACCTTCTTATGCAGAAAGAGCCAGTCTGCGTTTCCTGTATTATACAGACGGCATAACCATTGTTGGGTCACGGAAATGAACAGCAGCGAATTCTGCCGACTATGCCTCTGCCGCAGAAAATGATATGATAATGAAACCCTTGCATACACTTGACCATGTCCGTAGATCCTTCAACCGTGCGACGAGCAGAGCTGATCGTTCTCAGATCGGTCAGTTCCTGACACCCGCCGCGATAGCCCAGTTTATGTCTTCTATGTTTGAAAGCGGACCTCAACAGGTGAGGATTTTGGACGCGGGGGCAGGGGCGGGTGTGCTTTTTGCTGCGTGCGTGGAAACCCTGATTTCGCAAGAGAAGCGCCCACTTTCCATAAAGGTTGTTGCCTACGAAACAGATGACGCAATTCTTCCTCACTTGGAAGAGACCATGAAGCGATGCCAATCTCTCTGCACATCGGGTGGTATCGGGTTTCAAGGAATCGTGAGGAGTGAGGATTTTGTCTCAGGTGCCATTGCAGAAACAAGAGAGTCTCTTTTTGTCGTTCCTGGTGAGCGATTCACCCATGCCATTCTGAACCCACCCTACATGAAGATCAATAGCCAAACTGCCATGAGCAGAAGGCTCTATTCTTCCGACATTGAGGTGGCAAACCTGTATGCGGTTTTCGTTTGGCTGTCGATGCTGCTGCTGGAACCGGGCGGGCAAATGGTGGCGATAACACCTCGCAGCTTTTGCAATGGCCCTTATTTTAGAAAGTTTCGCACTGCATTCTTACGCACTATGAGCCTCAAACGGATTCACATATTCGAATCACGCAAGAAGGCGTTTGGTGACGACGACGTGTTGCAGGAGAACATCATCTATCATGCTGTCCGAGGGCTTCAGAAGCCTAAGTCCATCACAATTTCCACGTCCGAGGGCCTTGATTTCGGCAAAGCACGCACCCTGTCAGTCCCATACAGTCGGGTTGTTCACCCTGGTGATCAAGACATGTTTATTCATCTGGGCGTCGATGATGCTGACGCTAGTCGGGCGGAGCGAATAAAATGCTTTACATCATCTCTCAACAAACTGGGTCTGAGTGTCTCTACGGGACGGGTTGTCGACTTCAGAGCACGGGAGCACCTCAGACAGAGACCCGAGCAAGAAACCGTCCCACTGATCTATCCGTGCCATTTCCTGAACGGTTTCATCAAATGGCCTGTTGAATCAGGAAAGAAACCCAATGCCATCGCGTCATCGTCCAGGACGTCCGATCTTCTTGTCGAAGCGGGATTCTACGTTCTCACAAAAAGGTTTTCGTCCAAGGAACAACTGCGGCGAGTCATGGCAGCGATATATGACCCCACAAGGATCGATGCACGCCTCGTGGGCTTCGAAAACCACCTGAACTACTTCCACAAACAGGGGAGTGGATTACCTGCTGACCTGGCGAAAGGGCTTGCGGTATATCTCAATTCCACCATCGTCGATCAGTATTTCCGCCTATTTAGCGGACACACCCAGGTTAATGCCACCGACCTCCGGAAGATGCCCTATCCCACCCATGAACAGCTTGTGCGACTTGGTTCCTATCTCAGCGAGAGAATGCCCGATCAGGAAACCATTGATGCCATCATAGAAAAGGAGTGCTTGAACTGTGAGCAATAAGACGAGCGGGAAGAAAGCAGAAGACAAAATCAAGGAAGCTCTCGCGATCCTAAACGACTTGGGTCTTCCAAGACAGCAACAGAACGAACGGTCTGCCCTGACCCTTTTGTCACTGCTCGGTGTCAAGCCCGCCAGCAAATGGGAGGATGCAGCCGATCCATTAATGGGTATTACACCTATGATGGATTTCTTTGAGGAACACTACGGAAAGAAATACGCACCTAACACCCGTGAAACGGTACGCCGTCAAACTGTTCACCAGTTCTTGCAAGCCGCCTTGATTGTAGCCAACCCTGACAAACCCTCAAGACCCACCAATAGCCCAAAAGCGGTCTACCAGATCGAGCCATCCGTACTGAAACTTCTTCGAGGTTTCGGGAAGCCTGGATGGAAGGAGTATTTGCAGAAGTATCTTGAGACTGTGGATACGCTGAAAAAGCTGTATGCACGCGAGAGAGAGATGAGACGACTGCCCATTAAACTGGCGAATGGTCAGCAAATCAGGCTTTCCCCTGGGGGCCAAAATGTCCTGGTTAAGAAGATCATGGATGATTTCTGCCCCTTGTTCACGCCCGGAGGTTTCGTCATTTATGTTGGGGACACTGAGGCGAAGTTTGCATACTTCGACTCAGAAGCCCTGGCGTCGCTGGGTGTTAATATTCAAGAACACGGGAAGATGCCCGATGTTGTGGTGCATCACGTAGGAAAGAACTGGCTGGTTCTAATTGAGGCCGTGACCAGCCACGGGCCTGTGAACCCGAAGCGTAGGCAGGAACTGAAGGAATTGTTTTCGGGATCGACCGCCGGTTTGGTTTTTGTCACTGCATTTCTTGATCGAAGGGCTATGCTCAAGTATTTAAATGACATTTCGTGGGAGACGGAAGTCTGGATTGCCGAGTCTCCAACACATCTGATTCACTTTAACGGTGAGCGTTTTCTGGGACCTTATGAAGAATAGTGACTGACCCAACAAGACCGGGTGCCCCACCGCTTGCGGTGGGTTTGGATTCATTTTCGACGTAGCTAAGGATAAAATCCGAATGCTGCCGGGAGTAAATTGTAAGCCCTCTTGAAAAAGAGGACTTTCTGTTTATGGCAGATGTTCGTAGTCGCCCAATTGATTGGGCGGTCTTAAGGTAGACGCCTTCTTGTAAAAGAGGGCATTTTTCATGCGTCCGTATCGGGAAATGCCGATGCTTGGTTGCTTGGAGAAGTCCTGTGCCCAAAGCATCATAAGTTTCGCTTGACCTGTTCGCAGGGAATTGCTATACTGTACTCGTAGTCTTAATTGATGTTCACGGGAGGGGTCATGATGAATGACCAAGTGGCTGAGGGAGGCTGGGGAATATCTGAGGGTGGATCGTTAGTCTCGCTGTAAGCTCGTGCGTGAATGGCGGTTCGATGCTGCCAAATCAGATGAGCGAAGTCTGGTCGACGGGTTTTGACCCGGGTTATACAGTCTGCATAAGCTTGGACTGCTTAACGGTAAGTGAGGAGGTAAGCCACTGAAATGAGGGGAGTTGAGTGAAATCACAAGAAGAGGCGGGACCTTCTTATACAGAAAGAGTCAGTCTGCGTTTCCAGTTTTATACAGACTGTATGTTCATTGTTAGCTCGACAAGGTAGAGCCTATGAGAGAGGTTGAATCCACGAATCACGCGAGGGCTGTGCTGGAGGCACAGGGCTTCGTCGCCGAGCCTATCGAGGAAGCTGATTGCCCTGGGCAGCGGAGAGCTGATCTCCGAGTTGGGTGGGAGTCTGAGCGCTACATCGTTGAAGCCAAAGGGAAGGACGCCACCGAGCAGTACAAGTCATTGTTGGAGCAGGCTCAGCGTGACGGCTTGGCCTCCCTTGCTCGCGAGCTGAAGTCATGGAACGGACTGTCGTCGATTCTCGAAGATGCCGAAGAGCAGCTCTCTGAGACGGCGAGGCGTGCTGACGAGATTCGACTTGTGTGGCTGTCGTGTCTGCATGCCGATGCCGAGTACGTGCTCGAAGCATTCAGGAGACGCGTCTTCGGTCTGCGTACTGTCATGGTTTGGGAACCCCCGGGTCCTCGCCTCGTCGGCGACCGCCTCTGTTTCTACTATGAGTTCAGCGACTTCTTTCGGTACCGTGGCATCGATGCGGTCTTCCTCGCTCGAGAAAAGGGGGCGCAACTCCTCGTCAACGAGTTCAGCGAGCGAGCGCCGCTACTCAGGCGGTCTCATCTGTACGCCGTCTGGTCGGCGGCGAATGCGACTATCGATCCCACGGTCTTTGTGGCCGATGGTGATGCTTTCGCTATTCACGCGGACATCGACAGGTCGGGACAGAAAGCGCAGTGGAAGTATATACGCGAGACGTATGGCTACCTCACCACTGTCTGCCCCGAGCACCATTTCTCAGGGCTCATCTGTTTGTCGGTTGGCGATGTCCCAGGCGAGCCCAGCTAACCAGGGCTTCGAGCAGACAGCCACTTCGCGGCTGCAGCTCAAGCCCCAGCCGTTAACCGCGTTCTTCACAGCACAGTCTCCTGACATGACATGGTGATATGAAGAAGAGTTTCACGGGTTACTATCGTCCAACTGAAGATCAATTCTTTGAGCTGTGGAAGAACTGTGTTTTCGTATTCGACGCAAATGTTCTTCTCAATCTCTATCGTTACCCTCAAGAGGCAAGGGATGATCTGATCAAGGTCATGACCCAGATTTCGGATCGCGTCTGGCTTCCTCACCAAGTAGCATTGGAATATCAGGAGAATCGGCTTTCTGTTATTGCAGAGCAACTAAAGCGGTTTGACGACGTCAAGAAGATATTGGCCGATGTAGAAAACAACCTGAAAGCGAATCTTGCACACCTGCAACTTAAGAGAAGACATTCGAGTATTGATCCAGATGGTATGCTAGAGGAAGTATCGAAGGTTTTCGTAGACTTCAAGGAGGATTTGGAGTCACTGGAAAGCGAGCAGCCAGATGTTTCCGCGGAAGATGCTTTACGCAATCAGATCGACACCTTATTCGAGGGCAAAGTAGGTTCACCCGCCACATTACAGGCCGACCTCGACAAGTTATACGAACGAGGTAAAACCAGATATGAGCAGAGGCGGCCCCCTGGCTACACGGATGCCATAAAAGCAAAACAAGGCGAAAAGGAGCAACCACCTTACTTCTACAACGATCTTATACTAAAGAGAGAGTACGGTGACTTAATCGTATGGTTTCAGATTATTGAGGAAACCAAGAAGAGGCAGATTAAACATGTCATCTTTGTGACTGACGATGATAAAGAAGACTGGTGGTGGATTGTTGAGTCAAAAGGGAAAAAGACGATCGGACCCAGGCCTGAGCTGGTCGAAGAGATATCATCAACGGCAGGTGTTTCATCGTTCTACATGTACAACTCCGAGCGCTTCTTAGAGTTCGCCAAGAAGTACCTCGGCACAAAGATCGAGCAGAAATCCATAGACCAGATCCGCGAGATAATTCGTCTCAAGAGAGCATTAAGACGAAGTAGATTAACAGCCGAAGGACAGAAGACAGTTGATGAAATGGTCGCCTGGTTTTTTGATAACTATGAAGACCCCGCCAATGGTGTTCCTCATGACTCAAGCGAAGGCGGCTATCAATACGTCTTCGGCGGGCCTTATGATGCACGCGAAGAATTATCAGAGCACTTCTCAGGTGCTTCGACCGATGAGATAGAAGAAGCAACTGAGATAATCGAGCGAGAAGGGTGGGAGTGGGTGAAGAAGGGACAGTATTAGAGCCGGGTGCCCGACCGCTTGCGGTGGGTTTAGATTTGTTTTGTGAAAAGGCGGCGGGTCGGGTGTCCCACAGTTTTGTAATTTTATGAAAAGCTACCTTCTTTGGTTTGAAATCATATTATATGTCACTTCTGACTTTGAACCAAGTTCCTAAGTCAGGTGCCCCAAGCCTACCCGGACGAGCGGGCGCCCCCGTCTGGGGGTGCCCATCTGGGCGGATACACGTAAGCATTGTTCGCCAGCATTGAAATTGAGCCATACATGAACAAGTTCTGCATTCTCGTGGGCATGACGGTCCTTGGTTGGATCGGGTGGTGGGTAGGATCAAAGCATGGTCTCATGACCGCCTTCCTGCTCAGCTGCGTCGGCAGCCTGTTAGGCATCTATGTAGGCTGGCGCATCTATCGTGATTATCTCAGCTGATTCCGAGTATCAGATCAGGTGCCCTGCGCATCTGACGCCAAGATGAGTCAGGAGCATCGAGCTTCTATCTACACGCTTCGGCGTTTTCTCCCGTTGGTAACGCGCACTTTGTCCTCACCAAGACGCTGAACCAAAACATTCCGTAGGCCGGACTGCCGCAGGCTGCCCGACAATTCATTTTGAATGTATCGGGTAGCTCTTTTCGTCCGCAACCCAGCCCACAAAAACTCATCACCATCACAGAACTTTGTCGGCATTCTTCCGTAAAATAAGTTAAAAAGGGGACAGCTCAGGAGGTTTCTTATCGAATTGAGCACGAATAATCAAATCAAAAACCAAGAGAGGAGCAGATCTATGCTGAAGAAGCTCTCTTTAGCTTTTTTGGTACTCTGTTTTGTTCTAACCTGGGCGACCGCTGTAGTTCCTCAGGAGTTGCCCAAAATCAACTTTGAGAAATACACGCTGAAAAACGGCCTGCAGGTGATCTTACACGAGGATCACACCATCCCCATGGTGGCAGTCAACGTCTGGTATCATGTCGGCTCCAAGAACGAAAAGGAGGGCCGCACCGGCTTTGCCCATCTTTTTGAGCACATGATGTTCCAAGGCTCGCAGCATCTGCCTGACAAGTTCGACGTGCTTTTGGACCGCATCGGCGGGACCAACAACGGCTCCACTGCCGAAGACCGGACCAACTACTGGGAAAACGTTCCCAGCAACTATCTGGAGGAAGCGCTGTGGGTTGAATCCGACCGCATGGGTTTTCTCCTTCCGGCCATGACCCAGGAGAAACTGGATAACCAGAGAGACGTGGTAAAAAACGAGCGCCGTCAAAACTATGAGAACCAACCCTATGGCAAAGTCTGGGCGCTGCTTCCGGATCTGCTTTTCCCCCAAGGGCACCCCTATTCGTGGCCGGTGATCGGCAGTCACGAGGACTTGACCCGGGCATCCAAGGAGGACATAGAAGAGTTCTTTAGATCCTACTATACGCCCAGTAATGCCAGTCTGTGCGTAGCCGGTGATTTCGACCCCCAAACGGCGAAGGCGCTGGTGGAGAAATATTTTGGTGACCTTCCTCCCGGGCCGGCGGTAGACCGCATGGAAAAGTGGATTCCTAAGCTGGATGGCGAAAAGCGAATGACGGTTGAGGATCGGGTTTCTCTGCCGCGTCTTTACCTGGTGTGGCACACTCCCCCCTATTACGCGCCAGGCGATGCCGAGCTTGATCTTTTGGGAAATATCCTGACGGATGGAAAGACCTCGCGTCTTTATAAGTCGCTGGTCTACGATAAGCAGATCGCTCAGGACGTAAGCGCATTTCAGCTCTCCCGCGAACTCGGCAGTTGTTTCTTGGTCATGGTGACGGCCAAAGCCGGTCACAGCTTAGACGAGCTCGAAAAGACCGTCGATCAGGAGATGGAATTGCTAAAGCAGAAGGGGGTCGCGCCCCAGGAATTACAGCGGGCCCAGAACAACTACGAGGCTACTTTCGTTCGGCAGCTGCAAAGGATCGGCGGGTTCGGAGGCAAGGCGGACAAGCTGAATGAATACAACGTTTACTTGGGCGATCCTGACAGGTTCCAGTGGGACTTGAACCGCTACCTTCAGGCCACGCCTGAGGGCGTTCGAAAGGTAGCCCAGGAGTATCTAGGCCCGAACAGGGCGATAGTCTATGTCGTACCGCGGGAGGATCTAAAGGCCGAGAGCACGCAAGTGGTGCGCACCTCCGAGCCTCAGCCGACGGTTGAGCGTCCTTTTGCTCCCCCTCAGATTCAGAAGGCGAAACTAAGCAACGGCATGCAGGTCCTGGTGGTGGAGAACCACAAGTTGCCTCTGGTAGCAGTCTCGTTGGTGATAAAATCCGGCCTGTCTGCGGATCCCAAGAATCTGTCGGGCACTGCCAGCCTGACCTCTCAGTTGTTGGATGACGGAACCACCACTCGCAGCGCCCTTCAGATATCGGACGAGGTCAAGAAAATAGGCGCCAACCTGGGGACCGGTAGCAGCTCTGACGCCAGCACGGTAACTCTAAACGTCCTCAAGAAGTACCTAGATACGGGCCTGAACCTGGTCAGCGACGTGGTGATACACCCGATCTTCCCCAAAGAGGAATTGGAGCGCCAGCGCCAGATTTGCCTGGGCCAGATCATGCAGGAGAATATGGAGCCTTTCGTCAGCTGTCTGAAGCTCTACTACAAGACCCTCTACGGTCCGGATCATCCCTATTCTCAGCCGTACACGGGAAGCGGCACTGAGGTTTCAATCAAAGCTCTGCAGAGAGATGATCTGAAGAAGTATTATGAAACCTACTATCATCCCAATAATGCGGCCATCGTGGTGGTTGGAGACGTCACCCTGAAGGAGATTCTTCCCAAACTGGAGACCGCCTTCAAAGAGTGGAAGCCAAAAGACGTCCCGGCTGTGGCCGTAACTCCGGTCAATCCCATAACTAAGACTAAGATCTTCCTGATCGACAAACCGGGAGCTGCTCAGTCCGTGGTTATAGCGGGCAATTTGGGCATCGAGCGCCGTTCGCCGGACTACTACGCCGTACAGGTCATGAACAATGCCTTAGGC
Organism: Candidatus Zixiibacteriota bacterium; assembly: GCA_049694315.1. GTDB lineage: Bacteria > Zixibacteria > MSB-5A5 > MSB-5A5 > SM1-73 > CAIVRH01. Next base: position 122,977 of record JBAVQU010000036.1, read on the forward strand.
GGGATGTTCAGCAGCCGCATCAATCTCAATCTGCGCGAGGAGAAAGGATACACCTACGGCGCAGAATCGTTCTTCTCCGCACCGAAGTTTGCCGGACCATTTGTAGCGTACGCACCGGTTCAGACCCAGTACACCAAGGAAACTGTAGCCGAAATAGAGAAGGAGCTTCGCGGTATCTGCGGCCCAAAGCCGCTTTCTGCGGAAGAACTTCAGAAAAGTAAGGACTATCTGGTCAAAAGCTACGTCCAGCGATTCCAGACCTTCGATCAGATTGCCGGCCAGGTGGCGGGAATCATGATCTATGACCTGCCCGAGGACAATCTCCAACGCTACGTGTCGTCAATTTCGGGCATAGATGGCAAGACTGCCGCTGACGCCGCCCAGAAGTATATTCATCCGGACGCCCTGCTCTATGTTATCGAGGGTGACGTGGCCAAGATCGAGCCGGGACTGCGCGAGTTGAATATCGGGGAAATCGGTTACCTTGATGCTGAAGGGAATCCGATATCCCGCTAGCCAGTGAACTGTCGTTGTTTTCTATTTGATAGGGTGGGGGTTTCACCCCCACCCTTCTTTTTCTCATCTTAATCATTTAGAATTGTCGGGTGGCTCTCCTCGTTGGCAACCCGACCTGCAAAATCAATCCAAACCTACTTCTACCAGTACGACGCGATAGGAAATCCGCACTTCGAGATAGGCAAAAACCGTCCCGGCGAATACAAAGGCCGTCCCCAACAAGAAGATGATCAAGGGAAAGGTCTCGGTTCTCAGGAGCCACCCTAAGTCTTTCAACGCGATGGAAAGAGACGTGAGCATGAAGAAGATCATGCCCGCATAAATGCTCAAAATGGAATTCTTGTTGAACTTGGCTCTTTTCAGAAGCTCAAGCATCTGTTTCTCGATGCTTTTCAGCCTTCGGTGCTGGAATTTGTTGAGCTCATCTTGGAGTTTCAGCTCCCTTTTCTCTTCATTCAACTCGCGGATGCGATCGATGATGTTGGAATACTTATTTTGCAAGCCTAAAAGGAATAGTCCGCAGGCTGACATCATTACCACCGGCGTCAGCATGTCACTTATGAACTTGGTTAGCTCGATGTTCTGAAACATTGACGATCCCTTCTCTTTACAGATTATTGCCGTTTAATTTCCACTGTCGTGGACCAGCTCTATCACTATCACGTCTGGAGGGGCCAAAAAACGGATCGGAGGTCCCCAGGTCCCTGCCCCCTTGCTCACGCAGAAGTAGGAACCGTTCGAGAGTCGTAAGCATCCGTGGTCTATGGGATAATACATCTTGGTGATCAAACTGAACGGAAAAATCTGTCCCTTGTGGGCATGTCCGGAAAGCTGGAGGTCAAAGAGGCCAATGCTCCCTTCGTCGACAAAGGGCCGATGCTTGAGAAGCAACGTGAAATTCTCTTGAGGGAGTCCCGAAAGCAACTCTTTTTCCGAAATCTGTGTGGAGGTGCGAAAGGACCTGCCGGCAGGATCATCGACGCCAGCGATATTCAAAAACCCGGCAACCGTTAGCCTCTCCCCTCGCAACATGGTGAACCCCGCATCCTTTGTAAAGGCCAGCGCCTTGTCAAGCCCGGCATAGAATTCATGATTTCCGGTTATGGCAAATTTCCCGTATTTAGGATTGACTTCTTTCAAAAGCCCTATCAATCCCGACAGGTTGGACATCTCGCCGTCCACTAAGTCGCCGGTGGAAACCAGCACGTCAGGGTTTTCCCTTTTGACTATTTGGATTATCTTCTCCACCTTTTCCTCTCCGACCATCACCCCCAGATGCACGTCGGAAATCTGGAGTATCTTTATCCTGCCGACGTCCGCGGGTATCTTGGCGGATGTGATCGTCAGTCTCTCCGTGCGAATGTCCCGTGCTTCGAAATATCCATAGACGGCAGTACCCAGGGACAGGAGGAGAGGAACGAGGAAATGGTAAACCGACATCCTGGTTAGGTATGACAGATCTTTCCCTGCCACTGCTCCCGCCAAGAACGTCAGAAGTCGGCCAAAGTCAACCACCAGGGAGATGCAGAAAAACAGAAACAATATGGCCATCCAGGAATATCCGACGTAAGCGAAGAGTCGAGCGACGGATTCCAACCCGGGTCTTTCAAACACGCGCGCCAGTATCGGAGCAAAGACCATCAGGACCATGAAAAGCAAAACGCCAATGCTGGTCGTGGTGCCAAAGCCCAAAGCCGCCCTCGCCCTCAGAAACATGTATGAGTGAAGTCCGCTGTAAAGCAGAAGGAAGATGAGCAGGAATAGTGACATAACTAAAGTGCGTTGGACTCGGCCAGGCTGCTGGCCATCAGAGTGGTTCACCAATTATTCGGAGGCCTTCTTTCCCCACCAATACGATAAACTGAGCTTGTGGGTATTGCCCAAAACGGAATGACTCAAATACGCATAGTCCATTGTAAACTTGTCAACGTCGAGCCCTATCCCCAAGGCATAACGCGCCGGAGAGGTTTGGAGTCCAAACCTCAATGGAAGATTCTTCACCAGCATGATCTCCTGGCCAACATGAAGCTGTTCCCTGTACCTTTCGTCATAAGTTAAGTCAAACGACAGGGTCGCTTCCGAGAAAGGGAATACGGCTATACCCAGACAGAAATTGGCGGGAATGTCGTCCGAGCCTTTCACTAGATGTGGTCGATTCAAGTTATGCGCAGCCAAGCCCACTTGAAACCTATCATTGACCCGATAGTCTGATCCCGCGTCTATCGAAGCCGCGGAGAGACCGTCATATTCCGATGAAAAAGATGCGCGCATGTGCTTCAAACTGGTGCCGAGCGAAAAATGATCTCCTATCTCGTAGGCGAGGGCCAGGCAAAACACACTCTCTTCATAGTAAGCTTTCTTGCCGAACTGGTAAAAGCCTGCTCCCAGGGAAAAACGACGGAGGGGAAAAGCTAAGTAAATCTCTCTTTCCGATAGCTCATCCACATCGAATAGGCGGGAAAGACTCGTTTGAAATCCCTTCTGCCGAAGGAATCCCAAGCCTCCCGGGTTGGTTAGTATTACGGAAGGCTCATCCGTCAGCGCAGTTGAAGCATTCCCAAGACTCAAGGTCTTGGCACTCGAGCCGCAGTTGTCAAATGCGCTCCAAGCCGGAATTGCGCAGAGCGAGATAATGACCCAGACAAGAGTTGTTTTCAACATGCCATCTGCTAAAGCGCGAAGCCTGATCCTTTCCTGACCTCTCCTCCTCCGGTCCCCCTTTCCACCGGGTGCAGATGCGTTCACTCTTAGGGGATTCACCCTGAAGGGAAAACAGGGGGTGAGGTTTCTCATCATCTTTTCGCTACGACCAGGGTGGTCTTCTTGTGACTAGGAGAATTCCCCTTAGTCTCAGCCCACACCAGATAGATTCCGACCCGAACAATTCTGTTCCGATCATCTCTTCCGTCCCAGGTGATCGCTCCTGATACCAAAGGCTCACCATTAATCAGCGTCTTTACCAATCGTCCCCTGACGTCATATATCTTAAGAGTCAGGTTCGAAATCTGGGGCAAGGTATATCGGAATACCACCTCGTCCTCGAATCCATCTCCATCCGGAGAGAATGGATTAGGCTCTATGCTCAGTTGGAGGTTTTCCGAATAAGTAGTGCTGACGCTATTCTTTTTCCCCGGAGTACTCTTCTCGGAGCCTACGCAACAGAACCAAACGTCTCTTTCAAAAGATACTCTCTCCAGAGAAACGCCGTCTCCGCAATCCTGAGTCCAGGTGAAGCTCTGGACGGTATTCTCCGGATCGATTAAACTGACCGTCCCTCCGCTATTGGTCAAACCCATCTCAGCTTGAATGGCCGGGAAATTCTCGCTGGGCGAATCACCCCACACACCGCTTCTGTTTCCCCACCGACCTTCAAAGCTGACCGAATCCGGAGGCGAAGACAGAAGCCTGCGGGCAATGATCAGAAATCCTTGAGCGGGGATAACAGTGCCGGAGGCAATTAAGGTCGTGTCCTCCTTACAGACAAAAGTCCATCCTCCCAGATCGTGTTCCATCGAATCGGCATTATAAAGCTCCACCCATTCCAGCTTGGTGGAAGATCCAGGCTCGTTAGCCAGCACCTCATTGAGGACGACATTGTCGTTGGAAGAGATTTGCGGTTGAGCGACAACAGACTGCGCAGAAAGCGAAGTAAGAAAGGAAAATAGAAGAAGGAAAAAGGAAAACACAAATCGTTCTAAAAGATTCTTTCTCATATCTCCTGAATAGTCTATCATGAATTTTCCTGGTTCACTTTGGCCCGCGAATGCACTGACAGAAGCCGTGATAGTTGGCGCAGATTCCGCCAAAGAGTGAAATCAGACCCCAGAAAAGCGGATAACCCAAAACATATGACAGAGTCGGCTTGCAATACGGCAAAAGGTATATTCCCCAAGCGATCATGGCACAGCCGATAACAATGGTGGTATGACCGAAAACCAGAAGCGCCGTGCGCCCTCCGCGCCAGCCTAGGTAACAAAGCGACGCACCGATAAGAAAAGGAATTGCCCCGCCAGCGCTGCCGCGGACTGCAAGTCCGATTGTTCCCATAACCACCAAGACTATGCCCAAGATTACGGTGACCCAACTTTGAGGTCTCATATTGCCTCCTGCTTATGAAGTGGCGCTTTTCTGAAGTCTCTCTCTTTGCCATTTTACAAAGAAAGTGAGGCTCTGGCAAGGGATTTCTTCTGCAAAAAGAACGGGATGAAGGAGGGAATTCTCTTACTTACTTGCTCGAAAATCGGTGGACAGAAAGAGTGCGCCAGATTAACTTGTGACCAAGATGAGACTAAGTTACCAGGAAATGGTCCATGCGATGGCCAAGAGCGATTCTGCTTACGACGGGAAGTTTTACGTCGGTGTGCACTCCACCGGAATATACTGTTTGCCATCATGCAAGGCCAGAAAGCCACAACTCAAGAATGTGATTTTCTACGTGACCCGCGAAGAGGCCATTGCAGCCGGCTTGCGAGGATGTCAGAGATGCAAATCCGAAAAATTCCCCGACGTCTTGCCAGCATGGCTTCATACCGTCTTAAGACACATGAGAGACAATCGGACCGAAAGGCTCAACCAGGGCAAACTCACACACATGGCAGGCGTTGATATTTCTACCATCCGACGATACTTCAAGACTCATCTGGGGATGACTCCTTTGGCTTTTCACCGGAAGATCCGCTTGGATTATGCACGCCGGCTGATCGAATCGGGCCATGATTATCTTTCAGCCGCTTACGAGTGTGGGTATGAATCGGCAAGCGGTTTTCGTGAGGCATTTGTTCGACAATTTGGAAAACCACCAGGGAGGTTCTATGCAGAACGATAGAATTGTATTTCGTGATGTGTCAAGTCCACTGGGCGAAATGATAGCAGGCGCCACCGATAAGGGCGTCTGCTTTCTGGAATGGCATGACCGCGGCGGAGTGGAACGAATCAAAGAAAGAGTGGAAAAACGTTATAAGATGACATTGCTTGAGGGCAATAACAACCACTTAGATAAGCTTGAGAAAGAACTTGCTGACTATTTTAGCGGAAAGCTAAAGAAGTTTAAAGTAGCGGTTGACGTCACTGGCACGCCCTTTGAAAGAAAGACGTGGGAACAATTGCTTTTGATTCCCTATGGTGAAACCAGATCATATTCTCAAATCGCAAGCGCTTTAGGAAAAACAAATGCCCGCCGGGCAGTAGGGCGAGCCAACGGCGCTAACTATCTTTCTATTGTCATACCCTGCCATCGAGTGATCGAAGCCAATGGAAACCTGCGTGGTTACGGAGGCAAAGTATGGCGAAAGAAATACCTCTTGGAACTCGAAGCGGGTTTGAAACCGAATCTAAAGTAGGTCGATATGTCTCGCCTTGGAGGGACTGTCCGACATATTGGGTGCGTCCACAGACTTAGAAGCCTGGAATGTCCACTCCACCCTCCCGCGTGCGGCGTGGAGCGGACTTAAATAACTGCACATAAGGAGCCATGCGTGTCATCTCGCCGACTGCGAGTGCATTGCCTTGTCCCTGAAAGTGTAAGCAAGGTTCAAGCAGTTTTACATCCAAAATTCGCATTTCCCTTGCCAAGTGCTCCAAATCTGATCGCGAATTCATCTTCATGATAATCGCATTATCACATTCACCGAGCAATCCTTGTTTTATCTTATTCGGACGTTGAGTAGCAAGAATCACATGCAATCCATACTTTCTTCCTTCGGCGGCAATAGCATGTATTAGTTCACCCAGCATCTTCTCATGAGGATCATTGGTTTCTTCAGGAGCATAGTTCTGGGCTTCGTCAACCAATATAAAAACGTGTTTGAGATTCTCTTTAGCCCTGGTTATAAGTTGCTGATCTCCATTCTTCTGGGAATCTCGATATTCTTCAATCAACTTCTTATGTTCCTCCCAGCAATTCAATAGAATAAAAGCAACAGTTTCTAACCGAGATTTCTTCTCTTTTATTGTCTCTGTCTCAATAAAGCTGACTCTGCTTTCTGCAAACAATCTTTGAGGTAAGCCTGTATCTTCAGCTTTTTCCTGCCATAAGTGCGCCTTAATTTCCTGCCTTATGTCGTTAAGTAACTCTAGAAAACATTCGGTGCCTAGTGATCTGGCCAAGCCGATCCGAGAAGAAACAAAAGGAAATTGTGGTTGACTAATTGCCCGAAGTAAATCGTTCACAAGTTTAGTTCCACCTTCAATCCATTCTTGTGGCGAGCTTTGGGGCTTCACGTAATCTCTTACACATAATAACGCCCAAGGATAGCTAGGAGCGAAGTAACCCCCCTTGACGATCTGCAAGAAATTGTTATCCTCGTCCACGAGCCACTTCCAAGATAAATTGAATGCTTCCCTTCGACCAAATAGGTGTGCAACGGGCCATTGGTTGGTTGACTTGATCTCATGAAAATATTGCAGTTCCCTTTCCTTGAAAGTGGCAAATTCCCCATTCTTTAACGTTCCCGAATTATATTTGTCCAAACGGTCTTTGTTAAATTCTTCTTCTGTCTGGAGCGTAAGACCCTCGCAAAAGTCAGAATTGGGGTCAATGATCAGTAATCGAGTTTTTTCAGTCGTCTTTCGTACCAGTTCCTCCACAAGTCGCCCAACCAAAAATGATTTCCCGCAACCAGATTGTCCGACTACAACTAGTCCTCTCGTAAGCGCCTCCAGTGTTCTGCTTAAATTAGAATTGGACTTTTGGGCTTGATTGAATTAGGGCGGTTTTCTTCTGTTTTTTGTATTTTACGAGTTGGCTTTTAGAAGGAGGGAATGGATGGCCAAGCGGCAATTTAGGG
>JBAVQU010000037.1:0-50437 GCA_049694315.1 Candidatus Zixiibacteriota bacterium
TGTAATGGTCAAGCACAGAATAGACTTTTTGACGGTTCCAGATTAGAGCGATTTACCTCATTTGACCTGACTTGATTTATCAGTTTTCTGTGTTCTCTGGCCCGGGCCAGTTTCTCTTTGCGAATCCGGATTAAGCTCTCGGGATCGCCGAAGTGATAGTCGACCGGCCTCAGATACTGGATGCCGCCATGAAGACGATGGTGGTTATAGTAATCAACCCACTCCCCGATGATCTCACGAGCCAGACTCAGGTTTTTAAGATCCTTTTCAGAAAGCTTCTCCCTTAAGCTCCGGTGAAACCTCTCGATTATCCCGTTGGACTCCGGATGACGTACTTTGGTCCTGATCTGCTGCAACCCGAACCTCTTGAGCAGTTTCTTGAACTCCTTGCCGGTGAACTGGCCACCGTTGTCGTTGACGATCACCGGATGAGCCCCAAGGCATCTCTCCAGAGCCCATTGCACTACCAGGGTTATCTCCTCAGCTGGCATCGAGGTGAGTAGCTCCCAGTGCACCACCTAGCGCGAATAACCATCGATCCCACCCACGAAAAAGTACCAGCGGTCCGCCAGCCAAAGATACATGATGTCGGTATGCCAGCGCTGGTTGGGCGAGCTCGGAGGCGTCACTTTCGTCACCGAAGCCTCGGAACGTTTCCAGCGGTAAAGCAGATCGTGCTGGTCTAAGACGTTATAAACGGTCGAGGGCGAGACATAGGCCGCATCCTGGTCCACCATCATCCAACCTAGCCTTCTGTATCCCTCCGGCGGATGAGCTTTGGCATACGAGACTATGGCCGCTTCCTCCTCCGGCAGAAGCCGTGACAGCTGTTCCCGCTTGCCTGAACCATCCTCCAAGTCCTTTCCTTTAATCTTCAGTTTCCAGCTAAAATAAACCGACCGCTTCAGCCTCAGAACTGTCAAGACCCGGGCCAAAGACCACTCACTGCGTTCCTTCGTCTTTTCAATCTCCTGCCATATAGTCTCCTTGAGCGCTTCCGGACAATGTTTGCCCGGCCTCAGTCCCCAAGCGGTTTTTTTAACCCCAGGTTCTCCTCCGTGATTTCGCTTATCACCGTCCGCAAACGACTGATCTTCTCCTGCAATTGCTGCTCCCGCCCCTCAGCTTTGCCCTTACCCCTCTTGCCGCTCAAAACCTCCATCGCTCCCTTCCTGGCGTCCGCCTCCCACTTGTAAAACAAACCGCTGGTTATCTGATGCCGCCGACATACCTCTGCCACCCCGGTCCCAGACTGACCAGCCTCCTCTAAAATCCAAAACTTCTCCTCCACCCTAAATTGCCGCTTGACCATCCATTCCCTCCTTCTAAAAGCCAACTCGTAAAATACAAAAAACAGAAGGAAACCGCCCTAATTTAATCAAACCAAAAAGTCCAATTCTAATTTAAGCAGAACAATTTCTAAACCTTTGTCAATACCTAAAACTTGGGGCGCATCCCTATCCGGGACTGCGTCCATGGATGGGGCATGGTCACTTTTTCGCGATCCGTCCCGGACTCCCAAGCTTCCTTTAAACGCGTCGGCAAGCCTTCAAGGTTTGTCCGCAGGATCTTGAGACCCGCGCCGAGGCGTGAAGCCTCGGCTACGCGACCTTTTGCTGGATCCATATCGGTTTAAGCAGCAAACCCCATTTTAGCGAGAACTTCCCAGTGTTTCTGGTTGGTTTTGATAGGCTTCGCCAGAAAAGCGATTGACAAAAGCCGTTGTTTACGTATTTTGACTATGGATGTGGCACTATGCGGGCTGTTGATGCAAGTATCACACAAAACGTGACGATAACCTATTCTGTGGTGTATCTGTTGGTTACGACATCGTAAGGAGAGATTCGATGAGAACGAGGTCGCTTCTGGTTTTTGCTTTGCTGGTCGCCTCACTGGTTCTTTGGCAGACCTCCAAACCCTTGGCTTTTGAGGAAATCTATGCCCGGGTGTGGGTAAGCTCTATGGAGGAAAAAGGGAGGTTGTTAGGGGAGAGGGGCTTAGACGTCGATAACGCCGGGCCGGGTTGGGTGGACGTTGTGGTCAATTCCCAGCAGTTGGATGAGTTGGTGGCAAAGGGATATGATGTGGAAGCTAAATACTGGACCCCCGAAGAGAAGAACATCGCACTCTATGGGCCGAATTGGAGGCTTGCCTTCCATACTTACGCCCAACTGGTGGATACGATGGAACAGCTGGCGGCCAATTTTCCCAACATAGTGATTCTTGACACTCTCGGCTATTCCGTCGACGGGAGAATGATTCTGGGAGCCAAGGTAAGCGACAATCCTTCTCAAGAGGAAAATGAGCCGGAGTTTCGGATCATCGGAAATCATCACGGTGATGAATACATGGGCGCGGAGATCGGACTCGACATGCTTCAATATCTTACTACGAACTATGGCACGATCACTCAAGTGACCCACCTGGTTAATGATCTGGAGACCTGGATCATCCCCATGATGAACCCGGACGGACACGAAGCCGGAACAAGATACAATGCCAACGGAGTAGACCTTAACAGAGACTATGGTTACATGTGGACGGGAGAAGGAGGGGGCGCCTACGGTTTCTCTCAGCCAGAAACCAGAGCCATAAGACTTCACGCACTGGAGCACAACTTTTCCATTTCCCTGTCTTTCCATACCGCGGCTTATTATGTGAATTACGTGTGGAATTATCGACCCTTCCCGGTTCCGGACAGTGCCTTCATTGTCGATATCTCTCGACCGTACGCTCTTACCACCGGGTACACGCTGGTAGAAGGATACAACTGGTATCAGACCTATGGAGACTGCAATGACTGGAGCTACGGTTCTAGGGGAGACATTGATGCTACTATTGAAACTGAAAATACTGACATTACCGGCACCTGCAACAAGAATCGACCCGCGATATTGGCGATGATGGAGAGAACGGATGATGGAGTGAGGGGAATCGTGACCAGCGCGGCAACCGGTCAACCGCTGGACGCCATGGTCACATGCACACAGCTTGGACAACCTGTTTTCACCGAGAAAACGGTCGGCGATTATCAGAAGAACCTTCTCCCGGGCACTTACACCCTCAAATTCTCGGCCAATGGCTATCAGGACAGTACGATCTCCGGCGTGGTGGTAAGCTCAAGCTCGCCGACCATCCTAAACGTGGCATTGAGGCCGGGCACACAGCTTTTTGCCGTGCACGTGGTTTCTTGCTATTTCTATGACAATCATTCTTATCCGAGCCAATACCTGAACAATCCCACAAATGGATCGGCGGCATTGGGTCTGCCTGATGGTGTCTGTGCTTCTTTGGGGAAAGGCGGAAATATCGTCTTGGACATGGGAGAGAATACCAAGATATATGACGTGGATGGGCCGGATTTCACCGTGACAGAGGGTGGTCCGACTTCGGACGGATATACCGTCTCTTGGTCCGATCTCCCTTACGGCGGAACCTGGCACTTGATCGGCAGTGGATTCGGCACTACCTCCTTCGACATCGCCTCCCAGTCGACAGACAGCATCAGATACCTGAAGATAGTGGACGATAACGACGGAAGCGCCACCGAGCAGAACCCGGGATGCGACATCGACGCGGTCACCCATCCCAAGCCGGTTACCGGCGCGTACGTCACGCTTCACAGCTACCGCATTGATGACGACAGCACCGGCCAGAGCCTGGGCAACAACGATGGCAACGTGGACTTTGGTGAGACCATCGAGTTGCGGATGGTGCTGGAAAATCTGGGAGACTCGACGGCCTATAATGTGCAGGGGACCATCAGGACGACAAATGCGTTTGTGAGCGTGACCGACAGCCAAAACACTTTTGGCAACATAGCGGCCGGCGATACGGCAGTGAGCGGAGGCGCCTTTGTTTTCTCGGTCTCCAGCCAGATTGCCGACGGCACGACCATACCTTTTCAACTGGACGTAACCGCCAACAGCGGAAGCTGGCGGAATCAGGGGCTGAATATCATCGCTTATGCTCCTCGTTTGGTGTATCAATCGCAGGCGGTGGACGACATCGGCGGAAACGACAACGGAAAGCCTGATCCGGGCGAGACCTGCAATCTGAACGTGACTTTGAGGAACTCAGGCGGCGCTTCGGAGAGCGGAATCTCCGGCGAGCTTTCGTGCTCCGATCCCTACGTCACCCTCACCAATTCCCATGCCTCCTACCCGAGCATTCCGGCGGGAGGCGGCGGGACTTCTCTGGCTCCTTATACGTTTACGTCCACCAGTGATTGCCCGGAGGGACATGAGACGGTGATGATCCTTCAGGTCAGCGGCGGGGGTTCGTATTCGACCACCGACACTTTCCTGGTGCGCATCGGACAGAAGCCCATTCTGTTTGTAGACGACGACGGGGGGCATTCCTACGAAACCTATTTCATCAGCGCCTTAGACTCGGTGGGACTTCCGTATGACGTGTGGACTTATGCCACTGAAGGAGCGCCCACAGATTCGCTGCTTTCGCTGTATAAGGCAGTGGTGTGGAACACCGGCCCTGACTTTGGAACCACAGGCAGTCCCAAAAGCCTGACTCTCACGGATCAGGCCAGGCTGACCACCTACCTGGATAACGGAGGAAACTTCTTTCTTTCCAGCCAGGATCTGCTCTTGGACAACAATCCCAATGATTTCATCATCAACTATCTGCACGTGGCCGGGCACAGCGACGATAAGAGAGACTCTACCTTCGCCGGAATGAATGGTGACACCATCGCCAATGGGATGGCTTTCACCATCAGGCCTCCTTTTTCGAATTTCTCGGACTGGATTGTCCCTGGAGCAGGTGCCGCCGGAATCTTCCGAGTGGTGGCCGGAAAAGGCTCCTCCTTCCGCAGGGAGGGAGTGCTGCTAGATGAGTATCCTGAGGCTGGCGCCGATACGTTCTGTGCCCTGCGCTATCCGGCATCGGGCTCGTCGACTTACAAGGTGGTCTTCCTGGCCTTTGCCTTTGAGGGGGTTCCTCCGACCGGTCCATATCCCAACAATTCGTATATCCTGATGCGGCGGATCATAGACTGGTTTGATTTGGGCAGAACCACTCCTTCTTTTATGCACGGGGATGCCAACGCCGATCACCTGATCAATTCGGGAGACGTGATATTCCTGGTGAACTACCTGCTTAAGGGAGGCGTTGCTCCGAACCCGCTGGAAGCAGGAGACGCGAATTGTGACGGCGTGGTGAACGCCGGTGACGTGATCTACCTGATCAATTACCTGTATAGGGGGGGATCCGCACCGCCGTGTTAGTCATTTGCGAACTGCAAGAAAACGAAGGCCCTGCTTCGACCGGCGGGGCCTTTTGTTTTTTTGAGAAATCCGGGCGACCGGAAAGAACGTGTTGGTTGTCTGTTTGTAGGTCCATTCTGAGGAAGCTGCTAATAGACGAGCTTGGGCGAACGTTCTTAGCCCCACATGATCCACATCCCAAAGACAAGCCGAAGATGTCTTTGACCTCTCCTCCTTTTGTTCCCGCTTTCCACTCATATGGAGAAGGGAATGGGGGGTGAGGTCATCAGAATGCCGGACCATTTAGATGCAGAATGGTTTGCTTCTCCCAAAAAGAGATAGCAGCCAAATTGGAGATGAACTCCTCGCCGCATATTAGAGCAATGCGCCATGATTCCGGATTCTCCCCCTTCAAGTCGGAAGATGACCGGTTCCCCTCTTTGGGAAAGAGGGGTTAGGGGAGATTCGATTGAGCCTCAATTGGCGCGTTGGCCTTAGTAAAAACCCTCTGATTCCGATGGAACCAGAGGGTTTTCCTTTTCCAAGCGTGGTTATGACAGTCTATTTCAGCAACGACATCTTTCTGGTTTGGGTGAAGTCGCCCGCGACCAGCCTGTAGAAGTAGATGCCACTGCTCACCTGGGTGCCATTGTCGTCTTTTCCGCCCCAAGTCAAGGTATGCAATCCGGTCTCCTGGTAACCATGGAACAGGGTAGTGACCGTCTGGCCGAGCAGGTTGTAGATGGTAAGCCTCACCTGAGAGGGTCTGGGGAGATAGTAACTTATCTTGGTTTCCGGGTTGAACGGATTGGGTTGATTGGGAAGGAGGGCGAATTTGTCCGGAGCATTCGGCTGATCATTCCCGTCGTTCACGGCACTGGGCTCCTCTATCGACAGAACCACCTTGGCGCTATCCACAAACCGGTCAACGAACATCAAGCATTTTCCGTGGATGGTCAAATCGTACATTCCAAGCGGGCAGGAGGGATCTGTATTTATGGTCAGAATCGACGTGTCGGTGGGTGGTCCTGCCGGGTTGGGGGAGAAACTTCCTGTGGCACAGGCTGGCAGGCCGGAAACGGAGAGAGTGCACGGCAGACTGAAGTCATCGTAGTATTTCACTATGACTGCATAGCTGGAGGAACTCCCGGCGTGGATCCTTAAAGTGTCAGGGATAACGGCTTCGATTTCCATGCCGAAGCGCCGGAGGCCGAGGATGAGCTTGACGTCCTTTGTGTGATACAGGGTTTTGGCTCCCTCTTCGGCAGCAGTGATGGTCAGAGTAAAAGTATCTGCCTCGGCAGTGTCGGGCACGGTGATATGCAGGGTGGAAGTGCCGCTTGGAACCAGGCCCGGAGGACTGAAAGTCCCACCGTAGGCGCTGCCAGGTAATCCGCTGACGGTCAGCGTGCAGCGGGAAGCAAATCCGTTCAGCGCCGTCAGCGTCACCTGATAACTGCTGTCGTGACGGGCTATGATCTTCAAAGTATCGGGAAGAACGGACAGGCTGAAGTTCCCAGGCTCACGAACCAACAGAAAAACCTGCTTGCTGTGAGTTATCGGTCCGCCGGTTTTCACCAAACCCATCTCGGTGGCCGTGATAGTAAGCGGATAAGTACCCAGAGGAACAGTGTCGGCCACGGTGATGGTCAAAGCGGAAGTATCCGTCGGAACGATGACGGCTGGATCGAAGGCGCCGGAGACGTCCGATGGAATGCCGGTTACGGTCAACGTACAGGGTGAATCAAAATTGAACAGAGAATTCAGGACCACTTCGAAGCTACCCTGGGTACCCTGCGAAACCACCAAAGTATCCGGTTTGACCGCCATGGCGAAATCCGGCGGAGTAGTCACCTTCAAGAAAACGTGCTTGGTGTGTTGGATCAGCCCCTTGCTAAGCTCCTTGGCAGTTATGGTAAGGTCGTAAACGCCTAGCGGGGTGGTCCTTTGGGTGTTGACCGACATAGTGGAGCTGTTCGTGGGAACGATCGGGTTCGGCGCGAAGCCAGCCGAGGCGTCAGTCGGAAGACCGGTTACCGTCAAGGAACAAGAAGATGCAAACCCGTAAAGCGAAGTCAAAGTCACCGTGTAACTCGTGGATTTCCCGGCCTGCACAGTCTGGGTGTCTGGCGTGGCACTTATGGAGAAATCAGGCCCCACAGTCACTTTCAAGAAAACGTGTTTGCTGTGTTGAATTGGCGGCGCTTTGGCCTTCTGAGTCGCAGTTATGGTAAGATCGTAAACACCCGGCGTAGTTGTACCCAGCGTATTGACCGAAAAAGCTGAGCTGTCTGTCGGGTTGGGAGTTACTGGGTTGGGTACGAAACTCCCGGAGACACCCGTCGGAAAACCAGTTACGGATAAAGTACAGGCCGACGCGAAGCCGTTTAGTGCAGTTAGAATCACTTTGTAACTCGTCGATTGTCCAGCTTGGACGGTCTGGGTGTCGGGTGTGGCACTCATGGTGAAATCAGGCGCAAGTATGCTAAAGTCGGCATCACTGATGTCGGAGGGATCTCCGCCTCCCGCATTCGATACCTTGACCCGGCAGGTGGCAGACGGTGTGGCGGGAATAACCCAGGGATAGGATCCGGTGTTGGATGTGCTGGCCACGACCGGAAGCCAACTGCTTCCGGAGTTAGTAGAATACTCGATCTTCACATTCGCGGTGAAGCTTTCCGAAAGCCAGGTGATGTTGTGCGTACTTCCCACTGCCCAGTTTTCTAAGCCATTGGGCGAGACAACCTGAATCCTCGCCGGACCGATCCAGAAGCAGTGGGGTAGATTGTGCCTGGGGGTATAAACGCGAGAGTCCGAAGTAGTGAAGCTCAAACGCCCAGAAGGAGGCCAGAACATAGAGTCCACGCAGACGTGCATGGTATCCTGGATCCTGAAGGTGGCGGTAGCCAGGAGAATCCTGTTTCCGTTCCACCACCTTTGATCGTCCGTACCCGTCGCCAGCGTTGTGAACCAGAAGTGGACCGAATCAGGTTTCGTGCTTATGTTTAGGATCTTGCTGTCCCACTCTGCTCCATTCCCTTCATTATACAACTCAAGCATCCGATTGTGAAGAGTATCGTTTCCTGCTATAATGTCCCGAAATATGCTCCTGGCAAAGTTGGCACCCACGAAGGCAGTTGTATTCCAGTAACTTGTCACACTGCACCAGGCGGCTGGATTGGTGCGGCTCCAGGTAATAGGAATGACAAATCCGGCGATGGAGTCGCTGGAATCCACCAGGTCGCTCGTGACTAAGAATGGAAACCTGACAAGATAAGGCCCGGCGCCGGGGGTCTGAGTGCCGTCCACGCAGATCATGTTCAAGCTGTCGCAATTCCCGTGGTCAAATGGGTCCTGCGGGCATTGCGCCCCGACCCACGACGTGGCGGCAAAGATCAGCGTGACCAATAAGGCCAGCACTGTTAAGGATAAAAGATGCTTTTTCATCCCTTACCTCCTTTGAATTGAATTTTCATCTCTTCTTTTGAAACCAGTTGAAGGTCAAGTACTCACGATTAGGCAATCAGCCGCCGGAACCGACTCGTCTTCTCTAACAACAGAGAAAGAACTATCTTCGCTTTCACCTCCTCTGAACCAGCGATCCCAAAAATGTCGCCTGTGATCGATTGCCCATCTGCATTTCGTTTTGAGAATAAGGGCAAAAAATGTGCCGCTGAACTCATTTGGACAACCTTTTTGGTGGGTCTCCAGCGACTTGGTGTAAGCCCATAATATTAGTGCACTTAACATCTCTTACTTCATGGGTTGGTCTAGAACTGAAGGCTGAAACCGTCGGGTTCTCCGACGCTCCGTCCTTCTACCGCTATGCACTTCCTTTTCTAAATACTGCAAAGTGCTGCCCATGCTTCTCGCTTAAGAGGAATCGCGGTTTTCACGATCTCCTCCGCCTGTAAGTTAACACATAGCTTCGATTTGTCAAGGCAAAAAGAGCCTGTCTCTTGGCTATTCGGTTCCGGTCGGGCACCCCAAGAGGAACTCTTTTTCGTTAGAATCACCGAAGGTGTATGATGGTTCTTGACCCCGGGGTATCTGCGGGGGAAGCCGGGACGCATGGACATAACTTGGTTGAAGCTGAAACGGATCGAGCGACTCACCATGTCAACGAAACTCAAGCTCGACTCCTTCAGTTTCCCACCGAGAGCGCACAAGGATGGTGTCGGGGTACAAGGCAAAGGGCTCGGACGGAGAGAATGGGTTGGGCTGGCCCAAGGAAAGATTTCCATTTTTGTCTGAATCAACGAACCCCGCCAGGAAGTATTTGCCCGGCAGTACCCTGTCAAACAGAAACGGTGCGGGACCCGGTATAGTGGTCCGATACGATATTGCCGCATTCCCAGCCTGATAGAGCGACAAAGCTATGTTTCCATTTTGCCCCCCAACGGTCTCCACTTTTCCTGAGACCGAGCCTACGGTGTCTGGATTCAAGGAGCGGAACCTTGAGACAAAGGTTGAATCTCTCATGTGAGTGTTCCCCACCAGGCTATGCACCTTGCTGCTGAGAAGAGTGATCGTGTACGTCATTCTACCCAAGAGCAGAGAATCGGGAGAAAAAATGAAGACATTGGGACTGCTCCATCCGGTCTTACCCACAATCTTGCTCCCATTCGAATCGAACACGGCAAAGTTCGCTTCTACGTCATGGTGTTCGGGAGGCTGATCGAAAACGATCTGGATCTTGGCGTCGAGAGGCACAGTGGTTTCGCTGTCCTTCGGTGATACGGCGCTGATCCTCGGACCGACCGTATCAACTGTCTCAGATCCGTCAAAAAGACAGGTGGTAGCAGCGGTATCCAAGGGATTTCGGGCCTTGTCGGTTACTCCCAAGACCTTGATCTCATATTTCTCCTTGGCATTCATTCCGTCGGTCAAAAGGAAAATGGCGTTTCTGTCCGGATCCCTGAAGAACACAGAAATCAAGTTCAGAGGGTTCCGAGTAGAGGATGAAGAGACTTGGTAGTGGGTAAGGTTGGAGGCGGTCGTTTCCTCCACTTCTTCGTCAAACTCCAGCCTCACCAGGTTTTTGTTCAAGCTGCGGCAGTTGGTCAAGGTCGGCGGGCGCTTGTCTCTCTTTTCCACAATGAAGTTCACGAAATCCTTCGACAGATCATGCCCACTCAGCTCGACGTCCTGGGTGGTCACGCCGATGGCTTCATCCTCCCAGTTCCAGAGCAGATCTTTGTTCGCATCCTTGACCGCCAGGAGCCGATACCTTCCCCTCCCCAGGTTCTTCAAGGAGTACTTGCCGTTTTCATCGGTCTGAGTGGCATAGTCCGGTTTTTCCTTTTCAGGGTCTATTTCGGTTTTCTCGCCGGCGAGCAGATAGGCCCAGACGCTAACTCCGGTTTCGTTGGCAAAACCAGTCTTCTGGCTGACCCATACTTCTCCCGAGATGCTGCCTGAGTCCAGACTGTTTCCGGTGGAGAAGGCAAAGGTGTACGACTGGCTCATGCGGTTTCCTCTGAGATCCTGCGCATCAGTGCCGACGGTCACGACGTAGGTTCTGTCTTTTAGGAAGGGTTCGGAAGGGGAGAGGTTGAGTCTTTTTCCCCGCCATCGGTAATCAATCGGTTTTTTGGGGAAAGGGGAGATAAAGATCGCCCCCTCAGTAGGGTCCTCGGACATCCGCTCGCTGAAGGTCACGTTGATTTCTGAATTGGGATCAATCCCGGTAGAGTCCGGTTGAGGTGAGACTGAAACCACCTCCGGAGGGATGGTATCCACTGGCCCGCCAGGTGGCATCCCCTCTTTGGCGCAACAAAACAGAAGTAATGCTGCGGTCTGAAATAGTAGACCTGTCGTAGCTAATCTCTTAGGCTTCATGTAGGAGAGATAATCTGCTCACTCATTCTGACATATGACAGGGGCAGAGGAGTCGACTTGAGCTTCATCCGAAGGACATCACCTTGTTCTGTTCAACTTTTCTTTCAATTCTGCATTGCCGGGATTTAGCTTCAATGCCTTCTTCCACTCGCCTCTTGCTTTTTCCCTTTCACCCAACGCACCACATATGTCTCCTAAATGCTCGTGAACGATGGGATCGTCCTTGAGAATCTCAAGGGCTTTTTGAATCTGACTCTTGGCCTCTTGAAGTCGCCCCAAGCGGTACAGAACCCAACCATAGCTATCTAGGTAAGCTCCGTTGTTAGGCTCAGATTCTAAGGCCCTTTTGATCAAGACCAGAGCCTCATCCAGCCTGACGCCCTTGTCCGCCAGCATATATCCGAGATAGTTCAAAGCAGAGGCGTTAGTAGAGTCGATCCGGAGCAGTAGCTCAAAACTGGCTACCCCCTGGTCGAAATCTCCGCTTTGTTCGTAGGCAGACCCAAGGGCGAAAAGAATCCGAGGGTTATGAGGTTCCTGGTCGGCAGCTCTCTTCAACACCGCCAGAGCGGAATCGTATTGCTTATCTTGCGCGTAAGTGGTGCCGAGCATCAGCAGGATGGGTACGTCGTACCCGACCCTGCCCAAAGCTCGGCGGTAAGTCTCAAAAGCTTTCCCCAGACTGTCTTGTCGGGTGTACACCAAGGCCAGATTGACCCATCCGTCCGGCACGGAATCCTCCAGTGCCACCGTGGCCTCAAACTCTTTCTTCGCTTTTTCAAGCTCCTCATTGTGGAGAGCGATGGTCCCCAAGTAGAAATGAATCTGGGCATCATTGGGGTTGACTTCAATATATCGGACGAAAAGGCTTTCCGCCTTGTGGTAGTCCCCCTGTGACAAGTAGAGCGCCCCCAACCTCTTCTGTGCTTCGGCGTTGTCGGGTGCCAGCAACGAGAAGGTCTCGGCCTCCTTTATCGCCTCGTCCTTCTTTCCGGCCAGATAATAGAGGGCGATTACCCGATCCCGGACCTGCCCGTTGCCCGGCTCCAGTTTCAGAAGCTCTTTGTAGGCGTCGATGGCTTGTGGGAAATCCTTCTTGGCCTCATAGCATTGGCCCAGTCCTTGCATGGCGTTCTTGTTGTCGGGCGTGATGTCAAGCACCCGGTCGTATTCCGCGATGGCCGGGTCGAACTTCCCCGTCTGTTGCAAAAGAGAGGCCAACTGCAGATGCACCGCCGGAGAGAAGGGCTGAAGATATCCCACCTTCTCCCAGTAACTGATGGCTTTGTCGAGATCATTTCTTTCCTGCCACAAGACCGCTAAATACCACAAGGAATTGACATCGTTTGAATCCAAGTCCACCGCCTTAGAATACGCCAGGATGGCGCTGTCTTGGTTTCCTGTGGCCCGATAGCATTCGGCCAACAGCCGGTATGACTCGGCATCCTTTGGGTCGATCTGCAGAACCTGCTTCTTGGCCGACTCCGCGTCCCGGGTCATGAAATAGGCACGAGCCAGAGCATATCTCATGTCCCGATCACCGGGTTGGAGCGCCACGGCTTTCTCGTATTCAGTCAGAGCAGAGGAAAAGTCTCTGGACAGCTCGTAAAGATCTCCGTTTACGAAATGCTCATAAGCCTCGATGCTCAATTGGCCAGTTGGTTTCCCCTTCTCCTTGGTTGACCAGCCGCGGGATGGAATCAGCAGCAACATGCCGACCGCCGCCAGCCACCAGAGTCGAAGGTTGAGTCTTCTCAATATCATGTTTGGTCCCCAACAACCGCTTCTCTGAGATCACCTAAAGCAATGTATCATCCTCGTGCGAAAACACAAGGACAATGTGAACTGTTGGAAGTCTCCGATCGTCGCAAATCAAGATTTTTCTTGACACCTCCAATTATACACGTTAGTTTTAGCGAAAGTTTGCACTGATGACTTGGGTAGTTTTTTCACCCTTAAGTTTGTCGGCTAGTGCTAAGTGATGCGCTTCTGTTTCGCAACCGAGGCGATCAGTTGCAAACTCGATCAATCGTGAGGAGGTAGAGATTGGCAAATCAGAAGAGCAAAGACTCGCGACCGGAGAGTGAATTCCAGCCCTACATAAAGCCACACGAGCAGGTGCCGGAAATGACGGTAAGGGCAGTGGTCTTAGGGGCGTTTCTGGCCATAGTCTTCGGAGTGGCAAATGCTTATCTGGGATTGAAGGTGGGGATGACCGTATCCGCATCCATCCCTGCAGCAGTCATGTCCATGGCGATTTTGAAAGGAATATTAAAGAAGGGAACCGTTTTAGAGAATAACATTGTGCAGACCATTGCTTCATCCGGCGAATCTTTGGCTGCAGGCATCATCTTTACCATTCCCGCCTTCTATATTTGGAATCTGACCGTACCTGGCTTTCATCATCCCATCAATGCGCTGGAGATATTCTTCTTATCTCTGATGGGCGGATTTTTGGGAATACTTTTTGTCATTCCCATTCGTCGCTATCTTATGGTGCGCGAACACGGAAAACTGAAATTTCCCGAGGGGACCGCATGCGCTGAGATCATAAAGGCTGGGGATGAGGGGGGAGGAAGGGCAAAGATAGTCTTCACCGGCTTGGGCATCGGAGCTTTTTACAAATTCTTAATGGGCCTATTGAGGCTCTGGCCCGAGATACCGAATCAGAACATTTACTCCTTCAAAGGAGCAAACGTCGGAATAGATGCCACTCCGGCCTTGTTGGGAGTGGGTTACATCATCGGTCCCCGGATCTCCGCTCTGATGTTGGGAGGAGCGGTGTTGGGATATTTGGGAATTGCACCTTTGATCGCGTACATAGGCAATTACGTCCCGAACTTGGTCCCGCCTGCCACCAAATTGATCTCCGAGATGACTCCGAGTGAAATCAGGAATTCCTACATCAAATACCTGGGAGTGGGGGCAGTAGCTTTGGGTGGATTCGTCAGCCTGTTCAAGGCTTTGCCGATTATTTTCAACTCCTTTGCAGTTGGAGCCAAGGAAATCTTCGGGAAAAAAGAGGAAAGGGTCAAGAGAATCCGAACGGATGAAGATATGCCCATGTGGCTGGTTCTTGGGGGCGTAATTGCGGCCATCCTGGCTATCTGGATTTTCCCGGGAACCAACCTTCACCTTCTGGGAACGGCTTTGTGCGTCGTCTTCGGTTTCTTTTTCGTGGTAGTCGCAGCCAGGATAGTAGGTATCGTGGGAAGCTCCTCTTCTCCCGTTTCCGGTATGACTATCGCTACCATTCTGGTCACCAGCATAATCCTGCTCGCTTTTGGAGTGTCCGGAACGTCCGGAATGGTCACCGTCATGTTCATCGGCACAATTGTCTGCATTGCCGTTTGCATGTCCGGAGACATTTCCCAGGACTTAAAGACCGGCTTTCTTCTGGGTTCCAGTCCCAAGAATCAGCAGATGATGGAATTTGTGGGGCTTATTGCGCCGGCTTTGGTGATGGGCTTCACTGTGGCTCTGTTGAACACTGCCTTTGGGTTCGTCAAAGATGCCACCCACCCTGCGCCGCTTTTGGCTCCCCAGGCAAACGTGATGTCGGTAATCGTCCAAGGGGTGATGACCGGGAATCTGCCCTGGGTGCCCATCGTGGTGGGATGCATGTTGGCCGGAGCCATCGAACTCGTCGGCATCTCCTCACTCCCTTTTGCCATCGGTCTTTATCTACCCCTGGACCTGTCCACTCCCATCATGGCGGGAGGGCTTATTTCTCTCATTGTAGGCAAGCTTTCAAAGAAAGAGACGGCTGCGAGAAGGGAGGAGCAAGGGATATTATTTGGCTCCGGATTGGTGGCGGGCGACGCCCTGGTCGGAGTGCTGGTTGCTCTCGTGATTGCCGCATCATCGAGCTACAGAGCGTTTTATGAAAGCCATGAAGAGGTGTCGTTAGCTGGCACTTACGGTCCATGGTTGTCGCTGGTGGCTTTTGCCACAATGGCCTTCATGTTATATCGATCAACCCGGACAAAGGAGGGAACAAAATAAGGGTTTCCTCTCCCCGGCATTTGACATGATGTGTAGTTATCAGAACTATTCCACGTGCTTTTTGACGAGACCCCTCGAAGGGCATTTGCCTGTCTCTCGCCATTCAGCGTAGAAGCAGAGAGGGGACACACTTGATTTCCAAAGAAACCCATCCAACAAACCAAGACATCTGGCGACTAAAAAATCGGAGGACAAATGGAAAAGCTATTTAAGGCCGCGCAAGTAGCGGTGGGCAATTGTCTGGTAGTGAAGAAAGGTGAATCGGTTCTGATAATAACCGACTATCCTTTGAGAAAAATCGGTTACGCCTTCTGGGAGGCGGCGAAGGAGGTGGGCGCTGAGGCGATGCTTCTGGAGATACTGCCCCGATCCAGTCACGGTGAAGAACCACCGGACGCAGTAGCCAGGTTTATGAAAGAATTCGACGTTTTGATCATTCCGACCAGCAAATCCATGTCGCATACCAAAGCCAGAAGGGATGCATGTGCAGGAAAATCCAGGTGCGTTACCCTTCCCGGAATCTTAGAAGACACCATGGAGAGGACGCTAAACGCCGACTATCATGAAATCGCCAAGAGGGCCATCAAGATCGCTCAAATGGTAAGCAAGGGGAAGAAGGCCAGAGTCACCACGCCGGCGGGGACGGACATAACCATGAGCATAGCAGGTAGAGAATGTGAGGCAGACACCGGTTTGGTGCACAAGGCCGGTGACTTCTCCAATCTACCGGCGGGAGAGGCCTATGTTGCTCCGGTGGAAGGGACGGGCAACGGGATCATCGTGGTGGACGGGGCCATGGTGGGAAAGGTGAAGAAGCCGATCAAGATCGTGGTCAAGGATGGCCTGGCCACAGATATCACCGGAGACAAATCCGCCAAAGAGCTGGTGGAGATGCTGAAGCCATTTGGTCAACCAGGCAGAAACTTAGCCGAACTGGGGATCGGAGCCAATCATAAGGCCAAGATAGTCGGCAGTGTGTTGGAAGACGAGAAAGTCATGGGTACGGTTCACATGGCTCTGGGGGATAACAAGTCTATGGGGGGCAACGTGTCGGTCCCCAGTCACCTGGATGGAATTCTTCTAAAACCCACGCTCTGGATTGATGATAAGAAAATCATGGAGGATGGGGTTTTGAAGATCTGAGCGGACACAAGTCGACTCAGAGAGAACAGAAGGGAAGCTTCATCGCTTTCCATGGGGAACATTCTAACCATCGAAAAATGCTCAACTGCCATCAAGTTCGTCGTAAGGAAAACGAAAGGGCCGATTCTTCTTTCTAACACCCTCTGAAGTAACTGCGTAGCAATTTTGGACCAAAAAGAAGGGAGCTTCATAATGAAAGGGATGTTGGTCGGTTTGACCATTCTGGTGTTTCTTGCCGTCATGTGTCAGTGCGCGAAGAAGCCCACGCCTCCCGTACCGCCAACGGACCCCGGCGCCTATTTCCCCATCAACCAGGACTATGCGTGGACCTATGTCCAACTAGGCACGGATTGTCATCCCGGTGCAATCAGCTATGTGATCACCGCCGTGAGCAGAAGCCCCAGACCGGAGGGATCTGGGTGGAATTTTGTATCCTCAGCCAGCGGGGACACGAGCTTTGTTTACCGGCTGGGAGATACGATCTTCTACCAACCCAGCGTTGAGTCTCCGCTTCCGGCATACAAGGTTCTGGTCGGGCCGATAAAGGGTGGGACCTCATGGAAGGATTCGTACCCGTATGACTATGAGTATACAGTCATGGGGTTGGAAGACCTTCCTTCCGCTGTGGCAGGTCAGACCTACAGAAATTGCGCCAAGATCAGAAGGACTGCTTCGGGTTTGCCTACGTGGAACTATTTCTGGTGGGCGCCGCAGTATGGAAAGGTCAAGGAGGCGGTGTTTGATCAGTCAGGAAACTGCTCGGAGGGGGCAGAGCTTCAGAATCTAACCAAGAATCCCGATTTCCCTTAGGGTCGCATTTTCCGACCGAATGTCAGTATTTTCTCCTTCTCTCCACGAAGTAATTTGAGCCGGGCAGGGTTTTGGTATAGCTTTTGAGATCTGCGATCATGTGAGATATCTCACCCAAGTGCTTGAACATCTTCTTCTGGTTTACGATCACCGCTATGGATAAGGTCATGATGGGGAATTCTTCTTTTTTTCCTTTTCGGTTGTGCGTCACAATGTAGCCTCGCCGAACGTCTTCTTTCTTGTAGCGACGGATTATGAGACGGTCGAAGATCTTGATGATCTGGTCGCAGACGGAATGTATCTTTTCTGGCGGGACGATGAAGACGAAATCATCTCCGCCGATGTGCCCGACAAATCCTTCCTTGGATGAACTGTAGACCACGTCCCGGATGATCTCGGCGGTCATCTTTATCAGGCTGTCGCCGTAATGGTACCCGTAATAATCGTTATAAGCCTTGAAACTATCCAGATCGGCATAGCAGGCGGCAAACTCCTGTCCTTTTCTGATTCTTTTGCTCATCTCCCTTTCTATGATGCTGGTCCCCGGAAGGCGGGTGGTGGGATTAACCCCCAGATCCCTTTTGCTTCGGGTGATGATCATGTTTAGCTTAGAGGCGAAGAGTTTTCTCTTCCAATCGGAGAAGAAGATCTCATCCGCGCCAAAATCGAAGCCAGCAATGAGGGTTTTGAGAGTGGGACGGGGGTGGTACAGGATCATAGGCACCAAAGACAGGATGGGATGCTTTTTCAGGCGTCGGGCGAGGTTAAGCTCTTTCCCAAAGGAGCCGTTACCAGCTATGACCACCAGATCCAGAATGTACTTCTGGATCAGTCCCTCCAATTGGGCGGATTCCGAGAAAGGCAAAAACCGCACCTTTCGGGGCTTCAGAGACTGCCTGAGCCTTTTCCTGATCTCGCCGCCGCTGTCGTACAGAGCACAGTAGAACATACAGATTTCGAGACTCGTTTCTGTGTGGTCGACAATAACGACTCTTTTCAGGTCACTTGATTACGAAGAGCCGAGCACTTAGCAATTCACCCGCCCTGCTGCACCAAAATACAGCCCGCAGGCCACGCCCAGATGGATATAGAAACCCCTTCACACCTTCATTTTAGACCGGGGATGATAGTGCCGGTGCTCCTGCTTCAAATAGTCCCTATCCAGGTGAGTGTATATCTGTGTAGTAGATATATCGGCATGTCCCAGCATCTCCTGAACTGCACGCAAATCCGCCCCCCCATCCAGAAGATGGGTGGCGAAAGAGTGTCTGATGGTATGAGGGGTAACCTTCTTTCTTATCCCAGCTTGATTGACGTATTTCCTTAGTATTTTCCACAGCCCCATTCGGGAGAAGCGTCTTCCTCTTCTGTTTAGAAAGAGGAAATCCTGAGAGTCTTGGCTGGCCAACTTGGGACGAGCCTCCGACAGGTATTCTTCTATAGCCCGGAGTGCGATGCTTCCGATGGGAATTATTCTCTCCTTTTGGCCTTTTCCCATCACCCGAACCAACTCCACCTCAGGCAGAATGTCCTTTCTTTTTGCGTTAATCAGCTCCGAGATTCTGACTCCCGTGCCATAAAGAAACTCAAGGATTGCCCTGTCCCGTAGACTCAGAGGACCGGATTCTTTTGGCTGGTTCAGCAGTTTCTTCATTTCCTCGACGTTTAGTATCTCAGGCAGTTTTCGCCAGAGCCGGGGGGACTCTAAGTTGGAAGCAGGATCAGAATTCGAATAACCTTCCTGAAGCAGGAACTTGTGGAAACGCCTGATAGAAGAGATGTTCCGGGCGATGCTTCTGGCACCAAGTCCCAAGTCGAAAAGAAGAGCCACGAAATTGACCACGTGCTTCTCAGTGATCGCCTGCGCGGATCTGACTGTCTTGTCCTCCAGGTAATTGACGTACCTTTCCAAATCCCTTCTGTACGACTCACTGGTATTCGAGGAGAGACCAGCTTCAATCGTAATGTGATTCGAGAACTGATCCAGGAGCTTCTTCATAACAGGAGAAAGTGACTGAGACTCTAAGCAGTCCGGATCAACAACCTCTCTATGATTCGGTTCTTGCCAAAAGAGAACACATTGGAGTGCTCGCCTTTAGGCGAGCCAATCCATAATCTACTACGACAAGGAAGGATAATCCAGACTGAATCGTGTTTTGTAGTACAAACGAGTTCCCAGAAATCCCAAGATCAAAACGACAAAATACCACGGGTAAAAGACACCTGCGACAATGGACAAGAGCAGTATCGAGGATTTGGTAGAAATAGCCACATAGCGCTGTTGTTTGGTGAAAGCCGAGTAAATGAAAAAAGGACAAGAAAGGGAGGAGGCGACAAGAAAAGGTATATCCCTGACCAAGATGGAGGTGACAACTGCTGCCATTACCAAGACAGATGATACGATGACTGCTTTTTCTCTTCCCCATCTGACCGCGAATGTCGTCTTTCCCACTTTTCGATCTCCATCTACGTCCGGTATGGTGGTATTCAAGTAAATTGCACCGACAGCAAACATGTAGGGGAGTGAAAAAAATAAAGCTCTCATGGAGAGACACTGATTCATGCTCCATCCGATGACGAAGGCCAGATTCCCGTGAGCCAGGGCGTTCAGCACAAAACCGCCGATGGGCCTATTCTTGACGCTGAAAGGGGGGACGGAGTAAATTATACCGAAGATCATTCCCAACAGGAAGAGTAAACCTAATTGCCAAGAGATTAGAAATGCGGGAATGATGCCTGCAAGATCAAGCAGTATCATCTCGACAGATGCGGCCTTTTTTGAAACGTAACCCTGCCCTAAGAAAAAGAGCTTTTGGTTCAATCTATCTGATTCCATGTCAAATATCTGATTTAGGACGTATACCGCCCCGACCAAGAACGTGACCAGAAGAAGAACTAGGCCAGGGAGATGGTTTTGTCCGGAGAGTTGTGAGCTCCGGTGATGTCCCAGAAGAAGAATGGTCCACACCGGTGGCATCAAGACCGGTCGGATCAGAAAGACGTAATCTAAGTACCTCATCATACTCAATGACGAATGAAGAATGACGGATTACTAGTCACGACTTACGGATGACGAATGCTCCCATCCCTCTCCGTTAGCTATTCATTCGATCAACCCATTCAGTCCGCTGACAGCTTCACCTATATACAAATAGCTTTAGATAATAGTATACTATCGGAGAGACAAACAGTAGACTGTCGAACCGATCGAGAATTCCTCCGTGTCCGGGAATCAGGTTTGAGATATCTTTGATCTTAGCATCCCGTTTGAAAAGCGATTCGGCTAAGTCTCCAACCTGTCCCACCAGGCTAACGAAGATGGAAATAACCAAAAGGTGCTCAAGCCCGCCCGATTTGAAAAAAACGTAGTAGGAGAAGAAAGCGGCCGCCACCGCGCCGAGAATACCACCAAAGAATCCCTCCACCGTCTTCTTCGGACTTACGGCAGGGGAGAGCCTGTGTTTTCCTAAGGGAGCGCCTATGAAATACGCAAACGTATCACATGACCAGATAGAGATCAGGAGATAGACAATCCAAAGCCCACCGATCTTGTAGTCCAGCCCAAGTCGATTAGGGAGTTCTCTTAAGAGAATTAAAAAGCCGAAAAGCCCGGCGACGTAGAAGAGGGCAAACGTCGTCACGGCCAAATCTGATGTGGTATTTTCTGTTCTTCCTTTGACCACAAAAAGAAACGCAGTCAAATAAACCGCGCTCAAGGGCAAAATAATCAGAGCCTGTTCACCCCAGAGATAAACAGATATGCCGGAGAGAATTCCCAAGATCAGCAGAATCCATTTAGGAATCTGAAAGCTCTTCTGTTCAGCCAGGTAGCAGAATTCCCATAAGCCCAGGGTGATGAACAGCTCAATCAGGAGCAAAAAGGGAAGTCTGCCGACTAAAGTGAGGAAGAGTATGAGAGGCCCGAAGATGAAGGCGATTATCACTCTGGTGAGAAGATTGCTTTTCATGGGATTGGTCCACAAATCCTTCGGTTAAAGAGACTGATCGTTAAATCAAATCAGACTACGGTATCATCCTTCCCGTCAGGTTTCATTATAATAGCAACAATTGCTTGAGGCAAGCAAATAAGGATGGCAGTCATGTGACAGGATTGAGAAGAGAAAAACGAGTGCCCTATCTTGTCGTATGATCTTCGGAAGCAAACTGCGGAGAGAAGAAGAAACAAACGGTTTTCCTCAAAACCTCCACGTAATTAGCACCTTCAAGTTTCGATCTTTCATCTGAAGGTTGAAGTGACCAAGCTTTCCCCTCTGTAACAACACTTCGTTTTGTTTCTGGACTGCAAGAGGGGCCCCGATTACATCATAAACCCACGAGCCTAAGAATAAGCAAAATCCAACCAACTGTACGTTCTCCCCTCCGGCGCTAGGCACTCCACTGCCAAGTCCGATAAGGCCGCCCATAAAAAGCAATCCTCCTCCAAGCAACTCACATCCCAATAATCGTAATCCCGTTCCAGTTTTCCCAGCATAGATATGACCAGCCCCGTGAATAGCAACACCGGGAATAACCGAATAAAAAATAGCCATATAGGGGCTTTTTGTTTTCAAAGAAGCCGTCTTCTTGGTTGCTGTTGAATCCTGGGTTTGCTGAGCAAGCAGAAATTGTGAATGTTCAGGTTGAACCGAGCTTATCACATGATCTTTGAAAGCCTGTGATCGGACACTTGCAGCAGGATGAGTTTCTGCCAATGGAAAATAGACCAGGATTGTTAGTAAGATCGCCCGAGTAAGTGTTTTTTTAACTCCCACGACCATTTGTGCCTCAATTGATCAAAATGCCTTCGTTATCTGAAAACCGACCAGGACTCGTCTGCGATCAGACCGAAATCCGACACTTAGCGTCTCCTTTCGACGAAGCTCTTCATTGCGCTTCTGGAGCGCAAGGGGAGCACCGATCAGGTCATACAGCCACGAGCCAACAAAGAGGATTGTTCCAGTTACCATAAGAACATCACCCGCCTCCCAAGTAGATTGTCCGCCGTCCATCTCAGACATCCCCTTGCCCACGGCGCCCACAAAAGCCAAGGCACCCCCAACAAGCTCCGATCCCAGCAACGCTGCTCCAGTTTTCGTTTTGCCCGCGTAGAAATGTCCCGATCCGTGAACGATGATCCCAGGAATAACCGCATAAAAGACGGCCATCCTCGGGTCTTTCAGTTTTAGGGAATCTGCGCTCTCCTTCCTGACAGAGCTATCAGCCTGCTGGTGAAAAGAGAACTCCGGAAGTGTCCAGATTTGGGAATTTGCAGGGAGGTTCTTTGCGACATAAGTCCGCGCGAGGCTCATGGATGGCTGTGCCTCAACCGACAAAAGGCAGGTCAGAAGTAGCATTAGACTGATTCGATTAATAGTAGCAACGGCTTTTGGGAAAGCCTTCATTTCAGCCGCACTCCTTTGATGGCTTCACTGACAGTTCAATAGGATGAGTATAACGTACCTCTCTGCCTAAGGCAACCCTAAACTTGAATTGTTTTCCAATTAGGAGCAAAGGCCTAGATTTGACTGATTACAGCAGAGGGGAGGATACGAGGGTTTTTTGCTTTAGGGCTGCTTGCCAAATCGGAAACCGAGCAATTGCTTATACTCTTCCGAATCTTCTTTCCCGATTCTGATAATCCCAGATGGCTTCGTAGAAATCTCTTTCAGAAAAACTCGGCCATAGAACGTCGGTGATATAAAGCTCGGTGTATGAGGTTTGCCACAAAAGGAAATTGGAGATACGCTTCTCACCTGAGGTGCGGATGAGCAGGTCGGGATCGGGAAGGCCATTAGTATAGAGATAATGAGAGAATTTTTCTTCGTTCAGCTCGTCGAGATTCAGCTTTCCCCGTTTGATGTCCTCCGCGATCTTCTTCACCGCATCCAAGATTTCGGTTCTTCCACCATAATTCAAGGCCAGGTTCAAAATCAGACCGGTGTTGTCTTTTGTTCTTTCTTTGGCCTTCTGAAGAATCTCTCTGCGCTGAGGGGAAAGCTCGTCTATTCTGCCCGTAGTGATCAGCTTGACATTGTTCTCGTCCAGCTCGTTGATTTCCCTTTTGGTGGTCTCGTAAAGAAGCTTCATTATGGCGGAGACTTCTTCTTTCGGTCTTTTCCAGTTCTCATGTGAGAAGGTGAAGAGGGTCAGGATGGAGATTCCCAGATCACCGGCAGCTCTGACGATTCTTTTTACTGCTTTCACCCCCGCCCTGTGTCCGGCAATTCGAGGCAACCCCCGTCTCTTTGCCCATCTTCCATTGCCGTCCATGATTATGGCAATATGAACCGGAAGATTTCCTTTTTTCAAAATGCTTCGTTTAAGCTCGGTGATATCTTTTGACATGTAACGACGAGGCTGAACTCAAATCGCCAGAAGAACACAAGAAGGCACAGGCAAAACCATTCGAGGGCAAATTGGAGTGTTCGGCTTCAGCCGAACCAAGCCACAGCTATTGACAGGCTTACACTTTTCGGGTTAAGCTAAAGTCGCAGATCCCGCCCAAGGTAGAGCTTGACACTCCGCAAAAACTGCGCGCGCCTCTATCAAACCTCCATGATCTCCTGTTCTTTTTTCTTCAATATGTCTTCTATTCTTTCTGTGTAGTCTTCCGTCATCTTCTGCACGTGTTCCTGTGCTTTTCGAGATTCGTCTTCCGATATCTTCTTGTCTTTCTCTGCCTTCTTCAAAGCCTCGTTGGAGTCACGCCTGATGTTTCTCAACGCCACCTTGCCGTCCTCTGCCAACTTCTTCACCAACTTCACCAAATCCTTGCGCCTTTCCTCGGTTAACGGAGGAATGGGAAGCCGGATCACGTTAGGGTCAGCCTGGGGGTTAAGCCCTAAATCGGATTTTTGAATGGCCTTGATGATCTCCGGAATCATCTTTTTCTCCCAGGGCTGAATCACCAACAGCCGTGCGTCCGGGGCGGATAGGTTTGCCACACCCGAAAGAGGGGTGATGGTGCCGTAGTAGTCGACCTTGATGCCATCCAAAATGGAGGTGGTGGCTTTTCCCGTTCGTATGGAGGCCAGCTCCTTCTTTATGGCCTCCAGGGCCTTTTTCATTCTATCCTCAGTGTCCGCGTGGATTCTTTTCACTTCCATATCTTCCTGCCTTTTTTTGATTGGTCCGCTGTACTTCGCCCTACCTCAACTGGATTCGGACAATCGCCCTCCGAAAGAATGAGTAGCGCATCCTCCAGTTCATTGATTTACTCTGGTGCCGATTTTCTCCCCCGAAAGAACTCTCTTGAGATTTCCATCCTGGTTGAAATTGAACACGATAATGGGAAGCCTGTTTTCCATACAGAAAGAAATCGCCGTGAGGTCCATCACCTTCAGCCTTCGGCTTAACGCCTCGGTGTAAGTAAGCTGGTCGAACATTCTTGCAGCCGAATTCTTGACCGGGTCCTGGTCATAGACTCCGTCTACCTTGGTTCCCTTCATGACCACGTCCGCTTCTATCTCCGCCGCTCTGAGGGCAGCAGTGGTATCGGTGGTGAAGTAGGGATTTCCGGTTCCTCCGGCGAGGATTATTACTTCCCCGTCCGAGAGATGCTTGACCGCTTCCTTCTTGGTGAAAGGCTCGGTCAATCTTTCTATGTGAATGGCGCTCATCACGCGGGAAGGAATGCCCAAAGCGCAAAGTTGATCTCGAAGCGCTAGAGAATTTATGATGGTCGCCAGCATGCCCATGTAATCGGCAGACACCCGATCAATCGCGGCTATCCTGGTAGATTGGCCGCGGATGATATTGCCTCCACCCACCACTGCGGCTATCTCTACCCCCATATCTTTGGCGGATTTGATCTGTCGAGAGACGAAGGCGATGGCCTCCGGGTCGAGGATGCCTTCTCGATTTTTCCCGGAAAGAGACTCACCGGATAGTTTAAGAAGTATTCTTTTGTAAATTGGCGTGTCCACGGTTTCTTGTCGAAGGTCAGCTTTCAGATCCCGGGGCGTTTCGACCAAAGGGCGGATGGAAGTCGCCGCAGTCAGGCTTAACCTACCTCGTCCCCCAACCTGAACCGGACAAACTCTCCCACCGTTATCTCCTGGTCCAGCTTCTTCTGGACTTCGTCGATTCTCTGCTTCACGGAGCGGTCTTGGTCCTTGACAAAAGGCTGTTCCAAAAGACAAACCTCTTGGAAATACTTCTCCAGTTTGCCGTCCACAATCCTGTCCAGTATCTTTTCCGGCTTTCCCTCGTTTTTGGCCTGGGTCCGGTATATATCTTTTTCCTTTTCCAGCGTTTCGGATCCCAACTTATCCCGGCTGACCACCAGAGGGTTGGTGGCGGCGATCTGCATGGAAATGTCCTTGGCCAACAGTCTGAAATCCGGATCAGAGACACCGGCGTCGGTCTGGGACTTCAGCTCTACCAGGACGCCCAACTTGTCTCCCGGATGGATGTAACTGTGGATGATGCCCTTCGACTCTCCGTCCAGCTCCAAAAGAGCGAATCTTCTGGCGGTGACGTTCTCGCCCAACTTAGCGATGACCTGATCCAGTTTCCCCTTCAGTGATTGGACCACCTGGTCAATGTCCGCAGGCCGGTTATCCATGATCCAAGCGGCTAGGTCTCGTGCCAGCTGCTTGAAGTCTTCGGTACGCGCCACAAAATCGGTCTCACAGTTAAGCTCCAGCAAGACTCCCGATCTATCCTGGGAATGGATGCTGGAGTAAATCAAACCGTCTTTGGTGATGCGGGAAGCTTTCTGCGTGGCTTTGGCGATACCTTGTTCCCTCAAGTAGCTTATGGCTTTTTCCAGGTCGCCATCGGATTTCTCCAAAGCCCTTTTGCAGTCCATCATCCCGGCACCAGTCTTCTCCCTCAGTTTCTTAACTAGATCAGCCGTAATAGTCATGAATCAAATCCTCCAGTCGTTCAATTCTGTCGTTCCAAACATCGCAAAGACCACCTGCAGCTTGTTCAGCGCTTTTGATTGATGATAGGCACTGGTTGGCCGCAAAGATATTCCTCCCGCGGAAATTCTCCATGGACGTCGTCCAGGAGCAGGTCGGGAGGCTGTCAACCCTGCACTTTCTCCTGAATCCCCGCGCCTTCTTCCTTCAATTTGCGAGCCTCTGAAGCAGCTTCCGCTATCTGACGGGTGATGACCTTGATGGATTTGATGGCGTCGTCATTGGCGGCGATGGGGAAGTTGATGGGATCCGGGTCGGAGTTAGTGTCGATGATGCCGATGATGGGTATACCCAGCTTGTTGGCCTCAGCCACCGCGATCCTCTCCTTCTTGGCGTCCACTACGTAAACAAGCCCGGGAAGACGATTCATCTCCTTGATTCCTCCCAGAAACTTCTCCAGCTTTTCCCTCTCCTTCTCCAATCTTAAGACTTCCTTCTTGGTGAGCTTGGCGTAAGTGCCATCGTCTCGCATGCTCTCCAGCTCCTTGAGCTTTTTGATGTTTTGCCGGATGGTCTGAAAGTTGGTCAACATTCCGCCCAGCCACCTCTCGGTGACGTAGAAGGCTCCAGTTTTGGAAGCCTCCTCTTTTATCACTTCCTGAGCCTGCTTCTTGGTTCCCACGAACAGGAGGCTCTGGTTATTGGCCACAACTTCCTTTACCTTCTGGCAAGCCATCTCCAGACACAGAAGGGTTTTTTGCAGATCGATGATATAGATGCCGTTTCGGGCGGTAAAGATGAACTTTTTCATCTTGGGGTTCCAGCGTCTGGTCTGATGCCCGAAATGAACCCCCGCTTCCAACAAGTCTTTGATGGTGACGTTCATGAAAGGTTCCTTTTTGGTTTTTTGCCTCCACCGGCGTCAACTCCGACAGGCGCCACTCAGGCAGCCCGGTGTGGACCTGCCTGCGGATCGGCCGATGTGTGGATTTGATCGTTACAGCCTATCTCTTAGAATACTGGAATCTCTTTCGAGCTTTTATCTGCCCGTACTTCTTCCGTTCCACCATCCGTGGGTCTCTGGTGAGAAGTCCCGCCCTTTTCAGAACCTTGTGGAACTCCTCGCTCATTTTCACCAAAGCCCTGGCTGTGGCCAATCGGATGGCAGCAGCTTGCCCGGAAAGACCGCCGCCCTCGGCAGAGCAGATGAGGTCCACCTTGCCCTTTTGGCCAGTTACTTCAAGCGGCTTTTCTACGTGGAGCATCAGGGTGTCTCTGGACAGATATTGCCGCATCGGTTTTCCGTTCACCAGCATCTTGCCTGCTCCGGCCATCAACCTGACGCTGGCCACTGACGTTTTTCTTCGTCCGCTAGCCTGATAAACAGCTGTTGCCAAGTTTTCCTCCTACAGACTGAGTTTTCATTCTTGCCCAAGTCCCGCCTTAGCGGGATTAAGGTGCATTACCATCGATCCTTAGGTTTTCAGAGGCTCCGGCTTTTGAGCTTGGTGAGGGTGCTGATCTCCCCGGTAGACGAAAAGCTTGGAGAACATCTTCCTCCCCAGCCGGTTCTTGGGAAGCATACCCCAAACCGCATCCCGGAAAAGCTCCTCCGGTTTTTCCTTCAGATATTTGGAAAAAACCACAGACTTAAGTCCACCCGGATATCCGGTGTAGTGATAGTAGGTTTTGGTATTCTGCTTCTTGCCGGAGAGAATGACCTTGTCGGCGTTGATCACGATGACAAAATCGCCCACGTCCAGATGGGGAGTGAAATGCGGTTTGCCTTTTCCGATCAGAAGGCTTGCCACCTTGGTGGCGGTCCTCCCCAATATCTTGTTTTTCGCATCAACTATGAGCCATTTTCTTTCGATTTCTGAAATGCTCGGCGTGTACGTTCTCATCTATTTCTCCTTTCCGCAAACTTTTTAATATACTCCATTACTCCCCGTTGTCAAGCAAAAACGACGACCAAATTTGCCAGTCTGCGGTTCCCTCGCCGGACACCGTTGAGCGTCAGTTTCTGTCAACTTACTCACTTTTCAGCCAAAAACGGCTCAATATAATACCCGCCTATCAGACCGTCCGACCTTCAGCCGGAGGCCTACCTGCAAATTCCGTAAAATTAAACCAGCACCCAACTCAAAGCAGGTGCTGGCACTTGAACATGCGTCTTCAAATGCTTAGTCAGACGCGCCAGAACCAGTATCGGGAATGACCGGAAGGCTGTCCGTCTCCATGGTCTTAAGCATGTACTGGGCGTCGTCCACCAGATCACAATTCGGATATTTCTCAAGCAGTTTCTTGTAGTTCTCTCTTGCCTTATCGTAAGCCTTCAAATTCTCGGAATAGACAAAGGCAATCAGAAACTGCGCCTTGTAGGCGCGCGGGCTGTCGGGATAAGTTTTCAGAATTTCCTCGTAGGTCCTTATGGCCGAGAGATAGTCTCCTTTCTCCGAAAGATTCTGTGCATTGGTATAAAGCTCCTGCTCGGTCTTTTTGCCCTTAGATCCGGACGAGCACGACAGAATCAAACCTCCGATAAGGAAAGCCACCATGACAATCATGACGTTTTTCAATTTTCCCTATCCTCCTTCTTAATGGAATTCTCAAGAAGCAGACCCGCCGACCATTCCATGCGCAAGCTCGCTGCCCTCTGACCAGAGGCGAGCGAAGCTAATTTTCGCATGCCAGAACCCAACTTAAGTTTAGGTTCTGGTAAGTCCTCGGCTGGTGAGACTATGGCACAAACACTATCTGGTCGTTCTTTACGTCAACCTTTATCTTCTTCTTGCCCGCGAATTTCCCTTTCAATATCTCGTTTGCCAAAGGCTGGGTTATCAGTTTCTGTATGGTCCTCTTCAGTGGCCTGGCTCCGAAAGCCGGATCGAAACCAGTTTTTGCCAGGAATTCTTTCGCTTTGTCGGTCAAGCTTGCGCCCATGCCTTGCTCGGCTAATCTTTTGTTGACCTCCTCGAACTGCAGGTCGACTATGTTTTCTATGTCCTCGAGAGATAGCGAGCGAAACACGATCACTTCATCTATACGGTTCAAAAACTCAGGTCTTAGAGATTTTCGCAAGAGATTTAGCACCTGGACTCTCATCTCTTGATATACGTGATCTTCGCTCCCGTTAGTGATGTTTCGGGACATCTCGGCAATCAAAGATGCACCAATGTTTGAGGTCATAATGAGAATGGAATTCTTGAAGCTAACCGTTCTTCCCTGGTTGTCAGTCAACCTGCCATCGTCCAAGACCTGGAGAAGAACGTTGGACACCTCAGCGTGTGCCTTTTCGATCTCGTCGAACAGGATAACGCAGTAGGGCCGGCGTCTTACCGCTTCGGTCAGCTGCCCTCCCTCTTCATACCCGATATATCCGGGAGGGGCGCCGATCAGCCGGGAGACGGAGAATTTCTCCATATATTCGGACATGTCTATTCGGATCAAAGCGTTTTCATCGCCGTACAGAGCTTGCGCCAGTGCTTTGGCCAGCTCGGTCTTGCCCACGCCGGTGGGTCCCAAGAATAGGAAGGAGCCGAGCGGGCGTTTTGGGTCGGAGAGACCTGCCCGCGCGCTCCGCACCACGTTGGCCACAGTCTCTACCGCCTGGTTCTGTCCCACCACCCGACGGTGCAATTGCTCTTCCAGCTTAACCAGCTTCTCGGTCTCCGTTTCCGTCAGTTTAGTCACCGGGATACCAGTCCATTTGGAGACTACTTCCGCGATGTCGTCCGCATCCACTTCCTCTTTGAGCATCTTCTTGTCCTTCTGAGTCTTGGACAGAAGCCGATTCTGCTCCTCCAATTCCTTCTGCAGATTGGACGTCTCTCCGTATCGCAGTCTCGCAGCTTTTTCGTAATTCGCTTCTCTTTCCGCTTTGTCGGCTTCAGTTTTGGTCTGTTCCAGTTTTCCCTTAAGCTCCCGAATGCGGGTTACTATCGCCTTCTCTTTCTGCCAGTGATCTTTGAGGCTTGTTTCCTCCTTCCGAAGAACCTCTAACTCTTCCTCGATGGGTTTCAGTCTTACCTGCGCATCCTTTTCCTTCTTCACCGCTTCCTTTTCTATTTCGAGCTGCCGGATTTTCTTCACTACTACATCCAGCTCTTCCGGCATGCTGTCGATCTGGATTCGCAAATCTGCTGCTGCCTCGTCCACCAGATCAATGGCTTTGTCCGGAAGGAACCTGTCGGTTATGTATCTTTCCGAGAGCTTGGCCGCCGCTACTAGAGCCGAATCCTGAATTCTTACCCCGTGATGCACTTCATATTTCTCCTTGAGTCCCCGCAGGATGGAGATAGTCTCCTCCACAGAAGGTTCTCCAATAAGCACCGGCGCGAACCTTCTTTCCAGGGCAGGATCTTTTTCTATGTTCTTCCGGTATTCATCCAGTGTGGTGGCGCCGATACAGCGCAGCTCTCCCCGGGCTAATGCCGGTTTCAGCATGTTGGAGGCATCCATCGCGCCGCTGACCGCCCCTGCGCCCACAATGGTATGAAGCTCGTCGATGAAAAGGATGATGTTCCCCTGGGCTTTCTCTATCTCTTTGAGGATGGCTTTCAGCCTTTCCTCAAACTCCCCTCTGAACTTTGATCCGGCAATGAGCGAACCTAAATCCAGCGCAACTACCCTCCGTCCTTTTAGAGACTCGGGGACGTCGCCTTGCGCGATCTTCAGTGCCAGACCTTCTGCAATGGCAGTTTTTCCCACTCCAGGCTCCCCGATGAGAACCGGGTTGTTCTTGGTGCGGCGTGAGAGAACCTTCATCACTCTTCGGATTTCCTCGTTCCTTCCTATGACCGGGTCCAGTTTTCCCTTTTTGGCAAGCTCGGTTAAGTCGCGGCTGTACTTTTCGAGAACTTGATATTTTGATTCCGGCGTTTGATCTGTCACCCTTTGACTCCCTCTGATTTTGGTTAAAGCCTGATAAATCCTGTCTTTGTTCACTTTCAGATTCTGGAGTATCCTTCCGGCTTTAGTATCTTTTGCTTCCGCAATGGCGATCAAAAGATGCTCCACGCTCACGTATTCATCCTTCAAGACTTGTGCCTCTTTTTCGGCAGAGGTAAGCACGTTCCCCAAAGCAGGGGAGAGGTAAACTTGTGGAGTTTGACCAGTTGTTGCATACATCTTGGGTAAAAGGGAGATCTCGTCTTTCAGCTTTTCCCTCAAAGATGAAACATCCACTCCCAGTTGGCTCAGAATGATCTCACTTAAACTCTCTTCCTGTTCCAACAGAGCCAGAAGCAGATGCTCCGTCTCGATTTGGGAATTGTTGTGGCTCTGTGCCATATCCTGCGCATATTGCAGGGCATCCTGCGAGCGTTCGGTGAACCGGTCTAATCTTGCCATGGAAATATTGCTTGGAGTGTCAAGCTTTAGCTTGACCAATGTGAGTTTTGAATTTGACACAGCTAAAAGCCATGCACTCAAATCATGCACCTTACCCCCTTGTATTCCCCCTCTCCTTAATAAGGAGAGGGGGACAGGGGGAGAGGTTTTTAGTTGTGGCTCTGCGCCAACTCCTGTGCATATTGCAGGGCATCTTGCGAGCGCTCGGTGAATCGGTCTAATCTTGCCATAGAAATATTACTTGGAGTGTCAAGCTTTAGCTTAACCAAGAATCCTTGCCTACGCGTCTAAAGCCTTCCGCTGCATGCTGTCTAAACCTACCATAGAAAACAATTCTTGGAGTGTCAAGCTTTAGCTTGACCAAAGATCCGGTTCACCTGAAGGTGAACACTCCAAAGCTCTTTATTCTCGCGTAGCCAAGCCTTAACGGCTCGGCGCTGAGGCATGAAGCCTCGGCTACGCGCTGAGACCTCACCCCTGTCTTACGGATCTTCGATATTCCCCTTCTCCTTGTTTAAGTTGAAAATCCCGCCAAAGGCGGGGGAGAGGGGGATCAAAGGGGGAGAGGTTTCAATTTTGCACTTTGCTCTTTGAATTTTGAATTATTTTCTCCTCTCCTCTTGAATCCGCTTTAAATTCTCTCTAACCGTCTTTGCCTCAACTGCCCCAATTTCTTCCAATATCTTCAAACTCTTCTTATAATACTCAATCGCCTGATCATACTTACCCCAGGCATCATATATCATCCCAATATTATTCAGGGTCACCCCTTCTCCTTGTCGGTCCCCGATCTCTTCTCTTATCTTCAAACTCTTCTCATAATACTCAATCGCCTGATCATACTTACCCCAGGCATAATATACACCCGCAATATTGTTCAGGGTCACTCCTTCTCCTTTTCGATCCCCTACCTCTTCTCTTATCTTCAAGCTCTTCTGATAAGACTCAATCGCCTGAGCATACTTGCCCCAAGCATCATATACCATCCCAATATTGTTTAGAGTACCCCCTTCACTCTTTCTATGTCGTATATCTTCAAATATCTTCAAACTCTTCTGATAATACTCAATCGCCTGATCATACTTGCCCCAGGCATAATATATACTTGCAATATTGTTCAAGGTCACCCCTTCTTGTTTTCGATCACCTATATCTTCTGTTATCTTCAGAGTCCTCTTATAATACTCAATCGCCTGATCGTACTTACCCCGAGCTTTATATACCATCCCAATATTGTTCAGGGTCACCCCTTCTTGTCTTCGATCACCTATATCTTCTGTTATCTTCAAACTCCTCTGATAATACTCAATCGCCTGATCATACTTGCCCCAGGCATCATATATGAGTCCGATCTCATTTAGAGCGGTGCTTATTTTCTTTTTACCCTTTAAATGTTGGGCTGACTCTAATGCATTTTGGAAGTGTGTTAGTGCTGTTTGATAAGCACTAATATTATAGTGGTATTGACCTAAATCGAAGTTCTGGTCAAAGGAGGCTTGGTAATCACTAGTGAAAGGTAAAAGTTGAGCATAGATAGTTTGTGGTGTTGTTAGGGGAGGGGCAGCGATTTGTCTTTTGTATTTCTTCTTTAAGTAGCTAATAATCTGTAGAGCAAAATCCTTCTTTATGGCGTCAGGTGTATTGTCGAAAACATATTCTTTGATCAACTCGTGGCTGAACCAGCAAAGATCATCATAACTTCGGAATATGTTTTTCGATTCTAATTCGTGCAACTGTTCACGACATTCGAAATTTCTAATCCCCATAATACCGGCGTAATCAGAAAGCCCTCCTTTAAGTGGAAAAGGAAGGAGGGAAAGTGCCGTGGCGAGTTTTTTTGCTTTAATTCCCACAGAGTTCAAGTTATCCTCATAATACCCATATAGACGGAACTTCTCTTCGTCAATTATTGAGAGATCAAAATCTTTGGAGTTTATCCATTGGATGATCATTAAGGGTCTTCCGTCAGAAAGTTTTCTTGCCCTTTCCACCACATCCGGTGTCTTGTAAACGCCCCTCATCTCCTCAATCAATTGTCTGATTTCAAGGTTGCTCAATCCTTTCAATTCAACCTGCTGGGTCTTGAAGAATATGAAGTCAGCCTTATGTTCGTTCAGAAACTGCACTCCGGCTGGGATTTCATCATTTAAAGCAAAAACTAAATAGAATTTTTCAGAGAGGTTTCTGGCGATAGATTTCAAGAATTCCCGAAAGACTTCTGAAGTATTTTCGACCTGATCGAAGATTAAAACGAATTTATGACCATCCGGGCTTTGCTCGGAGATTTGCCTTAGGAGACGAAGATATGTAGTAATAACTGCTTCTTTGTTTTCAATCAGCAGCTTTTCCAACGTAGACTTGGTAGCCCATTCAGAGGAAGCGTCTTTAAGGATTTCAGACAGTTCTGAAGTGGTCTCACCTAATTCCAATTTTTCATATAGAATCTTTAGTATAGTGCCCACGGCATCTTTGGCAATCGCCCCACCGATGTCTTTTCTTTTCTCCCAAACCTTTTTGGCAAGGACATCCTTAAACCACTTTAACTTACTTTTTTCTTTTTCCTTTGTAGTGACGCTCTGAAAGACCTCCAACAATGCTGTAAGAAATGGATTGACCGGATCTTCAAGTTTGCTTTCCACTCGATAACTTCCACAATGGATGAAGTTGTCCTGGCTGAGAAGATTTTTAACCTGCATACAAAGTTCGGTCTTCCCCATTCCGGTCAAGCCAGAGATAAGAATGTTGGCTTTGGGATTATCCTTGAGGATATTTTTTATCCTTTTAATTTCGTCTTCTCTGCCAACGAAGACATCTCTTTTACTCGTTTTTTTCCCCATAATCCGATTGTGTTAAGGCTATTTGATTGCCCCTCTCCCTGACCCTTGCCCGCAAGGGGAGAGGGAACCCATAACCCTCCCTTGATGAAAGGTAGAAAAAGGAGGGTGGTTGCGCGAATCCTTTTAGCTCCGGCTCTGTGAGTCTGGCTTCGAAATTGCAGCTTTGCATTTTATTTTCGGCGGGATCTACGACTTTGGCTTGACTAAAACCATTGTTCACCTGAAGGTGAGCACTCCGAGCTTCATCTTTGTGGGGAGAGGATACCTTGTTATCTCTCGATCATTACTTCAAACTTGCGGACAGCGTGACTCGACGAAACCAGTTAGGCTGAAGCCCTAAGCCTCATCCCCTTGGTCACTGAAGAGGGAGTCAAATTTCTTTTTGAAGTCCTCCTTGGTAATGGGCTTGTCATCCTTCTTAAAGAAGGCCTTCTTCGGTCGGAAGAAGTCGCAGAAATTGCCCCGCTCTTTGTATCTCACCCACTCCGATTCCGGTTCCTTGCATTGATGATAAGCTTCCTTGTCGTAGAACTCACAGTTGAAACAGCAGCGCAAGTCAGAAGTGCAACTGGGGCAAGTGTCCTTCCGATTGACTCTTTCACCAATTTCCACCGTTCCTCCGCATTTCCAACAAAGCATAGAGTCTGTCTCCTTCGCGCTTCACCGCACAGAACTATGTATCATTTGTCATTTGTGCCTTTGTGGCTTAAGTAAGCCTCGATAAACTGGTCGATCTCCCCGTCCATCACCGCCTGAACATTTCCGACTTCCACATTGGTGCGGTGGTCTTTGACCATGGTGTAGGGCTGAAATACATACGACCTGATCTGACTTCCCCATTCGATCTTTTTCTTTTGGCTTTCTAACTTCTCCTGTTTTTTCCTCTCTTCTTCTTTATAGAGTTGATATAGCCTGGCTTTTAGCACCTTCAAAGCATTCTCTTTGTTTCTCAGTTGAGAGCGCTCTGATTGGCATTGAACCACGATTCCGGTGGGCAGATGGGTGATCCTCACGGCGGATGAGACCTTGTTCACGTGTTGTCCGCCTGCACCCGAAGCGCGGAAAGTCTCCATGCGGATGTCGTCGTCCTTTATCTCCACCGTGATATTGTCTTCGATCTCCGGGTAAACGAATATTGAAGCGAATGAGGTGTGCCTTCTTTTGTTGGCGTCGAAAGGGGAGATGCGTACCAGACGGTGAACGCCGCTTTCGGCTTTCAAGAATCCATAAGCATACTCTCCGGTTATTTCCACAGTTGCGCTCTTTATGCCAGCCTCCTCGCCCGCCAGGAAATCGATGGTTTCGTATTTGAACCCTTTTCTCTCCACCCACCGGGTGTACATGCGTAGCAGCATCTGCGCCCAGTCTTGCGATTCGGTTCCTCCTGCCCCTGAATGGATGGCTAAGATGGCGTTTTTGGCATCATCCTCCCCCGAGAGAAAAGTCTGGAACTCAAACTTGTCCAGATCCCTTTTCAGCTCATCTAAACTCGTGGTCACTTCCTTTTCTGCCTGGGTGTCTTTCTCCTCTTCAGCCAAATCCCTGAG
This sequence comes from Candidatus Zixiibacteriota bacterium, assembly GCA_049694315.1. GTDB lineage: Bacteria > Zixibacteria > MSB-5A5 > MSB-5A5 > SM1-73 > CAIVRH01. The sequence goes on from JBAVQU010000037.1 coordinate 35,625, forward strand.
CAAGGAAACGTCTTCGAGTTTACCCACCAGTTCCTGCCATCTTTGGGACCATCTCTTCAGTTCGCTGATTTCCTTTAGGACGAGCTGGGCCTTCTGGTTATCGTTCCAGAACCCGGGTTCTAAGGAAAGCTTTTCCAACTCTGCGGCCTTCCTTTCCTTTCCTTCGAGATCAAAGATACACCTTTAGCTTTCCAAGCTTTTCCTTAATATTACCGAGAGCAATATCCGACTCTGTCGCCATGATTTCCTCCTTGATCTGTGGATAAGAGATTGATTCCGGCTCTCAGACGATCATTAAATATAATCCCCTATCCCGTAAAGTCAAACCTTTTTGCCGGGGGCATGCTATTTGAGCTATGGTTTCGATTTCACCTGCACAGATGATCGAACGCCATGATCTTCTGGTGAAAAAAAGACGTCCAACGTTGGGGTTCTTGAATAATACTACGAGAAGCCCCAGACGAAATGGAGCCCAATGTTTCTGAAATTCATGCTCAAAGCACAAGGGCGTTTCTTCGTCGGAGGCAGGCTTCCTGGCGGAAAGTCCTGGATTCCGAGCCATCTGGTTTTTGATTGACAACCATCGGGGATTATGATACTTTGCGCTGAACCTCAAAGAAGGAGGTAAAGATGTCTGAGTGTCGAGAACATGGTAAGAGCGGAAAGATCTTCTGGGGATTGGTCTTGGTCGTCGCTGGAGTGCTGATTTTGCTTCGTAACTTCGGGTATCTGGAATACGACATCGTGCGTTTCTGGCCGGTGCTTTTGATCCTGTGGGGAATCAAGAAACTGATCTATTAGTTCGATCTTTCAAAGAGAGGGGAGTTCTTCAGACGGGAGTCTTGCCGGAATCAAGCACCTTGTTTGAAATCGGATAGACCAGCGGGGCGTCTAATACCTGATCAGGGGGCTCGATAGTCCAAGGGTTCGATGTTTTTCCTCATCCCGGTGGTAAATTCAGTTTGATGAGCCATGGAAAATGATCTGCAGCAAGAAGCGGCCAAGATGTTCGTTTTCCTTTCGGATATCCTGAACCGAAGAGCAACCGATTCCGAAGGAATGACCATTGGCAAGGTGACCGATTTCCGCGTCGAGTTAGGGGAACCTTTCCCTCCCGTGGTTGCGCTTCGCGTTCGGCAAAAGAGGGGTGAGAAGTTTGTTTCATTCGGCTGGCGGGCGGTGGAGAGCATCAGCGGTAATGTCATCAAATTGAAGCCCGGTGCTGATGTCCAGGTGACCGATCTTAGAGCGCAAGAGGGGGAAATACTGCTTAAAGATGAGGTCCTGGACAAACAGGTGGTGGACACTTATGGTGCGAAGATTGAGAGAGTGAATGATCTCCATCTTTTGCTGGCAGAGGGACAGCTCCGGGTGGTGCATGTCGATTTTGGCATCAGAGGGATATTCCGCCGCTTGGGCTGGATCAAGTACGTAGACGCTTTGACCAATTGGCTCTTCGCTTATCAAATCCCGGATAAGCTTCTGTCTTGGAAGTATATTCAACCTCTATCGCATGATCCACATAAGAAGGCTTTGAAACTCAATGTGACTCATCGCACGCTTTCCGAGATTCATCCATCCGACTTAGCCGACATTTTGGAGGAGTTGGACCGACATAAGAGATCTTACGTGTTCGGGGCACTGGACGTCGAAACTCAGGCGGACGCATTGGAGGAGGCAGATGATCAGACCAGAATCTCTCTGATAGAGAGTCTGTCTGAGGAAAAAGCTTCAGATATCATAGAGGAGATGGAGCCGGATGAGGCAGTCGACCTGCTTCAGGACCTGTCGCAGGAAAAGAAACACGAGCTGATCAACGCTTTGGAGGACGACAAAAGAGAGGAGTTAGAGGAGCTTCTGAAATTCGAGGAAGGCACGGCGGGCAGCATCATGACGCCCAACTACATCTTCTGTCTGCAGACCGACAGCGTGGGTAGGGCCATGGAGATTTTCAGGAATTCATACCAGCCTTTGGACAGCGTCTCGTACATTTACGTGACTGACGAACGCGAGAAATTAGTGGGAGTGGTGACCTTACGTGATTTGATACTGCGCTCCCCTGAAATGCAGGTCGATGCTTTCATGAACCGAGACATCGTCAAGTTGCACGTGGACGACCCGGTCAAGGAAGCGGCCCAAATCTTCAAGAAGTACAAGTTTTTGGCGATACCGGTGGTGGACCAAGAAGAACACATGAAGGGTATTGTTACCCTAAGCGACGGGATTGAAGCCATTTATCCGGAATTCGGGGAATAGTAGAATCTATAACCTAAGGTTCAAAATTCCAACCTCACTCCCTTTGTCCCCCTCTCCACATCGTAGAGAGAGGGGGAAACGAAAAGGGGAGAGGTCGTAACCCTAAAGCTTTCTATTAGCATGGTTAAAAGCTTGTTATCGAAATCTCGGTGGAAAACCTGGATCATCTTCTTGTCGGTGATCGGTCCGGGGATCATCACCTCCAACGTGGACAATGATGCCGGCGGAATCACCACCTATTCCATAGCGGGAGCACATTTCGGTTATTCCCTGATATGGTCACTTATTCCCATCACCTTAGCACTGATCATAATCCAAGAAATGTGTGCTCGCATGGGAGTAGTTACCGGCAAGGGGCTATCCGACCTGATAAGAGAGCACTTCGGGGTTAAGATCACCTTCTACCTGTTGGTGGCCATCATCATCACCAATTTCGGAAACGTCATAGCGGAATTTGCAGGAATAGCAGCCAGCTTAGAGATATTCAACGTCTCTAAATACGTCTCCGTTCCGCTGGGCGCGTTCTTCGTTTGGATATTAGTCCTAAAAGGAAATTACAAGTCCGTAGAGAAAATCTTTCTGGTGGCCTGTCTCTTCTATATTACCTACGTCGTATCCGGACTCTTGGCCAAGCCGGACTGGCATGCAGTCAAGACCGGCCTGCTTGCTCCAGAGTTGAAGTTCTCTGTTGAAAGTTTCGGCGTATTGATAGGGGTAATTGGGACCACCATCGCTCCCTGGATGCAGTTCTATCTGCAATCTGCAGTGGTGGAAAAGGACATCAGGTTGGAGAATTACAAATACTCCCGAGCTGACGTAATATCCGGAAGTTTCGTCGTGAACATAGTAGCTCTCTTTATTATTGTGGCCTGTGCCTCCACTCTCTTCAAGGCCGGCGTCAGAATAGAGACGGCCAAGGATGCCGCCTTGGCATTGGCGCCTCTGGCCGGAAAATATTGCTCCTATCTCTTTGCGTTCGGTCTTCTTAATGCGTCTCTTTTTGCCGCATCCATTTTACCGCTCTCTACCACTTACATGGTCTGCGAGGGAATGGGTTGGGAGGAGGGAGTGAACAAGAAATTCGCCGAAGCTCCCCAGTTTTATGGGTTGTATTCCCTCTTGATATTTCTGGGGGCGGGACTGGTGCTTTGGCCCCGTCTGCCGCTTATCTCTATAATGTTCATTTCCCAGGTGATAAACGGGATAGTCCTCCCGCTGATTCTCGTCTTCATGCTGATACTGGTCAACAACAAGAAGATCATGGGAGCTTACACGAACAGCAGAGGTCTCAACGTCTTGTCATGGCTGACGGTAGTGATACTTGTTGCCCTGAGTGCCGTTCTTCTTCTCTTGATGTTGAGAGTCGTATAGGTTCTGTCAGGTTTTAAATGAGCAGGGAAAAGACGCAGACTCCAACATTACCAACCCTTGAGACTATCCCAGGTACCGTTTCCTTCTTGACAGCATTGGAGTTTCCGGATAGATTGACCAGGTCAAAGAAGCGATCTTCGCAGGAGAGATAATGTCTTCCGCTTTTGGCGTGAAGTTTTTGGCTCATATGCGGCTGAGACATGTGGTCATCATCACTCTGCTTTTGGCCCTGATTCTCTTTCTTATCGCCGTCTTTGGAATCAAGAAAGGCAAATCCAACATGCTGACGGTGATGGACAGGGAGGGGAGAGCTTTGCTGGAAAGCCTGATTCAGTCAAGCCAGAATGCCGTCCGGGCAAATGCCTTGGTGGAGGAGCTGGCAGGGGAGAGGCTCCGGGATATTGCCAATTTAGTTAATCAAATGGAAGAAGATGGGGCGGTAACCAATTCAAAATTGGAAAGCATAATTAAGGGAAGTAATCTCTCCCGGATCGATGTACTGGATCAAAATATGAATCTGAAATATAGTAGTCATCCCCAAGACAAGGAAATCTATCAGGATTCAACCATTTCGGTAGCCACTTCCATTAAGAGCATCCTGGAGGGAAAGGAAGAGGAGGTGGTTTTTGGAATCGAAGCTAAAACCCTTCTGGCTGAAAAAGGCTTTGCTGCCGCAGTGAAAAGAAAAAAAGCTAAAGGTGCTATACTGGTGGTTGCTTCCGCTTCATATCTGGAGAGCTTCAGACGGGAGATCGGAATCGGTTATCTGATCCAGAGGATCAGCCAGGAGAGCGGAGTGGAGTACATCGTTTTGCAATCGACGGAAGGGATCGTGCTGGCCTCCAAAAAAGTCGAAAGAATGCTGAAAGTTCAAGAGGATCCTTTCTTGCAGAGTGCGTTGACCGATGATGCGGCCAAGAGCAGAATCACCTCGTTTGAGGGAGAAGACGTGCTCGAAATAGTCAAGGTCTTCAAGTCCGAAGAGATTCCTTCAGGAGTATTCCGAATCGGACTTTCCTTGCAAGGATATAAAAAAGTGGCTTCGAGTTATCAGAGGCAAATGATCCTCTTCACCGCGGTTCTCTTTTTTCTCGGACTATTGATGATAGGGTTGGTGATGGTCAACCAGAATTACTTTGTGTTGGATAGATCATACAAAGAGATCAAAACCCTGACCGGGAACGTGCTGGAGGCCATGCACAGTGCCGTGGTGGTGGTGGATGAGAATGGCAAGATAACTATGCTAAATCGTTTCAGTGAGGATCTGTTCGGAGTGAGCAAAAAGCAGGCTCTCGGCCAGGACTATGATTCTGTTTTTCCGAACGATCCCTGTCTTCTCCGGCAGACTCTGTCCACCCAAACAACCATCCGGGACACCGAGATTCTCTTTCGCATGCCTTCCGGTCAAGAAAAAACTCTGATAATCGCAAGTTCCTGCCTATTCGACGAAGAGGGAAACTTCAAGGGTGCGGTGGCAGTGATTCACGACATCACCGAGCTGAGGAGATACGAGGAAGAGGCCAGGAGGACAGAGAGGCTCGCAGCCATAGGGAATCTGGCCGCTGGCGTGGCCCATGAGATCCGAAATCCTCTGAATGCCATCTCCATCACCACCCAAAGGCTGAAGTCTGAATTCGTACCTCAAAAAGATCAGGAGGAATACAGTGCCTTTACCCGGATCATTTTGGATGAGATCAAGAGATTAGATGGCATCATCAATCAGTTCTTGAGCTTGGCTAAGGCGCAGAGCCTGAATTTGATCCGCACGGACTTAAGCAAATTCCTGAACGAAGTGACGAATTTAGCAGAGGTCGAAGCAAAGGAGAAAGGCGTTCATGTGATAAGGGCAATCGGCAAGCTGCCGGAAATCAAAATCGATCCGGACGAACTCAAGAAAGCCATCTTGAATATAATGTTGAACGGAATCCAGGCAACTCCTTCAGGTGGAAAGCTAACCATCGAGTCATTTTTGGACGATTCACAGACTAATGTTGTCGTAACCGTCAAGGATTCAGGGATCGGTATCCCAAGAGAAAACCTATTCAAGATTTTTCAGCCTTATTTCTCCACCAAAGAGAAAGGAACCGGGCTTGGACTTTCCATCGCTTATCGGATCATCTCCGATCACAAGGGGAAAATCGAGGTGGAGAGTGAAATGAGAAAAGGAACAACCTTCGTGATAAAACTGCCGGTCGCCTAGTGTACAAAGACATTGTATAATCTCACTCCCTTGATCGCCCTCTCCACTGTGTGGAAAGGGGGCAATAGAGGGAGAGGTAACACAGAACCAAACGTATGACACTCTACCGAATAATAGTAGTCGATGACGAGGAAGCGCAGAGACAGCAACTCGCGGGATTTCTGCAAAAGCAGGGATATAACGTGTCGACTGCCTCCTCGGGACTGAGTGCGTTGGATCTCTGTCAGGACAGATACTTCGAGGTGGCGCTGCTGGATCTAAAGATGCCTGGCATGAGTGGGATCGAGCTTCTGGGCAAACTCAAGGAGTTGAATCCGGACATTCAGGTGATCATGATGACTGCGTACGGAACCGTGGAGACTGCGGTCGAAGCGATGAGGCTCGGTGCCTATGACTATGTTAATAAACCAGTTAACCTCGAAGAGTTAAAGTTAACTATCAGTAGGGCCCTGGAGAGTCATCATCTTCTGATCGAAAACAAGTACTTAAGAGAGCGACTGGAAGAAGAATTCAAGGATACCGAGATAATCGGAAATAGCCTGGGTACCAGGAAAGTGTTGAGCACGATTTCCCGCGTGGCGAAGACCAAGTCGACGGTTTTGATCAGAGGTGAAAGCGGTACCGGCAAAGAGCTTGTAGCCAAGGCGATTCACGCATTAAGTGATAGAACGGACAGAAGATTCGTGGCGGTCTCCTGCGCGGCTTTGCCTGAGACCCTCCTCGAGTCAGAGCTATTTGGATACGAAAAGGGCGCCTTCACCGGAGCTGCCAGAAGAAAGGAAGGCCGATTCGAGCTGGCAGACGGGGGTACACTTTTCTTAGACGAAGTCGGAGATATTCCTCTGGAAACACAGGTTAAGCTTCTGCGAGTGCTGGAATCACAAGAATTTGAAAGATTGGGAGGCAAGGAGACGTTAAAAGTGGACGTGCGGATAATCTCCGCTTCCAATCAGGATTTGGAGAAGAAGGTGAAGGAAAGGAGTTTCAGGGAAGATCTGTACTATCGACTGAATGTGATCTCCATATCCATTCCCCCATTGCGAGAGAGAAAAGAGGACATTTTGGCCTTGGTGGATCACTTCATCCGGAAAGCCAATCAGGAATGTGGCAGATCGATTAGAGGAATCACCACAGACGTAAAAGACATAATCTTGGGTTATGATTGGCCGGGAAACGTGAGAGAGTTGGAGAACGTGATCGAAAGAGGAGTGGTGCTTTCCCGAACCGACGTGATAGACAGAAATGACTTACCGTATTTGGGACTGATTAAGTCGAAGGAGGTAATCCCTTCGGCTAATCTGTCCCTCAGAGATATGGAAAAGAATCATATCTTAGGTACGTTGAATGCCAACCATTGGAATTTGATTAAGAGTGCAGACATTTTGGGAATTCATCGGAATACGCTTCGGCTGAAGATGAAAGAATATGGAATAGAACGGTCAACAGATGAAACGGTCAACGGATAAAGCGGATGAAACGGATGGAAAAGATGAATGGATATTCCCTCTCCCCTTAGGGGAGAGGGCTAGGGTGAGGGGGAATGAATGAAATGCAAAATTCAAATTGCAGATTGCAAATTGCAAAACTACAAATCGAAATTCAATATTGAAAAAGATAAATTAATTTCCTCTCCCCTTGGGGAGAGGAAAACAGATTCCCTCGCTCCTTTGAGGGTGTGTCATAATGTAGTTGCTCGATTTATCGAGCCCAATAAATTGGGCAACTACATTTTCGTAGCTCGATATATTGGAGTCAAAAATAGCATTTTGCTTTTTATGACACACCCTCTTTGGGAAGAGGGACAAAAAGTGAGGGGAAAAAAGTAAAAGTCAACAGAGTTACTGATGTTTAAACAAACTATAAAGGAGAAACCTATGGAAAAACTGATTTCCATTTGCGGGTTGATTTGTTCCGAATGCCCGGCATTCATCGCCACACAGAAGAACGATGACGAGGAAAGAAGAAAAGTGGCGGAAACATGGTCAAAAGATTACAAGGCAGATCTCAAACCTGAAGACATTAATTGCATGGGTTGCATTGTTGACACGGAAAAACTCTTCAATTACTGCAAAGTCTGCGAAATCCGGAAGTGCGGAAAGGAAGAGAAAGTCAAAAATTGCGCTTATTGTGATGAATATGCCTGCGCAAAATTGACAGACTTTTTTAAGACGGCGTCCCAGGCGAAAACCAATTTGGATGAAGTAAGAAAGAAGCAATAAACCACTTTTCGTCATTCTGACGGTTCGACTTTGCTCACCGTCCCTGAGCGAAGTCGAAGGGAGCGAAGTCCCGCCAAAGGCGGGGCGACCGAAGAATCTTGTTGATGCTTTAGCAAACCGTATGGATACCTAGCATCGGAATTGTGGTTCGACAGGCTCACCACCCTGAGCTTGTGCTTCGCTTTTGCTCAGCACCCTGAGTTTTTCGAAGGGTCGAAGGGCCAAAGCACAAGAAAATCCCTCTCCCCTTGGGGGAGAGGGTAGGGTGAGGGGGGCATTATTGTAGGGGCGATTCATGTGGAACATCCCGCTACAGGCGGGGAATCGCCCTTTCACTCTCTCTTGCTGGTAACGGACGCCCCCGTGCGTTACCAATATGTTTCTACTCACGGACGTCAAAGATCCGTCTGGAAGGCGTCCGTGACGAACCAGAGAAATAAAATTCTTCTGCCTACCTGCCAGGCACGGAATTTGTATTTGGTATCCCCGCAAGAAGGAAAAATTGCACTTGACCTGTTTGCAGGCATTGCTATATTGTGCTCGTAGTTTAAATTGACGTTCACTGAGGGGTCATGATGAAGGACGAAGTGGCTTAGTCTTGGACTTGCGAAAGCATATCTAAGGAGCTTCGCAAGACCTATTCCACCCCTCAAACATTAACATACTTTTTCAAAAGACTCTCCCATTAGCTCAGGAGTATTTCAGTTTTTATGCCTACTCTAACTTGGATTGGTAAACAAGCTGTTGAAAAGCATCATCTCGAAATTCCATATCGTTTGTTGGAATATGACGAAACTCTTTCCGTTGGCGATAAAGAAACCGGAAACTTGCTTGTACAAGGAGATAACCTCCACGCTCTAAAAGCTTTGTTGCCTTACTATGCTGGGAAAGTAAAATGTATTTATATAGATCCGCCTTACAATACCGGTAACGAAGGTTGGCAATACAATGATAATGTTAACGCTCCTGAAATAAGAACCTGGTTAAATAAAGTTGTCGGTCCAGAAGGCGAAGACCTTTCACGCCATGATAAATGGCTATGTATGATGTATCCAAGACTACAATTATTGAAAAAGTTACTTAGTAAAGATGGGGTCATTTTTATTAGTATTGATGAAAATGAGCAATCAAATTTAAAACTGTTATTGGATGAGATTTTGGGGGCTGAAAATTTTGTTGAACAATTAGTATGGAATAAACGCGTGCCAAAAAATGATAAATTCATTGGCAATATCCATGAATACATTTTACTCTATGTAAAAAACAAAAAATATGATCATAAGTTTGTTCAAAGTAAAGAAGGAATTCCAGAGATAAATAATTTACTCTCTGAACTTAAGCGTAAAAACTTTCCTATTCCTGAATCAGAATTAGAAATCAAAAAACTATATAAGAAAAACAACTATGACAGAGGCATTACTTTATATAATTCTCTTGATGAAAATTATAAACTGTGGGGTAAGATAAATGTTAGCTGGCCCAACGGTCAGACTTTTGGTCCAAGGTATGATGTGATACACCCCAAAACGAAGAAGCCTTGTAAAGTTCCTGAAAGAGGTTGGCGTTGGACGAAAGATACTTTTGAATCTTTACTTGATTATGATAATGTAAAGGAATTACATGATGGCAGCTTTAAATGTGGCAAAATCTGGTTCGCCAATAACGAAAATACTCAACCAAGTTTAATAAAATATCTAGATGAAGTTTCAGAATTCCTGCTTAGATCAATTATCAGCACTAAAAGTGAAGGAGCTATTTCTTTAAGAAACTTTTCCGATGAGCGTTTTGATTACCCCAAGCCAATAGATTTAATAACGTTGTTATTAAATTCAATTGGAATTAAAGATGGGATTTTTCTCGATTCTTTCGCTGGCAGCGGTACAACAGGCCATGCAGTTATGGAATTAAACAAAGAAGACGGAGGCAACCGTAGATTTATACTTGTAGAGTTGGAAGAAAAGATAGCCAAAGAAGTAACCGCAGAAAGATTAAAAAGAGTAATTAAAGGCTATGTGGTTAATAGGCAAAATGGAAATACAGAACAAGCAGAAGGACTTGGCGGTGGTTTCCGTTTTTGTAAGCTTGGTGAACCTCTCTTTGATAAATTTGGTAATGTTAGGCAAAGTGTAAAATTCAAAGAGCTTGCGCGACATATTTTCTTTTCAGAAACCGGAGTTCCCCTCTCAGAGAAAGAAAAACTAAATAATTCTTTAATCGGCACCTACAAAGGCACTGCATATTATTTATTGTTTAACGGAATACTTGGGGATAAAATTATAAATGGTGGTAATGTACTAACAAGCAGAATTCTCGAATCATTACCAAAACATAACGGTCTTAAGATTGTTTTCGGTGAAAGCAATAGATTGAGTTTGGCAAGACTTAAAAGAGAAAACATAGTATTCAAACAAATACCTTACGAAATAAAAACGAGTTAACTGATGCTAAAAAATTATCAACAAGAAACTCTTGATGTGCTTTCTAAGTATTTATATCGTTGTGCCATATACAAGGACGTCAGAAAAGCATATTCAGAATCGACACTTGAAAACTTTGGACAAGAAGGGGCTTATAACAACGCTGGATTTACGAATATTCCCTATGTGTGTTTAAGACTTCCTACCGGTGGGGGAAAAACAATTTTAGCTGCTCATTCTATTCCTATTGCTTGTAAAGAGTTATTAACAAGAGATTTTTCACTTGTAATTTGGCTTGTTCCAAGTAACGCAATATTAGAACAGACTTATAATTGCCTTCAAGATAATAATCATCCTTATCGCCAAGTTCTAAACGAATACTTCAATGGTAATGTAGAAATTCTCAAAGTTGAAGATGCTCGTAGTCTTTCTAAGGGCACTTTGCAGTCGAATACAGTAATTATTATTTCCACATTTGCTTCATGGCGTGTAGATAGAACTGAGGGTAGAAAAGTATACGATGAAAATGGAAGTCTATCCTTTCATTTCGAAAATATTAAAGCAGAGCAAAAAGAAAAACTCGAAAAATTCAAAGAAAATAACTTGGTAATCCCCTCTTTAGCAAATGTTGTTTATTTATATAATCCAATTTTTATAATCGATGAAGCACATAATGCGAGGACAGAATTGACTTTTGAGGTTCTAAAAAGATTGAATCCATCCTGTATAATTGAGTTTACAGCAACCCCTAAAACAAAGGGCAATGATCGAAGCAATGTTCTTTATTCTGTATCTGCAGCAGATTTAAAAAACGAGGATATGATAAAAATGCCAATTGAACTTCTTACAACTGAAGATTGGCAGACGACTGTATCCGATGCTATAAAAAAACAACAGGAATTAGAGCAGATATCTAAGGAAGAAGAAAACCAATCAGATGAATACATTAGACCAATAGTCCTGATTCAAGCGCAACACGATAGCCAAACAGAAAGTACAATTAATGTTAGTGAAATAAAGAAATTTCTATTGAGTACAATGCAAATTCCACAAGAACAAGTTGCTATTGCAACTGGTACCGAAAGAGGAATAGAGAATAAGGATCTTCTTTCAGAAACGGAACCAATTCGTTTTATTATAACAAAACAGGCTCTCAAAGAGGGCTGGGATTGTCCGTTTGCTTATATATTTTGTTCTGTTGCAAAAGTTAGTTCAAGTAAAGATGTGGAGCAATTACTTGGGCGTGTTCTAAGGATGCCCAAAGTTCGGCGTAAGAATCAGGCAGAACTGAATCGCGCTTATGCTTTTGTTTCTTCAAATAGTTTCTATAATACTGCAAGAAATCTCCAAGACTCGCTTATTGAATCCGGGTTTACTTCTGTTGAAGCTTCCGAGTTGATTGAAGTTAGTCAAAATCAATTAACCCTCGGCTCATTCTTTGGTAACGTAAAAATTCAATTATCATCATCATTAGATGTCTCAAAACTCTCTCCAGAAGTAAAAGATAAAATTGTGATTAATGATCAAGAGAAAACCATTATTCTTAAGGAAATAATAACTGAATCTGAAAAAGAAGAAATAAAATCAGTTACAAAATCTCAAAGCGATAAAGAAATTATCGAACAAACCTTCCGAGAATTAAAATCATATTCAAATAAAGGACAATCACCTTTCAAACAGGGTAAAAAGTTTACAGTCCCACAATTACTATTTGAATTTGAAGGTGCGTGGAGACCGTTTGACGAAGAATTCCTAATTCTGCCGGATTGGAACTTAGCTAAGTGCGATTCAATGCTCACAGCCGCGGAATTTCCGATAAGAATTGATGTTGGAACCAAGGGATTAATTGACGTAGATTTCAAAGGCGATACAACTATTCATACTCCTCAAATAATCCAAGAGGAATTGACAACTTTAATCGTGTCCAGCACAATGGATAAAGACGCTTTAATTCAATGGCTTGTGAAGGAATGTAGGCATCAATCAATACCATATTCTCAGACAATTGTATTTATTTCAAATTCTTTAGATAATTTAATCTCTTCCCGCTATCTTTCAATCGAGCAATTAGTTTATGTTCGCTACAGGTTAAGAAACGCTATCCTTACCAAAATTAAAAATCATTTTGATGCAGGTAAAAAACAGGGTTTTCAAACTCTATTACTTAGTCATTCTAATAAAGCAATAGATAAACTAAGCAGCTTTTCAATCGGTCAAGATTTCGAATTCACTAATTCATATTTCCCTTTTACTGATTATACTGGTCCATTCCGTTTCTCAAAACATTATTATGATCGTATCGGTGAATTGAATGATGAAGAAGCTGAATGTGCTTTTACCATTGATATAAATCCCAATGTCGAATTTTGGATAAGAAACCTTGAACGTCAAGTATTTCTTTCTTTTTGGCTGCAAACATCAACAGATAAATTTTATCCCGATTTCATCGTGAAATTAAAGGATGGAACTATTGTTATTGTAGAATATAAGGGTGAAAATATTTTTGATACTCCAGATTCCAAAGAGAAAAGACAAATTGGTGATTTTTATGCAGCAACTAGCAAAGGTAAGTGTCGTTTTAGAATGTTGAAAGGTAAAGACTGGGCTGCATTAGCAGAAATTTTAAGCGTTTAGGTCCTTATTCAGTTCGTAGGTCTCGTGCCTCTGGCGCCTGTCACCAAGATAAAACCCCATTTATGGTGAGCCTCGAACCATTCTGATACCTAACCCGTAGTTTCTCTTTTAATATCCCCTTCTCCGTTTCACGTTGAAAATCCCGTCAAAGGCGGGAGGGACATCGAATATCCGTAAGAAGGGTAAAAGGAAGTTGTCCCCCTGATAAGGGGGATTAAGGGGGTTCTAAACTGCCGTTCTAACCCGTAACCTCTCTTACCACAAGATACAAATTCACAACAACTTCATTGGTGAAGAAGATAGCCCGCCAGTATATGGGAGGTACTATCAACGAAAAGTGCACGGGAGCCTCTTCCCTGTGTCAAGGTTCTCCCACCCGTACCCCCCACCATTACCTTATTTGTAGCCATTGCGGGGCGGGTGGCCCGGTCTGCTTGCCAGACCGGGTATATCCTAACTAAAAGGTAGTTCGTGCTGTTGGTCGAGGGTACCCTTACCCTCGACCATTTATGTTCTTGTTCTATCAGTCCGTGGGCCAGGTGCCCTGCGCACCTGACACTAAGATAAGTCAGGAGCTTAGGGCTTCTGACCTGCCCACTGAATATGAAGCGTCTGACCAGTGCATGCACCCGGACGGGGTTTTGCTACGCTCAATCGCTACCCCTAAGCTTGATCCTTAAATGCGTATCGCCCGACCTTCGTGTCGGGCGTTTTATCTGTCCGACAACAACCTAACCCGTAGTTTGTAAGTCGGGTTGCGATCCCGCTTTTGGTCTTCGACCCTGCACTTCGTCTCCCGCCGAAGGCGGGATGTCGAAGGAAGGCTCAGACCCGAAGGGCGGGACAGCTACCCGACAATCAGCTTGACTTGAAATCCCCCTTTAGCAAAGGAGGATTTAGGGGGTTGTCCCCCTGATAAGGGGGATTTAGGGGGTTGTCCTCTGACAAGGAGGATTCAGGAAGTTGTCCCCCTGATAAGGGGGATTAAGGGGGTTCTAAACCGCCGATCTAACCCGCAGTCTCTCTTACCACATAGAGCATATTCGCCACAACTTCAATGGTGAAGCGGATAGGGCGCTTGTTTATAGGAGATGGAATATATTGTTCATGCACCCTTGCCGAATCTATAGAATGCGTGACTTTGAATTTTGAATTGAACTTTTGAACTCTTGAACCTTTGAACCTTGAACGTATTTCGCTTTTGAACGAGGACACTCTATATGAACCATTCAATTGATCTAGACCCTGAGTCTAATCGAAGGGCCCACTCTGAGTCAAGTCGAAGCAACGACTCTAGATATTTGGAGTTCATCGAGCTATTGATCGACAAGAGTATTAAAAGATTGCAAAGCAAATCCTATAGACCGAAAATTCAGGATGCCTTAAGAGCTATCCGTCTCAAACACAAGGTCTTCAAAGACTCCGAAGCCGAAAAATCCTTCTGGGATGAAATAGAAGCGATAAGACAGGAGGAACTGCCAAAAATGTATCCCGAATCCAAACCCGAACCCCTCGACCTCGAATCTCAAATCATCCATACTATCAAGGGACTGAAATATCAGGTAGTAAACGGCACCCTTACGGTTAAAACCATCACCGACTATTTCAACTACGGCAAATCCAATGAAAGACGGCTATCTTACTCCCGCCTTGGTCGGTTACTGTCCGGCATGGGCTTCCGAAAAACAAGAACCTCAAACGGCTGCTCCGCCATCT
>JBAVQU010000038.1:0-70819 GCA_049694315.1 Candidatus Zixiibacteriota bacterium
CGTGTCGTTTCTGAAGTACACCGGGACCACCGCCTGTCCGGTTTGGGGTGGACACGGGACCAGAAGCTGTTTGGACTTAAACAGCACCGAATCCGGCCCGTAGAGGTCATTCGGATCCTGAGTGGCAGAAGCGAAACCGGAATAGAAGAATGCGCTGGTCAGAATCGTTAGAATCGAAATCCACATAGCCTTTCTCATATTATCCTCCTTTCCGCAGAGGGCAAAAAATGGGTCTTGCGAAAAGCAATCTCCGATTTTCAATGGTGGAAAAATTCGCTGTACTGCAAAACGAATCTGAAGTTAATATACCGCATCCACTCGACGCCGTCAAGCGAATTCTTCCAGTTTTTCTGTGCACGGACGCCGAAAGCCAGAGTTTTTCCGAATCCGATACCGGACAAGTGGTTCTGCTCAGTGATTTTCAGTAAGCTACTTCGGCATAGGTAGCCGGTTTTCCTCGTTTGAGAAGATCTGCAGGGTTCCTTTTGCAGCACAACCGAACCTATTTTGATCTATAGGAGTAAAGTCCAGAACTGACTTCATCCCGTCTTTTGATCCGGAGAACGGCCCAAAAAATCTCGATTTTTTTCTTGGCTTGTCTGCTCGAATTTGTTATATTTTTCACAAGCTTTATGGAACGAAAAACCCAAACTGGAGGATTCTCTTCAGAAACCAAAGCAAGAACTTCGGAGGTTCCTATGACGTTCGATGAAAGACTGAAGAATGTCTCTGTGATCGGAGCTGCAGGGAAAATGGGGAGCGGCATATCACTTCTGTTGGCGCAGGAGATGGCCCGACGGAAGCTTTTGCCGGAGAACAAAGGCTCGACTTTTCGCCTCCATTTGATCGACGTCAACGAGGCGGCTTTGGACGGACTAAACAGCTACCTGAAAACCCAGTTGGTCAAAGCCGGAGAGAAATCGACGGTGATGTTGAGGGAGCTTTACAAAGATCGAGACGACTTGGTGGAGAACTACGACGTTATCGATGCCTTCGTGGATGACGCCATGTCGGTGGTGCGGCTGGAAACCGATCTGGACGTGATAAAGAACTCACACATAGTCTTTGAGGCGGTGTTGGAGGACAAGAACCTGAAGGTGGACCTCTTTAAGAAAATGGAACGGCTGGTAGCACCGGATACTCTATACTTCACCAACACTTCATCCATACCTATAAGCGTATTGAACCAGGCGGCAGATTTGGGTGGGAGGATAATCGGATTCCATTTCTACAATCCCCCCGCCGTGCAGAGGCTGGCGGAGTTGATCGCTCCCGAATCGACCAAGCCGGAGCTTAAGGAAATGGCTTTGGAACTGGCGAAGAGGCTGCGCAAGAAGATCGTCCCGTCCAATGACATCGCCGGCTTCATCGGCAACGGGCACTTTCTCCGGGATGGCTTGTATGCCATAAGGGAAGCCAAGAAGATGGCAGGCGAATATGGTCTGCCGGGGGCGATATACGTTATGAACAAGGTGAGCCAGGACCTGCTGGTTCGGCCCATGGGGATATTCCAGCTTATCGACTATGTCGGCGTTGACGTGTACCAGTGCATCTCGGAAACGGTCTCCGGTTACATCAAAGGTGAGGACCTGAAGGACGATCTGCTTCTCCAGATGACTCAGAAGAAGGTGTTAGGAGGTCAGTATGCCGATGGAAGTCAGAAGGACGGATTCCTCAAATACGAGAGGAATCGACCGGCTGGAGTCTATGACCTAGAGAAGGGAGCATACAAGCTGTTTGACCCCAACGGCTGGAGCGGAGAGCTGGACAAGAAGCTGGGAGAGTATCCGATAGGGACTATTCCGTGGCGCAGCCTTCTGATGGATCCTAAGAAGGAAGATAAGCTATCCGTATACTTCAAGAACCTGAGTGCTTCCAACACGTTGGGAGCCGGATTGGCAAAGGCTTACCTGAAAAGGTCCAAAGAGATAGGCGAATTCTTGGTCAAGAGCGGCGTGGCGAAAAGCGCTCAGGACGTCAATGACGTCCTCTTGAACGGATTCTATCATCTGTATGGGCCGATCAACAACTATGTCTGATTTGACAGATGTGGAAGCTCGATTAACGGTGGCGATGACGGTATTATGATCCAAGAGCCTGAGTAGGGGCGATTCATGAATTGCCCCTACAATCTTCGACTCTCGAGCTTCGTATCCGATAAACGACACCCGAAAACGAGTTAATTAAGGAGGTAAGAAATGAAGAAACTGCGAAAACCAGTATATGTCGCCGCGGGTTATAATACGGTCTCCTTCGGCTCCGGCAGAAAGGAGTTCAATCCCAAAAAGCCGCGACCGGGTTTGGAGGAGTACATAACTGAAGCCGGAAAGGGAGTGATTGCCCAGATCAACGATGTCAATAACATCGACGAGGGGATCATTAGCAACTTTATGGCAGCGCGGTTCAACAAACAGGGGAATCTGGCCGCCATGATCCCCATGGTCCATCCCAGCCTGGAATACAAGCCGTGCACGAGGGTGGAGGGAGCTTGCGGGTCCGGCGGGTTGGGATTATACACCTCAGTGAAGAGCATTTTGTCAGACGTTTCCGACGTGGTATTGGCCATCGGAGTCGAAGTACAGAACACGGTCAAAGCCGTCTATGGCGCAGACATTCTGGCAGGAGCCGGTCACTTCCGGGGTGAGCGGAAACAGGGCCACGTCTACTTCTTTCCCGCGAAATTCTCTGACCGGGCCGGGGCTTGCTATCAGAAGTTCGGATATGATTACGTCAGAAAGGGGATGGCTTATTGGTATGTAAGAGCTATCACCAATGCACGCAAAAACCCAAAGGCGCAGGAGTATCATAATACCATAGAAGATCTATTGGCGGCCGGCATGACTCCTCCAAATCCCAAAGCGTTCTGCGAACACATAAACGTTTATGATTGTTCCAAAGTGTCAGATGGTGCTTCCGCTCTGATTTTTGCATCGGAGGACGGTCTTGAGAAGATCGGAATCGACAAGAAGGATGCGGCGGAAGTAGTCGGTTGGGGTCAGTCACAAGCAGATATCTCCAAAAAACCGGACGAGCTGACCAGATTGACGACCACCAGGAGATCGGTGGAGAAGGCATACGAGATGAGTGGGTTGGGCCCAAAAGATATCGGAGTTCTGGAAGTCCACGATTGTTTCACCATCGGCGGTCTACTTCATTTGGAAGCCACGGGTGTGGCTGGCTACGGGGAGGCGGCGGCTTTCGTAGCTGAAGGAAAGACTGCCATGAACGCAGAGATGCCCACTAATCCTACGGGTGGACTTGTCGGTTTCGGTCACTACACCGGAGGAACCGGAACCAGGCAGGCAGTGGACTTGCTTCATCAGCTAACCGGCAAGGCGGGAGATTGTCAGGTCAACATCAAATCCAACCGACCGTACGGCATGCTGATCAGTATGGGAGGCAACGACCGAACCGTAACTTGCATGATCTTCAGAAAAGCAGTGTGATCTCTGCGCTAATACCTGAAGACATAAACAGAGAGGTTTTGGAGTGTCAAGCTTCAGCTTGATAAAAGTCACTGCCGGAATGGAAACATCTCGCTGGTTCGCCTAAAGGCGAACACTCCAACTTCTCTCTTGGATGGAATCATGTCGAGGAGGCTTTGCCTGGCTCGACTTACAAAACTGCGTGACTCTACGCATGGCGGAGGGTTCATCCCTCCGTGGAACCGTGAAGGCTCCGCTACGCGTAAGCTGCGAGGTGCAATAAAAACAAGGAGCGCCCTATGGATTTTGAGCTAACTGAAGAACAGAAAATGGTGAAGGAGGCGGCGGCTGATTTCGCCAAAAATACCCTCTTGCCTCAAGCACAGGAATTTGACGAAAAGGAGGAAATCCCCAAAGAGATCTTCAAACAACTTGGAGAGTTGGGCTATTTAGGCATGCTCCTGCCCGAAGAGCACGGCGGGTCCAACCTGGATTTCGTCAGTTACATCTGTGCCATGGAGGAATTTGCCAAAGCGTGCGCTGCTTTGATGATTTCCCTTTCGGTGCATAATTCCCTGGTATGCGATGCCATCCTGAATTTCGGCACTCCGGAACAGAAGAAGAAGCATCTTCCCGTTCTGGCAAAAGGCGAAAAGATCGGTGCTTATTCTCTGACCGAACCTGGATCGGGCACGGATGCCGGAAGCTTGAGAACCACTGCCCTGCCAAAGGGGGACCACTATCTGCTAAACGGCACCAAGGCTTTCGTCACCAACGGAGGAATTGCGGATCTATTCGTAGTGTTCGTGTTAACCAGTCCAGAGCTTAAATCCAAGGGAATTTCCTGCCTTTTGGTGGAAAAAGGAACCCCCGGAATGTCCATTGGAGCCAAGGAAAAGAAGATGGGAATCAAAGGCTCGGACACCCGGGAGCTTTCCTTTGCCGACTGTAGGGTTCCCAAACAGAATCTATTGGGACAGGAAAACCAGGGGTTTAAGATCGCTTTGGCGCTTCTGAATTCCGGAAGAATCGGGGTCGGTGCACAATGCGTGGGGATCGCCGAAGCGGCTTTCGCAGAGGCTTTGAAATACTCCAAAGAGCGAGTGCAGTTCGGACAGCCCATCTGCAATTTTCAGGCCATCGCCTTCAAACTGGCCGACATGGCGACCCAGATAGATGCTGCCAAGCTCTTGGTCTATCGGGCGGCCCATCTAAAAAGCACAGGACAGAAGTGCAATATCGAAGCCTCCATGGCTAAGCTCTTTTCCTCCGAGGTGGCAAACCGGGTGGTGAATGAAGCGGTGCAAATTCACGGTGGGTACGGCTACATGAAGGAATATGCAGTGGAGCGATATTTCCGAGACGCGCGGGTGACGGAAATCTACGAGGGAAGCTCGGAGGCTCAGAGGATTGTCATCTCCCGGGATCTTCTGAAGGACTGAGCGAACAGACGAATTCTATAATGCTGCATTCGACCCCCTCACCCTGCCCTCTCCCCATAGGGGAGAGGGTCAGAGAAAAGAAGGGTTTCCGACAGGGATAAGAGCGTTCATACCAACCACAGGGAAACGAAATGAGAATTTCCAAAGGACACGAAGAGTTTCGCAGGAAGATGCGGGAATTTGCCGAAAAAGAGATCGAGCCGAAAGCCAAGGAGCTGGATGAAGCGGGGAAGTTTCCTTTTGATACCGTGAAGAAGTTGGGGGCCATGGGGATTTTGGGAATGGTGGTCCCCAAAGAATATGGGGGATCGGGCTACGATACCCTAAGCTACGCCATGGCCGTGGAAGAGATCTCCAGAGTGTGCGGCTCCACCGGCATCACCGTTGCCGCCCACAACTCGCTGGGGCTTTATCCCATCTATCTTTTTGGGAATGAGGGACAGAAGAGAAAATTCCTACCACCCTTGGCCTCCGGTCAGAGATTGGGTTCGTTTGGCTTAACCGAGCCGGGCGCGGGTTCAGATGCAGCCGGCACCAAGACCACTGCCGTCCTGGACGGTGATTCCTACGTGATCAATGGAAGCAAGTGTTTCATTACCAACGCCAGCGTCGGAGAGACGTTCGTCATTACCGCCGTCACCGACAGAGCCAAAGGTTACAAAGGCATAAGCTCCTTTGTCTTGGAAAAGGGGATGAAAGGTTTTTCCATCGGCAAGAAGGAAAACAAGATGGGTTTGAGGGGATCCGATACCGCCACTCTGATTTTTGAAGACCTGAGAATTCCGAGAGAGAATCTTTTAGGCAAAGAGGGGGAAGGATTTAAGCAGTTCATGATTACCTTAGATGGCGGAAGAATCAGCATAGGCGCCATGGCTCTGGGAATTGCACAGGGTGCGCTTGACAAAGCCCTGAAATACGCCAAAGAGAGGGAGCAGTTCGGAAAATCCATCTCAAGCTTTCAGGCCATCCAATGGAAGCTGGCGGACATGGCCACCCAGATCGAGGCGGCCAGACACCTAATCTATCATGCTTCCGAATTGAAAGACCGAGGTGAGCCTTTCATCAAGGAGTCTGCCATGGCCAAGCTTTACGCATCAGAAGTGGGTAGATTCGTCACCTACCAGGCAATCCAGATTTTCGGTGGATACGGATACATGTCTGAATATCCAGTGGAAAGATACTTCCGGGACATTAAGCTCTGTGAAATCGGCGAAGGAACCTCGGAGATTCAGAGATTACTGATTGCCAGAGAGCTTCTGAAATAGGATTTTGGGCCCCTTAAGTCTGATCTTTATCATCGAACTTGTTTTGAGCGGCGTAAGAAGGAAAGGATTTTCGGAAATGAAACTTACATGGCAACTCCAGAAGACTTGATTTGGACGAAACTCGAGTGGAGTAAGTTGAGCGGAGGAAGTCAAGTACAGTTCTAGGATGCCCTAGGAATAGATCAAGTACAAAAGGATGGGTTGGATCCGGAATATGTTCTGAAGTGGTCGGAATATCTCGGTGTCAGACAACTGGTGGACAAACTCATCGAGGGATCCGAACTTTGAGACCAAGCAACCAATAGCAAACCCGAAGGAGCAGAAATGGAATTCAAGAATATCATCGTAGAGATGAAGGAGAAAGTCGGAATCATCAAGATGAACCGCCCGGATGCTCTGAATGCTCTGAATACCCAGACTCTGCACGAGCTTTCGGAAGCCATGCACCATCTGAGCCTGGAGAATGACCAGGTAAGCGTTATCATACTGACCGGCGAGGGCAAAGCATTCGTGGCTGGAGCGGACATTGCCGAGATGAAGGACATGTCCGCGCTCGAAGCGCGACGGTTCTCGCAGCTGGGACAGGAGGCATTCGATTTCATCGCCACTCAGGAGAAGCCGGTCATCGCGGCGGTCAATGGTTTTGCTTTGGGAGGAGGATGTGAGCTGGCGCTGGCCTGTGACATCCGCATTGCCTCGGATAAAGCCAAGCTGGGTCAACCGGAGGTCAACCTGGGGATAATTCCCGGGTTTGCCGGCACACAAAGGCTTTCCAGATTGGTGGGAGCAGCAAAGGCAAAAGAAATGATCTTCACCGGCGACATGATCGATGCGCAGACCGCCTTTTCCATTCGTCTGGTAAATCAGGTGGTGCCGGCAGATCAGCTGATGAGTGCCTGTCTGGAGCTGGCCAACAAGATTGCGTCCAAGGGACCGGCGGCGGTCACGTTAGCAAAGACAGCAATCAATCGAGGAATTCAGGCAGATCTTGCCACCGGCAGTGCTTATGAGGCCGAAGCATTTGGGCTTTGTTTTGCGACGGGTGAAGCTAAAGAAGGGATGTCTGCATTCTTGGAAAAGAGAAAACCGAATTGGTAGTTTCTGAAACCTCACCCCCTTAGTCGCCCTCTCCATGAAATGGAGAGGGGAAAACAGCGGGAGAGGCGTGAAGCTTACCCATCGTCGGAAGTTGGTTTTGAAACTGGCAGACTTTCTGGAGCGTCAAGCTTGAGCTTGATGCTTGACATAGGGCTCCGAAAGCACGGCTAAAGCCGTGCGCTCCGAGGACACCATATCTAAGGAGACGGCACTTGGAAATATTCAAATCATTGGTCCACGGTGAGCATGAGCAGGTAGTTTTCTGGTCGGACAAAGTTGCCGGGCTAAGGTCTATCATCGCCATCCATGACACCACGCTTGGCCCCGCCATCGGCGGGGTGAGAATGCACCCCTACAAGTCGGAGGACGAGGCGCTTAAGGACGTTCTTCTACTCTCTGAGAGCATGACCTATAAAGCGGCGGCGGCAGGTATCAATTTGGGAGGCGGGCAGGCGGTAATCATCGGTGATCCGTTGGAGGACAAAAGTGAGCTAATCTTAAGATCATTTGGCCGATTTGTGGAAAGCTTGAATGGGCGGTACATCACCGCCGAGGACGTGGGAACCACGGTGGAGGACATGGAGATCGTCCGATACGAAACTCGATACGTCACCGGACTTTCTCGGGCGGTGGGAGGAGGAGGGGACCCCGGTCCGGTAACCGCCATCGGATTGGTGCACGGGCTTCTGGCCTGCACGGAAAAGGTGTTCGGAAAGAAATCGTTGGAAGGGCTTTCGGTGGCCATACAAGGATTGGGCAACGTGGGGTTCAATCTGGCACAGGAGCTCTTCGACAAGAAATGTAAGCTTTTGGTGGCGGACGTCGATCAGACCAAAGCTAATCTGGCAAAGAACAAATTCGGAGCGGAAGTAATCCCCCCCGATGAGATATACGACGTGGACGCAGACATCCTTTCCCCGAACGCCTTGGGAGGCGTCATAAACGACCGCACCATCCAGAGGCTGAAGGTTAAAATCGTAGCGGGGGCAGCGAATAATCAATTGGAGGAGGATCGACACGGGGACATTCTGCATCAGAGGAAGATCCTATATGCGCCGGATTTCGTCATCGGGGCCGGAGGATTGATCAACGTGGTGAACGAGCTGGAGGGCTATCAACAAGACAGAGCCGTAAAGCAGGCCAGCGGAATCTACGAGATATTGTCCAGAGTGCTAAGTAAATCCGAAAAGGAGAATATTCCTCCGCATAAGGCCGCCACTCTTCTGGCTGAGGAAAGAATCAATCAGGTGAAAAGGTTCAAGCAGGGGACTTCTGAAGATTGCAGTTGTAAATAACCCCACCTCCTCTCCCCAGCTGTACCGGCGAAGACTAACGAGTGCAGAGTGAAGAGTGTAGAGTGCAGAGTCTAGAGCATAAAGCCTAAAGAGCAAAATGCTGCCAGCCGTCCCTGCCGCAGCCATTCTGAGTCGCTCTTTGATCAGTGTCATGCAGCAGGTGATGCATGACCGTACGGAAGGTCCCATCGAAGTCCCGGAATTGCCCATCGATGTAAGGAGAATCAAGTTTAGAAAAAAGCGTGCTTTGATATCGACACGAAAGGCGGAAGCGTAAACCCGACTTGGACGGTGATCTTTCGAATTCCCAACGCAGGATGATTAGACCATGACAAACCAATATCGAATCCTAAGCATCAATCCCGGCGCTACCTCTACCAAGGTGGCTTTGTACCTTGACGATACTCCGATTAAGGTCGAGACGATCAGGCATGCCCCTGAGGACTTATCTTCATACAAAGGCACTTTAGATCAGATGGACTACAGAAAACAACTTGTATCCCGATTTCTTGAGCAAAATCAAGTCAAGCCCGCAGAACTCTCAGCCGTAGTGGGAAGAGGCGGTACTTTCAAGGCTTTAGAAAGCGGCACTTACCTTATCAACGAAAGAATGCTATCCGACATCAGGGCGGGCGACGTTCAAGCTGACCACCCCTCTAATCTGGGGGCCTTGATCGCGCATGAAATCGTAGAAGGAACAGGAGTCCCCGCATTCATAGTCGATCCGGTCTCCGTGGATGAGTTCATACCGGAAGCACGGATCTCCGGACTTCCCCAGATCGAGCGCCGAAGCCTTTTTCACGCACTCAACCTGAAGATGGTGGCAAGAAAGGCCGCCAAGGAGCTGGGCAAAAAGTATGAGGAACTGAATCTGGTCATGGCCCATTTAGGCTCCGGGATCAGCGTCGGCTCTCACCGAGGCGGCAGGATGATCGACGTCAACAATGCCAATGACATGGGCCCATTTTCTCCCCAAAGGACCGGCGGTCTGCCGGTCACCGGCCTGGTCAAACTCTGTTTCTCTGGGAAATACGGTCAGAAAGAGATGGTCGACCTTCTCACCAAAAAGGGAGGACTCCTGGCTCATTTGGGGACGGACAGCGTGGAAGAGGTGGAGAGAAGGATCGATCAAGGTGACCAGAGAGCCAAACTGATATACGATGCCATGATTTACCAAATTGCCAAGGAGATTGGCGCCATGTCGACCACTTTAGACGGCAGAGTCGACGCCATTGTTCTGACCGGAGGCATTGCGAATTCCAAGAGACTGACTGACGCCATCACGAATAAAGTCAAGTTCATGGCGAAGGTAATCGTGTTCCCCGGTGAGGACGAGATGGAAGCTCTTACCCGGGGTGCGCTGAGAGTGCTCTCTGGAGAAGAGGAACCGAAGGAGTATTAAGTCTTTGGTGCAAAATGGATAAGCAAGCGGACGGATACCACCCACGCTTGCATCTCAGAATTCTCGCTGTATAATCCCCCTTCTATGTCTTGTGCGACGCACATTGGTCATGTTTAGTCGTTTATCAAATACCTTAGGATAACCATTTCACTGCACATTACACCTTATCAGGCAGTGTTAGCTTCTGAGCTTGTAGGAATTACATCGTCCGCCTGAAGCAGTAGAGTCCTTCCCGGATGTCCCGATCAATAAGAGCGGAGTTCCCGCTGGATTGACGCACTTGACGGGGTCCTGTCAAGCAAGGACTGGTGAATAGTTTTCTGCGAACAACCCAATTTTTATCTTGACATCTACTAAGAGGGGAGCTATATTTGTTATGAAGGGGTTTACCAACCTACGGAAGGGCTCAAGGAGTTTTCTCTCATGAGGACGTGCATCGCAAGGAGAGGAGCTCTCCAATTCTCCCCTTATTCCACCAAAGCATCAAATCAGTTTGCAGTGGTCTTCTCTCGCCTGTTTCCCGGTTTGGAGATGGCTCAGAGGGATTATTCGGGGGAATTCTGTCTGTCAAAGAATAGAAGAAGGGGAATTCTCGACATCGATAACTTGACTCAATCATTTGTCTCCGAAAGGAGGAGAAGATGAAAACTAATGTTCTAACATTTCTGGTTTTCGTCTGTTTTGGCCTGTGGATTTGGGTGGGGGAGAGCTTTTCGGCTACATCCTGGCAAAAGCCAAAGACCAGACGCATCTCTGAAGATGCCAATGTGGATGCTCCTGGAGCAGACCAGTATCGCGCGCCTTTTAAAGCGACCGCTAAGTATCCGATAGAAGGGAAGAAGTACAACACGACTTGTGCGGACATTGAGCCCCGGGCGGGCATCGTGATGGAACATACGCAGATCGGAGAGACCTGGTATGAGTTCCAGAAGAACGGCTCCATGGGCCGGATGATCTCGGTCACCAATCTCGGGCATCGGCATGTGAGTTGGCACTGGACTAATGCGGTCTATCCGGGCACCGACCGTTATGTGAACGCCAACTGCGAGAGTCCGGCTAACGTCTGGATGGGCCAGACTCACGCCTCGCCTCTCGGAACGAACGCCGGATACTCCAACCAGACTCATCTGAGCGACGGAACCTCGGTGATTACTTGCCAATTTACTGCCGGCACGCCGATCTGGTACTCCGCGTTGATCATAGACGACAGTCCGTGCGGTGGTGTCTTCACCCGCAACTACGACTTACCCGACTATATTATTGGCGCCCCCACGAGTAACCGGATGGAGTGGCCCAAGGGAATGGTCCAGCATGATCCGGTTTCTGGCAGAGACTACATCCACGTTGTGGGGACCGAAGCCAGCCCTGCTGGTGCAGTACCTCTGGCGGTGTGCTATGAGCGTTGCTATTTAGCACTAAACGACACTCTGATCTGCCAGGCTTACGAGAGCGGATCGACCAAGACCTACAAGCTGCGTCCGAACGTCAATGGAGGAGCTTCCTCTTCGCCTATCGGCCTTTTCGACACCTCCCTTGAGCATCACCATTGTGCCGGCGGTTTCTCCGGTTTCGAGGAAGGTGGCGGTTGCCTGGATGAAGCCGGCCACTTACGCAAATGTCGACTACGGTAGTAACGTGGCTTATATGGAGTCCCAGAATTTGGGTGATGAATGGATTGCAGGGACTTATGTGAAAAACAATGTCACCAATTACCAGCTGACGGACGCCGAGCGGGCTTTCAATGATCTGAGCGCCTGCTATGACTATAAGGACAGCTTGCACATAGTGTATCTGACTACCGGGTTCGATTACACTCAGCCCGGCACCTGGGAGCCAGGAAATGCGACCATGTACCACTGGAGCAAGGCGTCCGGCACCAGCATCGTCAGCCAGGCCCAATGGGGAGGGACCAATCCTGGAGCTCACAACGCCAACATAGCCAAGATGAGCATCTCGGCATTGGATCCGATCTATCATCCGGGAGGCGATTCGGCGTATCTGTTCGCCATCTGGACTCAGTTTGACAGTGCCGACAACGCCGCCAACGGTTACACCAACGGAGAGATCTATGCCAGTGGCAGTTCGAATGGTGGATCAAACTGGGGCCAGGCATTCAATCTGACCAACACCAGGACTCCGGGTTGTGCTCCGGGAAGCTGCGTAAGTGAGCACTGGTCTTCTCTGGCCACGAACATGTATGATGGCGATTTGCACATACAATATATCTGTGATCGGGATGCAGGCTCAGGGATCCAAGACCTCACCGCCTGGATGGACAATCCGGTGATGTATCTGCGTCTGACTCCTTGGATAGTTCCGCCTCCCTGGTGCTCTCCGGCGTATCGGATTGAGCCACCGAATAACTGGTATGATCCCCCGCTGAAGGTAACTCCGGGTGGCTCCAGAAACTTGATTCTTAAGCTGTTGAACATTGGAAACGGCGACTGCACCTACAACGTCACCAGTGATAATTCCTGTATCCAGGCTAACGCGAGTGGATCGTTTTCCCCCAGAGATTCTGTGGTGGTGACTGTGGTCCTCAGCGGATTGGGTGCATGTAATAACAGTTTTATCGACGGCAACGTTAACATCGTCACGGGCAACCCATCTCAGCTCAGGGAGCTGCCGGTGCACGCAGTGGTGGCGAACGACTACTACGAATGTCCGCGCGATCCGGAAACCTGCGATACACTGAATAATGGAACATTGAAGCTGGTAGTCAATGCCAACAGCGAGGAAAAGATACACGATATCGGGACGTTTGCCGATACCGTCCACGAGGTCTTCTTTGACGGTGGAACCATCATCGCCACGACTTCGGGTACGGATACTTTGGTAGGCAGGTACATGGGTAGCCTGGACCATCGCACCGGCGCCCGGGACAAGCTCTACCAGTCGACCTGCACTCAGACCTGGGAGCCTGACTTCTACTTAGTTTACACCAGGAACATTTACATGCAGGCCACTCATCTTACTCCTCCGGACTACTTCAAGTGGTTCTGGTGGGAAGAGGCCAAGCAGATCAAGTTCTTCAAGAGCACTGCCCCGGATGCTTACAAGCATCTGGTAATCAAGTACGTGACGGTCAGGCGCCACAATCCGCCTACGTGGTGGCCGGATCAGACTGCGTTCAGCAGCTACGATAACACGTACATCGGTGTGGCTGAGGATATCGATTGTCCTTGGGACACCGTGGGCACTCAGACCGGCAGGAACTTTGGCGGATATGACAACGCTAATAACATTGCCTGGCAGAAGGGATTCGACTGGACTGGTGCACATCCCGCGTACAACAACTACTACGCGGGCATTGCCCTGGCCAAGATCAAGCCGACTGACAGCATGGTGCCTTACTCAGCCCACTGCGTCAAGAACAACCAGTACCTGTACAAAGTCTCTCCGTGGGGCTGGAAGGATGGGGAGCTTTATCAGCTGGCTGCCGATCCCACAGTGGGCTACGTTCAGGATCCGGATTCTGCAGTGGATCGTTCCACGGTGGTGGTGGCCAGCAAGATCGCTGCCGGGAGCAATGCCAATGCGAGCGAGACTTATGCGGTGATTATGGCTGCGACTCCGAACGGATTGGCTCAGTTGCAGGCATACATTGACACCGCTCGTGCCATTGTGACCAGAGAGTACCCCAAATATCCGGCTCTTTGCGGAGACGTTACCGGCAACGGCATCATCGAGGTTGGTGACATTGTTGGCGAGATAAACTACTTGTTCAAGGGTTATGCTGCATCCACGCTTAATTGTCCCGGCATCTGGGGACTATAACAGATGATTGAATCCAAAACCTTCCGGATCAAGGAGGAAGAATGAAGACAAAACTTCTAACATTTGTGGTCTTAGTCTGCATCGGGCTTTTGGTTTTGGCGGCGGAGGTTTTTTCTGCCGCTCCCTGGCAGAAGTCCAAGCTAAGGTCCGTCTATGAGGACGCCAATGAAGATGCTCCCACGGGCACCAAGTATTGTCCCAAGTTTGGCTCTAATTATCTGCCTTCGAGAATAACTGCCGGACATGGGACGATTTACCCGACAAACTGCGAGGACATTCAACCGGCAGTCGGGCATATCATTCAGCACGATCAGATCGGTGACACCTGGTATGAGTTCCAGCAGAATGGCTCGATGGGTCGGATGATATCTGTCACCGCTGACGGGTATCGTCATTTCAGTTGGATGTATACCAATTGTGTGTATCCGGGTGGTGACTGCTATCGCTATGTGGACGCTAACTGTGAGAATCCGGGCAACGTGTTCATGGGCCAGGCTCACGCTGATGGAGGACCGGACAAAAAGGCCGGCTACTGCAACCAGGACCACCTGCATGATGGGACCTCAGTGATAATTCACCATCGGACTGGCGGTACGCCTGTTTGGGCTAGCACCCTGACCATGGCGGATGGGCCAGGCAGCAATTCCTTTAGCCGGCACTGGGACATCCCGGATTCCCTCCCGGACGCTATGTGGGCGGGGGAGTGGCCTAAGGCGGCAGTATTGTTCGATTCGGCACAGAACAGGGATTACATCCATGTGGTAATGAATGAAGGGTACAGCCCATGCGGAGGGCCGGAAAAGATCGGGTATGAGCGCTGCTATCTGGGGGCCAATGACACCCTGGTTTGTCAGTGTTACTACGGGGGAGCAACTGCAACCTATAAGATCCCAAAGAACGTCAACGG
Source organism: Candidatus Zixiibacteriota bacterium (assembly GCA_049694315.1). Taxonomy (GTDB): domain Bacteria; phylum Zixibacteria; class MSB-5A5; order MSB-5A5; family SM1-73; genus CAIVRH01. The sequence continues at coordinate 14,612 of JBAVQU010000038.1, forward strand.
ACCAGGCTCATCTGCGCCCCTTGGCGTTTTGGATTCCTCGAGCAGTATTACCCCGGTGGTCGCGGTCTCGTCAGCTTCCAGGAGGGTGGCGGTTGCCTGGATGAAGCCGGCGGTCTTTGGTACCAATGACTATGGGGCCGATGTATGCTACGTCGAGTCGATGAACAATGGAGACGACTGGATGGCGGGGACACCGTGGCCTCCTCCAGAATATAATATCACTAACTTCGGAACTGGCGGCACGGAGCGGGCTTGGTCTGATCTCAGTGCCTGCTACGATTATCAAGACAGCCTGCATATACTTTACGTGACGGGCGGTTTTGATCCGGCTGAGCCCGGGTCATGGGATCCTCGGGTGGCACGACTGTACCACTGGAGCAAGAAATCAGGAATCAGGATGATCACCAGCGCTATTTGGAGAGGAACCTCGCCCGGAACGCATTGTGCCAATATCGCGAAGATGAGCATCTCTGCTCTGGATCCGGTCCATCATCCGGGAGGCGATTCGGTTTATCTCTATGCTATCTGGACTCAGTTTGATTCGGCAGACCTTTCTGCTGGCGGCCTTACTAACGGGGAGCTTTATGGTGCCGGCAGCTCGGATGGCGGGATGACCTGGGGGCAACGGTTTGACTTGACCAATACCCGCACGCCAGGGTGTGCTCCGGGAAGCTGTTTGAGTGAGCACTGGTCTTCTCTGGCCACGAACATGTACAACGGGGATCTGCACATACAGTATATGTGCGATCGGGATGCAGGTTCAGCCATCGAGGATATCACTGCCTGGCTGGACAACCCCGTGATGTATCTTGATCTTTCTGCCTGGAGCATCGGTTCTGAAGCCCAAGGTGAGGTACAAATCGTGGAGCCTCCTAAATGGACCGATCCTCCGTTGAAGGTTACCCCCACTGGCTCCAGAAACCTGATCCTTAAGATATTCAGCCGAGGCAATGCCAATTTGGTTTACAGCGTGCATGGTGACCAGCCCTGCATTCAGGTGAATGTTGCTCCTACTTTGCTTACTCCTGGAGATTCTGCTACTGTGACCATTGTTTTGAGTGGCAGTGGGTCTTGCAACAATACCTTCATTGTCGGTAATGTTATCGTTAACACCAACGAGGGAGGAGGGAAGGTTCAGCTTTTGCCGGTGGAGGGGGTAGTGAACAATGATTATTATGAATGTCCGGTCGATGCTGCGACCAGGGATACTCTGGAGAATGGAGTATTACGTCTTTACGCCAATGCCAACTGTGAGGAGAAGATAGAGGATATAGGGACATTTCCCGACACGGTGCACCAGGTATTCTTGGATGGTGGGACTATGGTAGCCACGACCGTAGGCGGGGATACCTTGGTGGGCCGATACGTGTATGATCGGGATCATCATCTGGGGGCACGGGACAAGCTATACACCGAGGAATGTGACGTAAGCTGGGAGCCTGATTTCTACGTTCTTTATACCAAGGACGTCTTCATGCACGATTTGAATCCACCGATGAATCCGAGATGGTTCTGGTGGGAGACGTCCAAGCAGATCAAGTTCTTCAAGAGCAGCGCTCCGGAGCTGTACAAACACTTAGTGATCAAGTACGTAACGGTGAAGCGACACGATCCTCCTGGTTGGTGGCCGCAGCAAAGTCCTTTTGCCGGTTATGAAGACACTTACCTTGGAGTGATAGAGGACATAGATTGTCCATGGGAATCCTTTGATTCACAGGAGGGGCGTAATCTGGGGGGATATGACCAGACACATCAGATCGCCTGGCAGCGGGGATGGGAGTTTACGGGTACGCATCCGCAGTACAATGATTATTACTGCGGGATAGCCCTGGCCAACGGAGGTATGGCGGGGGAGAGCCTGGCTCCTTATGGGAGCCACGATGTGCGGAACGACGTATATGTCTATCCGGAGATGGGCTGGAAGGAGGGAGAGCTTTGCCAACTGGCAGCCACTTCCGGGAATAGCATTCAGACTCCGGATTCGGCGGTGGATCGGTCTTATGTATTGACTGCCAGGAAGATCGGTGCGGGGAGTGATCCCAATGCCGGTGCAAGCTTCACGGTCGTGATGGTGGTGGCTCCCAATGGACTGTCCCAATTGCAGCAGTACGTTGACAGCGCCCGGGCCATAGTGACGAGAGAGACATACCATGGTTTGCCGGCTATATGCGGTGACGCCATTGGAGATCTGGTGGTCAACGTCGGTGACGTCATCTTCTTGGTGAGCTATCTTTTCAAGAATGGTCCTCCGCCGAGGTGCCCCATCAACCGCGCAGACTGCAACAGCGATGGAGTGGTCGATGCCGGAGATATTATCGCTTTGATCAACTACCTGTTCAAACACACATATGTCCTAAAATGCCCAGGCATATGGTGATGGGCTGGCTGGGCATGGCCGCACCACCCTCGCCACTTCGAGAACCAGAAACTTCAGGGGACAGCCTAAGAAGGCTGTCCCCTCTTTCTTCCAGCGCGGGAGAAGATCGACAGAGCATTCGGGCCTCTTCTTTGTCTATCCTGATCACAACGGGATTTCGGGGAAGAGATAAGCTCTGAGGTCGCAGGTTGAAGCTTGCGGCTATCTTTCTTCCAGCCCCTGCACATTTTGAGGGGCTGCCGGGTTTAGATTTTCTCTTGACAAATCCTCCTGATGAATGATAACTTCACAGAAGAAATAAAACAGGCAGGGAGCCGCATGAACCTTCCGCAAGTCTTAGATGAGCTAAAACAGGACAAATATCTTAAACCGGGCATCTCACACTGGGAGGTCATCCCCAAAAAAGAGGCGGTTTATTCTGAGTTTCCTTCGACCATAAATCCCGCGGTCAAGTCCGTTCTGGAGAGGCGCGGCATCAGGAAGCTTTATTCTCATCAGGCGAGTGCCGTTGAGAGCATACTTTCCGGCAAGAACGTGGTTATCGTTACGCCCACTGCATCGGGCAAGACTCTGTGCTACAATCTGCCGGTGGTCAACAAGATTCTCGAAAGGGCGGAAAGCCGGGCATTGTACCTGTTTCCCACCAAGGCTTTGTCGCAGGACCAGGTGTCGGAGCTGCATGAACTGGTTACTGACTTACAGGTAGATATCAAAACCTATACCTTCGACGGGGATACGCCCCGCTCCGCCAGGAACGCCATCCGCACGGCAGGTCATATAGTGGTAACCAATCCGGATATGCTCCATACGGGCATTCTGCCGCACCACACCAGATGGATTAAGCTCTTTGAGAACTTGAGATTTGTGGTGATCGATGAAATACATCATTATCGAGGAGTATTTGGGAGCCATTTAGCTAACGTGATCAGGAGGCTTAAGAGAATATGCCGGTTTTATGGCTCAAATCCCCAGTTCATATGCTGCTCCGCCACCATAGCCAATCCATCAGAGCTGGCTCGGAAGATCATCGAGGAGGAGGTAGGGTTGGTGGACAACAACGGCGCGCCTTCCGGGGAGAAGCATTTCATCCTGTACAATCCTCCGGTGATAAACAAGGAGTTAGGGATAAGGAAATCCTACATCAACGAGACCCAGAGATTGGCAGAGAGATTCCTGCTGCAAGACATTCAGACCATCGTCTTTGCCCGATCCAGGCTCAGAGTGGAAATTCTCCTGACTTATCTTGCTGGGGCGATGAGAAAAGCCAAAAAGCCCTCAGGCTCTCTTAGGGGATACCGGGGGGGCTATCTACCACTTCAAAGACGGGAGATCGAAAAAGGCTTAAGAGAGGGGAGCATCCGGGGAGTGGTCTCCACCAACGCCCTGGAATTGGGAATTGACATAGGCCAACTGGACGTGTGTGTGATGGCAGGTTACGCAGGCAATATAGCTTCCACCTGGCAGCAGGCCGGAAGGGCGGGAAGGCGAACGGACATCTCAGCCGCCATTTTGGTGGCCAATAGCTCGCCTTTGGATCAGTTCATCATCCACCATCCGGACTATTTCTTCACCCAGTCGCCGGAATCAGGCATCGTCGACCCCAACAACCTGGTGATCCTGATCAGTCATCTCAAATGCGCCGCCTTCGAGCTTCCGTTTACCGATGGTGAGACCTTCGGCATCCAGGAGACGGAGAAGATATTGGCTCACTTAGAGAGGGAAAGAATTCTGCATCACGTCGAAGGGAAATGGCATTGGACAGCTGAGGTCTATCCTGCCGAGCAGGTAAGTCTACGAAGCGCCGCACCGGAAAACTTTGTCATCCTCGACTCGACCGACAGAAACAAGGTCATCGGGGAGATGGACTATTTCAGTGCTCCCGTGTTTCTGCATAAAGATGCGATCTATCTCCACGGAGCGGATCAATACCAGATAGCGGAATTGGACTGGGACGGCAAGAAGGCTTACGCCAAGGAGGTGGAGGTGGATTACTACACCGACGCCATAACCAAGACCGACCTCAAGGTTCTGGAGGTGACCCAGAAGACCGAAGACGTGCAAGGAAATAAAGCCTATGGGGAGGTTTCAGTCACCACTTTGGCCACCATGTACAAGAAGATCAAGTTCAACACGCATGAAAACGTCGGCTTTGGAAAAATAGATCTGCCGGAACAGGAGATGCATACCACCGCCTTCTGGTTTGAATTCCCGGTAGATGTCGCACTCAGGCTGGGTCTTTCGACTGACGATCTGGGAGGAAGCCTGAAGGCCTTAGCCAACTTACTGCGCAACGTGGTTCCTCTTTGGGTCATGTGCGATCCCAAGGATATAAGATCTTTCCCCGAAGTCAAATCGCCGTTCTCTGATCGGCCCACGGTCTACGTGTATGACAACTATCCGGGAGGGGTCGGTTTTTCCAAGAAGCTGTTTGACCAGTCCGAAGAGATATGGAAGGCTTGCGAGGAGATGATCCGGTCTTGCGGCTGCACGGACGGCTGCCCTTCCTGCGTCGGGCCACAAATGGAGGTAGGAGAACGAGGGAAACAGGGTGCCTTGAAGCTGCTCAACTCCATCAAGAAATAAGGCATGACGGTGACGGGGCGACGATAAATGACGAAATGAAAGGACTGAGCACGTCTTTCGGCTTTGGGGGAAGGACAAGCGAACTCACACCAGAACCAGCCAAGATCACCGATTAGCACGGTCAGTTCAAAAGGATCGCGCTGACGCTTTTGTTCGGGGGGCTGACCCATCTGCATCGCAGGAAAAATCCAGCCCTCTTGTTATCAAAGGAGTATTCTCTCTTGGTAAAGGCTTATTCCCAAAGGCCCGGACGAGCCACTCTCTCAGGCAGCACCACCCCTTCTTTCTCACCTCCACGGATGAGACGGTAAGGTCCACGCCACTTTTTCTTGATTCAGACGAAAACTGTTTCATCGTTATGGGTTTGGCTTCAGATGGCTCTTTTTCTGCCGATATTATTTTCAGATTGAGTAACTGGTCATTCAAACTGTTGACTCTCAATACCCATGAAACGAATACTGCTGGTGGGCTCAGATCCCAAGGTCTCTCAAGATCTGGATCGACATCTGGATGCCAAGGAATTCAAGCTCTTGGTCTCTCCCCACGGCAAGAGCGTCCTGACATCCTTGATCAATGCCAGACCTCATCTGGTGATCCTCGATCTGAATTCGCTGGACACGTCCGCACGTCAGCTGGTGGAAAAGATAAGGGAGTTGGACCCGGGTCTTCCGCTGATCGTCATTCCGCCGAGCGGAACCGATCAAACCAGAGATGAGATCTCCCAGGACCGATCATATGAACTATTCACTTCACCGGTGAGCATGGAAAGGCTGGCCTTGACGGTCAGACGGATGTTGTTCGCAGTACCGAAGAGAGAGGAGCAAAAAGTGCTGTTAGGGTCAGTGCGGCTTTCGAGTGACGATAACATGCAGATTGGGGCCGATAGGGATCCTGCCAAGTCATCCGAGAACCCATCGTCGGCCAGCGACGATTATCAGCAGCTGTTTGAGCGGGTCTTAAACCCCAGTTTTGAACAGATAATTCGCGACTGTCGCGGCCAGATCTACGATCGCCTTCTCTCCGAATTGGAGAAAACCATGCTTTCATACGTGCTGAAACATGTCAATCACAACCAGGTGAAGGCTTCTCGGCTTTTGGGCATATCTCGGAATACCTTACGAGAAAGAATGAAGAGATTCGACATATTTTAGAGACAGACTCCATCTTTTCCTTCTGAGAAAAAAAATACCGACTCTCCCCTCAGCCTCCTCCAGACTACGCCGGATTCCCGCAGGATACGCTCAGAGCATGGATTCACGCGAGGTCAGCCACAGCTGACCCGCGAAGACCCCACTTTAGTTCGAAGGAAATAGCGGTGATAGTGGTGTCAGCCATGCGAGACCCCTCCGACCTCCTTTGTGCTTCGTCGGTCTGCCCCCTTCCGATGCAGAGATCCCTCTTAAGAATCGAATCAGCAGACCAGTGGGTGCGGGATCGGGTCTTCTCTTTCAACGTGATCTCAAGGTTGAGGTTAGAGTCGGGATCTTCCCATGCTTACCTCATGCCAGCCCTCTGGCCGGCTAGGACTGCCTCCCGGAGGGCTAAAATACTCAGGCATTCGGTCGATAATACAAATGGGCAGAGAAGGAGCGCGGGATGGCGGCTCGTCCGTTTCTGGGTACACTCTTTTAGCGGGAAATCACTTCAGTCGCCCTGTGGATGGCTCTCTTTCTTCTTCATTTCCTGGCGTCCGCTGCGATGGCGCCCGATTCGTGGTCGAATGGTACGAGAGTTCTTTTGTCGGAAAAATCTTCTTGACTGCCCTTTTGGTTAATCCTTTTCGGGGAGGGTCCAAACATGCATAACGCGACGGTCGGCTTGGCGCTCTTGGTGTTCCTCTTAGGCTTGGAGTTCTTTCTCCTAAGGGAAAGACAGAGACACTTTCAATATTATCCGCAGAGCTGGAGAGTCTTGGCGCTGGGAGTAGGGTTGTTTTCCTTGGCGGCAGGGCTGAATCTGGTTTTCATCTCCGGCGCGGTCGACCAGGCTTACGGCGGGAAGCTCCAAACAGCCTTTTCCTGGTTGGAGACCTTGGGCTCAGTGGCCGGTGGGAGCCTGATGGTGCTTGGTCTGTGGAGATGGTGTGCTTCCCTGGCGGGAGTGAAAAGGAACGGCATTCGAAGACTCAGACAGGTGGCTTGCCTAAATTCCCTTTTGTCCGTGGTCAATCATCGCCAGGAGTCGGATGAAATGCTCAAAGAGTCCCTGTCCGCTCTCTTGAGCATAATGGGATACAGGATGGGGGTGGTCTTTAAGCCCACCTTTAATTCTTCGGAAATGACGGTGGTGGCCCACGCCGGGGTGGCGGCGGAGAATCTTTTTGCCCTGTTCGGTCTTGCTTCCAAGAACGTCTGGTACAAGGAATCCAGTCAGTCCAAGGAAGTTGCCACCACTACTGAGGTGAGGAGCCTGCCGGAATACGGCACCGTTTTTTCCGACCAGGAGGAAATTCGGTCCTTCGCCTGTGTCCCCATCAAGTTCCGTGAAAAGGTGATAGGGCTTATAGGGCTTTACGATTCGCAGGGGGATCGGTTCTCTTATCAGGAGACACAGTTTCTGACCAGCGTGGGTGAAATTCTGGGATTGGCGGGAAGGAATGCCCTTACCTCCGACAGAAACAAAAGAAGAAGGGATTACATTTCGGCCCTCGAGACCATGCTGAAGATAAATCAAGAAGGCGGCCCGCTGGAGGAAACGTTCTCCAAGATCTCCAGGGAACTCAAACGAATAGTAGATTTCCATCACGTCTCGCTGGCCCTGGCCATCGGCTCGGGAAGGAACATGAAAAGAATATCTATGGGAAGCTCAGGAGGAGTGTTGGTGGACAAGCGGTCCGGGGTCCCTACCGAGGGAAGCCTGGCGGGAACAGTGATGAACTCCAAAGAGGTGTGGATAGACCGCAACATCAACTCAAACGAGAATTCCTCGGAAGATTCCCTTTCCAGGGCCTGTGGAATCAAGTCCCGCATCATCCTGCCCTTGTGGTCGAAGGAAACAGTGTGCGGAGCCTTGAGCCTGGGACACCAGGAACCAAACTTCTACTCGGCCAACGATGCTAAATGGCTGAGGCCGTTCACCCTGGGGCTTTCCCATCTGATCTGGGAACATGCGCTCAGGGAGAAGTTGATCAGAAACGAATCCCTGAACAGATCGCTGGACGAATTTGAAAGAAGACTGGTGGGGGAGGAGAATCTGAAAACCTTGTTGGAGGAGGTAGCGGAGAGTCTGACTTTAGACCTTCGCAAAAGCTTCGCCCGGGTGACGCTTCTAAACAAGCAGAAGAATCAGTTGATTACCTGCGGCCTGCACCAGATCAGATCTGAGGGAATCGACTTGAACATGGAGAAGAGAGTCTCTTTGGATGATCTCCCCTGGCATCGGCTGGCTTTGGAGGCACAAAGGCCCATGCTCATCAATCAGGAGGATCCCGAGAGCCTGATGTCAAGAGGGGAAGCCCGGTTGATCTTGGACCAAAGGGTGCGTTCTGCCTTTCTGGTTCCGCTGGTCTTAGAGGATGCTGCCGTGGGCCTCATCTCAGTGGGGGAGATGCGCAATTGGGATCGAGAGCCTCTGACCGAAGAGGAGATGGCCTTTGTCAAACATAAGGCGGATCAAACGTCTGTCGGTCTGAAGAAAGGGCTTCTTCTCAGCCTAAATCAGCGCCTTAAGGAAAGACTGAAAAGCAGCCAGAAGACTGAGGCGATCGCAGATCGTCCCGCGGATGCTCAGATGCGGCTCTCGGAGTTGAGCTATCAGATCAATAACCCTCTGACCTTGATCAGAGGGTCAGCCGAGCTGCTGAAGTTGAAGGAATCGAATCTTAGCCCGGAAGCATTGAAATACCTCAGAAACATCGAGAATGGGGTAGACCGGATTCACCAAGGGCTGGAAGAGTTCCTGAGATCCCCTCTTGTTGAAGAAGAGCAATCCGGACTGGGTCAACCCAGAGAGCAGACCTGCTGGGTAGGGTAGAATCTCTTTTTGGCTCTTCGGGGAGGTAATGACCCATAACTGGATTCCAAAGAACCCACATATCATGAGACTCCTTCCGTCCCTTTCGACTGGCATCCGCCTGGAGAAAAGAATCTCTCTGGCGGTCTTTTTGATTGCCACCATCCCCTGGTTGCTGTTCTTGCTGCTCGGCTCCTGGATTTACCCCCATCCATCCGAAAAACCCATGACGCTTCCAGTGCTGATCTCCGTGACCACTGCATTGGGATTGGCCATTCTCTTGAACCGAATGGTGCTATCGTTTCGGCGCCAGGTGAAGAGCAAAATCAGAGAGTCTCCGTTCAGTGACTCCATCGCCGGTGACGCCAAAGACGAGTCGGAGCTTCTGGACCGTTTTCTGAACCGGATCCATCAAGTCCTCACCGACAGAGAAAAAGAAGCCACGGAGGTCAGGAACCGATTGGTCGCCCTAAACGCCGTGGCCACGGCGGTGACCCAGACCGTGAATGTTGACTTGTTGCTAAACGAGGTGCTGGGCATCGTTCTGGAGGTAACCGGCTTTGACGGCGGCACCATATTCCTGATAGGTCCAGAAGACGAAAGCCTGCTCTTGAGGGTCTGGAAGGGGCTGCAGTGGGACAGCGGGTTAGGGTTCGAACAGATCAAGGTGGGTCAGGGCATGGTGGGAGAATGCGCCAGACGCAAGGAGATCATTTTCGTCAGAAATGCAGAAGAAGACCGGCAGTGGCAGCTTCCAGACTTGAAAGACAAGGGAATTGGGGCCCTCTTAGTCTTTCCCCTGGTAGCAAAAGGGAGGGTTTTTGGTGCAGTCACGCTGGCCAGTTCAAAGTCACGGCAGCCGAGCTTGGAAGAAAATGAGTTTCTGGAGGCGGTGGGACAACAGTTAGGGATGGCCATAGATAACATTAACCTGCTTTCTGAATGGTCAAAGAAAGCCCAGGATCTCTCGGTTCTATTGGACACTTCTACTCATCTTTCTGCCAGCGTGAATCTCGATCAGGTCTTGGGCATTCTGGCTCAGAAGATTCTGAGCACTCTGAACGCGGAGATCTGCTGGGTGGCACTGGTGGACCGAGAAAAGAACCGGTTGATGTTCGAAACTTTCTCCCGGGCCCAGGGCCAAACATCCGTAATTGCAGATTCCTCCTTTGATCACGCCCGAGGCAGCGCCCGGTCCCATTCCCACGTTTTCCTCAGGCGGAGCGGTATCGAATGCGACAGCCCGGGGGAGGCGACCAGCCCAAAAGCGAAAACGGTCGGATGGGAACACCTTCCCCTTCATCAGAAAGTCATCGATACCGGCCGGATGATGGAAACGGGAAAGGACTGTCAGATGAGCTCCGCGGAAAGGGAGTTGCTTGAGTTGCGGAAAGGAAGCGAAGCAATACTGATGCCCCTGTCTGTGGGAAAGTTGGTGCTGGGAATAGCGGGGGTGGGGATTGCGGCCCGGGACAAAGTCTGTCCGGAAAATCTGAATTTGTGCAGATCCATGATCTCTCAAGCGGCTTTTGCCGTGGACCACGCCCGGCTCTATGCCGACGTGAAGCAAAAAGCCGACGAGGCCTGGTCTCTGTACCAGGTGGCGCAGAGGATTTCCTCCATACCGAATTCAGACGAGTTGCTGGACCAGATATTAGGGGTCATCGTGGACTCCTTTGGTTATTTGAGTTGTGCCATTTTCCTCCCGGACAACAATAGAAAGGAGCTATACATCAAAGCTGCGTGTGGTCCCGGGGATGAACCGACCGATCGAACCAGGATAAAAGTCGGCGAAGAAAATGCTCCCGGTCGGGCGGCACAAAAAGGCGAGCCGGCGGTGGCAGTAGGCATCTCGGACGATGAGAGATACGGTCTGGGAATGAAGGAGAGCAGGTCCGAGGTGGCGGTCCCCATAAGACTGAAAGGGGAGATGATCGGGGTTTTGGATGCCAAAAGCGAGAAACCCTTCGCCTTCGGAGACCAGGACATCCGAATGCTCTCTCAGCTGGCATCTCAAATAGCCGTCGTTTTGGAGAACTCACGGCTCTTCGCGGAGGAGAAGAGGCGGAATGTGCAGCTGGCTTTGGTAAACGACGTGGGCAGGAAAGCCGTCTCCACCCTTAACTTAGACCGGCTTCTGGAGAACACCGCGGAGGTGATTCAACTGAGTTTCAAGTATGACCACGTGTCTTTGTTTCTGGTGGATGAGTCTTCCGGCGAGCTGATCCTAAAGGCCTTCTGCGGCAAGTCCAGCAATATAATCGAGCCCGGCCATGGCCTGAAGAAAGGAGCCGGAATGGTGGGCAAGGCAGTTGAGATCGGCAGGACCATCCTGTGCAACGACGTTTCCACGGAGCAGTGTTACATTCCCGCCATCGCAGATGCCATGTCAGAGCTTTCCGTTCCCATCAAAAGCGGCAGATCGGTGGTGGGGGTGCTGGATGTGGAGAACGGTGCCAAGCACACCTTCGACGAACAGGATGTCGCAGTCTTGGAGACCGTCACCGATCTTCTGTCCACCCCTATCGAGAATTCCAGACTCTACGAGGAGGCAAAAAGAAAAGCTTACCGTCTGGAGCTAACCGACCAGATAAACCGAGCCATCAGCTCCACCCTGGATCTGGAAAGGGTATTTCAAGTTGTCTCCTTGGAGCTGAACAAGATCATGGAATATGACGAAATCAGTCTGAACTTCTGGTGTCCGGAGGAAGGTCTGTTCAAAGTAGAAATGGCTTTCTGCCCTAAAGAAAATCTCAAGCCCGGAATCAAACGGAGCATACCTGCCGACCAGACCACCATGTCTGACGTGATCCAAACCAAAAAACCCCACTGTCAAACGAAGCTGGCTTTGACTCAAGACTCCGGACCTTCGGACCGGCTGGTGTTCTCAAAAGGCATGAGATCTTATGTTCATGTCCCCATCACCAACCAGGAGAAGGTCATTGCCGTGCTAAGCTTAGAGAGCCGGAAAGATCACGGGTTCAAGAATGACCAGATTGAGCTTCTAAACTCCATCGCCGGTCACCTTTCCGTAGCCATACAAAATGCCAGGCTGTTTTCTGACCTGGAAGACACCTGCCGGAATCTTAAGAATACCCAAAACCAGATGATTCAGGTTGAGAGGTTTCGTGCATTAGGGGAGATGGCCGGCGGAGTGGTTCATGATTTCAATAACGTCTTGGCCTCCGTTCTGGGGCGGGTGCAGCTGCTGTTGTTGAGGCTGAGAAAGGGAAAAGCAAAACCATCCATGGACCTGGTGAGGAACCTTCAGGTCATAGAGAATTCTGCCCTGGAGGGGGCCAGAATGCTGTCCAGGATCGGTGAGTTCACCAAGGGCAGTGCCCAGACGGATTTCCGCCCCGTGGACCTGAATGAGCTGGTGGATGCCTCCTTAGAAATGACCAAAGCTCACTGGAGGGACAAGGCCCTCCTTTCCGGGACCCGGGTGGAGGTAAAAAAAGAGCTTAAGGCTGAGAGCAAAATCTCGGGGGATGACAGCTTGCTGAGGGACGTTTTCACCAACTTGATTCTTAACGCCATGGATGCCATGCCGGAAGGGGGAACCCTGACCTTAAGGACCGACGAAGACGAACAGTTCGTCCTTGTCACGGTGGAGGACACCGGTGTGGGAATGACCGAGGAGGTCAAAAGCCACGTCTTCGTACCTTTCTTCACCACCAAAGGAGAGGAGGGTACCGGTCTGGGTCTAAGTCTGGCCCACGGGATCATCACCCAGCACGGCGGAGAAATCACGGCCGAGAGCACTCCCGGCCGGGGAAGCAGTTTCATCATCCGGCTACCGAAATGCGCCCCGGCGGACGGAGAACGAGTCTTGCCTGCATCAAGCCAGGAAAAAGCACGCATCCTGGTGATAGAGGATGAGACTAACATCCGGGAGGTCTTGGATGAGATGCTTTCCGGCGCCGGGCATGAAGTGGCGCAGGCCGCAAGCGGTGAGGAAGGCATTAGAATTTTCCAGACCAAGAAGGCGGACATGGTCATCACCGACCTGGGGATGCCAGGAATTTCGGGTTGGGAGGTGGCCCACCGAATCAAGGAATTGGACCCCTCTACCTGGGTGATCCTCTCGACCGGCTGGGGAGCAAAGCTCGACGAAACAGAGGTGTACCGAGAGAAGATCGATCGAATCATACGCAAGCCCTTCAAGATGCAACAAATCCTGGATTTGATCTCTGAGCTTATGGCCCAGAGAAAAACAGAGACCGCGAATACTTAGGGTCAAACATGTCCAACCAGGAATGTGCAGCCAGGGGCCTTCGCCGAGAGCTGCAAGCGACAGGAAAGAACCGGATCAGGGAAGACCAACGAAGGACACTCCGATACCGTTTTTCCGGGGAATCGGTGGAGGATGGATGGTCATCTTCTGAGAATCCGGATGAGAACCGCATAACCGATTGAAGAGCCTCGGGGGGATTGTTCACCATGCCAAATCCCGAAGATACAGGCAGACGAGATTTCTCATCGGAGAATGGAAAACTGCGAGTATTGGTGGTGGATGACGATGAGAACATCCGGGAGATCCTAAAGGATCTCTTGCTCATGTCGGGACATCACGTTATTCTTTGTTCCAATGGGGAAGAAGCTCTTCAATCCTTCTATGAAGAGGAATTCGATCTGGTGATCACTGATCTGGGAATGCCGGGAATCTCGGGGTGGGAGGTGAGCAGACGAATAAAACGGACCCATCCGCAAAAACCGGTGGTGATCATCTCGGGATGGGGGGCCCAGCTGAGCGAAGAAGAGATAAGATCCGGCCAGGTGGACTTGGTATTACCGAAGCCGTTCAATCTGGATCAGATCCTGGAGATCACCGCCAGGTTTGCAGACAAGACGGCGGGTGAATTCACCCCTGAAGGAGTTGATAATCGAGAACTGCAAGTGCAGAAAACCTGAAATCCTGACTAGAGCTTAAGACTCCACTCCCAGCTCTTGGAGAATCTTTCTCCAGTCGGGATCCTGCTTCATCTTCTCCCGATCGATATAAGTTGAGATCTCCTCGAATCTCTTATAGCTTTTCTTGGCCTCGGATTTGTCTCCTTTAAGCAAGTAGGCTTTGATCAGGCCGACCAAAGCTTGCGCGCTTTTGGAATCCAGCTTACGGGCATGTTTGTACGCTTCGATAGAAAGCTTGTACTCCCCGGCCCCGTAGTACGCCTCTCCCAGATTCAAATACCCCGGGAAAAGATCGGGCTTAAGCCCTATGGCTTTCTTCAAATCCTGAATGCTCTTGTCGTACTGCTGCAGCCGGGTATAGCCGACAGCCCGATTTAGGTAGTACTCTGGTTCCTTGTCGCTTAAGGCGGTCAAGTCCGTGTAACAGATGACCGCATTCTGATAGTCGTTGCCCTCCGCAAATAGCTTACCAGCTTTCTCCAAGTCCGTGATCGCCTTAGCACTCTCGCCTGTCCGCAGGTAGACGTTGCCCCTGCCCAGAAGAGCTTCGGGAGAATCGGGACTGAGGGACAGGGCCTGGTCGAAGGAGGTCAGCGCAGACGAGAAATCGCTGGCGTTAAGCTGTGACTGTCCCAAAGTCAGAAAGTCCCTCCAGTTCTGGGAAGAGGCATGGTAGCTTTTGTCCTCAGAGAGCTGAATCTGCAGATTTGAAGTCTGTCCTGGGGTTACCTCTACTTCGCCCGACCAATCGCGATAACCTTCTTTGGATGCGGTGACGGCGTGAGTCCCCGGCTCGATCTTTCTGTAGACCTTATTCCCGGTCCCGGCTGGCCGGTCGTCTATCACGATCACCGGATCAGACACGTTTGATTTGACCCTTATGCTTCCCAAATCGGAGACGCTGGCACTGAGATCCGGGGAGGATGGTCTTGGGCTTCCCTCCCCGCCTGAGAGTGAACCAGAGTAGACATCACCGGAACCCAGGGGCGAAAGCTGCACGCTCAGGGTGTTAGATTGGTTCTTGCTGACGGTCACGTTTTCTTTTTTGGCCTTGTACCCGGTGGACGAGACCTGAAGGGTGTATGACCCGGGTGAGACCGATTCGAAAATGAAAAATCCAAGATCGTTGGACTTGACCGTCTTATCCAACTCCTTTAAGTATATCTTGGCCTGCGGCACAAAAGTTCCGGTTTGCTCCTCCATTACTATCCCGATGAGCCTGCCGGAATTGGATGATTTGAATACCCCGGAGACCAAGGTCAGCATGGCGATAAACAGGAGAATTGTTGCTGCGTAAATGGCACTTTTTCTCCTTCTTTGCCTCCTCAGAACAAATTCCCTATCTCCAATTCTGATCTCGTCTCCCGGGGAGAGCTTGACCCCTCCGGTAAACTTGATCATGTTTCCTGCGAGATAGGCCACGCCCTTGCCCATGACGACCGGCTGGGGTGTTGGCGTGGTCGGTTTGAATTCAGATTTCTTCGAGACGGTCCTCTTCTTGGACTGCCTTCTTGGTACCGTCTCCGTGGACCGAGTTCTTTCGGTTCCGGCTTCTGCCGGATGTGGTTGCTTTTCATCCGGAGTGTTGCCTGGGATCGTCCTCTCCTGTTCATCTTTCTTCGGCAGAGTCTCCTCCTCGAAGACCATGTCATCCGGGCTCATTATGGAAATGCGGCCGTCATCTCTGGTCGAGTCTTTCTTCTCCCCTGTTTTCTCCAAGAGGGACTCGTCCGGTTCCTGAAGACTGGCGGAAGGATGGGACAAGTCAATCTCATTTTCCCCGGAAATCTGGTCGGGTGCGCCACTGCAGGGAGAGCGGAGTGATCTTTCTTCGGTCTCTGGAGGAACGGAGGCGGATGGTGGTTTCTTTGGTTTATCCCTGGCGGTTTCATCACAGACCAGGTGGCTGTCTCTTTCCACGGGCCCCTCCGAAAAAAAGGTTAGGTTAGATCTTGCCGGTTTGCGGAGTATTTCCACTATCTGTATCGGGCGGAAAGAAGGCGGTCTTAAGAGCCGGAAGTGATTTTGAGAGAATTGATTCCGGCTGCAAAGCCGTTTTTATTCTTGCACACCGCGGAGCTTTTGATTATAGTTTTCGGCGGCATTGATGGGTGCGACGGATACTGAAAAGATTGCGATGGCGATTGGGTCGCTCCCAGGCGAAATCTGTAACCGGATTGGCCGGCGGCGACGGACGCGCACGAATCATCCGCCAAGGCGAATCTTAACCGGCTGCCCAGCCAAAGGAGCCTTCTATGCAAGTAAGAATCAAACCAGGAAACATCCATCTAACCGCAGATCAGGCGATCGTTCTCGGTTGCTTTGAGGCGGTGGAGAGACTCACCGGCAGGCTTAAGGCTGTGGATCTCGTGCTTGGCGGGGAAATTGGCCGGCTTTTGGAGGTGGGCGACTTTGCCGGCCAATTGGGTCAAACTGCGGTCTTGTATCCCCACGGCGCGCTCAAATCCCAGAGAGTCATCTTGACCGGTCTGGGAAAGAGAGAAGAGGTAACCGGCGAAAGGCTTCGTCGAGCTTACGGTTTCGCCGGAAGGAAGATAAGGGAATTGAGACTCGAAAGTGTCTCTGCCTCAGTGCCCGAGTCGATTCGTCCAAAGATCAAACTGGAGCAGGCTGCGCAGGCTATGGTGGAAGGAATACTTCTCTCAAACTACAAGCTGGATCGGTACAAGTCTGGTGATGAAAGCCGGAGGCCGGCTTTGGGGAACTTGACCATAGTGGAGGAGGATAGGCAAAAGATCGCCGAAATCGAAAGAGGCATTCGCCAGGGAGAGACCTTTGCCTGGACCGCCAGTTTTACCCGCGACTTGGCCAACCAACCCGCGAATTATCTGACCCCGGAGCGTTTCGCCGGTGAGGCGGAAAAGCTTGCCAAAGAAAGCAATCTGAGGTGTGAGATTTTTTCCTCAGCCCAGATCAGGAAACTTGGCATGAACGCTCTTTTGGCAGTGGGCGCAGGAAGCAGTCAATCCCCTAAGCTGGTTGTCTTGGAATACTCCCCTCCCAAGAGAGCGATCAACACCCTGGCCTTAGTGGGGAAAGGGATAACTTTCGACGCGGGAGGGCTGTCATTGAAGCAGACCGAGAACATGCTGGACATGAAGGGAGACATGATGGGTGGCGCGGTGGTCATGTCCGGCATTGCGGCCTGCGCCAAGATGAAGCTGCCGCTTCACTTGGTGGGAATAGTCCCTGCTGCAGAGAACCTTCCCTCCGGGACAGCTCAGAAAATCGGAGACATCATTACGTCACATTCGGGAAAAACCATCGAGGTTTTGAACACGGATGCCGAAGGGCGCCTGATATTGGCGGATGCTTTGTCCTTTGCCCAGAGCTTCAAACCCGATGCGATTATTGACGTGGCGACGCTGACCGCCGCCATCAAGACTGCGCTGGGGTCAATCTGTGCCGGGTTTTTCAGCAATCACCCGCGACTAAGAGATAGGATAGTTAAGGCTGGCGAGCTGACCGGAGAAAGGGTGTGGGAGATGCCGCTGTGGGATGAATATCGCGAGTTCTTGAAAAGCGATTTAGCCGACATCAAGAACGTGGGAGGAAAGTGGGGAGGGGCGATTTTGGCCGCCACTTTCCTGAAAACATTCGTGGGTGACTTCCCCTGGTTACATCTCGACATAGCTGGAGTTGATTTCACAGACAAAGATGATTGCTATTTTAAAGATGATTCCTATTGGACCAAGGGTGCGACCGGATTCGGGGCAAGGCTTCTGTTACAGTTTCTGAAAGATTGGGAGAGAATCTGAATAAACCGCGACCGGATCATCGTGCCCGGGCATCAGGCAGTGCCGAGGGTTAGTGTTTTCTTTATTCCCATGGCTGAAGTAGCTTGAGTCCTTTCGCCCGGCTGGCAATTGATGTCCCATCCGTTACCGCGGGTCTTTTTCTCTTGAGGGACCGTACGTCCCCCATGCAGGAAAAAGACCGTTGGGGAGTCCCGACCTCTTGCAACTTCCGAAAAATGGGCGCAATTTTCATTGACATCTTCGAAACAAGATATTATAATAAATAGTAAGGTAGAATTAGTCCTGTTTTCCTTTGGAGGTTGATTCCATGGAACTCACCCGGGCCGGAGACTACGGCATTTTTGGCGTGATCTATCTGGCCAAGCAGCCCAGGGGGAAAATCGTGTCGTTAGCCGAGGTATCGAAGGCAGAGAATCTCCCAGAGAAGTTTTTGGCCAAGATATTCCAGAACTTGAGCAGATCCGGCTTGATCCGGTCTCATCGGGGAGCACGGGGTGGATTCTCATTGGCGCGACCGGCAGAGCAGATTACGGTGAAGGAGCTTCTGGAAAGCGTCCAGGGACCTATCCACTTCACCAAGTGTTTGAGCGACCTCGAATACTGCGATCGGAGAGAGATCTGTGAACTGCGTAAACTGTGGAAGAAAGGTCAGGATTACTGCATGAAATTGCTCACGCAACACACCCTGGCAGACTTGGTCTCGTGATATCAATATCCCGTGTCCAATTTTCGGCCTGATTCGGCGTGGCCCAAGACAATCGGGGATCTGACCATCAAGAGAACGAACACCGTGTCTCACCACCGCCGGATAGCTTGATTTAGGCATCGAATCTTGAGCCAAGACCACGAGTCTTATCTCCACTTTCACCATGGACGGCGCACATTGATAGAGTCCTAACACCTCCCGGGTACGTCGGTAAAAACAGGATTTTTTCGGTATCTTTGGAATTCAACACATCGGAGAGAAGATGAAAGCAAGAATCAGCTTGAGGGATCTGGATCTGAGCCTGGGGAAGCGAACCAGGCTTCACCGTCTGCTGTACCGGTACGGCCCGGCGAACGGGACCTTGCTTTTTCTGCCCATTGATCAAGGGCTGGAACATGGGCCAGTGGACTTCTTCGCCAACCCGGATTCGGTTGATCCTCTGTTCCAACTGAGACTGGCCAAGGAGGGCGGATATTCAGGCATAGTGTTTCACATTGGCCTGGCAGAGAAATATCTCAAGGATTTCGCCGGACAAGTTCCGCTGGTCTTGAAACTCAATGGGAAGACCAACATACCAAAAGACACTCACGCCTTTTCTCCGCAGACCGCGTCAGTGGAGGATGCAGTCAGGCTGGGTGCGGACGCCGTAGGATACACCCTGTATGTGGGCTCACCAGCACAGGCAGATGATGTGCGGCAATTCCGCCAAATCAGGGAGGATTGTGAGAAGCACGGAATGCCGTTAATCGTGTGGGCTTATCCCCGGGGGGAAGCCATCGAAGCCAAGGGAGGAAGAGACAGCCTTTATGCCGTGGATTATGCAGCCCGGGTGGCCTGTGAACTCGGTGCGGATCTGGTCAAACTGAATTTTCCGGAGTATGACGAGACGAAGGCCAAAGATCTGCCCAAGCCCTATGATCAAATGAAATTCGCCCCGCCGGAGGGGATGGAGAAGGTGGTGACATCTGCCGGCAGAACCATGGTCTTGGTGTCCGGAGGCAGCAAGATTTCGGATGACGACCTTCTGGAAAAGGTGAAGGTCTCCATGGAGGCGGGCGTGACCGGCTTGATTTTCGGTCGAAACATGTGGCAGCGGGGGATGGATGAGGCTTTGAAACTGACGGAGAAGATCAAGAGGATCATGTCGGAGTATGGCACGTAGGACGTATTTTTGACACCAGCAAGGGGAGACCAAAGATTCAAGATTCAGAATTCAAAATTCAAAGAGAAAAATCCCAGTTCAAAGTCCAAAACCAAGGACTCACGATCATAGTCACGAGCTTCAGCGAACCGCAGCTCTCTACACCGCTCCTCCTGCAATCTTGAATTTCGCTATGCAATTTTCCATTTTGCATTTTGAATCTCTCATTTCTTGGAGCTTATGCCAATAAAATCAGATAGATGGATAAGGAGGATGGCGAAGGCACACCAGATGATCCAGCCATTCTCAGAGGGACGGGTGAGGAAGGGAGTTATCTCCTTTGGGCTTTCATCCTACGGCTATGACATCCGGGTGGCGGACGAATTCAAGGTGTTCACTAACGTAAACTCCACTGTGGTTGATCCCAAAAAATTCGACCCCAATTCCTTAGTGGATGTGAAAGCGAAAGTATGCATCATTCCGCCCAATTCCTTCGTCCTGGCGAGGACGGTGGAGTATTTCAAGATCCCCAGGAACATACTGACCATCTGCCTGGGAAAATCCACCTATGCCAGGTGCGGCATAATCGTAAACGTGACCCCCTTTGAGCCAGAATGGGAAGGGTATGCCACCCTGGAGATCTCCAACACCACACCGCTTCCTGCCAAAATCTATGCCAACGAAGGGATAGCCCAGATAGTTTTTCTGGAAGCAGATGAGATATGCCAGACTTCCTATAAAGACAAAAAGGGAAAATACCAGGCGCAGAAGAATATAACCTTGCCCCGACTTTGAGCCATAACCTCACCCCGTCTTTCCCCTTCAGGGTGAGCGCCACTCCACGAATGTAGAGATGGGGTAAGGGTGAATTTTTCAAAACTTGCAGGTCAATTTGCCGTATAAAATTAGATTGTGAAATTTTTCACTAACTTTCGGAGAAGTGACAAGAGCTGACCAGATGATTTTGGAGTAGCAATGCTCGTAGGGGCGATTCGGGTGGAACCTCCCGCCGAAGGCGGGAAATCGCTCTTACGTTAATGAATAAAAGGAGGATTATGCTAAGAGAGATTAGGATACATGGGCGGGGGGGCCAGGGTGTGGTCACCGCTGCCGAGCTTTTGGCGGTGGCCGCGTTTGCGGACGGCAAGTACGCCCAGGCATTCCCGTTCTTCGGCAGTGAACGCATGGGAGCTCCGGTGCAGTCTTTCGTGAGAATAGCCGACCACAAGGTGACGGGCCGGAGCCAGATCTATGAGCCCGACTACCTGATCATTCAGGATAACACGTTGATCGGCGCCATAGACGTGCTCAAGGGACTCAAGTCCGACGGCATGGTGTTGGTTGATACTGAAAAATCCCCGGAAGAGCTGGGACTTAAGACCACAGCCGAAGTGAGAACCATTCCCGCCAGCAGGATTGCTATGGAGACGATAGGCCGGGCGGTGCAGAACACAACCCTGATGGGGGCCTTCTCCGGCATCACCGGCTTGATCTCGGTGGAGGCGATCATAAAAAGCGTGAAAGAAAGATTTCCGGGCGAGGTGGGAGAGAAAAACGCGCACGCCATTCAGAAAGCCTATGATCTGATGAAAGGAGGAAAACGTGGCTAAGTCCGAACATGCGTCCACGCGGCCCGAAGGAATTGCGGTAAAACCGGCTTCAAGCAAAGAATACAAAACCGGAAGCTGGAGAGTGAAAAAGCCGGTGTTTAAGCATGACAAATGCAACGACTGCCGTATCTGCGTGATGGTCTGCCCGGATGGAGTGATATTCGGAGAGGACAAGAAGTACTGGGCAGACATGGAGTTCTGCAAAGGATGCGGCATCTGCGCAGAAGAATGTCCGGCCAAAGACATCGAGATGGAACTGGAGGTGCGATAATGAAGAAAGTGATAGAAGGGTCCAGAGCAGTAGCAGAGGCGGTCAAGGTGTGTCGTCCACACGTGATCTCCGCCTATCCCATAACCCCCCAGACCCATATCGTGGAGAATCTTTCCCAGATGGTGGCGGATGGAGAGCTAAAATCGGAGTTCATCAACGTGGAAAGCGAGTTCGCGGCGGCCTCGGTGATTTTGGGAGCGTCTGCCACCGGTGCCAGAGCATATTCCACTACCACCTCCCAGGGATTACTCTTGATGACGGAGGTTTTGTTCAATATCGCTGGATTGAGGCTTCCCCTCTCTATAACCTGCGCTAATCGTTCTGTGTCCGCTCCAATAAATATTTGGAACGATCACCAAGACGCCATGACCATAAGAGACTCGGGCTGGATACAGCTCTACGCGGAGGATTGTCAGGAGTCAGCCGACATGCAATTGCAGGCGTACAGGATCGGAGAGAATCCAGAAATATCTCTTCCGGTGATGGTCAATATGGATGGGTTTATTCTCACCCACGCCTTCGAGCCGGTGGAGTTGATCGATCAGCAGGCGGCGGATGAGTTTCTCCCTCCTTACAGACCGAAAACCTATCTGACTACCAAAAATCCGGTGACCTTTGGGATATTGGCCGAGCCTCAATTCTACATGGAAACCAGATATCGTTTACAGCAAGCCATAGAGGCGTCCAAACAGGTGATAGAGGACGTGGCCAATCAGTTCAACCAGAAGTTCGGACGATATGCCGGTGGCCTGGTGGATAAGTACCGGCTGGAAGGAGCCAAAACCGCACTGGTGGGCATGGGATCGGTGGTTGGAACCATGCGGGAGGCGGTGGATCAGCTTAGAGAGAAGGGTCAGAGTGTGGGGCTGTTGAAGGTCCGCGCCTTCCGGCCTTTTCCCAAAGAGGCAATCTACGATGCGCTGAAAGACGTGGATACCGTCATAGTCATGGAGAAAGCCATCTCGCTGGGACTGGGAGGAATACTGCTGAACGAAATGAAGACTGCCTTCTACGGGAAGAAAAACCAACCCAGAATGTGTGGCTTCATCGTCGGATTGGGAGGAAGGGATATCCCCAACCAGTCGATCATCAATGCGGTGAAGAAAGCCCAGTCCGAAACCACAGAAGATCAGTTCGTCGATCTAAGAGAAGAGCTTATCGGAATCGGAGAATGATCTGAAGGAGAACAATATGGCAAATGAAGAAACTGCAATGGATAAAAAGACACCCGTGGCGAAGAAGAAGGAACCAGTTCGCGAGAGCCTGGTTGCTCCAGGCCATCGTGCCTGCGCAGGATGTGGAGAGCTTTTGGCAGCCCGCTTGGTGATGAATGCGGCCGGAGGAAAGGTGATTGCTACCTGTGCCACCGGATGCCTGGAGGTGGTCTCATCCGCCTATCCACAATCTGCCTGGAGGATGCCCTGGATCCACTCACTGTTCGAGAACCCGGCAGCAGTGGCCTCCGGAATCGAGGCCGCATTGAAAGCGTTAGGCAGAGAAGACGAGGCTTACATCATTGCCCAGGGAGGCGACGGCTCAACTGCGGACATCGGGATTGGCTGCCTTTCGGGCATGTTGGAGCGGGGACACAACATTCTTTATGTCTGCTATGACAACGAAGCTTACATGAACACCGGGGTCCAGAGAAGCGGGTTGACGCCGTTTGAGGCCTCTACCAGCACGGACCCATCCGGCAAGGTTTCTTGGGGAAAGATTACGGACAAAAAGCCTATGCCGCTGATAGCCGCCGCCCACGGCATTCCCTATGTGGCCACTGCCTCGGTGGGCTACTACGCCGATTTAGAGAAGAAAGTCAAGAAGGCATTGAGCATCAAAGGACCTAAGTACATCCAGATTCATTGTCCTTGTCCCTTGGGCTGGATTCATGATCCGGCTTTGACCATCAAGGTGGCCCAAGTGGCGGTGCAGACCGGTTTGATTCCGTTGTTCGAGATGGAGAACGGAAAGATCACTTCAGTCCGAAAGATTACTAAGAAGAAGCCAGTAGAAGAATACCTGAAGCTGCAGGGCCGGTTCAGGCACCTTCTGAAGAAACCGGGCGGTGAAGAGGAAATTAGGCGAATTCAGGCAATTGCTGATCAGAATATCGAGAAGTATCACCTCATGTAGCACCAGCGCTAAACCGGAGGCGGGCAGAGGTTTTTTTCTTGCCCGCCTGGTGAGACCCAAAGAAGAATGAAGAGGCCAAGTTGGGGCCTGACCAAGCGAGTCGGGAATGAGTCTTAAGCGGCACAACTGTGCTACGCATAAGCCGCAACCGGGCGCAGAGGTATACAGCCGACGGCTGCTCCATCGCGTCTTTAGGTCTTCCCTGACTGAATCCGTTGAATGACGTGAATGGTTCTGGCTGGTTTTCCATGCGCTGGCAGTTCGGTTTGCAGGGTTGCAAACCCTACGGTGTGAAGAGCTGATGGCTCGCCCGAAAGGCGCGCCTTACAACCCCAGGCAGTGGGAATGGTCAGAAGAGAGCGTCCGAGAGACGCATAATCGGTGCAGGCTCTGATCCGAGCACCAGATAGGAGTCAAGATGTTGAGCAAAGAGGAACTGGTAGCTAAGGCCAAGAAGCCCGGTGAGGATGCGATGAAGCTGCATCCTTTTTACCGGGGTAAGATCGAAACCGTTCCCAAATGCATCATCCGAAACTTCGACGACTTTGCCATTTGGTACACCCCGGGTGTGGCCCAGCCGTGCAAGGACATTGACAAAAATCATGAAATGGTGTGGGAGTACACCAACAAGGCCAACACGGTAGCGGTGATTTCCGACGGAACTCGAGTTCTGGGACTGGGAGACATAGGACCGGAGGCAGGACTTCCGGTGATGGAAGGCAAGGCGCTTCTTTTCAAATACCTCGGAGGCGTGGATGTATATCCTCTGTGTTTGGATACCAAAGACCCGGACGAGCTGATTCGGGTGGTGAAGATTCTACAGCCGTCATTCGGGGGGATCAATCTGGAGGACATAGCGCAGCCGAAGTGTTTTCACATTCTCGATACCCTCAGGCGCGAGGCCAAAATTCCGGTCTGGCACGACGATCAGCAGGGGACTGCCACGGTCACGGTAGCTGCATTGATCAACGCTTTGAGAATAGTGGGGAAGAAGATTCATGAGATAAGAGTCTCCATGATTGGAGCGGGCGCTGCCAGCGTGGCTTGTGTTCGGCTGATGATATCGGCTGGAATAAATCCCGCGAACGTGATTATGTGCGACATAAATGGAATACTTCATCCAGATCGCAACGAATATAAGAGAGGAGACCCACGCTACGAGTTTTGCCGAATCACCAACCAGGAAGGAAGAAAAGGAAGCATTCCCGAAGCCATGAGGGATACCGACGTCTGCATCGGCTACTCGGCTTCCGGACCGGACGTGATCAAGAGGGAGTGGGTCGCTTCCATGAAGAAGGATGCCATCGTTTTCGCCTGCGCCAACCCCATCCCCGAAATCTGGCCCTGGGAGGCTAAGGAGGCGGGAGCCAGAATCGTAGCCACCGGAAGATCGGACTTCCCCAATCAGGTAAACAACTCTCTGGGCTTTCCCGGAATCTTTCGCGGCGTTCTGGACGTGAGGGCTTCAACCATCACCGATGAAATGTGCATCGCGGCCGCGCACGAGCTGGCAGAAACCGCGGCAGAAAAAGGTCTGCGGGAGGATCACTTGATTCCTACCATGGACGAATGGGAGGTCTACCCCAGAGAGGCGGCGGCAGTCGGGCTTAAGGCCATGGATCAAGGAATAGCGAAAATCAGGGCATCCAAACAAGAGCTATTCCAGCAGGCTTCGCGTGCCATAAAAAGGGCCAGAGATCAGGCGCAGGTGCTGATGGACTCAGGCATCATACAAAAACCGCCGGCAGAAGGATAATCGAAGAATAAGGCCAATCCAGACAATCGGCATATCAGGTTAGGAACGATCCGCTAATAACCAAAAGGAAAGGAGTGAAGCATGGCCCAGAGTAAATTCAACTCTCGTGCCGAGAAGCCGTACCGGGTGGAATACATGACCGATCCCACCCAAGAGCAACTGAAAGGGCTGGCGCTTAAGTATACCCCGGCCATAATGAAGACTGCCTACGGGAACATCGACAAGCTTTCCCGATACAAAGCCCGAATGGCTAAGTTCACTTATTGCATAGCGCCGGAATCGGAGAAGAACAATTTCTCCGGCAGCATAATCGATCCCGCCAAGGCCCAGGAGCTTATAGAAAGGCAGAAGGCATACATTGAGAAGAAGGGGACGCTTATCCAGATCAATGCATATTACGGATATGGGAAAGGGGCCATGCCTGTCCAGTGGTTTTACACCCCCGAGGCGGCCAACGTGGCGGGCATGCAGCAGGTGCTGGCTTTTCCCCGTTCCGCGGTAGAGAACAAGGAGCAGCTGGCCCGACCGTTTAAACCCCAATTTCGGTTGGTCTATACCGCCGGGTTGAGTTTAGACGACATGCCGGGGAAGCTGGCCATCGTGGTAGATTTGAACAACTGGACCACCTACGTCATGGGTTCGGACTATTTCGGCGAGACCAAAAAGGGCGTTCTGCGAATGCTGAACGAGTACGTGTACCGGCAGGGTGGGTTGGTTCTGCACGCAGGCGCCAAAAAGGTAACCATTGGCGGGAAGGCCATGACCATGGGAATTTTGGGGCTTTCCGGCACCGGCAAGACCACCACGACCTTCAGCAAGCAGGGAGAACTGGCCCAGCCCATTCAGGACGACATGATCGTGATGTGGCCGAACAGCACCCTCACGATAACTGAGAACGGGTGTTTTGCCAAGACCTACGGGCTGACCCTGGAATCGGAACCCGTGCTCTACGCCGGCTCCATCCACGCAGACGCCTGGGTGGAGAACGTTTTCCCGAATGAGGACGGCACATACGATTTCAGCAAGGGCCGACTTACGCCGAAAGAGGTGGCTCGTCTGAAGGACATGCTCATTCAATCCGGAGCCCCTGTCGACAACGTGGAGGCATTCATCGGCGGAAAGGTGGAAATCGACGAGGTGGTCGACGAGTACGACATTCCCAAAGACGGCTGGGATTTTACCGTCTGGACGCAGAATGGGAGATCCATTATTCCGATGAAGGCCATAAAGGATGCGGCCAGCTTCGATAACATTCCGCCACTCAAGTCTCTGGGAATTCTGAACCGGGACGAGGGATCGGATGCGGCTACGCCCGGTATCGTCCGCTTCCCCACTCCGGAGCTGGCAGCCGGATATTTTATGTTAGGGGAAACATCCAAAACCTCTGCTGCCGGCAAAGAAAGGGGAAAAACTCGTTCTCCCTTCACCCAGCCGTTCTTCACCAGCCCGCATGGATTGCAAGCCAAGAGGTTTAGTGAGCTGGCTGCCAAACTGCCGGGGTTAGAGACCTGGTTGATGAACACCGGATATATCGGCGGCGATCAAAAAGAGGAGGAGAAGGGAAAGGCTCTGAAGGTTAAGATCCCCCATTCCTCCGCCATGCTCCAGGCCATGCTGTCCGGCAGGATAAAATGGAAAAAGGACCCGGACTTTGGCTATGAGATCGTGGATGTGGATGCTACGGAGAATGCTGAGCTTCTGAAGAATGTCCCAAAAGAGATTCTTAATCCCAGGATCTATTATGAAAGCAAAGGACGGATGTCCGAATACCAGACCTGGGTCGATAAGATGAAGAAGGAACGGGAGGAATTCCTAAAGAAGTTCAACGTTGACGACAACATCGTGAAAGCGGTTGCCCACAGATAGAGGCTCTTCTGCGGAATCCCTTCTTACTCAAGATTCGCTCACCCCTTAAGCTCCCCTCTCCTTAAACCGGGAGAGGGGACCGGGGTGAGGTTTTTTGGAATTAATCTCCCCGAAGCGATGAGAGATCAGAAAACCAAAGGATTGGTGATAGTCTACACCGGGGACGGAAAAGGGAAGACTACCGCCGCTTTAGGGGTGGCACTGCGTGCGGCAGGGCATGGGAAAAGGACTTTAATCATTCAGTTTATCAAGAGTTTCAAAGACTATGGGGAGCTGAAATTCGTCAAGAAATACGACTGCGGCATCGAAATCAAGACATTGGGGAAAGGATACGTCAAGATCAAAGGTGACAGATTTCCCTTCAAGGAACACGTGAAGGCCGCAAAGCAAGCCCTCAAGTTCGCCGAGGATCAAATCCTATCGGAGAAATACGACATTATCGTTCTTGACGAGATCAATATCGCCTTAGACAAAAAACTCCTCAGCATTCAAGAGGTAATCAACCTAATCAAGCAAAAGCCCCGTGATCTCCACCTGATTCTCACCGGTCGATCTGCCCCCAAAGAAATGATCCAGCTTGCCGACTTAGTTTCTGAAGTAAAAGAGATTAAGCATCCGTTTAGAAAAGGTGTTTTGGCTCAGAGAGGTGTTGAGTATTGAGTTAGAGTATAGAGTTAGAGTATAGAGTATGGAAATCCCTTGACGAACACAGAGTATACACGTAGGGACAGCCCTTGTGGCTGTCCTTTTTTCATCGATTCTAATTGACAAACTACTATGATGGCTTTAACTTGTATTCTAGATGACTACATCGTTATAGATTTTCAATCTGTCTGGAGGTTAAAGTATGAGAACCAAGACCAAAATGAGAAGTCACGAGATTATTCTTAAGGACGGAGAACCTAAAGCTATCATCCTAGACATAAAAGAATATCAGGAAATGCTGGAACGTCTGGAAGATATGGAAGACTTGAAGGTTTTGCAGAGGATTAGACAGAAACCACTCAAATTCAGAAAATTCGAAGGATTTCTTAAGGAGTATAAGCCGAGTGTATGAAATCCTGATTGAACGAACGGCAGAAAGAGACTTTAAACGACTTCCTCCAAAAGACTTCGATCTAATTGTTCCTCATATTAAAGCCCTCGGTATCGAGCCAAGACCTCAAGGATGCCGCAAACTTCTCGGTTCGAAGAATGATTGGCGCATCCGGGTAGGTGATTATCGAGTGATTTATGAAATCCATGACCAAGCAAAAGAAATCAGAGTGATGAAAATAAGACATCGGCGAGAGGTTTACAGATAGATTCAACTTGCCGACTTGGTCTCCGAATTTGAAGAGATAAAACATCCATTCAAAAAAGACATCCTTGCTCAGAAAGGTATAGAGGCGTAACCGTAGTACCTGCTTTGGGATTTCGGACTATCCCAGAGTTTCGTAATAGTTAGTACTGGATACCTTGTGGGGCACCTGAAACACAGTACGTCGCGGACAGAGCATGTGTAACGATAAGAGTTCCAACGTGCTTAATGGCATTCGAGTCTACATAAGGTCACGGAGGGGGAGGGTATTCCAGTTTTATGCTGTGGACTTTTTGATGCAAACTATCGTCAGAGAAATTCAGGAACACCAAAACAGGTGTTGAGAACGGAGCCGGTAGAAGGTGAGATTTAAACGGACGACAATCGAAACAAAATGTTACTGAATGTGATTTACCTGTCGCTTGAATAATGTCCCTCGTAATCCTACTGGTCCTTTCAGAGTCAAGAGGTACGGGGAAAAGTACGAACGCACCGTCAGTGTTCGTAACAAGGTTCAGGCTATCCACGTAAGTATTCAATTTTTCTGCCAAGCTCCTAAGTTTTTCTGTCGGAGTTATAGAGGTCAAAATGTCCTGGAAAAATCCAAACCGTCTCGTTGACGCAGCACCAACTCTATACCCCTTGGTTGTTAAGCGCGTTATCATCGTATCAACGGCTTGAGGTTGCTCGTACACTAAGAGAACGAAGTATTTGGAATTCTCGTAGTAGACTCTAAACAACGGCTGATCGCGAGCTGGATCGAAAGTATAATATATGAACTCACTGATGTTGGAAAAATCCTCTTCGAACGTTGTTCCAGTTAGATCGAATTCGCCGTAATCCCCAATATCGTTGAAGAGATGATGGGGAGAAAGTGTTTGCTCAGCATCGCCAGTGTCAGATGCCAGAAGACCCATATAGATGCCTCCATATCTTCGGCGAAGAGCTGGCAAATAGCAATCCCAAGAAACGTCCTTTGCGAATAAGCGCGTTATAAACCCTTCCATATCAAAATCGAGCAAACCACTTTGGTTCGTAAAAACCTTAATGTCCAGACGTACTTTGCCCTGTTTTCCAGTCAACGTATCTAAATAATACACCGGTCCCCGAACACCCAAAACTGAAGCCCCGAAGTTAGATGCTTCTGCTTCGGAGTCAAATACAGGTCTTTGCCAGTATGTGCATTTCGAAACATTGACGTCACTTATGACCAGACTATCGATGGATTCTCTTTCTACATACTCCCAGGTCAACTTGATTACAGCAGTACTTGAGTCCTGGGGCACCTTCAGAGCCAGATCTAAAACTCTGTCTTTAAACTGCAAGGGTATAACTAACCGATCTTTTGGTTCAACTCTGATGTTTCCTTCCTCGGCCGGAAAGCGATACACAATATCATCTCGAAAAAATCTCAGGAGTTTCAGGTGTACAGTTAGGCTTCTCGTGGAAGGATTGTTTGCTGCGATGTCCATCTCGCAAATCGGGAAATGCTGCGAGTCTGTTCGATATATTATACATTTGGTCAAAGAGAACTGAAGTCTGGGCGGCCAGAAATGATCCTTAACAATTCGCCAAACTGAAGGAAATAAACTGTTAATTATAAGGGTTATTATGGCAGTAACAATGATAATTATTAATACTGGAAGTGTTATTGGGTTCTTCTTTTCTTTCTGGTTTTTCATGCACCTTGCCTTTCAACTTATATAGTCATTTGTTGTCTCTTCAATCAATCTTTAGTTCAGCCACATATCTTTCCGCCATGAAGGCGGCAACGGTGCCGTCGCTGACTGCAGTGGTGATCTGTCTTAGTATTTTCTGTCGCACATCGCCGGCCACAAACACACCGGGGACAGAGGTCTTCGTGTCCTCTCCGGCAACGACGTAGCCCCACTGATCCAAATCAACCTGCCCCTTCAAGAACTGGGTCATCGGATTCCATCCCACGTAAATGAAAACCCCTGCCGTCGGAATAACCTTCTCCTCACCGGTCTTTCGGTCTTTTATGGTGACCGACCGGACCTGGTTTTCTCCATTTATGGAGGTGACCATCTGATTTAGGTGGAATGCGAATTTCGGCTCTTTGAGCGCTCTTTCCTGCAGGATCTTCTCCGCGTTCATGTGAGGCATAAATTCAACTACGGTGACGCTATTGACAAACCGGGTGAGAAACAAGCCCTCCTGGATGCCGGAGCTTCCGGCGCCGATCACCACAATGTCTCTTCCTTGGAAAAATGCTCCATCACAGGTGGCACAATAGGAGACGCCTCGTCCTTTGAACTCATCCTCTCCAGGGATATTAAGTTTTTTGGGTTCGCTTCCAGAGGCGATAATCACAGCCTTGGCCTTGTATTCCACGCCGTCGACTTTCACGGTTTTGATCCTGCTCTTCAGATCAACGGAATGTACTTCTTTGAACGGGGCGATCTGGAGTCCGAACTTTGTGGCTTGCCCTTCGATCTTGTTGATAAGCTCGGTGCCGACAATTCCCTCCGGGAAACCGGGGTAATTCTCCACCCACTCCGTGGATGCCACCAGACCTCCCGGATGCAGCCGCTCCAAAAGCAGAGTGTCCAATTTCCCTCTGGTAGCATACATGCCGGCAGTCAGGCCAGCCGGTCCTCCACCTATAATTATCAGATCGTAGGTCTTCTGGTCAGTCATCTTCTCTCCTTCGGGTTTTCCGAATGTGGACGGCTGAAGCCTTCCGCTAAGTGTTCATGTTGTTTTCCCTTTTGAGGTCGTCTTAAGCTTGGCCGCATTTGGTCTTGCTTTTTGGTGCCCGTATGCTATCTTAATCTAAGTCGTTTAGGCCGTCATGTCAACCTTCCTGTTGAGGGCGAAGAAATGCAGGTTAGGCGTCCGGAGTGGCTGAAGGTCAAGACTACTTGGGGAGAGGATTATCGGAGAATCAAATCCCTCTTGGATCGGTTCAATCTGCATACCGTCTGTCAAGAAGCTAATTGTCCGAATGTAAGCCACTGCTTTGAAAGCGGAACGGCAACGTTCCTCATCTTGGGCGATATCTGCACCAGGGGATGCAAATT
This sequence comes from Candidatus Zixiibacteriota bacterium, assembly GCA_049694315.1. Classification (GTDB taxonomy): domain Bacteria; phylum Zixibacteria; class MSB-5A5; order MSB-5A5; family SM1-73; genus CAIVRH01. The sequence goes on from JBAVQU010000038.1 coordinate 46,040, forward strand.
CTGTGACGTGCAGAGAGGAATCCCGTTACCGGTGGATATAGATGAACCCAGCAGAGTGGCCCAGGCAGTGGTTGAGCTAAAGCTGAAATATGCGGTGATAACTTCGGTCACCAGAGACGACTTGGCCGATGGCGGAGCATCCGTATTTTCACGTACTATTAAAGAGATTCAAAGAGCTGTCCCCGATTGCAAGGTTGAGGTGCTAATTCCCGATTTTGCGGGATCGCTTGAGTCCCTAAAAATGGTTTTAGAGGCAGGGCCAGACGTTCTGAATCATAACCTGGAGACGGTCAAAAGGCTGTATCCGGCAGTGAGAACGGGTGCTGACTATCAAAGATCATTGGAGCTTCTTTTTAACGTAAAGAAAATCGATTTAAGCATCGTCACCAAATCAGGTATTATGCTTGGTTTAGGGGAGAGTCGGGATGAGGTGATCGCTTTGATGAGCGATTTAGCAACCGTGAACTGCGATCTTCTGACCATCGGACAATACTTGAGTCCCTCTAAGGATCATCTCCCCGTGGCAAAATTCTATAACCCGAATGAATTCGCAGAGATGAAGGCGATAGGGGAGAGGATGGGATTTGCCCACGTGGAATCGGCGCCTCTGGTGAGAAGCTCCTATCACGCCAAAGATCAGATGGAGAACACAAAGGAGGTGGGATGAAAATCTACTATGCGACTTTCAAGTCTCCGGTGGGTGAGATACTTGCCACCCGGACGGAGAAAGGCTTGAATTTCGTCACCTTTCCCAAGAGCACCTGGGAGGGGTTTCTCACAGCGCTGAGCAAAGACCAAAGCGTCAGCCTGCTTGAGGACGAAAAGAAATTCTTTTCTCTGAAGAAGGATCTGGAGGCTTATTTCTCAGGCAAAAAAGTGACTTTCAAGGAGAAGCTGGACCTGCAGGGTGGCACCGACTTTCAGAAAAGAGTTTGGAAGGCCATGCTCAAAATCCCGTTTGGACAGACTCGAAGTTACGGATGGTTAGCCCAGCAAGCAGGAGGCAAAAGCAAAGCCAGGGCAACCGGGTCGGCTTGCGGAGCTAACCCCATCCCCATAATCATCCCGTGCCATCGCGTGATAAAATCGGACAAGACCATAGGTGGATTTAGCGGAGGGCTGGGAATTAAAAGGAAGCTATTAGCCATCGAGGGAGTGAGGATTTGATAATCAAAGCTCTTACCGTGGGTCCCCTGGAGACTAACTGCTACATTCTGGGTGACGAGAGAAGCAGAGAGGCGGTGGTCATCGATCCTGGCGGGGATTTCGAGAACATAGAAAAACAAGTAAGAGACCTTAAACTGAAGGTCAAATACATCGTTCTGACTCACGGCCATTTTGATCACATCGGGGCGCTGGCCCAGCTCAGGAAGGCAACCGGTGCTGAAGTGTTGGTTCATGCAGCCGATGCCAAAATGCTTTGCTCGGTGGGGCAAGCCCAACCGTTTTTCTTAGAAAGTGGGGCGCAGCCTTGCCCAGCAGATCGCACAGTAAAGGAGGGAGACAAGCTTGAACTCGGAGCCGGGGTCATCGAAGTCCTGCATACGCCCGGACATACTCCCGGGGGAATCTCACTGGTCGTTGACAAAGTGATTTTCACGGGGGACACCCTTTTTTGTGGATCAGTAGGGAGAGCGGATTTGCCCGGATCATCATACAAAACGCTTATGGACTCTATCAGGACAAAGCTGATGGCCAAGGGCGACGATTACGTGATCTACCCGGGTCATGGTCCGGCATCCACCATCGGGGAGGAGAGAAGAGAGAATCCGTTTTTGAATGGGGCGTAGAGACTCGATTTCCTCCGAAAACCTCGAGTAGATGAAAGACTCAAGCGTGCACGCCGCGAATCCACAAAAGCAGTGAACATCTTTCGTATGGGGCAACCTTTGAAAAGAAACCATTCCATGGTATCGTGTGAGTTAGACGAAGCCGATTGGCACGTTCACCCGGATTATTCTCTGGATGCCGAGGGGAGCATAGATCAATATTGCCAGAAGGCGCTGGAATTGGGCTTGAAGGAGATCTGCTTCGTCACCCATTATGATTCTGATCCATTCCGAAAAGATGACGATCCGTTCATGCGGATAGACGGGAAGATAGTGCCTCTGTCAAAGGAGAGCGTGGAAACGTACCTTGACGACGTGAGACGGGCGCAGAAGAAATTCAGTCCGGAGGGATTATCGGTAAAAGCTGGGTTGGAGATAGACTATTCGCCACACATAGAGGACAAACTAAGACAGGATTTAAGCTTTCTTGACTTAGATTATCTTTTGGGTGCGGTACACTGTCTGGATCACGTCGCCATCTCGGCATCGAACGAGGCGGAAAGGTATTTCGAGAGGAAAAACTTAGAAGAGATGGTTGAGGAATATTATGGGAGCTTGATGCACGCAGTGGAAAGCGGGCTTTTTGATGCGATGGCCCATCTGGACATATACAAAAAATACGGCTTGCGTTTCTATGGAGGACGGATACTGACTGCACATCACGGTTTGGTTGAGCCGGTTCTGAAGCTGATGGCAAAAAGCGACGTGGGGATGGAGATAAACACCGGAGTTCTCAGAAAAGGACATGATGAGTTCTGTCCGGGACGGGAGATTTTGGAGATGGTGCTTGAAGCGGGCGTAAGCATTGCTGCGTTCGGTTCGGATGCTCATGCAATAGAGGATTTGGGGAAAGGGATTGAAGAGGCGTATGTAATGGTGGAAAGACTGAAAGAACAGACTGACCGAAAAAGCAAGACACTGACCAAGTAAGCCGTGCTTTTGTGGGAAGAGACCGATGGAACTTGAAGACAGACTAAAGAGACTTACCGGATACAATCTGACCCGAGGAGGAGATGAATCTGTCCCCGAAGAGAAGGACCGCATCCTAGAGCTTCTGGATGGCGCTACGACGGACAACAGGTTCGGTGAGTTCGTTCTGGTCAGGAAGCGATTCGCCTTGCACGGGCTTGGTCCCACTGCCGGAGCCGCTCAGTCTTTTGGAGTTAGGGGGGAATTCCTCTCGCGGATATGCTCTTCCAGGAAGTCGGCAACCAACCGAGCCAGCCGGACGCCGTGCCGTCTCGAGGAAGCGGCTTTCATAGACTGTGAAACCACAGGTTTAGCCGGAGGAACGGGGACTTATGCCTTCCTGGTGGGTGTGGGTTATCTTTCCGGGGATGATTTCTGGGTGGAACAGTATTTCATGCAGGATTTTCACCAGGAGAGAGCAATACTGTCCGCCGTGGCAGAAAGACTGAATGGATTCAAATCCCTGGTGAGCTTCAACGGGAGATGCTTTGACGTTCCCCTTCTGCAGAACAGATTCGTGATCAATCGCTTGGATTTCGACTCCGCCAACTGGGATCATCTGGATCTTTTGTTTCCTTCCCGGCGGATGTGGAAAAGACGCATCGGGGAATGCAGCCTTGCGAACTTAGAGCATCAGGTCTTGGGAGTGCAAAGAGAAATCGACGTTTCCAGCTATCTTATTCCTCAGATCTATTTCGACTACTTGAGAACGGGGGAGGCCGATTCTCTTGTCCCGGTTTTTCATCACAACGCCCAAGATATTTTCTCTCTTCTGAGGCTTTCGCTTCTCATCGATCAGACGCTTGAGGATCACACTCTGACAGACATAAGATGCGCGGAGGATCTTTTCAGTCTAAGTAGAATCCACTACGACCTGGGGGACTACCAGTCAAGCGAAAGATGCTTGAGGCAAACCTTATCAGAGGAACTGCCACCGGAGTGGCGGCAGCTGATCCATGTCAGTTTGGGTTCGGTTTACAAAAAGATGGGATTAATGGAGAAAGCACAAGAAGCCTGGCATGAAATCGTTGACGGGGGATTTCCTTTTTCGATTTCTGCCTGTGAAGAGTTGGCCAAGTACTATGAGCACAGAAGGAGAGAGTATCATAGAGCCTTGTTCTTCGTGGAGAAAGCCATGTCGCATATGAATGCCGACAGGCAGCATATCGACAACGCCATGAGTCGGCACGGCTCAGCCAGACATGCAGGGATAGAGCGCTGGGAATACCGAAAATCAAGACTTGAAAGAAAGATAGAAAAACTGCAGGCGATGCCGAAACCCGCAGAATAAACCGCACGATAGGTACTTGCCGTCCCAGTAAGGGAGTAGGTCGGCTGCGTTACCGTCTTTTGTGGCCCAAAGCAGAGCTTTGCCAGGGTCCAATTTAGGCCAATGGCAGCCCAAATCAGGTGAAATTTCTATTTGACAATCTCGTCAGGAAATGTGATCTTGGTCACGGAGAGATATCCAGGTTCATTTCCATCGCGGGGTGTGCCATATGAATTACCTTTTGACAGGTCATCCGGGAGTAGGGAAAACCACTATAATAAGAAAAGTCATCGGAAAGCTGAAACTGCCGGCGGGAGGGTTCTTCACCGAGGAGATACGGGAGAACGACATGCGGATGGGGTTTGCCATCGTTACTCTGTCCGGATTCAAAGGCGTCCTGGCCCATCGCAACTTCAAAAGCAGATATAAAGTGGGAGACTACGGGGTGGGCGTCTATACCTTGAACCGCTTAGGCGTCAAGGAAATCCAGATGTGTTTGATGGAAAAGAAATTCATCGTCATCGACGAGATCGGAAAGATGGAGCTTCTTTCTCCCCAATTTCAGGACGTGGTGGAGAAGGCTTTGAATGCAGATAACCCGGTCATCGGGACCATCACCCTGGCTAATCATCCCTTCGCCCAGAAGGTCCGAAACCGTACCGACGTCAAGATCTTTGAGGTGACCAAGGAAAACCAGGAAAAGATTCTTAAGGCTTTAACCGCCCAGCTGAAGAAGATCAAACCGTAAGGATTCCTCCAGCCGATTCGGAAATGGTCTGTTTTTCCCCTTTGGGCATCGTTTTTCTGGCAGTCCGACCTTTCGCCGGATCACGTCCCACAAACGACATAGTCTCAGGCTGGTCATACCGCCATATCCCCGCATTTTAGTTCGCCTCAATGCCAAGCAGATGGCTTACCAGGTTATCCTTCTCGCCCATCGCGCGCTGAAGGATGATCTTCTCAGAAAAAAAAGGAGAAAATGCTTGATCTTTCGACCAAGAGAAGATAAGATGGAAAAAGGATAAGCAAAGTTGTCGTTGTTAGATAGCAAAGGTGCGTGGCACGATTCGGGACCTCCGACACCGAAGATTGCAGGATGTTTAGTACCGAAGCCAAGAAGAAAAGGCGCAGAACAAGACGACCTCTGTAATGAAGATGGCGATCTGGTCCCCAGACGACAGAGGTAACCCATCACGAGTGAGAAGGGCAAAACCAATGAAAGCAATGAAGGTTTCGATTCCGAGTTTGGAGTTTCATCCGCTGACTGCGGATCGGTGGAAGGATTTGGAAGAGCTTTTTGGAGAGCGGGGAGCTTGCGGTGGCTGCTGGTGTATGTCGTGGCGGCTGCCGAAATCACAGTTCGCCCGGCAGAAGGGCAGCCAGAATAAGGCGGCCCTGAAGAGAATAGTCAAATCGGGTGAGGCTCCCGGAATTCTCGGCTATGCGGGGGCTAAGCCGGTTGCCTGGTGTTCGCTTGGCCCGAGAGAGGTGTTCCCGGTTTTGGACCGGTCTCGGGTTCTCAAGAGGATAGACGATAAGCCTGTCTGGTCGGTGGTTTGTTTCTTCGTCGCCAAGGGATATAGAAGGAGTGGGGTGTCGGTCAAGATACTTCAAGCCGCAGTGGATTACGCAAGAAACAATGGTGCAAAGATGGTGGAAGGATATCCGGTCGAGCCAAAGAAAGGGAAATGGGCGGATGCCTTCGTCTGGACCGGGCATGTTTCTGCTTTCAAAGAAGCAGGATTTGAGGAAGTCCACCGCGGCTCGCCTTCTCGACCGATAATGAGATATTTCATCAAGAAGTGAAATCCCTTAGCTGTTGCGCGTTTGTGCAACCGTCGATTCGTGGACGATTACAGGTAATTGGCGCGTTGTAGCAAGATATCTTACCCTGCCACGTGATTTTCAGTTGAGGGCAAAGACACCCTTGACCAACGGGTTACTGGTTTAGCTTAGGTTTTGCGGCGGACTGCGGACGGTCGACCGTGGACTATTCGTCAACAGCTTGGCGCCGAACCTCCCTTGAACAGATAATTGACTAAATAAACGATATCACCCGCATCGACTATTCCGTTGCAGGTGGCATCCCCTGCTTGCGACGGATTGGGGGCAGGACCGCTCCTGAACAGATAGTTGACCAAATATACCACATCTCCAGCGTTAATGATCCTATCTCCGTTGGCGTCACCACGGACAAATGGAAGCTTGATGGTCCTGATCACCGGTCCTGCCTCCGGTGCCCGTAGCCAAGGATTATAATCAAATCGTATCCAGGCGGAGTTGGCGATCTCCGTCCCGTCAGCTAAGTTTCGTTTGGGGGATATGGAGTAGGTGAAGTATCCTTCTCCCTGGGGCGGATTTGTGTTCGGTGGCAACATAATGCTGTCACAGGACCACACTATTACACCGGTGTAAGGATCAAATTCATAGTGACACTTATTCGGATGGCTCATATCCCCAATGACAAGGGTTCCCCAATCAAGGTCTTGGTCCAAGGTATCAACAGCTCTTACATAGATGGCTTCTGCGGTCGCTTCCTTCTTGTTCTCAAACTGTATCATATATGCTAACCTCTGACCTGGCTCGATTCCATGTGAAGCTCCTTCACCCTCGGGAGATGCGAGCTTATCGTTGGGATCGATAGAGCTTCTCACTTCCTGGCTTAGGACTACGTGATTATTGTCATAATCCTGTTCCGGAGTCGAACTTGTAAGCCACATTTTGCAGATCAGAGTCTCTCCCGTGTCCACCGAAGCGGGTAAGTTGCCTAAAGTGTAAATGTCACCGCCGTACCAGCCAGATGGGTTGATAGTCGATAGAGGGATTACTATGGTGTCACTTGATATGCTATAGCCGGAATACGTGCCTGTTGCAATCTGACCTACAAAGACATTGAAATATGGTATTTGGGATGGCAGGAGCAGCTTAAGTGTGCAGTTCTGCGCAGGTTGGTTTCCGATGTTAGTCCATACAAAATAGTATCGAATATCAAAACCTGGCCTCGGGATGCTTGGGACACTACCTATTTGGGCAGACAGATCACAAAAGGGGGTGTCGACATGAATATACTCTAATTTCAACAGACTATCTGTCCCCAAGAGGTTAGTGACACGCAAGAACACATTGTAAATGCCTGCTGAATCATACTGATGGGATGGGTTTGGGAGGATATTGGTGTGTCGATCCCCAAAGTCCCAAAACCAAGTGGTCGGACTGCCAGTGCTTGAATCGGTGAATTGAACCAAAAGAGGTATCACCCCTGCAGTCGGATTAGCATTGAATCGGGCTTGAAGATCATTCACGATAACATACTCGGCTTTGACCGTTGAATCGACCTGATTGCAGTCATCCAACTCCAATCTGACTTTAAGTTTCACGTTGTATTTCCCCAGAGCGGTATATTCGTGGATCGGATTCGTCAGACTGCTGGTGTCTCCATCACCAAAATCCCAGAAGTAGTGATTAGCAACACCTTCAAGAATCGGTTCAAACATGACAGTGAGAGGTGATCGACCACTATGCGGCAACCCCACGAAATCAGTTGACACACTATCTTGTGTGGTGATGTAGTCTTGTTTGGTGAGAGTATCTGATCCTACGCTATCCGAGACGATCAACCTGACGTCAAAAACCCCAGAGCGGGTGTATTGGTGCGTTGGATTCTGCTGGCTACTCGTATTTCCATCACCAAAATCCCAATGGCGTCCAAGGATTGGATAGGTGCCGATTGAACTGTCGCTAAAGTTGACCGTTAAAGGAAGAGAGCCACACCTTTTGTCAGCTACAAATTGAGCCTTCACATCCGAGACGCGGACGTAGTCTACCTTTGTCACGCTGTCCTGGTAGCCAAAAAGCTCCGCCTTCATTGTTACACTATAATTGCCCAAGTCATCGTATTTGTGCACAGGATTCAATTGATTGGTGACTTGGCCATCGCCAAAATGCCACGTTACACTCTGGGGGGTCGGAGCACTCAGACTTTGGAACAATACAGTCAAGGGTTTACGTCCTCGGGTCGGTTGGGCAGTGAAACCAACAGTCAGGGTTTCGAGACAAGCGATGTAATCTTGTTTAATCCGGGTGCTGGAGCCTGCTTGATTTGATGCGATTAGCTTTACATCAAAATGGCCTGTGTCTCCATACACATGCGTAGGATTCTGGACATTGCCGGTGTCTCCATCTCCGAAGTTCCAGAACCAACTGGAAGGGTAGCCGGTGGACCGGTCTGTGAATTGCACGTGCAGCGGCACGAAGCCAGATTCCGGCTGGGCAGAAAAATCTGCCAGCGGGTTGTTGAACACGTGGATGAAGTTTGGCTTCACCAAGGTGTCTGCGCCAAATTGATTAGAGGCAATTAACTTAACATTAAAGTATCCCGTATCGCTGTATGCATGGGTTGGGTTCTCATCAGGGCTGGTTGAATTATCGCCAAAATCCCATAGCCACGAGGTTGGATTGCCCTGTGACAGATCGGTGAAATGCACTTGTAACGGGCGGGGTCCTGAATCCGGCTGAGCGGAAAAGTTGGCGACAACCCGAGAAAACGCATGAATGTAACTGTACCGATTGATGGTATCGCTTTCTGTTTGATTCGAGACTATGAGTTCTATATCATAATTTCCCGGGGTATTATAAATGTGGGTGGGGTTTTGCTCGGAACTGGTGAAGCTGTCTCCAAAGCTCCAAAGCCAAGAAGAGGGATGACCGATAGACATGTCTCTAAAATTAACCGCCAGGGGGACCACTCCAAAGCTTGGTACGGCAAAAAGATTTGCGACCAAAGGAGTGTCCAAAGGATTCCAAGCTTTAAGCTCAAGATACATCACCGGGTTGTCAAGCCAGGCGGTCCAATCCTGAATACCTGAACCTGCATCGCGGTCACACACGTACTGGATGTGCAGATTGCCATTATACATGTTAGTCGCTAAAGAAGACCAGTGTTCGCTCAAGCAGGTACCAGGAGAACAACCAGGCGTCTTTGTGTTGGTCAAGTTAAAGGCAAAACCCCAGTTTGCTCCTCCGTCGGCAGAGCCAGCGCCATAAATATCTCCATTAGTGAATCCATTGGCCGCATTATCTGCAGTGTCAAACTGGGTCCAGATGCAGTATAAGTAAACCGAGTCGGGGTGAAAGACCGGATCCATCGCCGAGATGCTCATCTTAGCAATGTTGGCGTTAGGAGCGCCTGGCCGAGTCCCACCCCAGATGGCCTGGCTGACGATTCCGTTTCCGGATTTCTTGCTCCAGTGGTACATGGTCGCATTTCCAGGCTCCCAGGTGCCGGGCTGAGTGTAATCGAACCCGGTAGTCAGATACACGATGTGCAGGCTGTCCTGATAGTCATAGCAGGCGCTCAGATCAAAGAAAGCCCGCTCGGCGTCTGTCAGCTGGTAATTGGTGATGTTGTTCTTCACATAAGTCCCTGCAATCCAGTCATCACCCAAATTCTGGGACTCCATGTAAGCCACGTCACTACCGTAGCTGACATTGCCATAAGTGGCCGGCTTCATCCAGGCAACCGCCACCTTCCTCGAAACCGGAGAAACCGCCGGTATAATGGTGATGCTGCAGGAGGTGTCTAAAAGGCCGACAGTCTGATTAGCAAAATGGGTGTAGTCGGTGTTCTTGTAGACCGCCCAGCGCTTGGGCCCGCTCTGGTAAGTCTCGCAGATCAGGCTGTCGTTTAGACCCGGATAGCAGCGCTCATAGGCGACGGTCTGAATTGCACCCGCCGCGGTGTTGCTTTCCGTTCCGACAACGTGGATGTAGTCTCTTCCCGAAATGGGATCGTGTTGCACCATTCCCTTGGGCCACTCCATCCGGTTGGCCGTGGGAGCGCCGACGATGGAATCGGGTATGTCATACTTGCGGGAGAAGACTCCACTCCATACCGCGTCGTCCAAGACAACCATGCTGGCCCAGGTCTGCGCGGAACCGGGCTGATGGCAAATAATCACCGAGGTTCCGTCATTCAGATGACTCTGGTTGGCGTATCCGGCATTCTTGTTAAGGCCTCCGGCCGCATGTTGCTGACCCATGTAGACGCCCAAAGGAGTCTCGCAGTTGGCATCTACATAACGTGGGCAGGGCTGTGGGGTGTACACACAATTGGTGTACATCCAACTGATATGACGATAGCCGGCATCGGTGACCGAGATCATCCTCCCCATGGAGCCGTTCTTCTGGAACTCATACCAGGTGTCTCCCACCTGCGCATGCTCAATTATGATGCCTGCCTGGGGGTTAATATCCGTACAAGTTGTTTGGTATTTAACTCCCATGACTGGATGCAAGGTGTTACTCCTTGCGCTTGGACTATACAATTCCGATGCCGGCGCATCGACAGGAACATCTTCATAGATGTGTCGAGTTTTCGGTTTTTTCTCTGAGCCAGCAGCAAGCACAACGAAACACAGAGCAAACACGAATGCACTCACCAGAAAGAAGTTTAGCTTCTTAGTCATTTTTAGTCCTTTTCTTAGAGGTAGTGACTTGTCAAATAACTTTGTGATTTTTATACTTGTATAGAATTAGTATACAGAAGAAAGCCGAAAAGTCAAGAGATATTGTGTGGTATAAAGCGGACCTTGGGTTCAGATATCTCTACAGCGTGGGACTGATTTTAGATTATTTTGCCCTTCAAGCTGAAACTTAAATAGATGAAAGGAGGGAACAGGGCTAAGTGTCAAATTTTGAGAGGATTAATGTCGATTATAAGGGGGGTCGCTTCGTGGGCGATTCTCGAACGTTTTGTTCGACATCAGAGCTGACCGAGTACCCACCATCTTCTCGGACCCCAGCATCCTCTTCACGTAAGGTGCAACTCTAAGAAATAATCCACCAATCTGAAACTAACAACTCGGCGCCAGTCCTCCCTTGAACAGATAATTGGCGCGTTGTAGCAAGGTATCTTACCCTGCCACGTGATTTTCAGTCGAGGGCAAAGACACCCTTGACCAACGGGTTACTGGTTTAGCTTAGGTTTTGCGGCGGACTGCGGACGGTCGACCGCGGACTATTCGTCAACAGCTTGGCGCTGATCCTCGTTTGAAAAGATAATTTATGAGAAACGCCACGTCTCCCGAATCTACTATTCCATCACAGGTAGCGTCCCCTCGCTCCAAAGGATTAGGAGCAGGACGGCCCTTGAAAAGATAGTTGACCAAATAGATCACGTCTTCCACGTCCACAATCCAGTCACCATTAGCATCTCCTGACATAAACTGCGGAGCAATATAATGGAAAGTGTCAGCCTCCCCGGGACCGGGACAAGTAAGGTTCATCGCCAACATCGCCGCACTCCCCCCGTCAATCCTTATGCCCAGATCATATGTTCCCTTACCTCCCGGTTCCGCCACCACCCTAATCTGGTAAGTACCAACCAGTCGGTTGGGTAGGGTGACTATGTCATCTTTGTCCCCATCATGGTTGTAATCCTGGGTGGTGTCATAGGTTGCGCCGGGAATGGTGTTAAAGCCAATTCCGATGGAATCTGCTTGAGGGTCGGTTACAATCAAATCCACCGGGGAAAACACAAATACCCTTAGAGTGTCTGTCAAGTAGTATTGGGTGTATTTTATGGTGCCATAATCGCTATATGTGCCGCTGCCGTAGCTTGTCCCAGTTACATAAACGTTCCTTGACCCGTCAACCGCTATGGCAGAAGCTTCATCCGTGTAATTGCCCGGTCCGTTGTATCTTCTGACCCAGGCGGTCTCTCCGTTGGGATAGTACTTTATGGTGGCGTAGTCTGTCCCACTGCCGATGCTAGATCCGGTCACATAGACATTTCCGGAACCATCCACCGCGATGGCATAAGCAACATCACCGACGTTTCCTGGTCCGTTGTATCTTCTGACCCAGGCGGTGTCGCCATTAGCAAGATACTTTATGGTGGCGTAGTCGAGGTCTGTCCCACTGCCGTAACTGTTTCCGGTCACATAGACATTACCGGAACCATCCACGGCAATGGCATAAGCTTCATCCCAGTCATTGCCCGGTCCGTTGTATCTTCTCACCCAGGCGGTGTCTCCGTTGGAATAATACTTTATGGTGGCATAGTTAGCGCCTGTCACACTGTCGTAACTCTCTCCAGTCACATAGACATTACGAGAGCCATCTACCGCGATGGCACGAGCTCGATCCAAGTTGTTTCCCTGTCCGTTGTATCTTCTAACCCAGGCGGTGTCGCCATTAGCATGATACTTTATGGTGGCGTAGTCGTAGTCTGTCCCACTCCCGTAGCTTTCTCCAGTCACATAGACATTACCAGAACCATCCACCGCTATAGCATGAGCATAATCATATGAGTTTCCCGGTCCGTTGTATCTTCTAACCCAGGCGGTGTCTCCATTAGCATGATACTCTATGGTGGCGTAGTCGTAGTTTGTCCCACTCCCGATGCTATATCCAGTCACATAGACATTATTGCCTAAACTATCCACGGCTATGCCATAAGCATAGTCGTACAAATTGCCTGGCCCATTGTATCTTCTGACCCAGGCGGTGTCTCCGTTGGAATAATACTTTATGGTGGCATAGTCGTAGCGTGTCCCACTACCGGTGCTATATCCAGTCACATAGACATTTCCGGAACCATCCACCGCTATGGCAGTAGCTTTATCCGAGTCATTGCCCGGCCCGTTGAATCTTCTGACCCAGGCGGTATCTCCATTAGCATGATACTTTATGGTGGCGTAGTCGTAGTTTGTCCCACTCCCGTAGCTTTCTCCAGTCACATAGACATTACCAGAACCATCCACCGCTATGGCATGAGCTTCATCACTGGAGTTTCCCTGTCCGTTGTATCTTCTCACCCAGGCGGTGTCGACCTGGGCAAAAGCGATGCCGCTCATGAACCATATAGCTTGGGGCACGGCACACAAAGCAAAAAACATTGTCGCCAAGATAAGCAAATACCGTTTTAGCATAAAGACCTCCCCGGGAGAGAAAAGATTAGCAGAAATATGACATCTCATTCTTTGCAGCCTTTGGGCATTTTAAACCATCTATACTTAATATACTACATTTTCCATTCTTAGCAAGGAAATTTTGTATGACAAAGCAAATGGATCAGTATATATAGCATCCAATGAAGTACTCGAACCGCAAAGATGAGGAGAAGCAAATGAAGATACTTACAGTAGACGATTCCCACGTATCTGAGATTGTTCAGGTCTGGAAGGAATCCTGGGACTTCCACAAAAACCTGGAACCAACATATTTCAGCATGAGCCAGGACGGACTTTCGAGATTTGAAGAGTATCTGAGAGGTCTAATGAAGTCCGATAATGCTCAAGTCTTGGTTACGATGGACCAGGGGCACGTCATAGCTTATTCGATTTCCCAGATATTAAGACGTATCCCCGTGGCGAAGCAAGAAGATTATGGCTTCATTTCCGATTTGGGCGTGAAGGCCGAATGTCGCAGAAGAGGTCTCGGTGAGCAGATGCTGAACGAGATTCTCACATGGTTTGACTCCCGCAACGTGAAAAGAATCGAGCTCCAGGTGTTTGCCAAAAACGAAATAGGCTTTTCCTTCTGGAAGAAACACGGATTCGAGGTCATGGCCCTTCGCATGTTTCTGGTCAGATGAAGACGGCATCGGTGATGGCCAGTATTCAACAGCTTCTTTCCTCTTCTCCTACGAATTACCCGACCGGTTAGACTACTGCAAATCTGGGGCAGGCGTAGATTAATTACTATATACGACCTTTCCACCAAAAATTCATTTTTTTCCCTTGACTCTCGCAGGCACTTGGCCTAACTTGGAATCGATAAGACCGACAGAATGGAGTGCGAAGTAGCTAATTGGGGTGTTTGGCAGGACCTTAGACGACATCTTCTGGTGTCGGCTGAATTGAAGGAATCCTTACCTGCCGGGCGGAGGCGATAACTCTCAAAGCGCCTTGAATGGCGCAGAAAGAGAAGGTGGGTTATGGCACAGGTGCGCATCGCGACGTTCAACGCCGAGAATCTCTTTGCTCGTTACAAATTCAACGCGAACGTAGACCCGGTGAAAGCCGTGCAAAACGGATGGAAAGCCGATCAACGGTATTTTGACATCTCGGATCCGAAGGAGAAGGAGATCACCGGCAAGACCATCAAGGGCCTAAATGCCGACGTGGTTGCGCTGCAAGAGATCGAGAACCTCGATACCCTGAAGCGGTTCCGGGACCTTTACCTGGGAGGGCGCAAAGCTTATCCCTATGCGGTCATGGTTGACGGAAACGACCCCAGGCTGATCGACGTAGCGGTCTTGAGCCGACTTCCTTTGGTGCACGTGCGCAGTTATCAGCATTTCTGGGTGGATGCATGGAAATACTACTTGTTTTCTCGGGACTGCCTGGAGGTGGACGTCCAGCTTCCGGACGATTCCACAATTACGCTTTTCGTCAACCATCTCAAGTCGATGATGGACAATAAACATCCTTGCGATGGTCGTGCCCAAACCAGAGAAAAGCGTCAGACACAAGCAGCCAAGGTCAAAGAAATTGTGACCCAGAGATTTGGCCCGAACGCCGCCGATCATCCTTTCATCGTGCTGGGTGATTTCAACGACTATTTGGACACCGACGCTCAGGGTCAGACCGGGATCGACCAGCTGGTTCTCTGGGATCAGGTGGAAAACGTGGTCAACCGCTTGCCGGCGGAGGAACGATGGACTCACTTCTTCAAGGGAAACAAGAAATGCAAAATTGGCCCATCGTATCACCAGCTCGACTATCTTTTGGTCTCAAAGTCTCTGGCGAATAAGAATGGGAACGCGCCTTATATCGAGCGAAGGGGACTGGCCAAGCGCGCTGACCGATACAAGGGACCTCACTTCCCCGGCGTCGGTAATGACGCACCCAAGGCTTCGGACCACTGCCCGGTGGTGATGGAGCTTTCGATTTGAGAGGACGGAGACTAGCTTAGAGCGCCCGCCGGGTTCCTTGACCCGGCAAACAGTTTTCTGTTCTGCCCAAAGGCAGAGATGCCTGTCGGGTCGGGGGACCCGACAGGCAACCGAATACCTTCTCCGTTCTATCCGTCTAATCCCTTGACTACACTGCCTCCAAAAAAAGGCGTCTGAAAGCTTCCTTTTTCTCTTTCTTTATCAAGACGACGATCTCGTCTTTTTCCCGGAAGACCGTATCGCCTCTCGGTATCAAAACCTCGTTTCCTCGCAAGACAGCTATGATTATACATTCATCCGGGAGCTTGAGCTTGGAGATCTTGCGATTAACCAGCGAAGAGTCCTGGGAAAGCTCGGTCTTGAAAATCTCCACACCGCCTTCTTTGAAGGCCAGAATAGGTATAGCCATGCCGGCGTCGATCTTCTCCTCGATCAAAGAAGCGATGGTTTTGGTACTGGAGACGGTGGCGTCCACTCCCACGGAGGTGAATAGCTCCTCATTTCTCGGATCGTTTACCTTGGCGATGGTTCTCGGAATGAGATAAATCAGCTTGGCCAACTGGCAGATGACCAGATTGTCCTGATCAGTGCCGGTTACGGCCACCAAAACGTCTGCGCGGTTAGCGCCCATGTCGAGCAAGGTTCCCAGCTCCGCCCCGTCTCCCAATATCACCGATTCTCCCAATTCCTCGGAAATCCTGGCATATCTAATCGGATCTTTTTCCACCACCACCACCTCATGCCTTTCCTCCATCAATAGCTTGGCCAAAGAAAGACCCAAATCACCGCCCCCGACAATCATGATATACATAATTTGATCCTCTCTTTCTTTGTCAAAAGAAATCGCTCTCTTAAAAGAGGCTCGAAACTCGGACGTCGTTTGCGAAGCTGGTATCGACGTTGGTTAGTCGATGCTCGAATCCCGATTCCCAGCCCCTCCGCCTCGATCACGCAATATTACTTCGATTTCAACAACTCCTGAAATCTCTCCACCACCATCACAGTCGGACAGATGATGTTCAAGCCCAGCGCCTGAAAGGCCTGGGCCCTCTGGGGTCCATAGACCCGGCTTATCACTTTGGGAACTTTGAATTTCAACTGCGCCAGTTGAGCAGCGGCGATATTGGCATTATCACTGTTGGTCAGCGCCAGGAAAACGTCCGCCTTCTCGATTCCGGCACGCTTCAAGGTATCGTGTTCGATTCCCATGCCCAAGATTTTCCTTATCTTCGCATCTTTGGGAAGCCGCACGAAAGAACTCTCTTTAGAATCTATGATGGTTACTTCGTTTCCCTCTTTTGCCAGCCAGACGGCGAGCATGGCTCCCACTCGACTGCATCCCAAAATAACTACTCTCATATATTCTCTCCTTTAGACTCATCAGCAGAGGAGGCAGATTGGAATATCCGTTCCATCCGCTTAATCTCGGTTGAGTCAAATGACCGTTGACCCCTGCTTTCACTATCCCGGCAGTTTATCAATAACCACCTCGCAAGGGGCTTTTTGCAGGACAATGTCCGTGGTCTTACCCCAGATATTCTGGCTTCCGTGCCAGCTGGGACGTATCCCCAGAACGATAACGTCCACGTCATTTTCTTTGGCAACCTTAACAATCCCCTCTCCTGCTTCCCTGGCTCTCTCCAGCCGAAGGATGGGAGTCAAATCGTGCAGCTCCACCACTGCTTTGCCCCGTTCCAAAGCCTCGTTTCCTTGCATCTCAACTTCCGGAATCGGTGCATTCAGTGGCAGAGTCCTGGGGATCTCCAACACATAAGTTAGCACTATCTCCGCCTTCTGCTCACTCCCCAACCGACAAGCCAACTCTATGGCCTTTTCCGAATAAGCCACGCCCAATGTGGGCACCAAGATCCGCTTGAAAGCCTCCACTGCGTGCCTGGCTTTGGCCACCGCAGGTTGAATCTGAGCGGGTGGATGGAGCATCCACCACAGGAGTCCTCCGATCGAGATTGCGAATAGGGCAGCAAATACTGCTCCTAAGATGGTTACGTGTGACTGCATTTTCGCCTTTCTCTGAAATATCTTAGCACGAACCTGAGCCGGTATCCGCCCAGAGTTAGAAATCCTCCGGCCACCAGCAAGGCCATGATGAAGACGCCCCCACAAAGCGAACGAACCAGTATGACCACTCCGATGAGCAGGAAGAGAGCACTGGTGAAAATCTGGTAATAATCGCGGGTGGAGATTCGGTAATCTAAGCCCGGTGACTCGAACCTTGTTCTTTTCATTTTATCTCTTTTCTTTTCCTGTCCTTTTCCGCCAAGGCCAGCTTGTACTGCTCCAAAAGATCGTACTCTTCAGCCGAAGTTAGTATCTTGATCTGCTCTGCCTCCCAGTCGTGCTTTATGCTCCCTAATACCGGAAGGCCTGCTTTCTTTCGGTACCACGCGTAATAGACCAGGCACAGCAGAACCCACGCCGGACCTGCGATTCTTCCAATGGTATGAGTCAACACCACCTCAAAAAGAATCGTCGCCACTCCCAGCATCCCGATCACACCCAATACCGGAAAATCGACTTTTCTTCCACCATGTCCCACTTTCAGGTTTAGCGGCATCCTGTATGGCCTGGGAGTGTAGGGGTCCGAGAACCGAAGCTTTATCAATGAAATAAAAACCAGGGTATAGCCCGATGTGGCGCCGAAAGCATACATGTTTCCCAAGGTATCCATGGCTGACGGGGTCATGAAAGACAGGATGGTCTCAACTACGCCAATCATGGAAAAGATGACTATGGTTCTCACCGGAGTATGAAATCTCGGATGAACGGCATCAAACCAACGACTGATCAACCGAAGCTCGCTCATAGAAAAAGTCAGTCGGGAGGCGCCCATAACTCCGGTGTTGGAGGAGATGAAAAGGATGGTGGCACCCAATATGGCGGCAAAAGGACCGGCAATCAGTCCGATATATGGAATGGTATGAGCCAGCTTGGCCACCGGGTCTCCTATATTGTCTGCAAAGGTCTGCCATGGCAAAACCCCCAATCCGAGAGTGGAAAAAGATACGGCAAAGATGAAAACGGTGAATATTAAGGTTAGAGAGGTACGGGGAATTACCGTAGCCGGCCTCTTGGTTTCCTGCGCTGCCTGGGAGATGGACTCCAGACCAACGAATGAGATGATAGCCAGCGATGATCCGTACATAAGATTATGAAACGAGGGGAACTGGGTCTTCCATTGATGCACCAGAAGCTCAGGCTTCCAGGCGAACAAAAAGCCAAATATGATCACGCTCGATTCGGCCAGAAGATCGACCGCTCCCAGCACGGAATTCAGAAGGGATGACTCCTTCATCCCCTTTATATTCACCAGTATTAGAATGCCAATCAGAATCAGGCTCTCTACGCACCAGACCGGGTTAATGTTATGCAGCGGACCGAAACTCGTAACAAAGCTCTGTAAACTCCGGCCTATGACATACGGCATAAAGAAGTTGAGATAACCGGCTGAGGCGGTAGCAAAGAGGGCAATGTCTACGGTATAATCCAAGAGCAGGGCCGATCCTGCCACAAATCCCCAGAAATCGCCCAGACCCCTGAGTGCAAAATAGTGCCCACCACCTGCTACCGGATAAGATGAAGCCAGCTCCGTGTAAGCCAAACCAATCATGACGTAGACTAACCCGGCCAAGGCAAAGACTAAACTGGCGCCACCCTGAGCATAAGCCATGACCAGGCCCAAAGCCGCATATATGTCTGCGCCTACATCCGCATATCCCCAGGTATAGGAGCCCCACACCGAGACGTCCCTTCTTAGCTCGACCTTGGTTGGTGGGGGGGCAGTGGAACTGGCCATCGGCTGTTTTCTCTCCAATAAAAAAGACCAGAGGGAAACCTATGGTCGCTTCATCCGGCTTATGGTTCCTCTCTTGACGCCTGCGAAGTTAGCTGCCGGGCTCGGGTTAAGAGCTAACCCTGCTCCCGCCTTTGGCGGGAGATTCGCCCCGGTATGACCTGGGTCCTCCGCCCCCGCCAAAAGGCGGGGTTAGGCGACTCAACTATATTGAACGCCATTATACACGTCAGGTTTATTTTGTCAAGGACTTTCAGCCGGATTTTTGCGCCTGCTGATTCCGATTTAAATGGCGACGGTCTGATTAGGCAAACCTCTTTTCACGACTGCGTGCGAATGATGGTTTGCAGGCTGAAGACCATTTGAGTCGGCTGACCTGCGGCTGCCAATCCTAGACCTCGGAGGTGAGGTGGTCACTGGCATACCCCTCTTCCTCGATTCTCATCTGCCGAACTTTCCTTAGCTTTCTTGCCTGCGCAATCGAGTCCTTTAGAATTCGTTCTTCAGCTTCGCTCAACCCTTCCATGACCGGGATGCCGACTTTGATGAGGGTTCTGACCATGTCCGACATGGTGCGGTCGTATCTTTCCGCCAACCGCATTATTCTCTCTTTCAAACGGTAAGAAACAAAGATGTTCAAGCAGTGTTCGCCTCTCAGCTTGGTGACTGGTCCCGTCATTTTGGCCTCCGCGTAATAAAAGGTTCAAAGGTTAAAAAGCTCAAGGGTCTAATCATTCAGGCAATCTTCACACCATATGCTTCTTTTGGTGTCCGATTATCACCTGGGGAGCTTTGATATCGATTCCGTACTTCCGCCTGAATATTCTGATCAGATGCCGGTAAGTCTCCTCCGGTTTCTTGCTTCTGATCAATTCATCCAGTTCTTCCTGGACGGGGCTTGCGCAGATAATGCAGCCGGTCTTGGTTGGAACGTCCAGCTCGAAATGGCTCTTCACGAAATCAGTTAGCAGAATCCTCAGCTTGTCGAGCGCCCGGCGATGAACCCTCTCCAGCTTATAGACCTTCTTTTTGAGACGGCGGGCTATCTCCGCATTCGTCTTGAACTCAAAATAGAAAAGCTCGATAAATCGTCTCTCTTCCAGAGAGAGTTTCTCCACAGCTTCTCTCACCTGTCGGTCGATCTCTTCATTGCTCTGCAATGCTACAGCATTGCCAGAAGCTCCTTGAAGGATTTTGCTCTCCATTTCTTCATCCAGGCATCCATATAGCTCCGTCGCCCAGCCGAGAGAACGGATTCGACGCCTTT
Organism: Candidatus Zixiibacteriota bacterium; assembly: GCA_049694315.1. Classification (GTDB taxonomy): domain Bacteria; phylum Zixibacteria; class MSB-5A5; order MSB-5A5; family SM1-73; genus CAIVRH01. The sequence goes on from JBAVQU010000038.1 coordinate 66,083, forward strand.
TCCTTCTACCGTAGGCGAGCGAGCTACCATAGAGATCGACGAACTCGTCTCCGCAGCGCCTGTCCTTCCTTTTGTCGCCCATAGAACCATCCTTTTTTGACGGAAAATGTAGGAGAAGGAAGAAGGGAAGCAATCACATGACCATCACATCTCAGTCTCTGCATGGTCGCTTCTATGTCACTGGAGAATGGTCCTTAGACGGTGGTTCGATCGTCTGTGAAGTTGGAGATCGAGAGAGGAGAATTTGGGAACTGCCTGCGGATGTCGTCAAACCCAGGGAGTGTAAGGTGTTGGTTAAGGGACTGGGGGGACATTCTGTGGGCCAAATAGGACGACCGCGATGATGATGAGGATGAAAGTGCCGAGTACGGCGAAAAGGGGAGGCCACCACTTGGCGGGAGTCGCTCCCCGTTGGATGGCAAGGTCATAAGGTCTCCGTTCTATTCTGTACACGGAATAAGCCGCCGCGATGCCAAGACCGGCAACGCCAAGCGCTCCATGCCCCCTCGCTGCCACAGTCACCAGCATCAGAAAGGCAGCCGCGGACATTGTACAAAAGAAAACCCCTAGCCACCTTTGGTCTCGGCGTGCGATGTTCAGGCCATACAAGAACAGGCCAACCGGAAGCCCGCCCAGAACCAGGTAAGCGGCGATGACGCCGGGTTTATATAGCTTTACCCCCTCAAGGTCTTTGGCTATTTCGTGGGTGCTCTGTTCGCCTGTATTCATGTTCATCCCTACTGGAATCGGGTTTGCTCTTACCTGATTAGATTTTCAAACTTCGGATTTCCTTTTAGTTTGCGCAGGTCGCCGTCTTCGGTGGCTTGTTTCTTCAATTTGGGATTCAGGGTAAGCGCTTTCTGCAACGCCTCGAGAGCCTCGTTTTCTTTTCCGGCGCCCAGGCGTAAACAGGCAAGGTCATACAAGACTTCTGCATTATTGGGTGAGAGGTTGGCCGCATGTTCCATCAAAGGCAAAGCTTCCTGGTATTTCTTCTGAGTGAAGAGGGTCCAAGCCTCATTCCAGGAGTAATTGGTTTGGGCAAATAGCAGCAGACGGCCCAGCTCCTTGAAAGGCTCCGGATTATCGTCGACTCGAATGTCTATCGCCCGGTCGTCGTACCCGCCATAACCGGCATTCTTCTTGACCACCAACATTGCAGCGGACTGTTTTCCGCGGGAATCGCCGCCTTTGGCATCGCCGGCCAAAAGAGCGGCATAAAGCCGGTCTGCCAGAGTGCCTTTGGTTTCCAGAAACGTCTTTTCCATTGAAGTGACTACTTCTTCGCTTGTAAGTATGTTGCCTTGAATGGCGTAATTGGGTCCGTTTCGGCCGCCTGCCCAGGGGAGACATTTTTCTCCGGTATAGGTGACGGACTTTCCGTCTGCGGATACTATTCCAAGTTGACGCCTTAGTGGGTCGTCATCGTTTCTTATAAGAATTTTGACAGCCTCCTCCGGTGTCACTCCCTTTTCTAATAATTCTAAACCACGCCGGCCAAAGGTGGTGTTGGCAAAGGATTGAGTAGCCACGGCCCCCACATCCGCTTTTGCCCAGGGCACCACCGAACCAACAGCAAAAAACCGTGAAGCCACCGCGACACCCAGCTCACCTGTCACTGAATCTCGTGCAACGATTGAAAAAGTTGCAATAACTCTGTTCGTATCTATATTTACAGTTTGAGCGAGGAAGGATACTCCTGAAGTTTGAAAAATACTGATACAAGAGACTAAGACGAGTATCTGCCTAAGTCTCTTTATGATATTTTGATTTGGGAATTGAATCATGATACCTGCCTTGCTCAGTTCTTATAGAGCTTAGGGAATTCCTATTCCCAAAGCAACATAAAAATCTATTTGGCATCGGTGCTCTCGTCGCTGGGGAAAAGAGTACCCTCAAACCTTGATCTTACGCCGAATAGCGTACGCAACCGAATTTTCAATAAGGACAATCTCCGGGGTTCTATTTCTCCCTCATAATAAACAACAAGATCCCTGGGACCCTCCATCTTTAACTGAAGAATTTTCATCTCTGGAGGTATTCTTTCAACCAGGACTCTGTAAATTTCGCTTAGATTAATGGGCTCTTCTACTTTCTTTGCTTTAGTAACAAGTTGGCTTTGTAACAATGAATTGATCGTCTGATGCATCGAGTCTATCTGCATCGAAATATACTCAAGCTTAGAATCTGCTCCGATTTCGCCCTTGTAAGGAGCCGCTTCTGTTTTCAAGCCAAAGTACTTCCATAAGGTGTTTTCTCCCTTACTCCTCTGAGCAGATGTGGTAATGTGTTCGCAGATTTTCTTTATTTCGGTTTCGATAAACCATGGGTCAAGGGAACTCTGATATTCTCGATAGTTCAGTATTCCAGTATCAAAAGGCACCTTCAGGGTGTGTTCATCTTTGACAACACAGACAGGCTTATTTAAAGATGTGCGTATCCCGAATTCAAAAAATGCATTCGGGTTAAGGCAAGACATATCGCACAGGACAATTTCAGATGTTTCAAGATTGTTTATAATATCAGCGTGAATCAAGTCCGAACCTTTTGCTATAGGAGGTATCGGGTTATACCCTGCTTGCTTGATGCCCGGGATGAAGAGACATTGAAGAACATGATTGAAATGATCTTTTCCGTCTCGGTATTTGTCCAGCATCGTCTCCGGTGTCGTAAGCGGCATAATGATGAAACACTTTTTTTCTTCTGCCATAGTTAATGCTCCTTTTCTAAACTGCTGTAGTTTGTGGGTCAGACATCCCGAAGGGTAGTTGACTTCGCCTTCTAAATTTTATTTTGAGAGAACCACTCGATTAACTTATAGGTACACTTAAGAGCCGCTGGCAAAGATAGAGACGTTAGATAAACCTTTGTCTTACTTACGTCACTAATGATGGGATGAACCGCATCATTACGCTGAACCCGGATCATCTCATACAGAGAGAGTAAATGCTCACTGGAACCTTCATGCGTAGGATACGGAATTCTGTCCAACTTAATGAGTACCTCTAAAGAAGATCGAATCTCTGAAAAGATTTGTGGAAGACGTCCTCGTTCCAAGAGCTTGTCAATTTGTTGTTTTTTGTTCGGATCATTCTGTGCCTTTCCAATGGATTCAAGAAGAAGCAGAACCGCTTTTTCCGCTGCTGCCCCAAACATGACGGCAGCCGCAAAAATAAGCCGCTGTCTGAAACAATTTAGACCCTCCAGAACATACTGTTTAATAACAGGATCGATTTGGGGCGTAAACGACTCAAGTATTGCACTATACCCCTCTGGGTCATAATGTGTGGGCTGTTCTTCCTTGACTACCAAATCTCCAAATTTGGTTAAACGGAGAAAGGGCCACTTGTCATTTAGCTTGTCAAGGCCCAAAGTTAGAACACGGTCAACAATCAGATCCCAGACAATCTGATTTACATTTAGTTCATCAATTGGATTCAGCTGTTTGTTTTGATAATAGCGGTAATCAGTCCTGTCCTTCTCACATTCTTCCTTTGTTGGAAAGACATTCTGCTCGCCCGCCAGCCGCTGGACTTCATTGGTAATTTCAATAAGGTTAGTGGAAGGGCTCTTTTTAAGAGCTTGGAGAACAAGCTTTCTTAATGTTTGATGCTCAATCATTGATCGTAACTCCTATTCTTTGATACAACGTCATTGGCGAATACCCATACTCCTTAGCTTCGGGAATTCCTGTTCCCGAAGCATCAAACCTTTCTGTCAAGCAGTTATGTGGATGTGCCCCAGCTACAATGCTTTTGCATGAGGTGCTCAAAGTGATCCTCTATCAGGGTACTATTCATACCTTAATAATGCTTGAAAGTAAACACGTATAGTCTAAACTATTCACAAATGATGAAATCACGTGTTGGAAGGGACTCTGCGACCATCCTTTTTCTCTTCATCTATCATGGACTCAATCCATTTACTGAGTTTCCTCCCTTCCTGATTCTTAGTTGAAACATAGATTGTGGGATGATGGCTGCCACGAATAATCGAATTATTATCGTAATATGCGTACCATCCCAAAAATAGATGTTTGATTCGACTGCGAACCTCGTAAAGGATGACTGCTCTAAGTGAAGATACATTTCTGTGGAACAGTAGATGCAGATGCGACAGCATTTCCGAACCAATGTCGCCTTTGATTAAGTGTATCAATTCAATAGTTTGTTGTGCATCACGTTTGTCAATTGCAGTGTCAGGATCTTGAGCTAATACTTCCACATCTATCCCATCCCCCGCAAGACGACTTATCAGAAGTCTCCGGCTGCCTAAACCTGCTGACAAAATTCTGGCTCTCTCGATTTGCTTGGTTTCTATAAGCTTGAAGATCCTTGCTTGAGCGTCGCTTTCCTCAGTAAATACCTGAAAGCTCTCTTTCTTCTTGCCCTTCCGAACCGTCACAATGACTATCTCAATTAGTATGAGAAGAACTATAGATTCGAACAAATGTGTCTTTCGGATGAACTCATAGACATTGGGTTGAAACCAACCCATTATCGTTAATAGAATTATCAATGCTGCAGTAGACAAAGTCGTGAATAGTGATAATCCTTGTTCTTCAATGAATACCTTCATTGAGATTAATAATCTCCGCATGATACCTCCCCAGTAGTTAGGTTGACATCTTTTTTGTCAATCAGTCCTTTGGTTCGACTTTGCTCACCACCCTGAGCTTGTCGAAGAGCGGACATGCTTGACCTACAATGCGAATCCCCTGGTGTCGTTTTTGCTTTT
>JBAVQU010000039.1:0-61024 GCA_049694315.1 Candidatus Zixiibacteriota bacterium
GGTGGAAACAAATATTGCTCCGCATAATTTGCTCGTATCTCGTAACTCATCCCAATCTCCTTCTCCTATGCTTTGCTCTATTATAATTTCCCTCCTTCATAGAAACAAAAAGTTTTGAGACAGACTCTATGGGGAGGACGAGGAGATAGTTGGGAAAAAACCAAAATCAAAACCTTTAGCTAAGAAGAAAAATGTCTCGACACGGTAGCCTTTCAGAGATAAGCCAGGAGCTTCTAGGCTCCCGACACTCTATGTTTCAATCTGACAGGAGCTTACAGTTCCTGTCCTACACTTTCCCTTCCCCTTTTAAGGCGCTCTAAAATTTTTGATTTGAAGCCACAATCTTTAGATTACGTTAATCTTTCCCTCTCTCCGTGGTATGTACCATATGGTTCATGCCCTTGTGGGAGAGGTTGTTTAATTTCCCTCTCCCCTAGTGGGAGATTGAATATAGCGAAATCCGTAGGTGGGATAAAGGGAGAGGGGGCTCCAAGTTAAGGCAATGCTTTCCCCCCATGCAGCATAATCGAATAAATAATTGAAATGAAGCTTGACAAGATTGTTTAAACGATTATAATGTGTCATATATTCAGAATCGATTTCATGAGAAACCAGATAACGATTAATAAATTTAGGGGTATCACTAGATGGCAAGTAAATGGAACTATGTGTGAGCCATCATGATTTACACCCATGTGCTGAATCGCAGAGGGCACGGAGTCCGCAGCCCGGTTGATACTCTGTAGGAAGGAAATCAAGGAATGTTATATAGAAACCAGATAACACCCCAAACAAAGCGATATCAAGGCTATATCTTCTTGAAATTACTCGGCTTAGTGCAAAATTGACTAAGGAGTCTTATATAGCAGGTTCACAGCTTAAGGACGTTATAAAGAAACCATATAATCGTTGTTAGGCTATGAAAACGAAACTACATTCAAGGAGGGACAATGAAAGACATCGTGAAGATCACGATCTGGTTACCGGATCAGCAGGCGTTGAACGAGGTCCTCGCCACAGCGAAGGTCGAACTGGATTGCGGTGCCCCACGACGAGAGAGCGACGGCACCTATAGGGTCACGCTCTACGCATCGCCGACCGAAGCCAAGAAGATCACCGCCCTGCACTACCGCCATGAGGCGGACGCGAACTACGGGAGGGTGTTGGCGGAGCGACGGAATGAAGTCTCTAAGACCGATCGCTTCGAGGGTGGCAAGGTCAAACCAACCGGTCTCGGAGAAAGGAGGTAAACGGCCATGCTTTACATGAATGTGACAGAAGTCGAGTCCGCCCTCATCGGGCTTGCCGCAGCTTACCCATCGATCTGTGAACTGATCACGCTGCCCTACGTGACTGTGGAAGGTCGAACCTCGCACGCCGTCCGTCTGGGCACCGCACCAGCAAACACCGTTGATGCTTACTACTTGACCGGTGGTGTTCACGCGCGCGAGTGGGGCAGTTGTGACATTCTGGTCAATCTCGCCACCGACCTTTGCGATGCGTATGCGGGAGGTACGGGTGTCGGCTACGGCGGCAAGTACTTTTCGGCCGCCGAAGTCAAAGCCCTCATGGAACAGATCAACATCATCATCTTCCCCTGCGTCAATCCAGATGGCCGTGACTACTCACAGAATGTTGATAAATGGTGGCGCAAGAACCGCAATCCCGCCGATAGCGACGGAATGGACGACAGGATCGGCGTAGATATCAATCGCAACCAGGATTTCCTCTGGGACTTCAATACCGCGTTTGCGCCGACGGCGATCAACGACGCCATGGCGTCGACCGACCCGGCGAGTTACCAGTATCACGGCAGCTCCCCTTGCAGTGAAGCCGAGACCAAGAACATCAATTATATCCACGATACGTACACCCGCATTCGCTGGTATGTTGACGTTCACAGTTTCTCGGAAGACATTCTCTGCGTATGGGGCGATGATGAGGTACAGGTCGCCGATCCCACGAAAAGCTTCCAGAATCCTGCCTTCAACCACCAGCGAGGGCTCATCGGCGACGACTACGACGAATACATCCCTGATGCTGATCTCTCGAGCCTGCTCGCATTGTCTCAAGCCTTCACTCGTTCCCTGAGTGAAGTGCGAGGCAAATACTATGTGGCCAAACCGAGTTTCTCACTGTATCCCACGTCCGGAGCGAATCTGGACTACGCGTACAGCCGTCACTTCACCAACCCTGCGCTCTCGAAGGCCTTGTCCTTCACCGTCGAATGGGGCACCGATTTCCAGCCTCCTCCGGACGAGATGCAGGAGATCATCAAAGACGTCTGCGCCGGCCTCATGGGATTGGGGCTTGAAGCCCTTGGAGTCGATAGCTTTATTGTCACCAACCGCGATACCTTTTCATCTTACGAGGTCGAGACGACGCTCACCTATGACAATGCCTTTTATGTGATCTATGATGGCTTGACGCCCGCAGCATTGGGCATTCCCGGCGCCTCGCCCAGCATCCAATTTCTCAGCTCCATCGACGGTTCCGCCATTTCCTCTATGTCCGCTACCGTTACGGGAGTCGACCTCGAGGACTCGGGAGCCCCAAATACACCACAGCGGATTTCGTTTACGTTCCAGGTGAATTTTTCAGACAGCAGCGCATTCACCGTGGAAACACTCGATATCTACGTACAGGCTACACTTGCCGGCATCACCGATATTGCCCTGATGCACCTGATCAAGCAGCCGAATCCGTACATGGTGGACGGTCCGGTCAGTTGGCTCAGTACGGATGTACGGGTGTTCCAGCTCCGGCCCGGCCAGAAAGTAAACAACTTTAGTTCCATTGCCCTCGAGGACCCGAACGTGGTTGACGATGCGCCCTATCATTACATTCAAAATCTGCTCGGCGAACTCCGAAGTTACGGAAATAATTTTGCACCTATCTTTGAAAACATCTCACAGGATGAACAAGCAAGCCAGCTCGAGCTGTCCCGTACGGTAGACGGAGTGCGGGTGCTGAACTTCGCCATCGCCAAGGTCCGTTACCGCGCGAATGCGCAGGACGCCGTCGACATACGAGCCTTTTTCCGATCGTTCAATACGATGGTGTCGGATCTCAGCTACACGAGTAGTGCAATCGCCGAGTTGCAGAACTATCGCCGAACAATAGACGGAACGATCCCGCTGCTCGGCACCAATGAATTCTTCAGCGGCGCGGGGAATCAAATCGTTTCGGTCCCGTATTTCGCCGAACAGCGAGTGAACACCGCTACCCAGAGCATGGCGGCGCAACTGGACAACACCAATAAGCAGACGCTCGTGCACGCGGGCGCGGTTGAAGCAAACACGTACTTCGGCTGCTGGCTCGACTTCAATCAGACCGACCCACAATTCCCGGTCAACGTCCCAGTGGGAAGCGAGGGACCATTCACGAACCGAGTACCAATTATACAACTCGTGCGTGGTATCCATCAGTGCCTGGTGGCGGAGATTCGATTTCAGCCCGGCGCCGCCGATCCGATCTCGAACGGCGCCACACCGGCGTCGAGCGATCACCTCGCCCAGCGGAACTTGGCGATCGTCGAAAGCGACAACCCTGGCATCGAGTCCACGCACCGGGTGCAGCACACGTTCCTCCTGAAACCTTCACTGTCCGGCCGCGCGGGTCAATTCAAGGCATTGGCGACGAGTGCGGACCAGAAGATGCGTTATGACGAGCTCGTATTCCGGTGGCACGATCTCCCACGCGAGACGATCGCAAGCCTGTACTTGCCTGATTGGAACGCAGATGACGTGATCGCGCTCAGTGACACACTGCGACCTGGACCGCAGATCCTCACGAAGGTGGACGCTCACACGGTTTCATTCACCGTGGGCGACATTGCCTACATCGCAATTCCCGGTCAAATCCGGAACGCTGTTCCCGGCCTGCTAACGTTGCAACTCCCCCTCACCGTCCTCGATGGTCAGCAATTCACCGTCGACATTCAGCAGCACACCGGCCTTACGTTCCGCACCAAAGTCCACGAGGAACGCAAGAACATAAAGGTCAATTTCTCTCGACGGCGGGTGCTTGGCGCCTTCCGCCTGAACGTAGCTGTGAAGTCTGGAGAGCCGCTGCTTCGCAAGTTGGTGCGCAACCTCGCAGTGCTGCGTCATGTGTTCCAAGCGATTCCGACGGCGGACAGCTGGCACCCGGTCTTTGTGCGGTACCTGTCGCAATTGGGCGACCAGATCGCTGGTTTGGGAGTCGACCCATCGCTCATCCCCGCGTCGCCCGACGATCCAGGTCTCCCTGGAGAGCCGTACGCGGGTAAGCCGCAAGACATTACCGGCAAAGTCTGCGAAGTGCTCTTCGATTGCTTCGGTGACTTCGAAGGGTTTGTACTGAGCGACTGTTGTTGCAAACATGTTTTCAAGACACGAGAACGCGGAATCGAAGAAATCGTACTTCGAGCTTGCCAAGAACGATTGCTACTGTCTGTATATGTTGAAGATCGGCAGGAACAAAGAATTTGCAGGTTAGTAATCAGGTGCGGTTGCTAGTAGTGAATTGGAACGGCGCGAAAGGAAAGTGAATTCAAGACGGAGGGTGTATTCCGTCTTGCCTTTCCTCCTAAAATAGCAGAAGGCGGAGGTTATCCTTTCAAAGCATTGCCTAACAATGGGTTCCAGCCGCTTCGCTCACCGCGCTTCGCGACGCGGCTGAACCCGACCGTTATCCTTCTAAAACCTCATGCGTAAGTTTAGCTGGGAGGCCCGGCGCCCCTAAGCTCCTGACACTCTATGTTTCAATCTGACAGGAGGTTACGCCTCCTGTCCTACACGTCTCTCATCACCTTCAAATGCGTAGCGCCCGACTTTCATGTCGGGCGTTTTATATTTCCCTCTCCCCTTGATATGTACCATCCGGTTCATACCTTGTGAGAGGTGATATTAGGTTTCCCTCTCCCTTGGGAAGAGGGTTGGGGTGAGGGGGTATCCAAGAGAAGTCAAGACTCTCCTCTATGCAGTATAATCGAATGAATAGTTCAAATTTAAGGTTGACAAAATTACATAAATAACTATAATAAATATGCATACATAATGGATTACATGATTGTGGGCTTTTAGATGTTGCACCAAGAGCTTACTTCTGACGTTTGAAATCAAGGATTAAACCTCGTTGCATTACGGTGTGTTATACCGCAGTTTTGCGACCAAAGGGTCTTATAAAGAAACTACATAAACAATAGTTAGGCTGTTAATGACACCAAGGGGAAAGGGGGGGTATCCATAGCCCTGCAGATCGGCTGCGAGGGGTTGGAAAATTCGGCTGGGTGTAGCGCAGCTAAATCCTCGTTTAATGGAACACCCCTCAATAGTGAAATGAAGGGCGAATTTTCGTAGGGTGTAATCGTTACCACGGTCTTTCAACCGAGGAGAGACTTACCATGAAGACTATTTCTATCAATCCGAAAGTGCTATTGTGTACACCTTATCTGCGTTTTCCCGGCGACTACTTTGACGTTTCGGACGAGGCAATCTACGATTTTCCGAAGGTAAGTACGCCTCGCCAGGGGAGCCTTGGCCTTCGATTCATCAAGCAGAATGTGCCCGAGGTTGAGATATTAGAATTTCCTACGTGGGATGAGTATGTCGCGAAACTAAAGGAAGGCTGGGATATAGTCGGATTCAGCTTCCACAACATAGAGCTTGACGAGATCACGAAAATGGCGGAGGAAGCACGGTGTAAGGGCATACCTGTACTATGGGCTGGCAACTACGGTGCCCTCGATGACAGAGTGCCCAGCTTGGTGGATCGTATCTTTGTCGGGCCTGCGGAGGATTCTATAGCACAAGTCTTCGGCTATCGGGTTCCGAGAGGTGAAGTCGAGCATCCTCCACTGATGTCCAAGCTCTTATTTTGCCCTGGAAGAATCCCTCTCATGACTATCGGCATACTCTATACTCATTTCGGCTGTCCCTCCAAATGCACATATTGCCAGAGTACGGTGTTCAATAAGAGGTGCTACCCAGTCAACTTGGAAAGCATTGAGCGGGTTCTCCGCTACTACAAGAAGAAGGGTATCAACTATATTATCGCTCTGGATGAAACCTTTGGCGCCCTTCCTGATTTTTCAGACCAAATAACCGAACTTTTTGCACGTTACCAGTTCAACTGGTGGGCTCAGACACGCGTAGAGGTCGCTCTGCGCAAAATGCACGAATGGTATGAGCGAGGACTGCGCATGTTGGCAATCGGCGTGGAGTCCATGAACCAGGAGACTCTTAACTCATTGAACAAGCGCCAGAAAATCGAGGAAGTCATCGAGTTTACACAACGGTCGAGTGAGATGAAATATTTGGCCCGGATGCTTTACTACCAGTTGGGTTTCCCGAACATGACTGCTGAAGAGACCATGGAGGATGCGATACGAGTTAGCAAGCTTAGTTACGAAATAGCTACAGTAGGAGTGATAACTCCCCATCCACAGACACCCCTATGGGATGAGCTGGATTCCAAATATGGTATTTTCGATCGAACTAATCGCCACTGGAACAACGCGACCTTGGTGTGGAACCATCCTCATATTACTCCAGCTCAGATGAATGGTCTTAGAGAAGTCGTGGTTCGTATTCTGAACAAACCCCATGGCCTGTTCCGACTCGTCGGAAGAGCCTTTCGTCCGAAGGACAATGGCTCCTTTTGGCGTTACATGGTGAAAGATACCGTAAAATCTCTTTTCATTAACGATCGAAAGCAGTTTTTTTTCCCAAAACTTGGGAATGGTTTCACTATTCCCGATAGTTGAGCAAACTTAGGTGAAGCTGAGTGGATAGGTACAATTCTGGACTCCGGACGAAAGTGCATGAGGTCAGTCTTGTAATTTGTTGATTTTCTTGGAAGCACTGGGCGTCGCCACTGACCTTTGAACACATCACCGGGTATACCTTAGGGGGCTTAGGAGATGTCTCTTAGGTTGATATTGTGAGCATGGGGAGCAGGAACGGCCGCCTAACAAATCGCTGCACCAGACTTGCTCCGCTAGCGCTCCGCAAGTCAGTGAACTCAATCGTTATCCTTCTAAAACCTCATGCGTAAGTTTAGCTGGGAGGTTCGGCGCCCCTAAGCTCCTGACACTCTATGTTTCAATCTGACAAGAGCTTGCAGCTCCTATCCTACACGTTCCTCATCACCTTCAAATGCGTAGCGCCCGCCCCTCGTTTACCCTGAGCGCAGTCGAAGGGCGTAGGGCGCTTTTGTTCTGCCCACCAACAACCTCCATAATATCCCCCTCTCCGTTTCACGTTGAAAATCCCGTCAAAGGCGGGAGAGAGGGGGAAATAACGCTAGAACATCTTTCCCGGATTTATGATTTGCTCCGGGTCGAAGGCGGACTTGATCTTTCTCATCAGCTCGATCCCCTCTTTCCCGACTTCCCATTCCAGATACTTTGCTTTTGTTACGCCGATGCCATGTTCGCCGGAGAGAGTTCCGCCCAAGTCCAGGGTGCGCCTGAATAGCTCGTCTACGGCTTTTTCCACTCTCTCCATCTGCTCATGGTTTCGGGAATCACACATAAAGGTAACATGCAGGTTTCCGTCCCCGGCATGTCCAAAGGTATTTATGCTCACTTGATTCTTCTTGGAGATTTCTTTTATCGCTTGCACCATGGGTGGCAGTTTGCTGGCCGGGACGCAAATATCTTCGTTCACCTTGGTCGGGGCGATGCGCAAAAGCGAAGCAGAGATCGACCTTCGCACCTTCCACAGCTTATCCTTGTCCTCTTTGGTCTTGGCCACGTCTAAGCTCTTGGCCCTCTTCTCCCGACAGATATCCAAGACTCTCTGCAACTCTTCTTGCACCTCGTTCTTATCGTTCCCATCCACCTCGATCAAAAGCACCGCCTCTGACTTCTCTATGTTGTCCAGCTTCACATATTCCAACACGCATTTTAGAGTATCGCCGTCGATGAATTCGAGAATAGAGGGAATCACTCCGGATGCAGTTATGGCCGCTACCACCTCAGCCGCATCTTCCATCCGGCTGAAACTGGCTAAAACCGTCTCCTCGAATTGGGGTTTGTCCAAGAGCTTAAGCGCGATTTTGGTAACCAAAGCCAAAGTCCCCTCGGATCCGATCACCAGCCCTGTCAGATCATAAGAGCTTCCGTTGCCTCCATCGAGAATCCCCGTTTTGATGACTTCTCCATCAGACAGAACCGCTTCTATTCCCAAAACGTAGTTCTTGGTCACGCCGTATTTCCGCCCTTTCAGTCCTCCGGCACACTCCGCTACGTTCCCTCCCAATGTGGAGAACTTAAGACTCGAGGGATCGGGTGGGTAGAGAAGCCCGAATTTGCTTACATAATCCGCAAACTCCTGGGTGACCACTCCCGGCTCAATAATGGCATATTTCTTCTCTTTGTTCAGCTCCAAAACCTTGGTCATCTGCTCGAAGCTGACCACGATTCCGCCCCGAACGGGAAGGCTTCCGCCAGTATAACCGGAGCCGGCGCCCCGGGGGACCACGGCGATTTTGTGCTGGTGAGCGAATTTCATCAATCTCACCACATCATCGGTTGAACGCGGAAGAACCACTGCGTCCGGCAGGAAGCTTTTGTTGGTGGCGTCGTAGGAATAGCAGAGTTTCTCCTCCGGAGAAATCAAAACCTGATCTTTCTTGAAAAGCTGGGTTAAACCATTCTCCAAATCCTCTCTCATTTTTCCACCTTTTCAAAAAGCAATTGCCTTCGGTAACCTGCCATTCGGTCAAGCGCCGGAAACTGCCTATTGAGCCGACTATAATGTCCTGATACTTCGCCCAGAGCTGTTCGGTGGTTTAGCCGAGCCTCGGCTCATTTGCCCTTGTCCTTTGTGTTGCCCCTGCGCTGGTTTTCCTTAGGAGCTTCCCTTACCTCGCCTTGGTATCTACCTTCATCGACCGGTCGAGGCGGCGGGCTTTTCTCGGCGGAGCTCTGTCTGCCAACCAAAGGCGGTGCCGGAACTTTCACCCGCTCCGGCTGGGTTATATGTATCTCCCGCGGCGGAACAAACGGTGTCTGGGTCTCCTTGGGCTGGATCACCTGTTGCTCGTGCTGGGCAAGCGGTGTCAGGGGGCCCTTATGCTCCGTTGGTGTCGTCACCGGGCCTTTTTGTTCCGAGGGCGGTTGGACTGTCTTCTGACGTGCCGGCGTGGACTCCCAGTGGCGGCGTTTCGCACTGAAGGTGTGCACGGCGGTCGCCTGTGTGGTGAGCTTGTGTTGTGCCCTGCTGTTGATATGCTCAAACTTCAGCGAAGTCTGCTTGCTGGCGGCGAAAGAAGTCAGGGGCTCTGCCATCCGAAAGTTGTTTTGCTGCTGCTCGGGCAGCCTATTAGTCCGGCGGATTTCCATCTCGTGATAGGTTCTGGGCGGACGAAGATCCTTATTGGTATGGCGGAGGTCGTACTCCTGCTGCTGTTGTTCCTCCCAGCGAGGCTCGTCCTGGCGGTGGTGCCAGCGGTCATATACATACATCGGGTCGTACCAGGTGTGCATCCGCTCGACTTCAAACTGCGGGAAGATGCCGAAACTGAGATAGGAGTCATCGTAGTAATCGCCGAAGTAGTAATGGCAGTAGCGCGGATAGCTGAACAAGTTAGCCATCAGCCCGCCCAAGTCCACGACGACGCTCGGCGAGTAACTAAACCCCGGCTGGCCATAGACGGACGGCGGGAAGTAAACCGGCGCAAACAACACGCCGCGGTCTTCTAACGGATAGTCCCAGTGCCCGTTACAGAAGGTGTAGCCCCGCGGCGTCCAAACATAGTAAGACGGCACCCAGACCCAGTCCGGACGCTCCGCCAGCCAGTAACCGGGCCGCAGGACATACTGGCCCTGGTACCAGTATTGGCAGGGGGGCACCCAAATGTCGTCCGGAGAAGGCGGGGGACCCGGCGGTTGCTCATCACCGGCCGCCGGTGGGGTGGGCAGATATTCCATCTCCCGATTGTCAGCCTGTGTCCAGAAACCTGCCACCCACTCCCAACCCTCGGTCACCTGGCTCCAGTATCCCGGCACCCAAGTCATGTTCGGCGGAGCGGCTCGCCAGCAAGCGCTGACCCAGATATAGTCGTTTCGGTCCTCATCCCAGGACCAGTAGCCCGGAACCCAAACGTAGTGATCGCCTTCCGGCCTTTCTGCCGGAGGGATCTCCTCGATGTTGGCCGGCGGCCGCTTTGGGACCACTATGCCGGCCTGATTCTGCAAGATCACCGGTTCGTCAAAGGCCTCATGCACCGGACCGCGGGTCAAAACCTCCGGCTGCTCTTGGGCCGGTATCGGTGGTGGCTGCTGCCCAAAAGCTGTGCCATAGAGCAGACCAGCCGCCAGAGACAGTATCATCACGATCGTAATTGCAGTTTTCATCTTTTGTTCCTTTCCCGAAGAAAGAGTCGCAACCATACTCCTTCTAAGCCTCCAGGCTTCATTAGGTTAGCGAATCCATCGCTCACGAAATAGTTACACGAGTTTTCGCCCCCTGATGATTCTAAGCAAGACAACCACGATGGCGATTACCGGAAGAACGTAAACCATCCGCCGGCATGGAAGGCGGTGAAACCGAGCAGCCATGAAACTAAAAGAATAACAGCGATGGTCCATGGCATGCTCGTCTCCTTTCTTTTACCGCCTAATGGTCGCAGGTCTCGGCTTAGCGATAAATCACCCCGATGCTTGTGATAGGATCTGCCGCCCGAAAGTTGCTGTTCGTCCTAACCTCAAGGCTCCCAACCTGCTTCGCATAGCCTATTTCTCTATGTCGTACTTGATGCCTAGTTCCTCCCCTACCTTCTTCATGGCGTCGCACACTTTGGCCTCGATGGGAACGCCATTCTTCTTGTATTCTTCGTACTTCTCGAATTCCTTCTCTCCGTGGACGTAGATTCGCTGTGCACCTTCAGCCTTGTTTGAGGCTTTCAAGCCCTGGATCATTTCGTCCATGGTGGCTTTGAATCTCTTCAGAGGCATGAAGTTCTCGATCTTGATGGCGCCGAAGAAATGCCCTACGTTGTTGAATCCTTTGGTACCGCCTTTCTTGGTGGTTTTCACCCAGGGGCCATAATCCGCACCCGACAATACTCCAGAGAAGATGTCCACTACCACGGAGAGACCATATCCCTTATGCCCGCTCAAATCCTCACCTGCGCCTCCCAAGGGGAGGACCCCTCCTCCGGTGGATTTGGTCATATTGTCCAGCACCTGGTGTGTGTCGGTCGTGGGCACACCCTGCGCATCCACTGCCCAGCCCAACGGCATCGGTCTGCTCAAACGATCCAAAACCTCCAGCTTACCGCGCGGCACCACCGTGGTTGCCATATCCAGGACGAATGGTTTTTCTTTACCACAGGGCAAGACTATGCTTATGGGATTTGTCCCGATGATCATATCCCGACCAAAAGTGGGGACACCCAGAGGTGCTGAGTTGGTCATGGAGATGCCACAAAGATTATCCTTCAGCGCCAGCATGGAATAGTATCCTGCGATACCGTAATGATTGCTGTTTCTCACCGACACGAAACCGACCCCGCTTTTCTTCGCCTTCTTAATAGCCAGGTTCATCCCGAAGTATCCAGCCGGTTGACCCAGACCATTGCGGGCATCCACTGCAGCGGTGGTAGAAGTTTCTTTGATGATCTTGGGCTTCACCTTAGGGAGCATCTCTCCCTTGCGAATACCCTGGACGTATCTCATCAATCGTGCCACTCCATGAGAGGGGATCGCTCTCATGTCTGACGTCACCAGCACCTCAGAGGTAATCTGGGCGTCCTTCCGCGGCACGCCGAGCTTTGCAAAGATCTCAGTGCAGAAATTCGTCAGCTTAACGTCATTCACGATTTTGACGTCGCCCAAAATGATGTCTGCCATCTTGGCGCTCCTTGTTTTGGAAATGGGTTAATGGTTGTTGAAATGATCCTCCACCGATTGTCAAATGATCGCTAAAGCATCCCTGTTCGCGCATCAAGCCGGACAGACTTTCCCTTCCGGACAAGGATAAATCAGTCCCGCCTGGGGCATGATGTATGACTTGAAGCTCTCCCCGTGTTTATTTTTCACCCACTCTATGGCCTCTGCCATCCCTCCAGCGTATTCGTAGAATCTCTGCTCCAGCTCTTCTCTTTTCATGCCGGAGACCACCAGAATGTCGAATTTCTTTAACACCTTGGCATTCCCCACCGCAGTATGGCCACCCACCACTATCTTGGCGGGATCGGTATTCAGAAGCTCATCCAGAGAGGAGGCCTCCAGAAGCCACTTGGCAAAGGTGTCGGATCCGATCCCCTCCCGGCATTCAGAGATTAAAACGATGGTACCGCCGTCTTTTAGCACTAACTTGGCGTTGTTGATGGTCTTCTGTGATTGATAGAGGCTTACGTCTTTTGGATACCCCCCTGCACAGGCAAACACCACGTCGGCTTTTTCCTTGAAGGGAACTAAGTACAAGTCCCGGCATGACTTCCACCCTTCCTCAAATGCCTTCTGTAGATCACCGGTCGCTATTTTTACAATCTCCTTTTTGTCGTTTATCACTACGTTCAAAATGAAATCCACGCTGGCTTTCTGCGCTGCCTCGTCCATTTCGTCGGAGATCGGATTTCCTTTGGTCTTGGCGATGTCCACGTCGGGATGAACGATCATAGCATGGTTTTTCCTGATGGTCTCCCGGGCAACGATCCCGGGGAGCACTCCTTTTCTTCCCCCGGAGTAGCCTCCGAAATAGTGGGTGGTGATCAGGCCCGTCAATATCCTCACGTCCGAATCCACCCAGACCTTGTCTATCAGAAGCTCGTTTCCGGTGGAAAGCTTTCCTAAAGAGACATTGTTCTTGTCGCAGTCGTGGCTGATCACCTCATATCCTCTTACGATCTCCTCCCCAAAATTGTCCACGTTTTCTTTATCGGTGTGGGCCCGGTGAGCACCGGTGCCCACCAGGAATCTGATATCCGGGTCCTTGATCCCCCCGGCGTGCAGTTCTTCGATGATAGGCAAGAGCAAATTGAAACCCAGTCTTTTGTAAGGAGTCCCACGGGTGTAATCGGAAACTACCACACAGGCTTTCTTCTTTCCCTTGGCGATCTCCGAAAGCCTTTTGGATCCGATGGGATGGGCTAAAGCGTCGGTTTCTGCTCTGGTGACATCGGGTAGACCGGGTGATTTACCGAGCTCCAGAATTCCAATTACGTGCCTGTCGTCCAGCTTCAGCGTTCTATGCGAGTCGCCGTATTTCAGATCAATCTGCATGATAATCTTTCCTTTTAGAATGTGTCTTGGCATGCCTAATATAGCAAAAACCACATCCCAATGCAAGAGGATTTTGATGGATTTTTCGCGTACTGGATGGGTTTAAGATCCGCAGGTAATGTCCACCGGCCAAATCCGACTCACTGAAGGATACGATCTCCGGTCTGGTCTTGGCAGAACCATGATTGCTTCAGGGGAATAAGCCGGCAGAGGGTCAGATTTGTGTTGCATTATGCCGGGGAACGTATTAATTTGATAACGCGGGCCAGATTACTGTTCTTCATCCGAATAGGTTGTCCAAGACTGACCTTTGTGGGGCGACGAAGATGGGTTAAAGACGAGAATTTGAGAACAAACCCGAACCAATAAGGAGGCTAACATGTCCGGACACTCTAAATGGAGCACGATAAAACGCAAAAAAGGCAAGGCAGATGCGGAACGGGGAAAAACCTTCACCCGATTGATCAAAGAAATCACCGTTGCCGCAAGGGAAGGCGGGGGGGATCCGGATGGTAATCCAAGACTTAGATCCGCCGTTTTGGCGGCCAAGGCATCAAACATGCCTGCCACTAATATCGACCGGGCGATAAAGAAGGGAACCGGTGAGCTTCCCGGTGTCTCTTACGAGGAAATAAAATACGAAGGCTACGGTCCGGGCGGAGTGGCAGTGCTGGTGGAGACATTGACCGACAACAAAAATCGCTGCGTCTCCGAGATCAGGCACCTTTTCACCGACCACGGAGGGAACTTAGGCGAGGTGGGCTGCGTTGGATGGATGTTCGAGAAAAAGGGAATAATCCAGGTGGAAAAGGGAAAAGTGGACGAGGAAGAGCTGATGATGACGGTTTTGGATGCAGGCGCATTGGATCTGGGTTCGGAAGAAGGTTACTTTGAGATCGTCACTCCATCCAACAGATTTGAGACGGTCAAGCAAGCTTTGGACCAGAAGAAGATCCCTTACCTTCAGGCAGAATTGACCATGATTCCTCAGACCACGGTAAAACTGGAGGGCAAACAGGCAGAGCAGATGCTCAAGTTGATGGAGGGACTGGAAGATCACGATGACGTGCAGAAGGTATATGCCAACTTCGACATCGACACGGAGATCATGGAGAAGATGAGTGCGTGATGAAGTCGGGGTCTAAGGACAGGATGAAGAATAATGATCGTGTGATTTTGGGTGTTGATCCGGGAAGCTCGGTGACCGGGTACGGGTTGATCCGATCCGAAGAAGAAAAGGACGTTCTTTTGGATTTTGGGGTGATAAGGACAGACTCCGGCAAGTCCCTTCCCGAAAAACTCAAGCAGATCTTCGAAGGTCTGAGGCAGATCATCACCCAGAAGCAACCGGATGAGCTGGCCATAGAGGAGACTTTCTACAGCAAGAATGCCAAGTCGGCTTTGGTCATGGGGCAGGCACGAGGGGCAGCTATCCTGGCAGCCGCCTGTGCCAAAATCTCTGTAGCGGAATATTCTCCCAAAGAGGTGAAATGTTCTATGGTGGGACATGGGAATGCCTCCAAGCTTCAGGTGCAGTACATGGTAAAGAATCTATTGGGGTTGAAAGACCCCTCTTTGGCTGAGGATGCGGCTGATGCGCTCGCCGTCGCCTTATGCCATGCTCAGAAAATGAGATTGAAGTCCATATTGTCGACAAGAGAATCCAAGTGAGGAGAAATGTTGGTCGAGTTCTCCGCCCTTCAACAAGTTCAGGCCAGTGAGCAAAGTAGAACTGCCGCAGGCGGAGCACCCGACATTACCAGACAGGAGTGTTCACCTTTAGGTGAACCTTTCAAGGGTATTTGATCTTGCCAGAAAATCAAGGTCAAGCTGAAGCTTGACACTCCAAGAATGTCCTTCCCTCACGGACTTCTGCGGAGGCGGGAATGCAACGCGCCACAAAAGGGGACTTAAAGAGGAAGAATTGATCGCTTATCTTGAAGGAAAATTAGTCGAGAAAAACCCCACCCATTTGATCTTGGAGGTTAACGGGGTCGGGTATGCGGTCAACATACCGGTATCGACTTTCACCAATCTGGCAGAGACAGGAAACGTCGTCAGAGTTTTGACCTACCAGCACGTGCGGGAGGATGAGCTTAAGCTTTTCGGTTTCTCAACCAAACCGGAGAAGGACCTTTTTGAGCTGCTGATTTCAGTGAATGGAGTCGGGCCTAAAGTAGCTTTGGGTATCCTTTCATTTCTTTCAGTGGAGGAGTTTCAAAGATCGGTTCTGGCTGAGGACTTGGACGTTCTGACCTCCATTGCCGGCATCGGCAAGAAAACTGCTCAACGCTTAATCGTGGAATTGAAGGAGAAGCTGAGCAAGATAGACTTAGGGTTAGGAAAAGCGACAGAATCGAAAAAAGAGACAAGCATTCCTGTTCTTGACGAGGCAGTCTTAGCTTTGGTATCTTTGGGATACACTAAATATGATGCAAAGAAAGCGCTGGAAAGGGTAGCCCAGGAGGTAAAGGAGATCGTGCCTTTGGAGGAGCTGATAAAAAGAGCGTTGAAGTACGCTAGATGAGAGTTCAAAAGTTCAAAGGTTCAATTTTTGAAGAGCTTCGTTGACAGAGGTTGAGGTTTCGGTTAAGTATCGTTCATCGTTGGTCGTGGAACAAGGTTACGTATGGACTATGTTAAGAAACCAATAAGAAGTTTCTATGATCTCAATGTCTATCAAAGCACATATGAAACGTCAATAATTGTCTTGACCAAGATAATTCCGGAGTTACCTAAAGAGGAACGGTTCGATCTTACCCAGCAGCTACGTCGTTCGGTCAAAGCAGTTCCCAGATTGATGGCTGAAGCATATTCCAAGAGACACCAAAAGAGAGGATTCCAAGCTCTTATTGACGATGCGATGGAAGAAAGCAACGAATCCATCGTTTCCCTGAGCCATGTTAAAGACGCTTATAAGATAGAAGTGGATTTATGTAGGAATTCGATCGACGCGTACGATAAAGCCAGTCGACAGTTATATAATCTCTCGCTTGCTTGGAGCAATTTCAAAGAAGGACGACTGGCGAAACCCAAAATCGAAACCGATACGTAACCGAAACCCAAACCGATAAACGCCGAACGGTCATTACCACTACGCGCATCTCTGATTGACATATGTAACGCCGGGAGAGAGGACAATCTTGCCAGAAAGAATCACCGTTCCAAACAGACTGGAAGATGAGATAGAATATGATCTCACGCTTAGACCTACGAAGTTCGAGGACTTCGTCGGACAGGAGAAGATCAGGGAGAACTTGTCTATCTTCATTCAGGCAGCGAAGAATAGAGGTGAGCCTCTGGATCACGTCTTGTTTTACGGTCCTCCCGGCTTGGGAAAAACCACTTTGGCGCATATTGTAGCCAAAGAGATGGAGGCAAATATCAAGTCCACGTCCGGACCCGTATTAGAGCGACCTGCGGATTTGGCCGGGCTTTTGACCAATTTGGGACAAAGGGAAATTTTGTTCATAGACGAGATCCACCGACTCAACCACGTGGTGGAAGAATATCTCTATCCCGCCATGGAGGATTTCAAGATAGACATCATGATCGAAAAAGGACCGTCTGCCCGGTCGGTCAAGCTCTCTCTCCAACCTTTCACCTTAGTCGGAGCCACCACCAGGGCAGGCCTTCTTACCTCTCCGCTTAGAGCCAGATTCGGAGTGGTGAGCAGGCTGGATTTCTATCAGCCCGAGGATCTTTACAAGATCGTCTTAAGGTCCGCCAAGATACTGAATATAACCATAGCCGAAGAAGGGGCGCTGGAGATTGCCAAAAGATCAAGAGGTACTCCACGGGTGGCAAATCGGCTGCTCCGGCGGGTCAGAGACTACGCCGAAGTGAAGGCAAAGGGTACGATAAACCGTCAAGTGGCCCAAGACGCTTTGTTGATGTTGGACGTGGATGAGTTGGGTTTGGACGACATGGACAAGAAGATAATGGAGGTGGTCATTCACAAGTTCAAAGGCGGTCCGGTAGGAATCAATACCTTGGCGGTGGCGGTGGGAGAAGATGGGGAAACCATCGAGGAGATATACGAGCCTTTTTTGATCCAAGAGGGTCTCTTGAATCGTACCCCGCGCGGCAGAACCGCGACCGACTTAGCATATCAGCATTTGGGAATCATTCGAGACAAAGGAGCGCAGGAAAGACTGTTGTAGCCCAAACGTAGGGCCGGACCTTCAGGTTCGCCCGTAGGTAGGCGAGGGAACATGAAACTCCTGTTACACGTCTGTTGCGCCAACTGCGCCATTTATCCGCTGAAAATGCTGTTGGATGAAGGGCATCAGGTGTTTGGATATTGGTACAACCCCAACGTCCATCCTTTCACCGAATATCAGAAGAGATTGGAAGCGGTGAGATATCTGGAAGAGAAGAAATCCTTCCCGGTCTTCTACAATGACTCCTACGATCTGGAGAAGTTCTTAAAGGCCGCGGTGCAGGACGTGGAGAATCGTTGTGATTTCTGTTACAAGATAAGACTGATCAAGACCGCTAATCTGGCGAAAGCGCAGAACTTCGACGGTTTCACCACCACCCTTCTGGTCAGCCATCATCAGAAACATGAGTTGATTAAGGAAATTGCCGAAAAGATCGGCGCAGATTTGGGAATCAGATTCTTTTATCGGGATTTTCGGCCGGGGTTCTACGAAGGGAAGGACGAGGGCAAAAGACTGGAGCTTTACCGTCAGAAATACTGTGGCTGCATCTTCAGCGAAAAAGAGCGGTATCTGAAGAAGGTAAAAGAGGAAAATCTCAAGAAGACCTGAAATCGACGGCATTGAATCCTTCCGTACTCCGGTATACTCCATCGCCAGCGCATCGAAAGATTCCAGAGTCCCAATGGACAACCTATGTACCAAGTTCTTCCCAAGATACTGATCACCTTTGGGATCTTGCTAATCCTTATTGGTTTGGTGTTGTTTCTGTTTGACCGGGTCGGCTTTCTCGGAAAACTCCCGGGCGACATTCACATCCAGAAGATGAATTCTGAATTCCATTTCCCTATCGTTACCTGTCTGGTCGCCAGCATAATCCTTTCGGTTCTACTGTCATTTTTCTTGCATTGGTTCAAGAAATGAATCTCTCTTTGAAAGATTACGACTATTCACTTCCCAAAGAACTCATCGCTCATTATCCGGCCGAAGAGCGGGATCACTGCCGGCTCTTAGTGTTAAATAGAAAGAGCGGACGGATGGAGCACAGGCTCTTCTATCAGGTGATCGACTACTTAGAAAAGGGTGACGGCCTGGTGATCAATCAAACCAAGGTCTTCCCCGCGCGGGCATTTGGAACAAACCGGCAAAGTGGACGGAAGATAGAGATATTTTTTCTGAGGAGATCGGAAGAAAAACTCTGGGAGGTTTTGGTTAGGCCGACCAAGAAAAATCCCGTGGGCGCGGTGGTGTCATTTGATCAAGACGGATGTGCCTGCAGGATTTTAGAGAGAACTCCGGCGGGGAGCTTCTTGGCGCAGGTGGACTTTTCTGGCGATTTCTTCAAGATCTTAGAGAAAATAGGAAAGGTGCCCCTTCCTCCCTATATCAAAAGAGAGCCAGAGTCAAATGATAAGGATGCTTATCAGACCATCTATGCCAAAGAAACTGGTGCAGTGGCTGCGCCCACCGCCGGACTTCATTTCACGGAGGAGTTGCTAGAAGGAATCCAAGACAAAGGCGTGGAGAGGATCGCCATTACTCTGCACGTGGGCTGGGACAGCTTCAGACCAGTCCGAGAAGACGATCCAGAAAATCATGTGCTGGAATCCGAATATTACCGGATCGAACCCACAGCGGCTGCAGAGATCAACCAAGTCAAAAGAAACGGGAAAAGGATCGTGGCAGTCGGAACCACTACGGTGAGGGCTTTGGAAACGGCGGCAAACGATAGAGAAAACGATCAGATCGAGCCGCAATCAGGATGGACAAAGAAGTTCATCTATCCCCCTTATCAATTCAGAATGGTGGACTCTTTGATCACCAATTTCCATCTACCCCGGTCAACTTTGCTTCTCTTGGTTTCTGCTTTTGCGTCTAGAGAGTTAATCCGTGATGCTTACGAGGAGGCGATCAAGCACAAATACCGGTTTTATAGCTATGGGGATGCAATGTTGATAGTGTAGAAGATGGTCAGCAGATGTAACGGACTTAGCGGGTGCAGAATTTGTAGCGGTCGGATTCATCCGACTCGAATAGTCTGAATTCCTATGCCCAATAAATTGGGCAACTACGCTTCTCCTGTTTGTGGCGGTCGGATTTATCCGACCCGAAAGAAAAGGTATCTTTGAAAACGATTGCCATCATAGTTGCAGGTGGAGTGGGAAAAAGAATCAAAGGAGATCTGCCCAAGCAATTTCTGAAGCTTGGAGATAGACCCATATTGGCACATACCATAGAAAAATTCGAAAGATGTGAGCTGATCGACGAGATCATTCTGGTTGTGCCGGAGGAATATTTAGGCTACTGTTCGCACGCCATCGTCGACCCACATTCCTTCCGGAAAATCAACAAAATCGTTGGCGGAGGAAAAGAAAGGCAGGATTCAGTCTACTTGGGACTGAAAGCGTGCCCCCGCCCAACTTCCATCGTGGCGATCCATGACGGAGTCAGACCACTGATCTCGCCAGATAGGCTTTCGGAGTCGATTAGGCTGTGCCGGCAGATGAAGGCGGTGATTTTGGCGGTTCCGGTCAAGGACACCATAAAAAGAGTGGAGAATGGCTCGGTGGTGACCACGCTGGACCGGGAAAAGCTGTGGCTGGTTCAGACGCCGCAGGTATTCGAATACGAACTTATTTTGAGAGCTTACCAGAAGGCTGGAGAAGATGACTTCGTGGCCACGGATGATTCGATCTTGGTGGAACGATTGGGGTGCGACGTCGCGGTTTTGGAAGGAGACTATGAAAATATCAAGATAACCACGGCTGAAGACTTAGTCATAGCCGAGAGACTGTTGGAGATAGAGAAGACAAGGGACGAGACAGGTTAGACTTCCGAGAATTCGGGTTGAGGAGAATATGCTTAGAATAGGTTTCGGTTACGACGCACATAGGCTGATAGAGGGAAGGGATTTGATTCTGGGCGGAGTAAAAATCCCTTACCCGAAGGGGCTATTGGGTCACTCGGATGCAGACGTTCTGTCCCATGCCGTCGGCGATGCGATCCTGGGTGCCTTGTCCTTGGGCGATCTGGGAAAGCACTTTCCTGACACAGACCAGAAGTACAAAGGCATCTCAAGTTTGAAGATTCTGTCCATGATCAAAGACTTAGCCGCTAATGAAGGGGCACACTTACTGAACGTGGATTCAGCCATCGTTGCAGAAGAACCGAAACTGTCCGCACACGTGCAGAAGATGAGAAAGAACCTAGCTGACGCCCTGATGGTCAAAATCGATCAGGTCTCAGTCAAAGCCACCACCACAGAAGGCATGGGATTTGCCGGAAGGAAAGAAGGGATAGCCGCCTATGCGGTGGTGCTGATGCAGAAAACATGACCTCTCTCTCCCTGGTTCCCCCTCTCCATCCTTCGATAGGCTCAGGACAGTGACAGTTCGGCTTCGCTCACTGTCCCTGAGCCAAGTCGAAGGGAGCGAAGTCGAACCGCAGATGTGGAGCGGGGGACAGACGAGGTGAGGTTCTCAGAAAACGCAGATGAATGAGCTTTTCTTAGCCAAGGTCGACAGTATCTTGGACTTAGCGTTGACGCACGGGGCCTTGTGGTTTTATGTCTTCATCTTTGTCAGCAGCTTCATCGAAAACGTGTTTCCGCCCTATCCCGGAGACACCGTCACGTTCGTGGGAGGATATCTGGCCGGAAGCAGCCATCTGACCTTTCCTTTGGTTTTCTTGTCTGCCAGCGTCGGTTGTCTTATCGGTGCCATGTTCTTGTACTGGTTAGGTAAAAGCAAAGGCAGAAAGCTTTTCCGAAAAGACAGAGCGCGCCTCCTCGATCGGGCGCACTTAGAAAGGGTAGAGAAATGGTTCGAGAAATACGGCGAGAAGGTTTTAATCCTAAGCCGATTTTTGACCGGTGTCAGATCGGTGGTGGCGCTGGCTGCCGGAGTGGGAAACGTCAACCTGAGAAAAATGACCATTTACACTTCCATAAGCGTAATTCTGTGGAATGGCATTGTTCTGTTCTCCGCCTTCAAGGTCCAGCAAAACTGGCGAAAGATTCTGGAGATGTTACAGATTTATAACAAGCTGGTATTTGCGGTCGTAATGTTAGTTGCTGTTCTCTGGCTCATCAAAATCATAAAAAGTAAATCTGCCAGGAGCAGGTCCGGTTTTGACGAAGCCAACACCCGACAATGAAATCTCAAATGAATCGGGTAGCTCTACGATTTTGTACCCTCTCCCTCCGGGGAGAGGGAAAGGGTGAGGGGGTCAAAGAAAGTACATTTTGAAGGAGCGTAATTGAAGACACTGGTCTTAATGGGAGGGATTTCTGCGGAACGCGACGTCTCCTTAGCTTCGGGTGAAGCCATAGTCAAGGCATTGAAGTCTCTGGGACATCGGGTGATGGCTTTGGATACGGCACAGGGACAGAAGCTTCTGCCCGATAATGGAAAGTACCTGCCGGACGGAGTGAAGGAGGTTCCACCGGACATATCGGAACTGGAGAGAAAAGGAAAAAAGCAGGCTTTAGAGGTCATTCATTCCTTTGATTTTTCGGAGGTGGACGTGGTATTCCTGGCCCTGCACGGGGGACAGGGCGAGGATGGAACCATTCAGGCGCTCTTGGACCTCACCGGAAAACCTTACACCGGATCGGGAGTGTTGGCCAGCGCTCTGGCGATGAACAAGGCCATGTCCAAGAAGATATTCGAAAGAGAGGGGATACTGACGCCGGAGTGGTTCATGATTGACGACGATGGGATTTCCGACATCTCCTCCATCGTAGCAAGAGTCGACCAAAGCTTGGGTTTTCCCTGCGTGGTCAAGCCCAACGATCAGGGTTCCACGGTCGGGCTGACCGTGGTCGAAGAAAAACAATGCTTAGCTGAAGCGTTGGCATGCGCGGCGAAATATGGGAAGCAGATCTTAGTGGAAAGATTCATTCCCGGAAGGGAACTGGCGGTCGGCATCTTAGGCACCCTGCCCCTGCCGGTGGTGGAGATCATTCCGGAACATGGAATCTATGATTACGAGTGCAAGTACACTCACGGCAAATGCAATTATGTATGTCCGGCTGAGATTCCCGAAAAGAAGACCAAGGAGATTCAGTCCATAGGTCTGAATGCTTTCAAGGCTTTGGGATGTGAGGGGTATGCCCGGGTCGACTTTCGATACGGAGAGGATGGGCGATTCTACTGCCTGGAGGTGAATACGCTGCCGGGAATGACCGATACCAGTCTGGTGCCAAAAGCGGCCAAAGCTCTGGGCATCGATTTTCCGAAATTGGTCGAGCGCATTGCCAGGTTGGCCCTGGAAAAGAAAGGGCACCAATAGCGAAGATTAATTCTGTCGCATAGAGGGTGTGGCGCGGCTCACCCAAATGTAGAACTGCTCAGCCCAATAGCGCCGGAGCCTGTCTCCGACGGGCGCAGGCCTTCAGGGTTTAGGCCTTGTTTTTGGAAAGATAAACAAATCCGGTCCGATACCGTATGTAGAGTATTCCTCGGGAGAGAGTGTTGAACCCGGCAGTGTCTTTGATTTGCTAACCAGGCGGATAGAGATGAAAACAAAGCTAAAGGCGATTTTGTTTGACATGGGCAGCACCCTTCTGGAATTCGAGAACTCCACCTGGGAGGTTCTGGGTAGAGCTTGTTCCGAAAAGGGTTACGAGTTTCTGAAAGAGAGAAATCTGAACATTCCCGGCTTCGAGGCGTTTTCGGGATTACTTCGCGATGAGTTTTTGAAGGCCCGGGCTGGAGTGGAAGAGAGCTTAAGAGAATTCAAGTTTGAGAAGGTTGCCTGGGATTTCCTCGGTAATCTGAAGCTAATCTCCTCCGACGGACTCTACGAGAGTTTTTTGGAGGTATATTACAAGCCGATTATGGATCAGGTCACACTGATAGACGGTGCTAAGGAGGTCCTGCGATATTTCAAAGGAACGGAATTGAAGATCGGGTTGGTCTCCAACACCATCTTCCCGGAGAGATTCCACTTGATAGAGTTGAGAAGGTTCGGGCTTGAGCCTTATCTGGATATTCACCTCTTCTCTTCCGAGGTCGGAGTGCGAAAACCGCATCCCGAGATTTTCTTGAAAGCTCTGAGTGAGTTGAGCGTTGATGCTTGCCAAGCGGTTTTTGTGGGGGATAGGCTGGTCGAGGACGTGGGTGGAGCACAGAAGGTGGGGATGAAGGGGATACTCAAGTATCATCCAGGGAGAGATTACACCGCTCCCATTACTCCCGATGCACAGATAACGGAATTGAAGGAGTTGCCGAACGCAGTCTGGGATATGATCCAAGATCAAAATTGAAAACTAAGAAATGCAAAACTGCAATTGGAAGCTCAAAATCAAAAAACGTTCTGCCGGCTGACATTTCGTGGTGACATCTTGATTTTGCTCTGCAATCTTGAATTTCTCACTTTGAGCTTCAAACTTCAGAGGGTTCCTTATGGCGCTTCGATTCTTTAACACTTTGACTCGGACCAAAGAAGAATTTTACACCGTCCATCCGGGCGAGGTCAGGATGTACACCTGCGGACCGACGATCTACGATTTCGCCCACATCGGCAACTTCCGAGCTTACATTTTCGGGGACATCCTGCGGCGGTATCTGGAGTACAAAGGTTACCAAGTCAAGTATGCGATGAACATAACCGACGTCGACGACAAGACCATCTCCGGATCGCAAAAAGAGCATGTCCCTTTAACGGATTACACCAAAAGGTACAAACAGGCTTTTTTCGAGGACCTGAAGAGTTTGAACATCTTGCCGGCTCACATCTATCCTGAGGCAACTGCTCATGTAAAGGAGATGGTAGCGGTGGTGAAGGCGCTGCTGGACAAAGGTTATGCCTATGAAAACGAAGGTTCCACATACTACAGAATCAGTAGCTTCCCCTCGTACGGCAAGCTGTCTCACATGGACATGTCCGGCTTAAGGGCCGGCACCAGAGTAGTGTCGGATGAATACGAAAAGGAGCAGGTGGCGGATTTTGCGGTGTGGAAAGGATGGGATGAAAAGGATGGGGAGGTTTTCTGGGAGACCGAGGTGGGAAAGGGCCGACCGGGATGGCACATCGAGTGCTCTGCCATGAGCATGAAATACCTGGGGAGTCATTTCGACATACACACCGGAGGAGTGGATTTGATTTTTCCCCATCACGAGAATGAGATTGCCCAATCTGAAGCCACCACCGGAGAGAAGTTCGTCAACTTCTGGCTGCACAATGAGCATCTGATGGTGGAAGGAAGAAAGATGGCAAAATCCTTCGGCAATTACTACACGCTGCGAGACCTATTGAACAAAGGGTACCATCCCATCGCCATCCGCTATCTGCTTTTGGCTACCCACCACCGGCAGCAGTTGAATTTCACCTTCGATGGATTGGAGGGGGGGAAAAACGCTCTCCAACGGCTCTACGATTTTGTGGATAATCTTGCGCTGATAAAGGGTGAAAAAGATAATCCTGAGATAGAACCGGTTTTACAGAAAGCCAAGAAGGATTTCGAAGAGGCTTTAGATGACGATTTGAACACCTCTGAGGCCTTGGGGGTGATCTTTACTCTGGTCAAGGACGTCAATCGAATGATGGATGAGAAAAAGATCTCCAAACCGGACGCCTTGAAGGTTTTGGAGATAATGAACAAGTTTGACTCGGTCTTCGGAATACTAAAAAGGGAAGAGACTTCTCTGGACGAAGAGGTGAAGGCGCTGATCGAAAAAAGAGCCCAAGCCCGGAAGGAAAAGAATTTCCAGCTGGCAGACCAGATAAGAAAGGAATTGGAGGAGAAAGGGATTATTCTGGAGGATACCCCGGAAGGGATCAAATGGAAGAGGAAGTTGTAGCGCGATCATCAGAACGGAAGATTACCCCGATCTCCCGGTTGACATATCAGAGCTAAATGTTTATACTTGTCCGGTGAGTGTAAGTTTGCGCCTATAGCTCAATTGGATAGAGCATCTGACTTCGGATCAGAGGGTTGGGGGTTCGAGCCCCTCTAGGCGCGATCCCGCCTGCGGCGGGATGGCTCGTGGTTGGTAGTTCATGGTTTGTAGTATGGTTTGTAGTAAAGACTTTAGAATTCCGCCACGAACCATGAACGATGAACTATGAACCATTAGCCAGCGAAGCTTGTCCCCATCGTCTAGCCTGGCCTAGGACACCGCCCTTTCACGGCGGCGACACGAGTTCAAATCTCGTTGGGGACGCTTTTTTTGTCCAAACTCAACAAGAAACAATCTTCTGAACAACAAGAAATTAACAGAAACAAATCGAAATTACCCAAATCAAAACGAAAATGATATTTTCGGCTTGTTTTTGACTTAAATATGGCACAAATCAGGCACACCTGAATTAAAAGACATCACTTCCCACCAGTTTCCTCCGAACGCTCTATGTGACCCCAAATAAGCCTTGCTTTTTTATATCCTTTTTCTTAAGATTAAAAGGAATCATTGGACAGATAGGACAAGGGATCAAAAGCTTCCTTGCTATCTCTATATTCCTTGGTCAGTTGTTTCTCTTCAGCAATGATTTCTACAAGATTCCGTGTGGATGACGATTCGCTACACTCTATCAATAATTGGTCATTGAAACCATGTAAGTCGATTCCTTCGTTAAGTTCACGGTATTTCATTTTAGTAGTCTTGGCAGTGCTATGTGCTAAGAAACCCAATGGTATGCTGAGAGACAAAAGGTATAAACCACCAATGGGAAAAAATCCAGATTTCGATTTATCGCAAGCATACGATATAAGCATGCTTGCACCCGCTATTCCAGTCGATGAAGCTGAAGCATAATAGGTAATGGTATCAGCATTTTTTTTGATCCATTTGTTTAGAAAATTCATTTTGCCCCCCTTGCTGTGCTCTTAAATATTATCGGCAAATGATTAAAATTCTTTTCGTTCGATGACAATTTATTCTATGATCTTTCACCTGACAATAATCAAGCGTATTTAGAATTATTCACTTAGTTTGATTAGATTGTTTGAGCTACTAAAATTTTCCAAGTTTGAACGGTTCAGGAGCATACACTGAGAATAGTGTAACTACATGATGGTCAATAGGATATGCGCAATCAAAAAAACTTGTTGACTAGGATTATAAAATCGTTATAATTATGGTCGGGTGCTAATTAGTAGACTAGAGGGAGGAGGCTTCCGCTTGGCAGGAAATGGTCGGAGGTGGATGTGGAGAATAGTCTTTTGGGTTTCAATCATATATTTTATGGTGTGTGCATTTTCAATTTACGCGCTCGGAGTTCAACCAGGACCTCTTGATCAGAGTTTATGCGGAATTTCGCTAGCTATCGTAGTTTTTTCGATTCAGACCTTGCAAAGCATGACCAGCTTTGAGGATCTCAAAGCTCAGCAAGTTCTCAAATTCTACGAGTTGCACAAGCGTCTTCAAGTAATACAAGAACAAATAGAGTGGAAGTGCGGATCGCACCCATCATCGGAGAAGGAATGAGTTAAGAACAACCCTGAATTAGTATCCTGCTGATCATTCGAGGTGATAAATGTACATCAGCGTATCTTATATTGTTATTGTTCTTGTCCTTTGTGGGATATCCTTGTTCCGACGGAAGTATTCTAAGAACAATCTTGAAAGTGAGGTTGCTGAGGCTGTAGGGATCTATGTGGGCACTAAGGACGAAAACCTTCGGTTCCCCGATGAAACATTTAAACGAAGAGTATTGTACTGGCTGACTCCAGGCATTGATACCACTTATTTTGCGATGATCACACTAAAGAAACTAGACAAACTCTATGGAGGAACAGGTTACGATTCTTTTGTCTCGGAGAAAAAAAACAAGATTGAGGGTTTTCTCAGAAAGCATTTTGATGAAACGACAGGAGGCATGAAGCACAATATTGAAGCTTTGTCCACGGTATATGGTATATATTGTGGTCTAACTCTGTTAAAAGAATTAGAGGGTATTCCTGCTCTTGAGGATAGATTAACGTATCGGAGGGCTGAAAATCTTCTAGGTAAAAATACCATTGACGGAATGGCCAGATACTTACTACAATGTGAATCTATTGAGGGGGGGTTCTCGATTAGTCCTTACAGAAATAGACCAACAATTATAGACACTGACGCTGCTCTCTCTGCTCTCTGGAATCTGGAACAGAAACCGAGAAATCTTGAGAATACAAAACGGTTCATTTGGTCGTGCAAGCGTCCATACCGCTCAGCTTTCGGGTTTGTCAATACACCTGAAGAAAATGTTCCTTGTGTATGCTTAACAAGTTATGCCATGAGAGCACTTCTTTACTCGGAAGCAATAAGAAAAGATGCTGGAAATTTCAGAGTAATTCGTGATGACAAGGATCAGCAAGTGATTTCAAGAGAAGATCTTCAGACAATTAGTAGGTTTATCCAACTATGCATGGAAGCCGGCAATGGTGGTTTTCCCAAAAACCCTGAGGAGGTTCCAACTCTTTTCCACACAGATATAGTTTTGAATTTTGTTTCTAGTCTCTCCAGCCAACTGAGCATAGAGGAGATCAAGGAGAAGATTAATGTGCTTGAAACGATTCGATGGACCAAACAAAGAGAGAGCAAAGGAGGCGGATTTAGCTTCGAACCCTCATACCTCCCGAATGTATATTCAACCAGAAGTGGGATAGTAATACTCTCTAATCTTTCCAAGTTGTTCAAAGATATGAGCAAATTCATCATCTCTGATGGAACTTCGACGTATAATAAACACAGACAATTCTTGCATGACTGCTTTGATGAGAATGTTGGTGGTTTTTCTGGATATAAGATGGCTCTTGCGGGGCGATAAAAATACGTGGGTAGTCCTTTCTTGCCTTACTTCCCCTTAAACGATAGATAGTATCAATTTGTTGTCCTATTTAAGTCATGTCCTGAAAGTATCTTCCCGTTAGTATTCACGGCGATCTATACTGGTTGTCGTCAAAGTGAGCTATTCAATTTGAAATGGGAGGACATAAACTTTGAGAAGAACCAGATCCTAATCCAGAACAAGGAGGATTGGCATACCAAAAGTTACAGATACCGCGTGATCCCGATGGATGGTGACTTAAAATATTTACTTGGATGCTTGAAAGAAAATTCCACTGGCAGCGAATATGTGTTCTCCGCAGCGAACGGGAGCAAGCTAAACAAAAACCAAATGAGAAGAAGCTACATGAAAGCAGTCAAAACAGCCGGAATCAAAAGTACGGATTTCAAGATTCTGAGGCACACCTATGCTTCTCATCTTGTGATGCGTGGAATTAATATCAGAACTGTCCAGAAGCTCCTCGGTCATCATATTGTAAAAGTAACGGAGAAGTATAGCCATCTATCTCCGGATCATTTGCAGAATGTAGCTCAACATCTGTCTTTCGGAAAGAACTTAAGTAGGTTTGCACAGAAATAGCACAAGCTCGAAATAGCGGGTCGCAATCTGTTGCTCCGATAAGAGTTAGAGGACTAAAACACCGCCCTTTCACGGCGGCGACACGAGTTCAAATCTCGTTGGGAACGTTTTTGTCCCTCCTTTGGCGGGAACCATCTACGGCGAAAATAACAACTATCCGCGGAAATCCGGGAATCAGACAGATTCGATTTGTGTCGAAATTGCCGGCGGAAATCTCCACCCCCTTTCCCAAAACAAAGATAGTCTATTGCTGATTGGAGATGATCCGGGGTCAGGTGACCGTACTTCTCCGTTATCTTGTTGCTGTGCTGTCCGATCAGCCTCTGCCCGCTACTGACGTCCATTCCCTCCACCCCCAAATGAGAGGTGTAAACGTCCCTGAGGTCGGCGCCGGCGATTTCTGCCTCGCTAATGTTCCTTTCGAACATTCGCTCGATTTATTTTTTTCGACTTTTTCCGTTGTGGTTGTTACACAGGAGAACAACAGAACTCAGCTTACGACAAAAAAGCCCTCCCAAAGGCGAGGGCTTTTTCGTGTGAAATATCCCGAAGCGGTCACGGCTTGATTTCCAGCGTCATCGGATCGCGCAGGGGTAGGATGGTGATTTTGCCGAAATCGGAGAGACGTTCTTTGTGTTTGTCCGATCCCTTCTGCACCGCATCCGGGTCACCAACGATTAGAAACACCAGTTTATCCGGATGCAGGTATTTCTGCGCCACCGCCAAAACGTCGTCCGGCGTTACGGCTTCCATGTTCTTGGTGTAGTTTTGCCAGTAAGCATTCGACCGGCCGGTGTAATCGTCATCCGCAAAGGTGTTGACCATGGCATTCTTGCTGCTGAAGGGATTGACCACGTTGCTGATGAAGCTGGCCTTGGAATTATTGACGATTTCGGTATCGCATTTTTCGCTGCGGATACGCTTGATCTCATCCACAATCAGCGCGGTGCCGAACGCTGCGGTGGCGTGCTTGGTCTGGAACCATGCCCGGAACGTGCCGGGGTATAATACGGGACGCTCGAAAGTGCTGCCGACGTTGTAAGCCAGGCCCTCATCCGAGCGCACGCGACTCATGATCCGCGAGGTAAAACCACCGCCGCCGAGAATGTCGTTCATCACCGTCAAGGCATACTGATCGGGTACGTCCCGCTTAACCCCGATGTGTCCTAAACGGATGCGGGACTGGTTGACGTCCTCTTTCTTAACGATATACACCCCGGGTGTCGGATCGGGGATCTGGTCGGGAATGGCGGGTAGGCTCAGCTGCTGATCGGGCCATCCGCTAAGCATCTTATTCAGCTTCTCCAAAATCTCATTGGTCTTGAAATCCCCGGAAACGGCAAGAATGAAATTCTTGGGGAAGAAGTACTTCTGGTGGAAGGCGACTAAGTCTTCCCGGGTGATCGAATTGACCGATTGTTTTGTACGGCGGAAAGGAATGGTGCAGGGGTGGTCGCCATACATTAAGAACTGCCACTCGCGGGATTCGACGGCGGCAGCAGAGGCATTACGTTCTTCCATCTCGGAGAGAACGTCCGCCCGGTAGCGATCTATCGCCCCTTGATCGAAGACCGGAGTGCGAAGCACCTTCTGGAACAACTCCAGTCCCCGGTCTATGTCTTTCGACAGGCAAAAGAGACTGGCCGTGCCCCGCGAATCGCCGATATTGACCGAGATCTCTCCTGCCAGCAAAGCGATCTGCTCATCGAGTTCTTTTGTCGCCGTGCCCAAGACGCCGCCGTTCCGCATCAGGTAACCGGTCATGTCCGCCAGTCCGGCTTTTTCTACCGGTTCATACATCGAGCCGGTGTGAGCCAGAACTCTAAGCTCAAACGTGGGAACTTCCGGATGCTCCGCTACGTAGGCCGTAGCGCCGCATTTCAACGTATGTCGGTAACCGTCCGGTTTGGGCGGCTGATATTTCAATTCCTCGAATTTTAGCTTGTCGGGATGATCGACGATCTCGTCCGCTGGTGCAATCGAGGCGCAAACCAGCACGGCAGCCAAGGCCGGGATCGTCACCCGTGCCACCAGCCGGCTGAACCGTGAAATGAATGATCCTCTCATCTTCGTTTCTCCTTTGGCCTAGGCCTCATTTTTGCCCGGCGGCCTTAAGTTCTTGGAGGTGTTCGTTGGCGATTTTCAGCATTTTTTCCATCTGCGTTTTCTCTTTGGGATCCTCAGTCTTGTCCAGCTGAGCGGAAAGCCCCTGGATCATCCGCTCCAGCCGGGCGGGATCTTTCATCGACTTGATCATCTGCACTGCCTGGGCGACCTGCGGATCCTCACCGGCCTGACCTTCAGCCTCCGACTTAGCTTTGGCATTGATAATCAACACATTTCGCTGATCGTCTGTGAAATACTGGCTGACCACGCGCTGAACGTCCTGGGCGGTCACCTGATCGCACATTTTGGGGTTGTTGTTAACCTCGGTCCAGTCCCCCATGGCGGCGTTCTCGCCGATGGAGAACAGGATGCCGATTCCCGACATCATGTCCATGGCGCGGATTTTCTCCACGCGCAGCTGATTCTTCACTTTCTGCAATTCCTGTTCGGGCACCGGGTTATGTTTCAAATCGTCGATGACCTCGTAAATCGCCGCTTCCAGTTGCTCGGGTTTGATGCCGGAGATCCCCTCAGCCGTGATCTGGAATGCCCCCGCGTACTTTTTGGAATCCTGCGTGGCTTCGACCGCCAGGCCGCTGCCTCGGGACATGCGCTCCCCACCGCCACCGCCCGAGCTCTTGGCGATGCCCTTTTCCTCAACCAATTTTTTGTACAACCGTCCGGTCTTGCCGTTCATGATCCCGGCCAGCACCTCCAACGGATAGGAATCCGGGTGTTTCCAGGCTACGGTGTGGTACCAGATCTGGGCCTGCGGGTTGGTTTCCGCTTCGGCAATCAAACGTTTTTCTCCAAATTGTTTCTCCTCGAGAGTCACCACGTCCGGTGGGTTGGTCTTGCCCCGCGGAATACGCTCAAAATACCTCTTGACTAATTTGATGATCTTATCCGGCTCCAGATCACCGACCAAAATCATGGTCAGGTTGTTCGGGGCATAATAAGTATCATAATACCGGTCGGCCTGCTCACGCGTAATGCTGCCCAGATCGGAGGGCCAACCGACGACGTCCCAGTGATATGACGACGATTTCCAGAACATGGCCCGGAAATCCTCCTCGATCAAGCCGGTGGGCGTGGATTCGACGGTCATGCGACGCTCCTCCCGCACCACATCTCGCTCCGAGTAGAATTCCCGGAAGACCGGATTTTTGAAGCGGTCGGATTCCAGCCACATGTACAATTCAATTTTGTTCTTGGGCAGCCGGACAAAATACGCGGTCATATCCTCCGAGGTAAAAGCATTCAAAAACGAGCCGCCGTTCTTAATGTAGAGCGCATCCAGCTGGTCTTTGATGATCAATTGGCGCTCCTCGAGGACCAGGCTGTCAAAGACCGTCTCGATTTCCCGGTAGCGTGCGGTCTTGGCCTCCGGATCCAGCAAGTCCTTGATCTGTCCCCGGCGCAACTCCTCCCGCATGATCCGCTCCTCTCCCCGCATCAATGCCCTAAGCGAGTCGAGCTGGGCCATGATCTCCAGATCGCGCTTGATGTCTTTGGTCCCGATGGTTTTGGTTCCCTTGAACATCATGTGTTCGAAAAGATGAGAAATGCCGGTAATGCCGTTGGTTTCGTTGGCCGAGCCGACCCGGGCGAAAATAGAAGCCAAAATCGTCGGCGCCTCGTGCCGCTCAACCATTAAGACCTGCATGCCGTTGTCGAGCCGGTA
Organism: Candidatus Zixiibacteriota bacterium; assembly: GCA_049694315.1. Taxonomy (GTDB): domain Bacteria; phylum Zixibacteria; class MSB-5A5; order MSB-5A5; family SM1-73; genus CAIVRH01. The sequence continues at coordinate 32,522 of JBAVQU010000039.1, forward strand.
TTCTTTGGCATTGATGTTTTGGGCGGACGCCGGGATCGTGGCCGCCAGTATCACCACCGCGCAGACGAAAATTGCACACACCCTACATCTGGTCATAAACCGCTCCTTCCATGATTTGAATTCAATGGACCAATTATTATACCTGACCTTCCCTTCCTCGCTTCGTCGAATGTAGCTTATAATCTATTGAATCTCAAAAGTCAAGTATCAAATTACCATCGTTTGCGTCCACGGATGCGGTTTGGTCATTTTTTCGAGATTCGTCCGGGACTTCCAAGCTCCCCTCGAACACGTATGCAAGCCTTAGAAGCTTGTCCGCCGAGGCGTAAAGCCTCGGCTACGCGGCTTTTGGCTCTGGAACATGTTTACACTGAATGGATTGTTGAAGAATAAGACCGACCCCCGTTTCGCCGGGAGTCTATCTAGGCTGACTGCGGGCTTTCCGGCTCGAGGGCAGATGCTTCCGAAGCCTCAACATGGCCCTTTTGGCTGGAGAGATAGGTGTAAAGCGCCGGTATGATGAACAGAGTCAAACCAAGAGAGAACAGAAGCCCGCCGATAATCACAATTCCCATCGACACCCGGCTTTTGGCGGCAGCGCCAAGCGCCAGAGCGATCGGCAGGACGCCGAAGACCGTGGCCAGACTGGTCATCAAAATCGGTCGGAATCGCTGGGACGCAGCGTCGATCACCGCTTCCCTGATCGATAATCCTTTAGCCTTGCGCTGATTGGCGAATTCAACGATTAAGATGCCGTTTTTGGTCACGATCCCCACCAAAGCGATGATACCTATCTGGCTGAAGATGTTCAATGTCTGACCGAACAGCCAGAGTGACAGAACTGCCCCGGCCAGCGCCAAAGGCACAGTGAACATGATGATCAACGGATCGCGAAAACTCTCGAACTGTGCCGACAGAATCAGATATACTAAAATCAAAGCCAGCAGAAAGGCGAAGACCAAAGTGTGCGAGCTTTCCGCATACTCCTTGGCAGTACCAGCTAAGGTGGTAGAAAATGACTCGTCTAGTGTGCTCGAGGCGATTTTGTCCATCTCCTTGATCCCGTCACCCAGAGTGTATCCCTTGGCCGTGGACGCCGATACCGTCGCGGCCACGTAACGGTTGTAATGATAAAGCTGCGGTGGGTTGCTGCGATAGGAGAGCTTCACAATGTTGTCCAGCTGAACCAGTGCTCCGCGGCTATTGGGGACGAAAAGAGAGCTTAAATCCAGAGGTTTGTCCCGATTCGTCCGATCCGCCTGCACGATCACGGAGTACTGCTTGCCATTCACAATAAAATAGCCGTATCGTTGTCCGCTGAAATAGAGTTGCAGCGTCTGGGCAATGTCGCTTATGGTGACGCCCAGCGCCCTGGCTCGATCCCGGTCAATCTCGACGGTCAATTCCGGCTTGTTGAATTTGAGATCCACGTCCGTGATCCCAAACACCGGATCCGTTTGGACCTTGTCCATGAAGCGCGGCAAGGCCTCTTTTAGCTTCTCCAGCGTCGGCGCCTGGATCACATACTGCACCGGCAGCTGCCTACCCCGACCACCTCCGATGGTCTGCTCCTGCGTCACGTAGGTTCTCGCAAAAGTATAGTCCCTAAGCTCCCTGGTAAGCGCGTCGGCAATTTGCTGCTGGCTTCGCTTTCGAGCACCCGGAGACACCAGACCGACTCTGATAAAACCGCTGTTCACACCGCTGGCGCCCATTCCGCCGCCGGTTACCGAAACGATTACGTCCCTCTCCGGCAGGGAGTCGACGATAGCCATGATTTTTCCCATATAATCGTACATGGCCTCGTATGACGTCCCCTCGGGGGCGGTGGAACTGATCATCAGCCGGCTCTTGTCTTCCATGGGCGCCAGCTCCGAGCGGAGCAGCGATCCCACTCCCAGAATGATCGCCACCGAAGCCGCCATGATCACCGGCGCCAACCATCTCCTATGGACGAACCGACCCAACGTCCGGCGATAACCCGACATCAGCCGATTGAACCACTTCTCGCTTAATTCAAACAGCTTGTTCTGATGCTTCGTCTTTTGCAAAATCCGCGCGCTCATCATCGGAGTCAGCGTGAGCGACACGAATGCGGAAATCAATACTGCGCCGGCCACCACTACCCCGAATTCCCGGAACAGTCGTCCGGTAAGACCCGAAAGGAACATGATGGGGAGGAACACCGAAGCCAAAGTGATGGTGGTCGAGATGATGGCAAAGTAAATCTCCTTCGACCCTTTGAACCCCGCTTCAATCGGATTCATGCCGCTCTCGATCTTCTTGTAAATGTTTTCCAAAACCACGATGGCGTCGTCCACTACGATACCGGTGGACAACACAATGGCAAGCAAAGTGAGGATGTTGATCGAGAATCCGGCAATGTACATGATGAAAAAGGCGCCGATTAAGGAAATGGGAATGGCCAGCATGGGGATGATGGTGGTCCGCCAGTGGCGCAGGAAAACGAAAATCACCAATAGTACCAGAAGGAATGCGATCAGGATGGTTTCGATAACCTCGCTGATGGCTTTACGGATGTTGGTCGTGGTATCCATGGCGACGGTAACTTTGACGTCTTCCGGCAGATCTTTCTTTATCTGCTCCAAACGGCGATAGAACGCATCAGCGATGGCAATCTGGTTTGATCCGGACTGGGGGATGAGAACCACCCCCACCATGGGAATTCCACCGTTGCCGACCATGATGGAGCGCTCATTCTCCGCAGCCAGAACGGCTTGACCTAAGTCCCTAAGCCTGACCACCGATCCGTTGGCTTCTTTGATGATCAGATCGTTGAATTCCTCCGGTGTGGACAGCCGGCCGAAAGTCCGGATGGGCAGCTCCGTATTATAACCTTCGATCCGGCCCGACGGCAGCTCGATGCTCTCTAAATCCAGCGCATTCTTGATGTCCAGCGGCGTCAATCCCTGCGACGCCAAGCGTGCTGGATCGATCAACAATTTGATGGCGTATCTCTTTTCGCCCCAGATACTTACGTCGCTGACCCCGGGTATGGTCTGCAAGCGCTCCTTGAAGATGTCGTTGGCCAAAGCGGTTAGCTCCAGCAGGTTGCGCTTGTCGCTCTGGACGGTTATCGCGACGATCGGGCTTGCGTCCGCATCCGCCTTGGAAATAGTGGGAGGAGCATCCAGGTCCGACGGAAGATCGTGTATGGCTCGAGAGACTCTATCGCGCACGTCGTTGGCCGCCGCTTCCATGTCGACCCCCAGCTCAAATTCGACGGTGATCCTGCTTCTGCCGTCACTACTCGACGATGTCAGCGAGCGAATGCCCGCGATTCCGTTGATCGATTCTTCGAGCGGCTCCGTGATCTGCGATTCAATGACGTCGGCGTTGGCGCCGGTATAACTGGTGCTGACGCTAACGATCGGAGGATCGACACTGGGATACTCGCGCACTCCCAGATAGGAGTAACCGATTGCCCCAAACAGGAGTATCAGTAAAGATAATACTATGGAAAGAACGGGGCGATTAATGCATGTGGACGGGAGGTTCATGGAGAGCTACTTTTGAGCGCTTTGGAGGTCCCTTATCTGAACCGCTTTGCCATCGGACAACTGCAGCAAGCCGGTGACGACAAGGGTATCCTGCGGATTTATTCCTTCGACTATCTGGATGCTGGTTTCGGTTCGGATGCCAGTTTTGACCGGGACCGAGCGAGCCTTGCCATTTACGCAGATAAAGACTTTTTCTCCGGTCATTTCAGGGATGATGGCCTCTGAAGGAATCACTAGGGCATTGGGAAATTGTTCGAGCGTAATGTTGACCTTGGCAAAAGAGCCGGGAATCAAATCTCCATTGGGATTGGGGATTTTAGCCCGCGCCTTAATAGTTCGTGTGGCCAAGTCTATCTTTGATTCCACCGCATAGACCACACCCTTATATTCTTCCTTGGAATCACCCACCAGAACCGTGATTTCGGTGCCTTTCTTTATTTCCTTCACATATTTTTCCGGCACGGAAAATTCAACCTTTATGGGATTGATGTCCTGCATAGTTGCCACCAGCATATCCGTGGAAACAAAACTTCCTTCGCTCACATATCGTAACCCGATTACCCCGTCAAAAGGTGCAACTATTTGGGTTTTGGCCAGCTGAGCCTCGATGACTTCCCTTTGGGCCTGCACCATCTTGAGGGCGTTGGCCGCTTTGTCGTATTCCTCCTGGCTTATTCCCTTGGCTTCAAATAGATGGCGCGCACGTGATTCCAAATCGGAGGCTTGCTTTTCTTCGACCTCTTTTCCCTCCAACTGGGCTTTCAGCTCTCGGTCATTGATGGTCAGCAGCACATCCCCCTTTTTTACCTTACTTCCTTCGGCAAAGAGGACGCCGGTAACTCTTCCGGCGATTTCGGGCTTCAGTTCAACCTCCTCATTGGCCAGAAGGGTTCCGGTGGTAAATATCGTGTTGTCCAGCAGTTGCGGCTGGATCACGATCGCATCCACGGGCACCCGCGCTCCCCCGGCGCCCGATTCGCGCTTGGGAAGAGAGCCTTTTCCGCTGTTGCAGGCGCTAACTAAGAAACACGAGAATAGGATCAGAAATAAAAGATATCTTGATCGTCTCATTTTTCCTTTTAGAATTGCATTCCGGTTTTTAACAGTTGAGTTTTCCCAGCATTTGTTTACTATAGACGCTATTTCTTCAGACCCTGTTTGCCGACTGTCTTGGCTTAACCCCCCTTCCTAACTTCAATCTTGACAGTGGGGGTCTCTTTTTTTGTCCCCCTGACAAGGGGGATACAGGGGGTTGTTTATTCAGGAGGTTGTTTCTTTGTCCCCCTGACAAGGGGGAGACAGGGGGTTCAAGAGCACACGAATGAAGGTGATTGCATACCCGCCAGGACCCTTGAACTGACGGGAACTACCAACCGAGTCGAAGGACGAGGACTCGGCAGGCACCCGAAAGAAGGTTGATATATAACCTATCCCAAGAAGTCATTGCCTTGTTCGTGATAAAAAGTTTCGTCTTGTTAGGATGGGTTTAAATATATCTCTGATTTTTATAGGAGCGAAAAACTTCTCTAAAATGCAACAGCCGGAATAATCCGGTAAATCAATTTGTTTAGAAGCTCAATAGTTCCCTGATTTTTTTCTTAAGCTCATCCAAATTGGGGGACTTTACCAGATATGCATCGGCCAGCCAGGACTGAAAATCGCTTTTATAGGTGGAATAAGCTGAGTGCAGTATGACCGGCGTATCCTGGTGTATCTTCTTTATCCTCCCCAATACCTCCAGTCCGTTTTGATCCTGCAGCTTGATGTCCAAAATTACCAGATCCGGAGGCTGTTTTTCCGCGATTCTTAGGGCCTCCTCTCCGCTATGGGTGGTCTTTACCTGATAACCCTCTTCGGATAGCTCCTTTTCATAAAGCTTCCTAATGTAATCTTCATCATCCACCACTAAAATGGTAGGTGATTTAGGCGTCTGGTTGTTTGACTTTGATTCCATGGGATTACCTTCTCTTTATTATGAAAATTCATCCTTTCCTGTTTTCCATTTATCCGTCCGGTGTTTTGAGTCTCTCCGGTGGTAGCGCTTTGGGCTTATAATTTTTCCGCTCGATCCGTGCTTTGTGTTTATTCCAGTATCTTTCCGTCGTTAATAACTGCCGTTTCTATGCTCACTTTCTTTTTCAAAAACCTTTGCCAAACTTTCGCCTTAAGGTTTTCCATACTCATGTAAACTGACGGTACAAGTACAAGGCTTAATAATAGAGAACTTATAAGACCGCCGATAATAGCCCAGGCCAAACCATTCTTGCTTTCCGATGCAGCGCCGGATGCGATTGCAAGCGGAAACATTCCGAAGACCATGGCGATAGTTGTCATCAAAATCGGGCGCAGACGTTCTTTACCCGCTTCGACCAGAGCTTCGGAAATACTTAATCCTTCCTCTTTCAATTTGTTCGTAAAGTCAACCAGCAGAATAGCATTCTTTGCTACCAATCCCATGAGCATAATCATCCCTATCAGAGAATACATACTAACGTTTTCCCCGGCCAAAGCGAGCGCTAACAGAGCTCCGATAACTGCAACCGGAAGCGAGAACAACACCACAAACGGATATAAATATGAATTGTATAACGATACCATAACAAAATACACTAAGAGAATTGCTGCTGCTAACGCGAAGAACAGACTGCTAAACGCCTCCGATTGTCTCTCTAACTGTCCTTTATACTCAATGGATACATTCTTAGGGTGAACTTTTTGAGCAACAAGCTGTTTGATTTCTCCCCCCACCGTGCCCACCGGGCGTCCATATACTTCTGAGTTAACCGTCAAAGAAGAAATTCTGTCGTAACGCTCCAGTTTATTCGGTCCGAGCGATTGATAGATGTTCGCAAACTGTCTTAATTCAACGATATCACCTTTGCTGTTAACAAACGTAATTGCTCCGATATCATCTGCTTTTTTACGGTCGAATTGATCAAGCTTTATATTAATGTCATAATCCGTCCCCCCCTCGGAATACTGTAGATTGGTATTTCCGGCAAAAGCGATCTGAAGTGTATTTCCAACATCTGCCACTGAAAGACCCAACATAGACATTTTATCGCGGTCCAATTCTATATGCATCTCCGGTTTGCTCTTTTCGACTGAAAGTCTTACATCATTAATGCCGGGCACGTCTTTTATAACATTCATAATGCTGTCCGAGGTTTGGTAAATTTCATTCATTACCGGACCGCGTAATAAAATTTGAATAGGCGCTTCGCTGCTCCCCATGATAGAACTCGGGGTCGAGGCTACTTTCAAACCTGGAATATTCTCAAGAATTTCTTTCTTTATCATAGCGGCATATTGCTCAACTGTCTGTTTTCTTTTCTTTTTATCCACAATGGTCACAGTTATTTCCGATTTGTGCTGTTCGCTGCTTCCGCCACCCACGAAAGAACTTGAGTACCCGATGTTAGAAAAGACGTTTACCACTTCAGGTTTGCTTAATAACAGTTTTTCTACTTTTTCAGTAAGCATATTGGTTTGGTGGAGTGTGTTTTGTGGTTCCCCCTCCAGTTTCACTACAAACTCACTCCGGTCACTGTTCGGCATAAACTCCGTACCTATGAAGCTAAGACCGACTAACGAAAATGATGCGAAGAAAAGAGCTGCCGCCGCAGTGAAAACTATACGCCGATGACTCAGTCCCCAGCACAATATGCGTTCATATTGCAACAATGCTTTTTTATATAAATCTTCAAAGCCTAAAGCTATTTTCCCCCTTAAAGTGTCTCTGGTAAGTTTTTCCACCTTGCTCAATCTGGAAGCCAGTAAAGGGGTAACGGTGAATGAAACAAAAAGACTCATCAAAGTGGAAAATACCACCACCAGAGCAAATTCTCTTAAAATGTTGCCTATCATTCCCGAAACTAGAGTGATCGGCACAAAGACAACAACATCTACCAAGGTAATTGCCACAGCAGTAAATCCGATCTCATTTCGCCCTTCAAGAGCTGCTTTCTTCCTTTCTTTACCCATGGATAAATGTCTGTGGATGTTTTCCAGAACGACTATCGAATCGTCTACTAAAATTCCTATTACCAAAGCCAATCCCATAAGTGACATTAAGTTTAGTGAAAAATTGAATACATACATCCCGGTAAATACCGATACCAGAGAAGTGGGAATTGAAACCAGAACGATAAACGAGTTTCTAAAGCTGTGTAAAAACAGGAACATTACAGCAGCTACCAGAATAATTGCCAGTCCTAAATCCTCTAAAACTGCGTTTGCCGCAGCCAGAGTGAAAACCGAATTGTCGGAGGCAATGTCAAACTTCATCTCATCTGCAGTAAACTGCTTTTCTATCTTGGATAATTCATTTTTTACCAATTGGCAGACTTTGACGGAATTTGCGTCGGATTGTTTCTGTACCTGTATGCCGATTGAGTTCTCTCCGTTTATGCGGTTTAGGTTTTCATACTCCGCAATTCCATCAGCGATTTCTGCAATATCCGATAATTTTATGGTACTTCCGCTTTCCGTCTTGGTAACAATAAGATTTCTTAACTCGTCAAGAGAAGAGATTTTCCCCGAAAGTCGCACTGTATATTGGCTTTGGCTCCCTTCGATTTTACCTGTAGCAAACTGCATATTAGAATTGCTGACCATGTTATATATTTGACTTATTGAAATCTTATAAGCTTCTAGTTTACTTCTGCTCACGTTAATCTTTATCTCACGCTCGTCGCCGCCCACCAGTGATACCTGTCCTACGCCGTTGATTTTGGATAACTGAGGTTTTATCTGGTCCTTCGTAATCTGGTACAGTTTTGTTGCAGCCATTTTGGCTCGAACACCTAATTTAAGAACGGGCATTTCATCCGTTGAGAAACTGGTTAACGAGGGAGTCTTGGCCTCTGAAGGCAACTGGTATAGAACCGAATTCACTTTTCGTTGAGCATCCTGAAGGGCCATCTTTGCATCCGTGTTTGCTTCAAGTTCAATTAGAATGCTGGAAACCCCCTCTTGAGAAGTTGAGCTCACATATTTTACATTTTCAAGCGCGGAGAGGGCATCCTCTAATTTTTTTGTTACAGAGTTTTCGATTTCATCGGCCGAAGCGCCGGGATACTGGGTGGTTATCGATATTATGGGTGCATCAATTTTGGGAATTAACTCGTAATTAAGCCGGGTATAACATATAAGCCCCAGTATGGTGAGAGCCGTGAATACCACCACAACCAGAGTAGATCTTTTTATTGCTATTTCGGTAATCGTCATGGTCGTTACCTTAATCGTTGTTAAGAACTTTTATAGGTTTGTTGTCCGTTAGGTTTACTTGTCCGCTGACAATCACTTTGTCTCCTTCGTTTAATCCGGAGACTACTTCAAGATATTCTTTGTTCTCTCCTCTTACTATTATATCTTTTAGTTTGGCTTTTCCATTTTCCGCAACATAAACCTTAGCTTCTTTGATGCTGCCTTGTAAGGCTTCACGCGGAATATATAAACCATCCCTGTTTGAATTAATCTCGATACTTACGTTTACAAAGGTACCCGCTTTAAGAGGAGTCGTAGCTGTGTTTTCCATCTCTATTTCAACCGGGTAATTATGCGCACCGTCTCCGCTCGGACTAACAAAGCTTATCTTTCCATCGAATACCACACCGGGATAGACATCTGTAGAGATTCTTGCCGTGTCTCCGACTTTCAAATAGTAAACGCTCGCTTCGGAAGCGTTCAGTTTGACTTTCAGTCTGGAGATATCCAAAATTGAAGCAATAATGCTGCCGGGATTAACATAGGTACCTTCTTCAACATTTTTTGCCGTTATTGTTCCGGCAATTGGGGCTGTCACTTTTGTATATGAAAGCTGTTTTTCCGCCTCATCCGATTTGATCTTTGCGGTCCCATAAGAAGTGCGGGCATTGTCAAATTCCTGTTCTGAAGCAGTGCCGCCTTTATATAAATTTGTAATACGCTCAAAATCCTTTTCTAATCTTTCGGCATCTATTTTTGCCGATTCGAAGTTCAATTGTTTTATTTTATCATCTATGGTTGCAATCGAACTTCCTTTGGGGACTGATTGTCCCAGTTCACAGTTTAGCGAAGTTACTTTTCCTTGCGCCTCGGCTGCGATTTCCAGTTGCTTAAATGGATACAAAGTGCCGGTGAAATCGAGTGTAAATGAGGAGGGCTTCCTTACCACGTCCGCCACACTTACCGTAACTGTACCCAAAGAGATATCCTCCGTCTGAGACGTATTGCGAATACGATTGTTTCTTAGTCTGAATCCAACCAGTACCACCATGGCCAAAACGATCGCAAGAATCGCTATTCTTTTCATTTCATATTTCCTCACTTCAGATTGTTTATAAAGCTAACTAATGTTCCTTTAGATTTTTCCAGATCCAGTTTGGCGGTATAAAGATTCAGCAACTTGTTATAATAATTGTTCTGGGTTTCTCGAAATGAGCTTTCTGCCTGCACCAAATCAAGAGAAGAACTGGTTCCTTGCTTAAACTCCTGTTGGGTGCTTCGGTACACACTCTCGGCCAAAGCCAGGTTTTCTTTTTCATTTTCAATGTTATCGAGGGCGGTTCGGTATTGGATCTCGTAATTCGAGATTTCCACTTTAATTGACTGTTCCTTTAATTTTATATTCTCCTTTGCTTTCTCGATATTTAATTGAGACTGGCTTACCTTGGAAAGTCTTTGAAACCCGGAAAATATCGGGATTTTTAGTTGCAGCCCAACCGCTGAATTCCGGTACCACTGTTTTCCTGATTTAAGAAAATCAAACTCACTGCGCATTGCCTGATAGTTGTAGTTGGCATATAAAGAAAGTGTGGGTAAATAAGCCGCTATATTGTTGGTTTTGTCGACTGTCTGCAGAGAAAGGTTTATTTTCTGCAGTTGGTAGTCAATCCGGTTTTCCAAATATTTTTCGTTCGAGTAGCTGGATTCGGAATCAGTTGGTTCAATTTCGAATAGAGAATCAGATAATACCATAGTGCTGTCCGCCGGCATTCCCATTACATATTTGAGATTGTTAAGAAATTGTTTATAATTCAGCTCGGTCTGCTGCATCTGGGAATTGGTGCTATTATAACTGACTTTTATTTTATCAACATCTATCTTTTTTACCAGTCCGTTCTCATACTTTAGTTCGGTGGATTTCAACGATTGCTCAGAGACAGCAAGTACTACTTTCAGATTATTCAGTTGCTTCTGAATTATCAACGCTTTGTAATAAGCCTCACTAACATCATAGTAAGTTTCCTCCTCCGTCTTTTGCATATTCTTCTGTGCTTGCAATTTGCTTATCTTCGCAGCCTTCAACCCCACCCAAAAGGAAGGATCAATAATCTTTTGTGTCAATTCTATCCCCCCATTGGCGTCATATTTTGTTCCCATCTCAACTGCTACGGTTGTGCCCGGTTTGCCCAACAATTCACCCGGCATCAACTGTGTAGTCAGTTTCAAGTTGTTTTCCAGCGAACCGCTAACATCAATCTGGGGTAAGGTTGTGCCAATCCGCTCGCTTATCTTTCTACCGCTTACTTCGAATTCGAGCAAGGCAATTTTTATATTGCTGCTGTTGTGCTTCGCATACTCTATGCATTGCTTAAGAGAAAGCGCCTGCGCAATCAATGGAAGGCACAGAACGGATAATCCGATTATGGTGAGTTTGAGTTTCATTATATGATATTAACGTTAAAATATCTTACTTTGTTAGTTTCTTAAGTAAAAAAATTTCCTCACATGCTGTTTATGAATCGTTCAATCATTTTGATATATAGCTTGCGCGTATCTGTTTTCTTGAAACTTGGTGGAGGGGGTAATTGCATCATCGTCGATATCGCTCCCTCAATCAGGCAAACCCAGTTTAAAACAAGTTCTTCTGCTAAAAGTTCATTGCCTTGAGAGATCTCCAAGAAGATGCTCTTTGTTAAGCCGAAGTTATAAACCATCTCTTCGCTTGGGGTTGGTCTTTCCAGACTGAACATTAATTGATGTAGCTCGATATTGCTGAAAGCAAAGTCCCAATGTACCAACGAGAGAAGTTTTAAGAGTTTTTTGGGGTCCTTTTGGCTTTGTTTCACTTTTTTAACTTCTTTTTGAAGTAACCGAAAACCCATATAAATTAATTCTTTTATTAAATCCTCTTTGCTTTCGAAATGTTCATATACGATGGGTGGGGTATATTCAATCTCATCGGCGATTTTTCTAATAGTAACACAGTTCCATCCTTCCCTTAAAGCGATTTTTCTCGCTGCATCAAGGATGCTTTTCTTTACTTCTTCTTTTTCTCTCAACCTTCTTTCTATATGACTCATTTTCTGTTTGTTACAGTTTCTAACTTAGTTAGGTATATAAAACTAAAACTTTCTCTTTTATGATACAAGTTCGTTTTTAATTTCTTCTCAAATCTTTTCTTTAACTTAGTGTTACGTGTGCAGTTTTTAAGTATTTGACAGAGATTTTTTCGAGGAGGTGTTAGTGTTGGGGAGCTATGAGGAAGCTTGGTTAGGAGGTAGGTCAGTCGCCCCGTGTTTCTGACACTGCTAAAGGTTGCGTAAGGAGCTTACTTTTCATAAAAACAAAGTCCCCCTCACCTTATTCCTCTCCCCCTTCCACGCGCTCAGAGTGGCGAGCTTGTAGCTCGATTTTCCTCGCCATCGTTAGCTTGTCGAATGATCGAATCATCAAATGCGTAGCGCCCGACCTTAGTGTCGGGCGTTCTATTTCACCACCAGGAGCAAATTCACTGTAACTTTAATGGTGAACAGGATAGCGGCACCGTATATGGGAGATGAATATATGATACATGCACTAAAAAAATTCAAAAACAGCCATCCGCAAGTCCAGCAAGCCCAGCAAGTCCAGCAAGTCCAGCAAGCTCGTAGGTGGGGCTCCCAGCCCGCGAAAAAATTAGTAAATTCCGGTTGCGAGCCATTTGGCAAGCTACCCGACAATAAGCTTGAACTTTAACGGTGAAAAGGATAGTTGCGGCTCTAATGGAGGCCAACATTTGACACATGCGCTGTTACTAGACAAATTGAATGTGCAATTTTGAATTTTGAACCTTGAACTTTGAACCTTGAACCTTAAATGCACCCGGCTTTAGATAACCATTCATACCCAATTTGCGTGATTGAACATGGCTCCTCCGCCATCATCCGGGACGACCATCTCCTCTCCAACGAGTCATCCGGAGTGCGGAAGCTTGCTTCCGCAGAAATTACTAATTCACCCGGAGTACCGGAAGCTTGTCCAACTGATCCCGCCGAAGACAGCTCTACTTCGCCCTTCGAATTTCCGAAGGTGGTTAGCGAAGTCGAATCACCCACTCCCCTGAGCTTACCGAAGGAAGAAGTTACCACCAGCCCCAACTTATCAGTTTCAAACGTACGCAATTCGTTGCCCGATGATGCCTTGGAGGAAAAGGGAGAAAAAATAAAAAATGACCACCAGAAGCACCAGATACACCAGAAGCACCAGAAACACCGGTCACACATTCCGGGCTTGCCCAAGCTTCTGTCACTACTCTTTCGCTGTCTTCTCCCCACCCTCGAACCATTTCAATGGGTCCAGACCATAGTAGCTTTTGAGTTCTTCATACAGTTCAGGATGGGAGAGTTTCATCTGTTTTGGTCTTTCAAAGAAAGTTTCGGTCGCCACTGCAAAAAACTCCGCCGGGTTGGTTGCTCCGTAAGCATCCATGATATCCTTCCTCCCCAAGAGCGCATTCCGCCGCAGCTCCTCATATTCCTTACTCAAAACGCGCGCCCAAGTCCTATAGCTGGATCCCTTCTCAAGAATCGGGGCTCCGTTTGCCCTTCCATCCTCTTGATCCAGCTGGTGAGCAAATTCATGCAGTACCACATTATGCCCCACGGCAAGATCCAGCGCCTCTTGCCTTACCTCATCCCAGGCTAAAACCACCTCCCCCCGAGTCCAGGATTCTCCGGCACGAACGGTCACTTCCTCAAAGTGTTGCATACCGACAACGGTGGTTCTTTTGGCTACATAAGCACCGGGATAGACCAAAATGGTGTAAAGCGTGGGATAATAGGTGGGCTTCCGATTCAACAACAAGATACACGCCTGGGCTGCGATTGTAACTCTTATCTCTTTGCTTATTTCCAGCCCACCACACCCCTCAAAAGTCTTCTCACCCAAAAAGACTTGAATATGGCCTTGCAGTTCTTTCTTTAGCGAGTCGGGAAGGTAACGATAAAGAACAACGTTCCGATTCAAGATGCTCTCCCATTCAGGCGGAAATGGCTTGCTCTTAAGTCGTTTCCGCCTGTAACTACGAAATGGCGGTTTAACCAAGACAAAAAGCAGGAATAATCCTATAATCGCTATCAGTAGAAAGGTCAATATTCGAAAGGTCAACTTCTGTCCTTCTGAAGCGACGGGTGATAGAAATTCACGGTGCAGAACAAGATAATCCTGTCACCTTGATGATACGCAACAATGGCCGCAGTAGTATGTCCGGAGCCTCATGCACAGAACACCATTCCTTTGTCCGGTGCTCAAGGCATCGGACCCACGGGCTGTTCTATTTCGCCTGTCTCGTTTTGATTCATCATGTTTATTGCGTTCGTAAGGTTGGTCGCCAATATGTGTTTGAATGTCGATTGGTGAATTAGAGACTCCAGCGAATCTTCCCTAAGATTCCCGGTTAACAAAATCAGCCCTGAATTATGATCTCGATAACCTCAAAAACTCACCATCAGTACGTATTCAGTAAAATGGAGCTTCCGGTGCGGTGGCCGCCGTTGTTCAACCGGTTACCTTGCCTGTTGCCGTCGGAAGAACCAGCCTTAATCTCGGCTTCACCTTAGAGCAATCATGCACGCATCGACTCTCATAATCATCGCTCTGCTAATCTTCGCCCTGGCATACAGATTTTACGCCAAATTCATAATCACCAAAGCATTAGTATTCAATAGCTCCATCCCCACGCCATCCCATACCTTGCGTGACGGAAAAGACTACCACCCGACCAACAGATATGTGCTATTCGGTCATCATTTTGCCGCCATCTCAGGTGCAGGTCCTCTGGTAGGACCGGTCCTGGCCGCGCAATTCGGATTTTTGCCCGGCTATTTGTGGATAGTCATAGGCGCCGTCTTAGGGGGTGCCGTACATGACATGGTCATCCTTTTTGCTTCGGTGAGGATAAAGGGTTTATCCCTAATCCACCTGGCAAAGGAACACGTAAGCCCAGTGGCAAGTGTGGCAACGGCTTTTGCTATCCTATTCATTGTAGTAACCGCTCTGGCCGGTCTGGCGCTGGTCGTGGTCAACGCTTTGAACGAAAGTGCCTGGGCAACCTTCACCATAGCAGTCAGCATTCCGGCGGCTCTGATCGTCGGCCTGTACATGTACCGGATAAGGCCGGGCAAGATAGTGGAGGCTTCGCTGGTCGGCGTGGCCATCGTGGTCGCGGGAGTGATATTGGGAGAACCTTTATCCAAAACCGGTTTCGGGTCTATGTTCCTTTTGTCCAAGCCGGCCCTTTCCATCATGCTTCCGTTTTACGGTCTGATCGCTTCCACGCTTCCGGTCTGGCTACTCTTGTGCCCGCGCGACTATCTGAGTTCTTATATGAAAATCGGGACCATCGTGCTTCTAACCTTAGGCATTTTCATAGTGAACCCGACTATCCGGATGCCTGCGTTCACCCAATTCATACACGGAGGGGGGCCGATAATCCCCGGCAAGGTATGGCCCTTCGTCTGCATTACCATCGCCTGCGGAGCTATCAGCGGTTTCCACGCGCTGATAAGCTCCGGCACCACTCCAAAGATGATCAACAGTGAAGCGGACATACGCTTTATCGGCTATGGGGCGATGCTTACCGAAGCCATCGTCTCCATCATGGCACTGATTGCTGCAACCACCATGCTGCCCGGAGACTACTTTGCTATAAACCTCTCGCCTGCGGTCTTCAGTAAATTGGGAATGCATATTGACCAGTTAAAGGAAATCGAGCGGATGACCGGAGAGACGCTGGCCGGAAGAACGGGCGGGGCAGTATCCTTAGCTGCTGGAATGTCGGTCATCCTATCTGCCATCAAGGGAATGAAACATCTGATGGGATATTGGTATCACTTCGCCATCATGTTTGAAGCGCTCTTCATTTTGACGACCGTAGATACCGGGACGCGCGTTGCCCGTTACATCCTGCAGGAGATGTTCAAGCCCATTAGTCCCAAACTGGCAAGCAGCACTTATCTTCCGGGTGTTTTGCTGAGCGGGGGAATTATCAGCTTCCTGTGGGGATATCTTGTGTACAAAGGAGACGTGTCCACCATCTGGCCCATGTTCGGCGTGGCCAATCAGCTCTTGGCGACTTTGGCGCTTTCCATCGGAACCATCTTTATCCTGAAGCATTCGGGAAAGTGGTACTACAGCCTTACCACCTTTCTTCCATCGGTTTTCATGTTTGCCACCACCTTTACAGCCGGGATCGAAAACATCACAAACAACTACCTTCCCAAGCACACCTTCCAGGGGAATCTAAATGCTCTCCTGACGGTGATTATGCTCCTTTTGGTAATAGTCATATTCTTTGAATCAATCAGAAAATCCTTAAAGTACCTGTCGGAATCTCAAATTGGGTCCCGGCTGAATGGAAAATTGTGAGCATTAGTGGCTCCAAGATTGCAGTGCCGTAGGATAGAGCAAGAAAAGTCATGCCCTCACAAAGCTCAATAGACTTCTCTCTTCAATTCCTCCGCACCGCAAGGGGCATTTAGAGAATCAAGATAGGCGTGTTTATCCACAGCAAAAAGTGCCTCTTTTCGTAACCCAGGCATAATCCGCAACATAAGTTCAAATCTCGTCGGGCATAGCCCCGCAAAAAGTGGTTGACAAGGTCGAATCGATGACTATAATCCCGTATATGAATATGATGGACTCCCCCAGAAATCGGTGGAGGGTAATATATGTTGCGGTATCGCGGGTTGGGGGGGTGAATGATGCGAACGGTATTGTGGGGTGTATTTGGCTGATGCCAAGACAGACAAAGGTTCTAATATGGAAACCATCTGATCAACAGTCGGTCTTTACTATTAGAAAGATAGGAGGAAAACCATGCGTCCCAGAATTACCTGTTGCATTATTACCGTGTTAGCGGCTATGACTGTGTACCTGCCTTCTTCCTCTGTGCAAGCGCAGACGACGACTGGCGATCCTTGGTCCGGCTTCCGGTTCCTGGTCGGCAACTGGTCTGGTGGCGGCTCAGGTAAACCGGGTGAAGCCGTGGGCTTGTTGTCATTTTCATTTGACCTGGGGCAGACCGTGCTTGTTCGGAGAAACAGAACGGAATTTGCACCAAAGCCGGGCGAGAAATCTGGCGCGGTCCACGAGGACCTCATTATGATCTACCGGCAGCTTGGTGATTCTTCATTTCGGGCAATCTATTTTGACAACGAAGCGCACGTCATAAACTACATGGTCACTTTTCCCGCAAAACCACAGTCCGTGGTTTTCGAGAGTGAGGGGAGTGATAAATCACCCCGCTTTCGTCTGGTTCACGAGATCGGGCCGGATTCTCTCTTAAACATTGAGTTCTCAATCGCTCCCCCAGGTGAAGCATTCAAAACATATACCAAGGGCACGGCCAAACGCACTAAGTGAAACCTCCGAGTCCTGAAATTGTATGGTCGAAGCAAGGCTAAGAGAGAAAAAAGGTGAGCATCCGTTTGGCGACGCTGGACAATTGATAGCGCTTGGGCTATTTCTGGTCGTTTGGGTAGGGGATTCTTTTTTTCTGCACAAATCGACATTTCTGTCGGATTACCTGCCACTGTACGTTCGCTTGGTCATTTTAGTCCTCACACTTGTTACGGCGATGTTTCTTTTCGGGTCAGGCCACGTTGTCGTCAGTCACGATCAACGGCCTAACACGGTAATTGCGACCGGAGCCTTCCGGTATGTACGGCACCCTTTGTATCTTTCCAGCATCCTTGTATACTTCGGTCTGACGGTTTCCACCCTCTCACTTTTCTCCTTTGCGTTACTTGTCGGGATATGGATTTTCCATAATTACATTGCAGGCTACGAAGAGAGACTGCTGGAGGCAAAGTTTGGAGAGGATTACAGGAGATACAAACAGCGAACGGGGAAGTGGGTGCCGAGAATTCGTCCAAGGCGTTGAGCCGTAGGTCAAGAGCGCAGGGCACGCGACCTGCGAAGCTGTTATAATTAGGTTAGGTCGGGAAAAGCGGCGGCAGAAACAAAAGAGGAGGGAAATAGGATGATAGATTCGCCGGTGAAATTCACGGTTGAGTATCCGGAGAAGCTCTCCAGAGGGATGCTGATAGTGAAGACTCTCTTCGGATTTCTCTATGTAGGAATTCCCCATGGGATATGCCTCGCGCTATACGGAATTGCAGCTTTCGTCGCCATATTCATTTCCTGGTGGGCAATTCTATTCACGGGAAAATATCCCAAGGGGTTGTATGATTTTGTTCTCGGCTATTGGCGATGGCAACTGCGTGTGTATGCCTATTGGGGATACTTCTTTACCGACAAATATCCCCCGTTCAGTGGAAAGGAATAAGAGCAGTTCAGGGTTGACAATGCAGGAATCTGAAACTAAGTCTATCGATAGTGAGCCGCGGGTTCGATAAATGAATGCCGCCGCATGGCCTAATTCGGGCTTGCAGCTCACTGTGGCTCAGACAGCAGGGACACGCAAATAGCCGGACAGCGATGGCGCGCGGGTGAAGGTACTGATTTGTCCCGTCCGCACGGAACCTGATAGGTGATTCTGGCGGCGAGGAAGACTTAGGTTCTTATATGGTCGCTTTGTAACCGACAGTGGGGCAAGCCACGCGCCGCGAAACATTGCATCGCACAGGAGGGATTCTCACATGAAGAGCTTTTCCAGCAGAGATCTCTTCGCCCCTGATGGGTGTCATACTCATTCTATCTTCCATGGGTTCTAGACCTGTCCACAACCCGGCACTGCAGCCATACATTGATTTCCTCGGAAAGACAAAGGTTTCGGCGAAGGACTACGTCCTCAGTCTTTTTGAGAATCACGACTTGGTCATCCTCTGTGAGCGGGACCATCGTGACATCACGCAATACAGGCTGATTCTGGACATCATACAGGACCCGCGTTTCATCAACACCGTTGGCAACGTCTTCACTGAAGTGGGTGTTAGCACTCTCAGACCGGGGATCAGCGAGTTCTTGCATGCGGAGGGTCTGCCTGACGATTCTGTGCAGCAGAAGGTTCTCGAACTCCACAGGAACGCCTCATTCTATCCGCTTTGGGAAAAACAAGGCTTTTCCTACCTCCTGCGTAGTCTCTATGAGTTGAATCAACGTCTGCCCAAGGATGACAAAGTGGATCTCTATCCTTCCGATATGCCCTTCGATTGGAACACGATGGGGGAAACGCGGCTTAGAGAGTTCTGGGACACCCTTCCATTGCGCGACAGCATCATGGCTTCGCAGATCATCGACAATTTCGAGCGTATTCGAGGCTCGGATACCAAACGGAAGAAAGCATTGGTGATCATGAACTACAGACACGCATTTGGACATCGGTTTGAGCACCCAGTTGGCAAGAAGCCAGACAATGTGGGCAGGTTCCTGTTTGACAAATACGGTGACAAGGCTGCAAACGTGTACATCAATTTCGTAGCTTTCGCTTCGGTGCGCTCGGACAATGACATTACCTTAGCTCCAATTCAGGACGGTAAATGGGACGCTGCTTTCAAAGTCACCGGCATCGAAAATGCGGGATTCAACTTCGAGGGATCACCGTTTGGAGAAGACTCGTTTGACATCTGGCCGTTTAAATCACCCTTTAAATACCAAGACGTTTTCACCGGCTTTGTGTTCTACCTTCCGCTTGCGAAATTCCGGTGTGCGGTTGGTGTTCCGGGTATCATTGACTCGACCTTTGCGCCGGAGATTCTCAGACGGCAGTCGCTTTACTCCAAAATATCGGGCCAAGTCTCCGCGTCTGATTCCAGTATCCGGGAACTGAAGGACTATTACAACAAAGCCAGGGGGTTCCCTCTGGAGGATCTCGATTCACTGACGGCTCAGATCGACAAATGGCTGAAGTAGAAGACCCCAAATCGATGCCGACCGAGGAGCTTAATGGTTTGACCGCTCCGATCGCAAGTCGGGCGCCCCGCGCTGGTGAGGTTATCAGTTTGTAATGACGGCTTCCGACTGACATGTCGATAGATATGGATTAAGAGCCTTTTTGAAGGAGGTGATTGACATGGCTTTCAAGGCAGTGTTTATTGCTCATGTTCCTGATGCCGACCCCCAGAGGCATATGTGCGTGCTCGAAACCGACATGTACAAGCTTTTCTCCGTGCTGGTCAAAAATCAGAGCCAGGCGATAGAGGTCTCCAAGAGACTGGTAAAAGAGGAAGGTGTTCACTCCATCATCCTTTGTCCCGGAAACACACACAAAGACGTTGCGGAAATATCGGAAGCGGTTGGCAAGGATGTCTCAGTCTCGGTAGCAAGAGGAGACAATCCGAGCATGCAGGCTGCTCGCAGAATAATGGAAAGGGAAGGATGGTTTTCAGGACGGGCGTAGAAGTCACGGGGCAGGAGTTCCGTGCTCCCGGCTTACGAGGCTGCTGAGTGACAGGCAGAGGTTAGAAACGATGGAGAACGCGCTTGTTTCGTGGAGCGGTGGAAAAGACGCTGCCGTCGCACTCCATGAGATTCTTAAGGGTCGAGAGTACCAAATCGCTGCTCTGCTCACAACAGTGACCGAAGACTATGACCGCATCAGTATGCACGGTGTTCAGCGTATCTTGCTCCAACGACAAGTTGGCTCTTTGGGTTTTCCCCTTGAGGAAGTATTCATTTCAAGAAATGCGTCTAATGAAGAGTATGAATCGCGCATGGTACGGGTGCTCACACGCCATAAGGAAGCAGGTGTCTCGTCAGTTATTTTCGGAGACATCTTCTTGGAAGACTTAAGAGAGTATCGAGAAAGCAACCTCGCAAAGATAGGGATGAAGGGAGTCTTTCCTCTGTGGAAAAAAGACACACGAAAACTAGCCCATTCTCTCGTATCACTGGGCTTCAAAGCAATCACCACTTGCGTTGACACCAATGCGCTCGACAGGCGATTTGTCGGAAAAGTGATAGATGAGCAATTCTTGTCTGAACTACCTGAAACGGTTGACCCGTCCGGTGAAAATGGCGAATATCACTCTTTTGTCTACAATGGACCGATTTTCAAGAAGAGTGTATCCTTTACGCTTGGGGAAACCATTTTAAGGGAAAACCGTTTTTGCTATTGTGATTTGCTCCCCGAATAAGGAGTAGCAGCAGGTCAAGAGTCTGGTGCTGCTGATACTATTCCATTGCGCGGTGCACACAGTACATGACCTACAATGCGATGAGAAACCCGAGAACTTACGGAAAAGCACCCTTTAATGTCGCTGTCATTCACGGCGGCCCAGGTGCAGCAGGTGAGATAGCTCCGGTAGCGCGCGAACTTGCATCCGGCTGGGGCGTTTTGGAGCCGCTTCAAACTAATTCATCGCTCGAAGGACAGATTGACGAATTGAAAACTGTTTTGGAAAAGAACGGAGACCCTCCCGTTACCTTAATCGGCTTTTCCTGGGGAGCATGGCTCAGCTGTTTGGTCACCGCCTATGATCCATCCCTCGTAAAGAAACTGATACTCATCGGAAGTGGTCCATTTGAAGAGATATATGCTGCAAGAATTCAAGAGACCAGGCTGAATCGTCTCAGCGAGGAGGAGAGAACAGAGGTCGAATCTCTCTGTGAGATCTTAGATAATCCGGTGGCTAAGAACAAAGGCGCGGCATTTACGCGGTTCGGAGCATCGTTCTCCAAAGTCGATGCGTATGATCCAATAATTGACGAATCCGAAGTAGTTGCTTATGATCCTAATATCTTTCAAAGTGTGTGGAAGGATGCCGCAGAACTGAGAAGGAGCGGGAAACTTCTGGAAATGGCAAAACAAATCAAATGCCCAGTGGTTGCGATCCACGGTGACTACGATCCGCATCCGGCTGAAGGGGTCCGAAAACCCCTGACTGCCGTTCTGAAGAGCTTTCGATTCGTCCTGCTTAAAAACTGCGGGCACAAACCGTGGATCGAACGCCAGGCAAGGGACAGATTCTACGAAGTCCTCAAGGAGGAATTGTAATAATGGATAGGCGGAGCACGGTGAGGAAGTAGTAGTGTCGTAGGTCAAGCACGTTGCCGAAGCTGCTTGACGAGAAAGGTCGTCAACCACCCTTTGGGATGATCGGCCTGCTGACTGAGGAACGACTCGAAAGGCTCTCATGAGAAAGCACGTTTTGCACATCGTTGGTGGCCTCATCTTCGTTGGTCTTACGATTTTCGCTGCCGTCCAGATGATCGGCAAAGTCAGAGTAGTCGACATCATCCTTCTATTCGCAAGCGGTTTTGGTGCAGGCGCAACTACTCTTGGTCTGGTCCGCCGCCTGGTAAAACCGACCCTTAAAGGCAATCAGAAAGTCTCGTAGGTAAAACATGTTTGACCTTCGACTCTTCAGCAGATTCAACGTGGCGCGGTGGAGTCGAAGCTTAAACTCAGGGCGTCAGAAGCCGCTGAGTTCCATATTAGATATTTCTTGAACCCTTCTAATTAAAGGAGGCTGCATGAACAGAGAATTAGCTTCACCCAGTACCAAAGGCCTTACCCGCCGACAGTTCCTGACCGCGGCCGGCGGAGCAGCCCTTACCGCAGCGTTAACGGGTTTTCCTCGCCTGGCACTTGCAGCCGACCCTTATGTGTTGCCGCCGCTTCCTTATGCGGACAATTCATTGGAGCCTGTGATCTCCGCGAATACGATCGGTTTCCACTATGGCAAGCACCACAAAGGCTATGTCGATAACCTCAACAAGCTGGTCGCGGGGACGGAGTTTGCAGACATGCCCTTAGAGAAGATCATCTTGGTTACCGCAGGAAAGCCCGATAAGGTGGCCATCTTCAACAACGCCGCACAAACCTGGAACCACACGTTCTATTGGAAGAGCATGCGGCCCAAAGGAGGTGGAGAGCCGCCTGTTGGCCTTAAGCAGAAGATCGAAGCCTCATTCGGAGGCTTGGAGGCGTGCAAGAAGGAGCTGGCTGATGCAGCGGTAACCCAATTCGGCAGCGGTTGGGCCTGGTTAGTCCAGGATGGCGACAAGCTCAAAGCGGTGAGAACCGCCAATGCGGACAATCCGATAGTGCAAAAAGCAAAACCCCTCCTGGCCATTGACGTGTGGGAACATGCCTACTACCTCGATTACCAGAACCGACGCGCTGACTACGTGAACGCCGTCATCGAGAAGTTAGTCAATTGGGAATTTGCAGCCGAGAACCTGGTGAAGTCTTGATCTTTCGGGTAAAGCCTGGGTCCGCCTATGTGAGAATCTTGAACCTATCGGCCGAGCGGGTCGGCTGCTCACTGTCGGTGATAGAGGAATTGTAAGCTGTCTTGCTCGCCTAGTCGGATCTCACGGGAAACCAAGTTGCCTGTGCGGGTTCTGACCAGCCGATAGGTAACCCGACACGCACTCAGACCCGCCCTTCTGCCCGAATGGGCACGGTGCAGCTTCCACACAAGCAAATCAGTAGAACAGACATTCTTGTCTGTTCTATGCTGGGCAGACAAGAATGCTGCACCCACCTTTCTATGAAGGGCTTGACAAGGCAGCATAAGAGATTATAATGTCCACGTGAATAGAAGGAGCCGGTTCAGGTCGCATAAATGCGACCTCTCCATCTTGCAAAGAACTACCGGTGAGTAATGAGGAAATCATGGAATTCGAGAACGTATACGAAGATGCCCAGCGTGCAGAAGCCTACGCCAAACTGGAATTTCCCGGCACGTATTACCTGGCATATCGGGACTTGCCTGAAATCATATTCGAGCATGTCAAAGGAAGATACGCGATAGATTTTGGATGCGGTGCGGGACGTTCTACCAGATTCCTCCAGAAACTTGGATTCGTTGCTATCGGAGTTGATATAGCAGAGGATATGATAAAGAAAGCAAGAGAGATAGATCCAAAAGGGGATTATCGCCTCATTCAGAATGGTGATTTTGAATCGTGTAGCGATAAAACTTACGATCTGATACTCTCCGTGTTTACGTTTGACAACATACCGACACAGGAGCAGAAGGTTGCGATCTTAAGAGAGATGGGGGGCCTCTTGAAAAGCGAAGGAATCATAGTTAGCTTAGTGTCGGCACCGGAGATCTACACACATGAGTGGGCATCGTTCTCTACTAAGGACTTTCCGGCGAACAAGCGTGCGAAAAGCGGAGACAAGGTAAAAATCATCATAACCGACATAGACGACAAAAGGCCGGTGGAAGACGTCATTTGGTCGAACGAGGCTTATCAAGAAGTGTTCAGGTTAGGAGGGATGGAATCAGTCAAGACCTATCGACCATTAGCCAAAGGGCACGAGCCCTACAATTGGGTCAACGAAACCCGGATTGCTCCCTGGGTCATCTACGTATTGAAGAGGGCACAGCAAGCCTCTGACAGATCCGAGACCACGCTATGATGCCAATCCGATGACGGACACTGAACTATTCGTTGTTATGTTCATCGTCGCTTCGCTCAGCTTCAGGAAAATCACCGAATGACCGGTAGAACAAACATTCTTGTCTGTTCTATTACGGTCAGACAGGAATGTCTGACCTACCCTTCTGTGGAATCTAACCCACCCTGGCATGAAGTGCTTGACAAGACCACTCAACAGATTATAATGGTCCACATGAATGCAAGAGATTTCTCTTCAAGTCGGGCTGCATGAGAACGTCGGAATGAACGTATTCCTGACTCTACTCATTGGTCAAGTGGCTGGGGCACTTGACCAATGAAGATAGAAACCGAGGCGGAACAGTGTTTGCCATTGAAGTGCAAGGGCTGGTTAAGATTTACGATCGCACGCTCAGGGCTTTGGACGGCGTCAATCTAAGCGTCAAGGCCAGCGACGTCTTTGCACTGTTAGGCCCCAACGGGGCAGGCAAAACCACGCTGATCCGAATCCTCACCACTCAGCTTAGACCCGCAATGGGCACGGCATCTATTTTCGGCATGGACGTGGTGAAGCAGGATGCCGAGATACGCAAGGTGATGAGCTACGTACCCCAGGAGATGAGCGTGTGGACGGATATTAGCGGGTATGAGAACCTGCTGATCTACTCCAAGATTTACGGGCTTCCCTCCAGTCATAGAAAGAAGGCAGTTGAGGAAGCTTTGGAAAGCATGGGCATGAATGAGGCGGCTAACTTACTGGTCCGAACCTATTCCGGCGGTATGATCCGGAGGCTGGAGGTCGCCTGCGCACTTCTGATCAAACCCAAAATACTCTTCTTGGATGAGCCGACCATCGGACTGGACCCCGCAGCCCGGAAAGCCGTCTGGGAGAAAATCCTGTCCTTCAAGAAGGAGATCGGGACCACCGTCTTTTTCAATAGCCATTACATGGACGAGGCCGATCTTTACTCCGACGAGATCGCGATTATCGACCGGGGCAAAATCGTAACCTCCGGCACCGCCGCCCAGTTGAAGGATTCCATCCGCAGGGACGTGATCCATATCAGCGCAAGGGAGCAAAGCATCGGGGAAGCGGTCCTAAATAGAATCCAAGCCCTAGGCTTTGTCAACGGTGTGACGGTCGACAACTCGGAGCTTACGGTCATGGTCGCCGATGCCGAGACGGCGCTGCCTGGGATCCTCGAGACCTTGCGAATCGAGGGTGTTCCGGTGACGAAGATATCGGCCACGAAACCGACATTAGACGACGTGTTTTTGAAATATGCCGGAACCACATTTGCACCCGTCGGGGGAGTCACCGACGTGAGGCAGGTCCGGCGCAGGATCAAGAGAGGATGAGCGCATGATGATCAAGGATTCCCTAAGGGAAATGCTGGCGATGATGGAGCTGGAGCTTCGCAGGATCAGGCACGACCGGACTGAGATTTACACCCGGGCCATTCAGCCCATCCTTTGGCTGGTGGTTTACGGAACGATCATGAGCAGTGTGCGGGCTATCCCGACCGCCGGAATACCGTACTTGGATTACATTACCCCGGGCGTGCTTTTGCAATCGACGGTCTTCGTCTCGGTCTTCTACGGTTTGACGATTGTATGGGAAAGGGAAACAGGCATCTTAAAGAAACTACTTACCGCGCCCGTGCCCAGGTATGCCACGGTGATCGGCAAATGCATTGCTTCCGGAGTTCGGGCCGTTTTTCAGGCCCTAATCATCGTGCCGGTGGCGATGCTTCTGGGGGTCAAGTTCGTGCTCAATCCGTTGTACCTTTTCACCGCACTGCTTCTTCTGTTTCTGATTTCTGGAGGGTTTGCTGCCATTTCCATCCTCGTCGCGTCGTTCATGAAAACCCGAGAGCGGTTTATGGGCATTGGACAGGCTTTGATCATGCCTCTGTTTTTCAGCAGCAGCGCGTTGTACCCGATCAAGATGATGCCGCATCTTTTACAAACCATCGCCGTCCTCAATCCCTTGACCTATGCCGTAGATGCGGTGAGAGGCTTGGCGATCAGCGGAGACGTAAGCCATCTTCTCCGGGACAGCACCGCTTTAATCATGTTCGACATCGTCATGTTCATTGTTGCCTCGATCAGCTTCAGGAAAATCATCGAATGATCGGCAGAACAGACATTCTTGTCTGTTCTATCATGGTCAGACAAGAATGTCTGCCCCACCCTTCACTTTTAAGACATCAACGATCGGGAAAGCAACTCCGGAAAGTGCTTGACAAGGTTGGACAGACGATTATGATATGTTCTGTCAGAACAGAGAATTTCTGCATGATAGACCCGGCCCGATGAACAGGCCGGGCCACCCGTCAAAGAATCAGCCAGGTAGAGGCGGGAGTCGCCATTCATTTATCAGGCGAGCAGGTCTGGGCACAGGCCACCTGGAGTCTGAAGTTTGTAGTTGCCTGATTTATCAGGCGTAGTTAGCTCGATGAATCGAGCAACTACAAAAAAGAACGCCCGATGAATCGAGCCGCTACGGCAAGATATCATGGAGAAATGAGACATGGAAAAGAATAATTCAAGCATGGCGCGTGTCTTTTGTATCGGTCGGAATTATGCGGAACACGTTCAGGAACTGTCAAACGTCATACCTACCAAACCGGTGGTTTTCATCAAACCAGCAACATGTTTGGTTGAACCAGGAGAACGAATTCATTTTCCCAAACATGGAAAGGAGCTTCACCACGAGGTGGAGATAGTGGTGAAAGTTGGCCGGGAGGGGAAAGTGACGACGGAAGAAGAAGCGCTTTCTTTTGTCTCGGCTATTACCGTTGGTCTGGATTTGACCCTTCGTGACGTTCAAGAAGAGCTAAAGAAGAAGGGGTTACCGTGGGAAATTGCCAAGGCCTTTGAACAAAGCGCCCCCATCGGCGATTTGGTCACGTATGACCAGTCGCTTGATTTGAACAATATCTCGTTTGGATGCAGGGTCAACGGCGTGGAGAGACAGAGGGGGAACACCGGTGACATGATATTTGGCTTCGGAAGATTGTTGGTGGAATTGAGCAAGATCTGGGTGCTTCGACCTGGAGACCTAATATACACGGGCACTCCCTCCGGAGTTGGTCCGCTGAAGATCGGGGATACCATCCAAGTGGAAAGCGATCCGATTGGATCATTCTCGTGGGGCATTGTTGAGTAGGGGTTTGATTCCAAGACCAAAGCGTCCTCCAGTCGAGTCTGCGGGTCGCATGAATGCGACCGCTACAAAAAGCAGTGCTTGACAAGGTTGGACAGACGATTATGATATGTTCTGTTAGAACAGAGAATTTTTGCATGATAGACCTGGTCTGATGAACAGGCCGGGCCATCCGTCTGAGACAAATTCCCCCTCTCCCCCGCCTCTGGCGGTTCGACTTCGCTCACCATCCTGAGTAAATCGAAGGACGGCATTTTCAACCTACCCTCTCCCGCAAGGTATGAACCGTTTGGTACATACCAAGGGCAGAGGGAATAGATTATCGTCGGGTAGCTCTTCGGGCAACCCGA
Source organism: Candidatus Zixiibacteriota bacterium (assembly GCA_049694315.1). Classification (GTDB taxonomy): domain Bacteria; phylum Zixibacteria; class MSB-5A5; order MSB-5A5; family SM1-73; genus CAIVRH01. Next base: position 60,064 of record JBAVQU010000039.1, read on the forward strand.
CCTACAAACTTGAAAAATCCCCCTAAATCCCCCTTTGCTAAAGGGGGATTTCAAGTCAAGCTGATTGTCGGGTAACTCTACCGCCAAAGGTATGAACCGTTTGGTACATACCAAAGGGGAAGAGGGAAAAATTTTTGTGAAGATGGGAGACCTTCAGGATGGAGCCCACCCACGAACTTGTGGGGCTGGGAGCCCGACTTCCGAACTTGCGGGGCTTGGGGGAGATGGGGGACTTGGGGATGGCGGTTTTTCATTTTTTTCAACGTCAGGAAGTCCACTTTTAGATATAAGATTGTCGTCCCAGAGGATGGCATAGGTGCTGGCGTGGGTTTTTGCCTTTCGGAATCCCATGGTGGATAGGAGCTGGCCAATGCGGCGATACGAGAGTTGGCTTTCTTTGGATTTGCCTTGATTGAAAGTATCGGTAATGATTTTAACCGGAAGGATGCCGTTTTCTACTTGATCTTTAAGCTCTAAGATGATGTTCTGAATTTGAGATTCGAGACTGATGGGTTCGGGTTTTGGATACATTTTTGGCAGTTCCTCTTGTCTTATGGCTTCTATTTCCTCCCAGAAGGATTTTTCGGCTTCGGAGGTCTTGAACACTTTATCCTTAAGCCGGATGGCTCTTAGGGCATCCTGGATTCTCGGCTTGTAGGATTCGCTTTCCAACCTTTTAATGCTCTTGTCGATCAATAGTTCAATGAACTTCAAATACCGAGAGTCTTCGCTTCGAGCTGACTCAGAGTCGGCCCTTCGATAAGACTCAGGGTCTTGATCAATTGAATGGTTCATATAGAGTACCTCGTTCAAGAACGTAAATTCAGGGTTCAAATTGTTCTGCTTAAATTAGAATTGGACTTTTGGGCTTGATTGAATTAGGGCGGTTTTCTTCTGTTTTTTGTATTTTACGAGTTGGCTTTTAGAAGGAGGGAATGGATGGCCAAGCGGCAATTTAGGG
>JBAVQU010000040.1:0-6618 GCA_049694315.1 Candidatus Zixiibacteriota bacterium
GCAAAGCAAAAAAAGTCGCTCTGACCGCTTGTATGCGAAAACTGCTCAACATCATCAGGGCCATGCTCATCAAACGCACTCCCTTCAACCCAAACTATCAACCCTTGACATGAAAGACAGTATCTACGAGACGATGCGACCAGTGCTGTTCTTAATTCCCCCTCGCCCTAACCCTCTCCCAGAGGGGAGAGGGAACCCAAGGGCGGGTCGCACGAATGCAACCCCCACCGATGAACAAGAATGATAGCAGTGTAACGGTGCGATTTATCGCACTTGAAGTCCGACGTCGGATGAATCCGACCGCTACCTTAGCAAAAGCATCTTCCTTGTCTTCTGGTAAGAACCTGCCGTCAGCTTGCAGAAATATATCCCACTTGCCAGTTCTTTTCCACGATCATCTTTTCCATCCCAGACCACCTCGTAGTTACCTGCTGTCTTTTGCTCATCCACCAGTGTCCTCACCCTCTGCCCCAGCACATTATAGATTTTGAGTGTGGTGGGAATGGGAACTTTGAACTCTGAACCTTGAACTTTGAACTTGATTGTAGTGGTGGGGTTAAAGGGATTGGGATAGTTCTGGAGCAGCGCAAAATCCTCCGGCCTTTGCTCCCCAACCCAATCGACGGAAGTTGAAGTATCAATTGTGGTGTCAATGCACAGGGTCAATGGAATTATCAATGGCTCCAACTGCTGATTTTTGTCCCAGCTGTCGATGAGGAGGTCAGCGTGATAGACTCCCTTGGGATAACTGAGCCGGTCGAACGTCAAATTCAAGGTTCTGCTCTCCCCAGGCTGAATGCATCCTGCCATAGAATCGATTCTGACCCAGCTCGGCCTTATCTTGATCACCAGGGAATCGTGTAGCTGTCTCTGATTGTACAGGACTTTCAAGCCCTCCGTTCCATCATGATTCTGAATGCCTACCGTTGCCGAGTAAAGAGAATCATCGATGTCAAAATATTGAAAGGCGATTTCGCCATCCCGGGTGAGAATGGTCTGGAAAGTGTAGGGGCCGCGATCTGCTTCCGGCGGGTGATGAAGGTTGAGGCACGATATGACGGCTGAGTCGCCACTGGAGTAAAAGTAAATGGCAGAACTGTCTATTAGCTTCAAATCGTCCCAAAAGGGCGCAAGAAGATCATAAGGCCCCCACAGGTAAGGCAGCGGCTTGTTGAGCCAACAGAGAAAACTGTCTGTGTAGCAGGGGATGATGTCAGAGAAGCTTAGCCATCCATCGGAAGAAATCCTGACACGGTCGAATGCATTGCCGTAAAAAGGAAAAGGGAAGCCTAAGTCGAAAAATCCGTAAACTTCGTTGTCATCTCCGCTCTGGCCAATTAAGATTCCTCTGTTCTTGATATCGACCCACCTGAATTCCAACTCCGGTTGACGGTGGTTGTCTGTCCAGTTGTAACCGAATGAGTCAGAGCCGCCCATCCAGTCTGCCTGCTCCAGTCTGACCCTCGCCCGGAACGTCAAAGGCAAGCCGCCGGAATTGGTCAAATTGAGATTATCAGGAACCTGCACGCCGGAGTCTAAGTAAGCAAGGAATCGCTCTCTATCTGGCACCAGCTCAGCCTTTCTTTTAGGAGTTGCTTGCGATTGGTCGGACTCTTCACTCTCCCCCTCCGGGTCGAATGAGGTGACCCGGTAGAAATAAGTCTCATTTTCCGTTACGTTGTAGTCTATGTATTCGAATCGAGACGGCGGAATCGAAGCAATCAAGTTGCTTTGCTCTATAGGCAAACTCTGATCAGTTGAACGATAAATCCTGAAGCTATCCGCATCGGACGACGTCTTGGAATTGGTGACTATCTCTGCGCGTATCATGATATTGTGTTCGCAAGGATGCCATTCAAAATGGAAAAACGTCCTTTTGCCCCAAAAAGAACTGCCGACGTTCGAAAGGCCATCCACTCCCACCAGAGGAGAGGTGGGCGAGTTCTCTTTCCAGTGGAAGACGATCCAGAAGACGGAATCCTGCATCAGAAGGTTATGTGGCACCGGTACCCATTCCCCTTCAGACAAACTGTCCTCACCGCCGGCCGCGGCCGAGACTGAATTGATAAAGCGATTTTGAGGTACTCCTCCCGAATCCCGGTTGACCGTAACGAAGAAGGGGGTTTTGTAATCATAACTGGCGTCACTTGACAACCCATGGTGCATCACGTAGACTCTCGACTCAAGAAGATAGAAAGGAATCGAGGATGAACTCATCCTGACTGCCAGGCAATTATCGCGTGCGGCGGGCCACACGTAGAGACCGCTGGATGGGCGGCCGCCATCCAGAGCGATGACCGCCGTCTCCGGGTGGGGAGAGAACCAGAACAGTGGCACGTTTACATCCTGCTCACTGATTGCAGTCAAAAAACTGGGGGAAGCAAGATCGTATCCAAAAGAGGATGCCGGTGAAGCGAAAAGAAACAAGAAAAGAACCAAGACGATCTGAAGGTAACTTATCCGGGAAGAGTCCGGGAAAGAGACTGATTTCACCATCCACCCCAAATGAAATCCAAAGAACTACGGTCTGGTTTCTGACAAAGTAACAACCCAAATGACGACAGTCAAGAAAAATCTGACAGACTGCGAAAGAATTATAAGATAGAATCTTTCTCCGCCATTCACGTTTCGACCGTATCCCGATCTGTAGAGGTCAAGAGCGCAAGAAAAACCCGTGGGCAGAGCTAAGTAGTTTGCTTCTCGCCGGTTACGTGTTTTTCGTCCATGTAGACTAAAAACCATCCGTCGTCGAACAGTTGTCTTTTGGGCACATCCCGGGATCGGCAACTCCGCCGTGAGTTTCTCCATCTGACCTTTTGGGAGATGTTGAAGGAAAAAAACTTGACTTGGAGTCGAAAAAACGATAACATCCCGACACAGTAGTCTGAACCACGGTGGTTCGAAGTGAAGATCATTTCTCACTGGTGGCAGAATGAGCGACGCCCGACTCTATAATGACTTGGCCTGGACCTGGGAGATTTTGGTCTCGGAGGACGACTACATTCCGGAGGCTGAGTTCATTCATCAGATGGTGAGAAAATTCAAGAAGAGCGGCGGGGACGACCTGTTGGACGTGGGCTGTGGCTCCGGACTTCACGACCTTCTTCTTAAAGGGACCTACCAGGTGGTGGGAGTAGACCGAAACGAAAGAATGCTTGAGCAGGCGAACCAGCGCAATCCGGAGCTGGAATATCGTCTTGGAGACATGCGGACGTTCCAGCTGAACCGAAAGTTTGATGTGGTCCTGGCAATGGATATGATCATGTACAACTTGAACTATCCAGACCTGGAAATGACATTGAGGAATTTCTCCGAGCACCTTAAGGCTGGTGGGGTGATGATGTTCTTTGTGGAGGACCTAAAGGAGAAGTTCGAACAGAATAAAACTAGGTTCAAGAAACACCAAAAGGGAAACATAGAGGCGGTCTTGATCGAAAACCATTATGATCCCGATCCTGACGACACCGAGTTTGAGAACCATTTGATCTTTCTCATAAGAGAAAACGGGCAATCCCGCATAGAAGTTGACAAGCACCGGGTGGGGCTTTTTGAGCTGGATAGGATGCTTGAGATCCTAAAGCGGCTGAGCTTCAAGACAGACCTTTACGAGTTAGACTTTTCCGGAAGGAAGTACGAAAGAGAGGGCCCGATATTCGTGTGTGAGAGAGTGGGTTGAATTCTTAAGAAGATGGATTTAAATTCAAATTGCAGATTGCAGGGCGCAAATCGAAAAAGTAAATGAGAGACTCAAAATTCCGACTGCCTGACATTTCGAAGCTCGGGTGTTCATTTGAATTCATGGGAAGCCAGATGATCTGCAGCGATCCCAATAGTAATATTCGTCTAATGAGTGGTAGCATTTGACTTCGTTTAAGGAGGAAATCGATATGGATTGGGGAATGCAAAACCGTCTAAGCCGATTGATCGCACTTGACGGTCACTGTTTCTTTTTGCCGATAGATCATGGATATTTTCAAGGACCGACCGCATGTCTGGAAAAACCGGGAGAGACCATAAGACCGCTTCTTCCTTACTGCGATGCACTCTTCGTTACTCGAGGAGTGTTGCGCTCCGCGATAGACCCCGGCATGAACAAACCGGTCATCTTGAGGGTATCGGGTGGCACCAGCATGGTAGGTAAGGACCTGGCCAATGAGGGAATCACCACCTCGATAGAGGAAATTATCCGCCTGAACGCAGCGGCTGTCGGTATCTCTGTCTTTGTCGGGAGTGATTACGAACACCAGACCCTCTTGAATCTGGCGAAGCTGGTGGACGAATGCGAAGACTATGGCATTCCGGTAATGGCGGTCACCGCCGTTGGAAAGGAAATAGGTCAAAAGGACGCCCGTTACCTTGGCCTGGCTTGCCGTATTGCCGCAGAGTTAGGAGCACGAGTGGTAAAGACCTACTGGTGTGAAAAAGACTTCGAGAAAGTTGTAGGTGGATGTCCCGTACCTGTGGTTATGGCCGGTGGGCCAAAATGCGAGACGGAACTGGAGGTATTTGAGTTCGTTTACGACGGCATGCAAAAAGGCGCAATCGGCATAAATCTGGGGAGAAATGTCTGGCAAAATCCAAATCCGGTAGCGGTAGCGAAAGCGCTGCGAGCCATTGTACATGAGAAGGCTAAACCGAAGGAGGCATTTCAGTTGTTTAATGAAGTTAAGAATAGTTAGTGAAAGACGTCCGCAGTCGGCAGATCGCCGTCCGCCGCCAAAAAAGACTCGTAGTCCTAGGAGTACAGAAGCTTACTTCTGCGCTTCTAACAAAAACAAAATTCGAACCAGCAGGCTGGTGTACTACTTGTGGGGTTTTACCCTGAATAGCAGGCAGAATTGGGTGTTGAATTATGAAACTTCCGAATAATGGATAAATGGGAGAGAAATTCCATGCGGGTGGCAATGTATTATAACAATAAAGATGTGAGGATTGAGGATCGTCCAATCCCGAAGATTGGACCGGGTGAGATATTAGTGAAGGTCTGGGCAAGCGGGATCTGCGGCAGCGATGTGATGGAGTGGTATCGAATAAAAAAGGCGCCTTTAGTATTGGGTCATGAGATCGGGGGAGAGATCGTTGAAGTGGGTGAGGGAGTAAATCAGTACCATATCGGCGACCGGGTCTTTGTCTCTCATCACATCCCGTGTAATACCTGCCGCTGGTGTGTGAACGGTTATCATACCGTGTGTGAGACTCTGCACACGACCAACTATGACCCCGGCGGATTTGCGGAATACTTGCGCGCCCCGCGACTGAACGTGGATCGGGGGGTATTCGTGTTACCTGAACAGGTCTCCTTTGAAGAGGGAACGTTTGTGGAACCGTTAGGTTGCGTCATTCGCGGACAGAGGATGGCACGGCTTAAACCGGGTCAGAGCGTCCTCATCCTGGGGAGCGGCATTTCCGGGCTGCTTCATCTTCTGTTGGCCAAAACATTGGGAGCGGGACGAATTATCACCACAGACGTCAACGATTATCGCTTGAAGGTGGCAAAAGACTTCGGTGCTGAAGTGGTGCTATTTGCTGACCAGGACGTGCCAGCCCGCGTGCGCCAAGCCAATGACGGCAGGCCGGTCGATTTGGTGATCATCTGTGCCGGCGTTCTTTCTGCCTTCACTCAAGCGTTAAAATCTGTCGACCGGGGTGGCACGGTCCTGTTCTTTGCGCCCACAGATCCGGGCGTAGAACTGCCAGTCCCGGTGAATGATTTCTGGCGTAACGGAATAACACTTCTACCTTCCTACGGTGCGGCCCCCATTGACTGTCTTCAGGCAATCGAACTAATTCGCGCCCGGCGCGTTCCGGTGAGCAAGATGATCACACACCGCTTGCCGTTGGAAGAGACAGCTTCGGGGTTCCGGCTGGTTGCTGAAGCCAAAGAATGCATTAAAGTGATCATTGAACCGCACAGATCATGATTAATCGTAATCTCATCATTGAAGTCTGAAGCCTTTCAGAAGATGCCTACTTTTTAGGAATTTAGAAGGATTGCTTTAGAGAGGAAAGTATATCAGATGAAGCCTTAGATTCTCGCTAAATCATTAATGATGCGTTGAGCAAGAATTACGTCTAAAGCAGCGGTCTTGTCGAGTGCTACCGGAAATTGATCCTCGTAATCAGCATATTTTCGATCTTTCCATAAGCGGGCTAAATCACTCCCTATTTGATTAAAAGGCTGACCTAGTTTTGTGAGTGTCTCACGCACTAACTTATGTGCTTCACCACTCTTAGGGATATCCCAACCTTTGGCAAGGAGATAGTTTTTTGTTGAGCAGTAAGCTCCGTAATATGCCCGGCTTATGGCGGTACGTAACTTTGCTTCCTGGCATGGAAGTGAAGTTTTCCCTGCAAGGTTTTGAGTAAGAATTAAATAATCAGACCAATTAAAACTCACAAGAACTCTACACTAATGCACAATTCACCACGCGCCTGGACTGCACCCCTTGAGACTGGACACAAAAGGTTAGGAGGATTTGGCACGGATTGGTATTTTGATACCAAGAAAGGATGGTGCCATGAATCCGAAACGGAAGTTCAGTGTGGAGCTGAAGAGGCAGGTTGTAGAGCAGCTGTTATCAGGGACGAGCAGTCCGGCTCAGCTCTGTCGCCAGTATG
>JBAVQU010000041.1:0-55485 GCA_049694315.1 Candidatus Zixiibacteriota bacterium
ATCATCATTTACGTTCCCGGTGCACAGGGGTCTTGGTGGAGGACCATTTCTGAGAATGCAACTTGAGAGGTACAGTATATCCCCGGCATCAACAATCCCGGTATTGTTGCAATCCCCAGGAAGCAAAGGCGGCTCAGAAACGTTGTTGTATTTTATGGGAATGTAATCTCTGTAAGTAAAATACCATTTCCCCTCAGGTCAGGGGATGCGTGCGGACACACGCGAACATAGCGGGCACCAGGATACATGCGGATCAGAACTTTCTTATAGTTGCTTATGGCATTTGATCACTCTCAACCCCTCTTCTTCGTTCTCACAGAGGATGTACAAATTGCCTTTTTCGTCGAGCGTTCTACTCCGGGCACGTCCTTCGACCTCGATATAGGGCCTCTCACAGCCGCACTTACAACCCATGATCAGCACCCCGCTCTTACTATATTTCCTTAGCCCACTGTAACTGCCTGCATAGATATTGAGATCTTGATCGCAGCCAAAAACTTCCCCCCGAATTGATCTGAGAACTTTGAGAGTGTCGCCGTTAAAACTCATTAAACGAAGGCTGCCGTATCCCGTGAAGAACTGATTCTTGTCCAAAGCAACCGAATTGAAACCCAGAAGCCCTTTCCTTATTGAGTTCTTCTGTTGAGCCAACGAGAATACCACGTCCGATGTCCCCACTTGATAAAATCCTCCTTCCTCTTCACCCCAAGGGTATGCATAAAACAACCTTCCAGATTCATCACAATAAATAAAATTCCCGGTACGTGAAAAACCAGAGATGAGGGGATAGGTCTTCAGAAGGTTTCCCTTTTGATCATACTTCAAAACGCAACCCCCAGATGCGCCTCCCCCACCTAACAAGTAAATATTGTTGTTTCGGTCGACACAGATATCTGCGATGGTCCTGGGCATGGGTATCGTGGAGACAAATGCCCCTTGTGAGTTAAACCTTTGCATCCGGTTGTTCAACGGATCCGCAATGTAAATGTCTCCGTTTGCAGCCACTGCAAAGGTGCTCGGACCCACTGCTGGGCTTTCCTCCTCTGACACATAATAGCCAAACTCCCCCGGCGGCGATTCTTCCTTCCCGTACACGAGATTCTTCTTTGCATAGGGAGCCTGGACTATTACTTCGGAGACGTAGGTTTCCTGGGCTGTTGTGTCCTGTGATTGAACTAACCCCGGAGGATTGACCTGGTGGTTTCCTTGGGCGAACAGCGGTTCTCCTCCGAACAACAGCAAAACAGTCCACAGAATCACCAATCCCCCTGGTTTCATTATGCTTTTCATCTTACACCTCGGTTTATGATAGGTTTCAGGTCAGGACTCCTGGCTGCTCAATCTTAATTCTCAGATCTAAGTGCAGTGATTCACTGGGCGAGGCCCGCCCTTAAAAAGGTAGTTGACCAAATATACTATGTCTCCCCCATCTATTACTTCATCATCATTTACGTTCCCGGTGCACATGGGTATCGGCGGAGAAGCGTTCCTATAAATATACCACACCAGCCAAAGCACATCCCCAGCATTCACAATCCCGTCATTGGTACAATCCCCAGGAAGCAAAGGCGGCTCAGAAACATTGTTGTATCTTATAGGAATGTAGTTTTTGGCCACAAGAAGACTCTCTGCATATGTATTCGTATTGCACCGGTTAAGCGTGTCTCCTACACCGTATGCAATTGATTCCATAACCCGAATCCTGCCGCCTGCTAAGCTTTGGAGAAACAGACGCACATGGCGACCACCTGCCTGTGTAGTATCATCCAACGCATCCCCTCTTTGCAGTTGGTCATAAGGAATCGTATCCGCCACATCGAAAAGAGTTCTGGTGTTGTGTTTCCAAGACAGATGCCAGCATCGGGAAACGAAACCAGAGCAGTCAATGCCGGTAGACCAGCAAGGATTACATTGCGCATCAGGTAAACAATCATTATTTATATGGACTCCGGCCCGTTGGCCTTTACTACTGTTCATGTTGGTGAGAAATGCATTCGTGTCGTCCCAGCCACCCCATTCGTAAGCCTCTCCACGGTAGGGTTGACCTACAACAAAGTCTGACGTCCATTCCTCGTCGTTATTCGGATAGACACAATACTTGGGATCAGGAGGAGTGGCGTTTTGGGGTGGACAGACCCAGTTAAGCAGAATATATGGCCAACCGTTCTGAATGATCTGGTTTCTGGTGATTGAACCCGCTTTTGCCGGCCATGACCAGGTAACATATTCAGGTCCCCAAACATTGTTGTTTTCATTCGACTCATGCACCTGATTCCACGAATCTACCTGCACATACATGCTCCAACTTGCCGCCGCTTCACTCCCTATGTAAAAAGGATACGCTTTGGTCGCTCCTGGCGCAAGGGAGGTGGTGGAAAAATAATCATCCCCCTCGTCAAGAGGAACGGGGGGAGATGTACGATTATAGTAAAGGTCAGTGAAGAAATTACTGGCAGTAGCCGCTCCCTGGTTTTTTATGACCACCATCACATTCACCGAATCCCCTACTTCCGGCTGATCATTCCCCACACAAACGTCCTCAACTATCAGATCGGGCTTGGGTTGGGGCGCATTCCAGACCACGTCCACCGGACCTGCCACATTGTTATTCTCGTTGCTCTCCTGAATTTGTCCCCGCGAGTCTGTCAGCCCATACATATGCCACGTGCCCGCAGTAGATGAGGTAATTCCGGTGAAAGTGTGCGGTTCGGTTTGCCCAGCTCCCAAAGACGTATACCAGCAGTAGTCACCATTAGAGGGAACACTGGGCGCAGAAGATCGGTTCTTGAAAAGATCAGTCCAGAATGAGCTGGCACTACTTCCGCCTTGATTCTTGATAACCAAAGTTACGCTAATGGTATCTCCCACTGTGGGAGAGCTACTGCTGGGGGTGAGACTCTGAATGATGAAGTCCGGCTGGGGCGGAGTCGTCCAATTTATGTCTACTGGTCCTGAGTAGTTGTTGTTCTCGTTGGTTTCTCTAACCTGACTGTCACAATCGGCTAAGCCATACATGTGCCAAGTCCCGACCTGGGAAGAGGTGACGTTATAGAAGGTATAGGATTGTGTCGAGCCCGGTTCCAAAGCATCGCCAAAGAATGCCTGATCTTCCGGGGTATTGGTAGTAGGGGGTGAAGAAAGATTGTAGAACAACCCATCCCAACATCCGGAAGCGCTTCCACTTCCTTGATTCTTTATCACCATAGTAACATTGATGTAAGTTCCTGCCTGTGGATTATAATTAGTGGCGGTGAGGCTTTGGATCACCAGATCGGGAAGGTCTTGATACCAAATCTGGATCGACCAATCATCTATGTATCCGCTATCTCCGGCACAGCAATCCCAACCCCAGAGCTTCCAGGTTTGGTTGACTGATTCCCCGTTAAAAAAGGAAATCATGTATATGGTCGTATCGATGTTATGCGTTGATCCACCCTGATAATTCCACAAACGATACTGGTGTCCAAGGTCCTGATCCGTCAGATCGATTGCTAAGTCGCCCACATATGGATGAATAACCCTGTAGTGCATATCGATGGAATACACGGTGGCCCACGAAGGGGCAGAGGAGATGGTAATGGGACTATAGATCCAATTCCCGTATGGAATCCAGTAATTGCCACTGTTTTCATTCCAGACCACTCCTTTGTTCCCTTTCTCCGCTCCTTGATCCATGTGCTTGCTTCCTATCTCGATTCCCTCCATTTCTACCTCAAACTCTATCCCTTCGCTTTTTAGCTCATTCATCTGATCTACGGTGGCTTTGCAGGAAACATCAGTTTCGCCCGGCTCGCATTCCAGGCCGATCCTCTTTAGAGCCTCCTTCTGCTTTTCATCTTTGAACTTAACCCTCAAGCGAAAGACTTTCTGAATTTCTGCCATCTTCTTTGACAAGAGATCCTCCTTCATCTGAACCTCGGAGATATCTCCGCCTTGTGCCCAGACAGACTTTCCACGTAGAACTGGAGTGGCAAGGGAAGCTACTATAGCCAGGGATAATAGCAAAGACTTTTTCATGATTCAGCCCTCCGAATTCTTTTGGCTAAATTCTATACATGCGGATTGGACGTTCATCATGGTTGCTCATGGCATCTCGTCAAGCTTACTCCGCCCTCTCCGTTTTCGTCAAAGGTTCTCCTCGGAACACATCCTTCCACTATCTTCCTCCTGCGGTCCCTCTCCCGTCCGAAACTTCAAACCCTCTCTTTGTACTTCAAAGTCAATCCTTTCCATCTTAAGTTGATTCATCTGTTTTTCACTGGCCTTACAAATAACTTCCTTGCCCCAGACACACTCCAGACCGATCCGCTCCAAAAGTTCTTTCTCTCTTTCTGTTTTGATTTTGATCTTCAATTGAACGATTTTTTGGATTTCAGCGCTCTGTTTCTTTTGTGATAGATCATCTTGTTGTCCTCTGATCTGGGGACCATTCATCCCTACGGTCAGCCAAGCCGCAATAACCAAGAATATTGGCAGTCTTCCTTTCATGACCATCCCCTCCTCCTTCGCTCAATTCGACGCTGAATGTCTGTATCAACATGACTATTGCTTAAACCATTTGGTTATAGTAATTCCCTCTTTGGTTGACCAGTAATGATAAAAGTTTCCTTTCTCGTCAACAAAATCATAGTTCCATATCTCAGGACCCCAAAATTTACCCTGTTGTTTTTCCCAGTCTTGCAGGTCAACTTTGCCGGCGGCTTTTTTTCTAGCACTTCCGCTAATTTCTGTCTTCTTTTGCTGCTCAGGAGTAAACACTTGATGCATTGTTCCAAGCTGGAAACTCATGAGAACATAAGTATTCTTTTTGGTGCTTCTATAGGTTTCGAAAAAGACCCTGCCTGAATTGTCACAGAAAAGTCTGTTCCCTGCGCCCCGCTCGCGTCCCTCTTCGAAAAGGGGATAAGTAGAGATCAACTTGCCAGCTTGATCATACTTATCAACAATCTAGCGGACATCATTCTCCCATCGTAATAGGTAGACATTGTCCTTAGGATCAACGCATATAACTGTCCATTTATACCTCTGTGTTTTGATATCAGGAGTAACGGAGATGAATTGCCCCTCCGGGTTGAACCGCTGAATACGGGAGTTCAACGGATCGGTGATATATATGTCTCCATTAGGAGCTACCGCAAACGAAGTTGGTCCTTCAGGCAAGCCCGCATCCCCCTGCCCTTTCAATGATTCAGGAACGACATACTGGTATACCCCAAACCCCCCTGGCGGCGATTCCTCACCATCATAGACCAAGTTCTTCTTAGCCCAGGGGGCTTGCAGTATCACCTTGGAGGTGTAAGTTTCCTTTTGCGCCGGTTTGGAAATGTCGGTTGTGTCTTGTCCTGCACCCAAGGGACCAAAGGTAAGAACCACTATTACCATCAGCAAAACATCAACTGCGACGGTTCTGATGCCGCGTTTCATACCAGATATCACTTTCTCTTGAAAGATTTTCTTCAAAGTAGAGTATTTGTTTGTGTCTCCCTCGCTGTCCTATGGCATATACCATTTGGTTATGGTAATTCCCTCCTTAGTTGAATAGTAAATATAAATGCTTCCTTTCTTGTCGACGATTTCTCGCTCGCCCCACCAATAATCAGAACCCCAACTTGAGCCGAAAGCAGTATACCACTGTATGGTTGATATCAAATTTCCTTTCTCATCGAATTTCCGGATGAAGGAGGATACATTATATTTATTATCATAAGTGAAGGACTCGGTGTAGATTCTACCTTCTTCGTCAGCACCAATGAACAACTCGCCGGTTGCGGAAGGTAACCTTTTAGTTATGTTTCCTGAAGAGTCATATTGAATGAGTTGTCGGGTGGTCAAGTCTTTAAAGTATAACTTAAATTCTGCTGAGCTATCCTCACCTAAGACACCCTTTCTTAAGCTGGCTTTCTGCTGTTCAGGTGTGAAGACTTCATCCGTCGTTCCAAATTGGAAGGAAAGTGGGTACGATTGAAAAAACAAGCGTCCCCTCTTGTCGCAATAGAGCCCAGTACCTGCCGGACCTCCGCGTCCTTCCAAAAGAGGATAAGTGGCATGTAATTTGCCAGCTTGATCGTACCTGCGAACAGAGACCTTATTCGGGTCATACCATGTCAAGTATATATTATTATCTTGATCCACACAGAGAGTCCTCCAATTCCATACCCATCCTTTGATGTTGGTGATTGCTGAGACGAATTGGCCGATCGAGTTGAACCTCTGAATACGATAGTTTAGAGGGTCTGTGACATATATATCTCCATTCGGTGCTATAGCAAACGAAGTTGGTCCTTCAGACAAGCCCGCGTCCACCTGGTCCTTTAATGACTCTGGAACCACAAACTGGTATACGCCAAATTCCCCTAGCGGCGATTCCTCACCGTCATAGACCAAGTTTTTCTTAGCCCAGGGGGCAGAGATTATCACTTTGGAAACATAGGTCTCTTGGAGAGTTGTATCCTCGGCCTTAGACTGTTCGGATGGCTTCACCCCTTGAGCCTGTTGTGTGAATAGCAGCTTGTTTCCAAGAAAGAACAAAGCACCACACAAGGTTATTAACCCTAACACCTTGATTGAGCCTTTCATCTGACACCTCGCTTTTTGAAAGAGCCTGACCACAGAAGCGAGCTTGCTGTGTACTCTCGCCTCGATTCCATCTGTTCATTCATAACGGTACAACTGCCAATCTTCGAGTGGATGTCTCTCTTGGCTTACCTCTCCGATTTTTCAACCTCAAATTCAATCCCTTCATTCTTGAGCGCATCCATCTGTTCTTTGTTGAATCTTAACCTGATTTGTTTGCCATTGGATTCACACTGCCCGCCAAGCCTTCTCATAACTTGTTTAATCACCCCCATCTCTTTCCCGGTTTTGATTTCGACTTTCAGGACAAAGACCTGCTCTCTTTCCACCGGAGACTGATCATTAACCCTGGCTGGTTTAGGCTCGGATGGAACGATCTTGTTGGATTTAGGCTTTGCCTCCCTGCCCCATTGCAATGTGTCTATCACATGTGCACCATACCTGAAACCGTGAAACCCTATCTGCTTCCATTGATCTTTGGTGATCTGGCATTTGCATATGCCGGTGTCCACACAGCATTTTACGCCGATCTCCTTTAGAAACTCCAAGTCCTCCTGGCTACTCACCTGCATTGAAGCCATTATGATTTCGGTTGCACGAAGATTAATTCGGTCCACCCGTTGACCTATAGTCACCCAGCGTTCGTCTTGTTCGTTTGGTTTCTTTTCACTCTCTGTTTGGATGCCGATTCTTCGCGTTCTTATCTGATTGGCTTGCTCTGATGTGACTGCGCATTCGCACACCCCAATACCTGAGCAACAAGAAAGACCTAATTCATGTAAAAAGCTCAGATCATCTTGTGTTTTTGCCTCTATCTTAACCTTCAAAATCTGCTTTCCAGTTTGTTCATCTGAGTAACCGCCCTTTTGAGGAAGTATCTCTCCCTCGTTCTTCTCGGATGGTGCAATCAACTTGGGTGCTTTCGCCCCCATTGTGTCGTCTTTTGGAGTCTTAAGTGGAAGGCTGGTGGAATCCAAAGCATCCTGTGCGTTTGCTTTCCCACAAAATGCGCCTGAGACCACAAGGGACAAAACGATAAGTATGCTAATGGTTCTTCCCAAGGTTTTCATTTGATTTTCCTCCCATTGCTATTGTTT
This sequence comes from Candidatus Zixiibacteriota bacterium, assembly GCA_049694315.1. Classification (GTDB taxonomy): domain Bacteria; phylum Zixibacteria; class MSB-5A5; order MSB-5A5; family SM1-73; genus CAIVRH01. Next base: position 7,671 of record JBAVQU010000041.1, read on the forward strand.
GTGCCATCTGAAAATGGTAACTGGTTTAAGCCACGCAAAAAGGACTCTGATGCCCGCACGGACATATCTATACCCAATTTCTTGGCGTATTTGTCGGGAATAGCAATATCAGTATAGCTTCCCACCAGCGGATCATAATCTGAGGCAGTGAGGTTTTGCACGACCGAATTTGGCAATTTAGGATGAGTCACATAAGTGCCCCACAGATGATAAGATCCACCGCCACTAAAGACGTGCCTGCAGCATGAATGCACCCTCCAGCCACTTGGCTGCGCCAGGTATCGACCTATCTTAGGTCTCGTTTCGCCGAGCGCTTACACCATTTCCGATCCCCCTCCATGTAACTCCACGTGCCCCATGAAAGTGAGGGCACGGCATCATGAATTTTGCTCTATATTAAGCTACTGTGCATGGCATGTCAAGACATTTTTTGAAGTGCCACTTGTTATTTGCGCAAAATATTAGGGAGATGTACCTATTGTAACAACCCGTTTGAGCCTTGAAACACGAGCCTGCTCATAGACTTATCCTCATCCGGCCGATGGGCAAGCCTCAGTAGGAATACTACGCTTAGAAAGTTGTCGCGCAGACGAGAGCTGAGATGAACTGAGGGCTGGAAATCGCAGTCTCGAGATCACGCGGGAGAATCGGAAGAACGGAGAGAGAAGTGGAGGCGAATTGCCATTCGCCCCTACCAGTTGCGTTGCACACGGCGCCCAACATATGAGTTCGTCTTTCTATTGTCTTTAATCCCCCGGCACTCCCTTTTCAGTCACCATCTTATTCAGCTTCGCGACGGCGGCTCCATTCTGGTCATATCTGGAGAGATATTTTATGAATTCGTCGTAGGTGAGAATCTTGCCTTTGAAATCCTTGTAGATATCCTGGATGAGCTTGTCCCAATTGTCGTCCCCAATTTGCCTGCGCACTTTGTCGAACACGTACGGTCCTTTTCCGTAAATGGCCGTGGCTTTTTCCCTGGTATTAGGGAAATCCACGTCCATTATGGAAACTTCCTTCTCCGAGCCGGCAATCTTCTTGTAGGCATCCAGGCCACGCTGCATCTCCTGCACAAAAGCAAGCTCTCCCTTGGTTTTCTCCAGATACCTAAGCCGCAAATAATGAGGTAACGACAACTGGAGAAACCAGAACTCCTTGCCCAGGAACTCGAAAAACACCCCAGCCGCCATCCACTGGCAAGCGATAGGAAGAAGAAGCATGTCGGAGTTGCCGTTTTTGAATTCGCCGATGAAGGTTGAGTCCACCATCAGAAGACCGGTGGATATGTTGGTTCCCCCCATTCCGGGGACTTCTACGAGAGTCAGACTGTTATCATGATATTCTCCGATAGACTGACTGTAGAATTTAAACGCGCTGCAAGCCTCAGCCAGAATCCTCTCTATTGACTCTTTGTCGCCGCCGGGGGAATAGAAGGCGATTACGCTGCTGTCACATTGGATGCTGGTCTCTTTGTAAAAATCTGATTTCGCCGTGATAAACGAGAGCTTGAACACGGGAATCTTGCTCTGCCAGACAAATTGGGAATGATTGCCAAAATCCTTCTTTTCAACAAGGTCACCCGGGGCGAAAACAGTGTATCCCAAGGGAACGCTGGCGGTGAGTTTGAATCTAGCGATTTGATCCAATATCAGAGGATACCAGCGGTTCCCCCGATCCAGTACTATTACTTGGGCCTTGGAATCACTCACCGGCAAGGAGTAATAGAAGTTGAGGGTGAGATTCCGGCTGGCGGCCAGTTCGGGCGGAAGGGTCAAAAGCAAAGTGTCTTGGCCGAGAAATCTGTGCGACAAATCCACCTGGGCATCTTGTACCGTGCATCTTACAGAACCGATGTTTGCCCCGGAATTCAACATCATTTGGAATACAGCGACAGAATCTGCCTTTACCAGTTCCACCTCCGCCGATACCTGTAACTCGCGGCTGACCAGATTCAGACTGGTTTTGATGTCGTAAGAGGTTATTTTCACGCCAGGAGCCTGACAAAGGGCATTCTGACCAAACCAAGAAAACAGAGCAAGGACGGTTAACGTTAGAGTACGGTGTTGCATGTTCTCCTCCGATTTTGAGACTTTGTCACCGACATCGAAACCATGCTAAGTTTACAAAAAAAACAGGGGGCTGTCGAGCCTTTTCTGAAGTTTCTGGGGATCTGAGTGAGTATTCGCTGTTTCCAGCCGATCAAGATGCGTTGCGCCGCAGTTCGGCGGACGGCAATCTGCGGTCTGCAAAAAACCGGAAGGTAACTTACAATTCTGCGTCGTCGAAAGAGAAGTCATCTCCTCGTTTTTTTGACGTTTTTGGATTGCCACAAGCTATAAAAGAAGAACCTGTCAAGTCTTCCGACAGGCTCCTGGAATTTCTGGTAGCGCTACGGGGAGTCGAACCCCGGTTTGATGGCTGAGAACCACCCGTCCTAGACCACTAGACGATAGCGCCCTGTACAATCAGTTATCAACTGGTAGTTCGTGGTAAGACCTTGCAACTCATCCTGCTAGCCACGAATGTCGAACCACAGACCATGTCTTGCAAACCTGGGGGACAGGGATTCGAACCCCGATAAACAGATCCAGAGTCTGCTGTCCTGCCGTTGGACGATCCCCCAATTTTTCCACCGCCAAACATACAAAAATGCCGGTTTTTGTCAAGAGAATACTTGACATTTTGAAGCCTTTGGACTATGAATGAAGCTCCCCGCCGCAAGCAGCGGGGTAGTTCATTGGGCCGTGGTCGAAGACAGGAAAATCAGACCCGAGACCAGCCGGTTTCGGAAAATCATCTATGTGGGGAGGCGCTCGGCCTACGAGTTTGCCTTCAATTGAAAGGAAGAAAGCGATGAGATTAATTCTCTCGTTCTTGGGCGTGGTTGCGGTACTGATCCTGTGGCCCACAGGCGTTTCCCTGGGGCAGTGTCCGGTGCCGAACGATAATGGAATCTGCGACACTGTGTCTGTGCAAGGCTACCCCCCTGATCTCCGCTTTACCGGTGCAGGGCAACTGGTACGCGTTCCGATCTTTGTGACGCACGACGTGACCGGCGACGTGGATTCGCTAGCTGCCGTACTGATTCCTCTTTGTTACACCCATACCAATCCCACCAAGTACTGCAGTTTATCGACCTATTGGAACACGCTGACGTACACGAGTCCCCGTGGCATTCTTAGCGACCTTGATGCAACAACCCACAATTACATTAAGTCACTTGAAAGTCACTGCGTAGCCTATCCTTTGTCCGGCCTGGCTTTAGACGTGAGCACGGCGGGGCGATACTTCAGGCTTTCATGGATGGGAGCATCGGACTGCGAACAAAGGTGGGGCTCTACCAACCATGCGCTGAGTGCCATCATGACCTTCAGAGTCGAGGATACCATGACGGTTTGTCTGGATACGTGCTTCTGGCCAGGATCAGGTTCTCTCAAATTCACCAGAGGATCTGATGCAGCGAGCTACATCCCCAGAGATAACATGCCTTATTGCTTCACCATCTATGCCAGCGCGACCGGAGACCCTACCGGGGACGGGGTGATAGATGCGGGGGACGTGGTCTTCTTGATAAACTATCTGTTCCGTGAAGGCCCCGCTCCGGCTCCGCTTCGGGTGGGAGATGCAAACTGCGACCAGCTTGTCGATTCGGGCGACGTGGTCTTCCTGATCAATTACCTTTTCAAGAGTGGATCAGCGCCATCCTGTTGAAGGCGGCGCGCCAGTCTTATCAGATGACCTTAGGCGAAGGGCTTGCCTGAATGGGGTACTCAGCATACAAGCTGACAAGTTGATTCAAGAGGGAATGAATGGGTTATTATGGTAAGGGGTCGATATATTCGACTTTGACGGAACCCAAGCCCACCTCCACGTCCAGCGTCAACTCCCCGTCGGCTCTTCCGAAATTGTGGTTCTCATAAACATCATCTTCGACCTCATCGAAGTCATGCTCGTCGACGGAGATGGAGGATAGGAACGAGGACTCGCCTCTGATCCGGACTCCCAGATCCTCCGGCACAAGAATGGTCAGACTCCCCATTCCAACTTCCACGTCCGCATGTGCTCTGTGCGCAAAATCTCCCGAAAAGTCCAGGGTGAAGTCCCCGACGCCCCCGTCAAAAGCCAGGTTGCCGAAGTTGGCGTTTCCCAGTCCGCTCACTTTCAGTTTGGTCGCCCCGGCATCTATCTTCATCTCGGATATTCGCTCTCGATTGGGTTTTCGGAACTCGACGTCCACGGAGGACGCTCCCAGGTCCATATCCAACTGGTCAACCTTCAGTCCGGTAAAATCAAAATCGGCATCACAGGCCCCGACGTCTATCTCAAAGCTTATGGTTATGCTGTCGCCGAATCCAAGACGCCAATAGTTATCCTCGTTGTCCAGATGTATCCCCTTACGCTTAGCCTCGCTTTTGAGGTAGACTCTACCCTCATCTCCGATCCGATCATAATCTACGTTCACTCGAGTGTCTTCGGGATCATACTCCACTTCGGCGTCCAGAAGGTCGCCGGTGCGACCTCTTTCCAGATCGATGGTGCCTGCCCCGATATCCATCTTGACGGTAAGGTGCTTTTCCCCCCGAAACTCAAGCTTCCTCTTGGCCATTTCAGTGGGATGCTCTTTGGCTGTGACAGCATTCCACAGAAGAAGACACAGCATCCATCCCACGAAGCTTGCCATGGAAAGTCTTGTCAACGACATGTTCCTGCCTCAAACTGAGGATTGCTGACTGGCGTTGCCCGGAGTCGCCACGACCGCCGGAGCGGTCACCAGATTCGCATCTTTGGGTCGGGTTCCCAGCCGGGTGAGTATGGACGCGCCGAAGCCGACGGTTATGACCAAATACCCGATCATCCAGCCGAGGACCGTAGCAATCCAGCCAAAAGGAGAGAGAAAACCGCCAGCCAGACCCAGAAGCCGTGCCAAAAGAGGCACCACCTCCACCGCCAGTACTCCGATCACCAGTGTGAGGATCTGGGTGTCAGCTTTCGGGGTGGCACGTTGCCGGAGCTTCTCTCCAATGACCAGACACGTTCCCGTGTAACCTAGGATCACGGCTGCCAATATCAATAGTGGCTCGACTAATATAGCCACGGGGATGCCGATGATGGTGATGATCAGGATTATGAGGATGGGAAGCGCCAAGATCTCGCCTGCCAGACCCACCAAGGCGGATTTCAGAAAATCACGCCGTACCTTTTCCTTTACCTTAGTCACATGCTTGGGGACGACAGAGATTACAACAATGCCCAAGAACAAGAAAAAAACAATCTTGAAGATCCGAACCAGAAATGCCAGCGCCGTAAAATGAGTGAGCATCAAGGGAAAAACGATGGGAAGCTTGTGCAGACGACCTCCGAACCCGACATCCACCTTCTGTCCTTCAATCGTGGCTCCCGAGTGTTTTGTTACCTGCCCGCCGACGCTAACCGCATCTCCTTCCACAACGCCGGTCGGAAAGACCTCTACGTTACCACCTACCGCCACCACGTTTCCCGAGACGTTTCCTTTTACCTGGACATCCCCGCCGATCGCAACCACGTCCCCACCCACTCTCTCATCTTCCTCCACCACGACGTTTGAGCCCATCTTGACGATGTCCCGGCTCCACTCATGGTAGGGACCTTGTGGCGAGATATCCAGCTTCTTAGGCAGCTTTGTCTTGGAGACATCCTCCAAGTTCTTCAGATCGATTTCCTCCTCAGCACCTTTCTCCTCCGGTTTTGCTTCCTCCCCTCCTTCCTCTCCCTTCAGAATGAGCTTTTTTCCATCCTTGGTTCGAATGGAGATCTTGCCCTCGCTGATTTCGATCTCCTCTGCCTGGGACGGGAGTCCCGCCTTCTTAATCTCGGTAGTGTCTGCCTGGTTGCCCTTACTCTTTCCTCCCTTGGTTTGAGTCTGCGCGAAGAGCACAAGCGCACAAGAGAGAAACAGCAGCGCGAGGATCGTGAGCGTCTTTCCGAAGAAGCTTCTCATAGAATCCTCACTAACGGAGATTCACGGAGACTCCGACTTCCGTCACGAGTTCTTTTTCCCAATTGCCACCGTCCGGTTTGTCGTCTGGTTCTTGTCTGTATCCTCTTGTCGGGTCCGCTTTTCTGCAAGAGGCTGCAGCGCGGCCTCTCCCCATGTCTGTGGAGAGCTTGTTTTCCCTTCACCGCAGCGTCTTAAGTTTTCTCTTCAGAAGCTCGCGGGCCCTGAATATCCGGGCTTTCACGGTTCCCACCGGAATGCCCAAAATCTGAGAGATCTCCTCGTAGGATTTGTCCTGCTTGTGTCTCAAATCTATCACTTCCCGATATTTCTGAGGAAGCGAGCCAATCGCCTCGTCTATGGAGATGGACTTCTGTTTGGAGGTCAGATCCGCTTCGGGATTATGGGTCCAGTCGGGAAGCTCTATAGTCACTTCGCCATCTTTGGTCTCCAAAGGTTGATCCAACGAAAAGGAGTCCAATCTCTTTTTTCTTAAAAAGTCGATACAGCTATTGGCGGCAATCTTATATAGCCAGGTGGTGAACCGGTACTGAGATTTATAGGTGGAAAGAGAACCAAACGCCTTCATGAAGGTCTCCTGCACCAAATCCCACGCCTCCTCCTGGCTGTGGACGATCTTCACTATCATTCGGTAGATAGCATCCTTGTGTCGATTCAGCAGAAGCCTATAAGCTTTTTCATTGCCTGCCAGTGCTTGCTCTATCAGGATCCGATCGTCCTCATTCACGAAAATTGGCCCTTTCACTTTCTCATACGTCAAGCCAGACTACAAGTTTCACCGTCCCCGGTGAAAATAGCGAATCCAAAACAGAAACACAAACGAAAATTCGGCTTCAGTGGCGCACTACGGCGGCGAAACTCTCTCTCATCCCACAGACTCGAAGGCGCAGACCATCCGCTCCTGCAACGTGCAGTCAGGCTGAAAAACGACACAGGGAGTGGTCGGATTTCTGCGCACCAGTCGACCAGTTCTTCCATGGCGGGTTTTCATATGGCACGATTCAAGCCAAGCCATCAGCATGACTGGTTGCCCTTAGTAAACCGGCTTACCGATTTCTCGGGCCCAGGATGTGGCTAAGGTTTTGTTGAATGAAAAATAGTAACAAGTACGTAGCTGCCCTTAAGTTGTTGGGTTTGTTGGGGATTAGAAGATTAAGTGGGCAAACTTACTCTCTTTTGTCGTCGAAAGAGGATCTGCGCGCGAATATTGCAACAAAACACTTGACAAGTTTTTGGACGCCGCGTAATCTTTAATGGCAGGTGAAGAGAAGGAAAGAAATGCAAAAAAGGTAAATCGCATAATTTGGGTTGTGCGACGTGACACAATCTTAAATCCGCGAGGGGCGGTTTCCTCTTAAGATTCTGTCTTAGCTTCAACCATCAAAGACTCCCTTCTTCACCTCCATTCAAGAAGACGGCTCATTTGAGGCTGGATTGAAATTCGTCCGCGGTCGCAAGACCGGTAAGAGAGCGTTTCGATCACTCGCGGAAAGGAACTGTCTTGAGAACCCAACCCCCCAAAGCAGAAGTGGAAGCATTCATTCCCGGATATTGGACGGAGACTATAGTCTCTGGCGAATTCCCTACAAGTTGTCGTAAGCTCGTTGCATGGCCGAAAACCGGTTTTCTTTGTCAGTTCGGTTAAGTTTAAGCAGAGTCTGAGTTTGTTCTTGGAGTTTTGGTTTTTGATCCCAACTTTCTTTTTGGGCACGGCAATTGCAAGAGAAAATGCTAAAAAAGCTGACTTTAGAAATGAAGTCAAATGCCGATAAGATCAGTGTAGGCAGCTTCGACCTGCCCACGCTGACCTTTGAGGAAAGCTGGGGGGGATTGAAGAAAATGCCTAAGAGAAGGAAGTCGGACTACAAAATGCCGGAGAAGAACTATTGGCATATATACAGCTTACAGACTTTGAACTCAGAGAAGTTCATCAAAGTGGTGAACAAAATCCTCAAGAGGGAATACATCCTCATCAAGTGATAGGAACTATCCGCATACACATTCCTCACCTCAAAAAAAATTCTTCCAGAGGAAAAAAATACTTGACAGCCTAGTACGATTGAGTTATAATAGGACGACTTGTTGGTCGGGTTTCGGGGTAATCCGGGTCATCACTCAAATAGGAATGGGAGATGGTGCTCAAGAAGAAGTTCTCGATTCTGTTTGTTCCCCACCACAACGGCAAAATCTTTGAGACCAAGGTCTCTGTCCCTTTTCTGATCTTCATTCTGCTTGATGTGGCCATACTTTTCGGCTTCAATCTCTTTTCCTCGCTGGACGTGTCCAACCGGGCTTACCAGAAGCTGAAGCTCAACCGCTTAGAAAAAGAGAACAGCTATTTGGAGGCCAAGTTAGGTGATCTGAATTCCGCCATATCCGGCTTGAAGGATCAGATGACGGATTTGATCGACAAAGAAGAGAAGGTGAGAATGGTATTTGGCATTCCGGACGTGGATCCGCAAATAAGAGAGCTGGGAGTGGGTGGACCGATGCCCAACCGACCGCTCGACCTCGGACCGCAAGCCAAGCAGGTGGACGTAACCGAAGCCGAAGTAGAGAAGCTTCTGAGGCAGGCGAGATTCGAGAAGGAGAATTTCCAAAGCATATATTCCGCGCTATCCGACAGAAAACAGTTTTTGGATCATACTCCCGCCATCATGCCTACCGCAGGCAGCTTTAGCTGTGGTTTTGGAAATAGAGTGGATCCATTTACCGGGAGGATGCAGCCGCATATGGGAGTGGACCTGGCTGCGGACATCGGAACTCCGGTGTATGCCACGGCTGACGGGGTAGTAGGCGCATTGATACGCGATTGCGGTTTGGGGAGAGTGGTCAAGATCGATCACCTGCATGGTTACATTACAGTCTATGGTCACCTTTCTGAGATCCTGGTTAAGCAGGGGCAGTCGGTGAAAAGAGGAGAGATGATCGGGACGGTGGGAAACACCGGCTTGACTACCGGGCCGCATCTTCACTACGAAGTCTGGTATGAGGGTCAAGCTCAGAATCCTCTGAATTATTTTCTCGAAAGCGAGTACGTGTCGGAATAATCTTTGTTTCTCCAGAAGCAGCAAGAGCAGCCAGCCTCGATAAAAAGTCGAGGTTTTTTTGTCTCTGTAGGAGCCGGCCATGAGCGATAAGAGAAGATACTTAGTCTCTGCCTGTCTGTGCGGCATTCCATGCCGGTTCGACGGGAGAGCCGCAAAAGGTCGAACGGTTGAAAGACTGGTGCGGGCCGGGAAAGCTGTGCCCATATGCCCGGAGATTCTGGGCGGGTTATCTATGCCCCGGGATGCAGCAGAGATCGCCCAGGGAGAGGGAAAAGATGTAATCGATGGAACCGCTTCAGTCATTTCCCAAAAGGGAGAGGATCTAACCACCTTCTTTCTTCGCGGAGCTATGGCTTCACTTGCCATTGCCAAACAGTTCGAGATCAGAGAAGCAATAATGAAGAGGAACAGCCCCTCCTGCGGATGCGGCTGGATCAGAAGAAAGGGGAAATTGGTGAAAGGTGACGGGGTAACGGTGGCCTTATTCAAAAGGGAAGGGATACGAGTAGTGTCTCGATGATGTAGAAGAAGTGGCCAGGAGCCAAATGCACCCGATGTGGAATCTTTAAAACCTTCAGTGCAGATTGCAGAGTGCAGAATGCAAAGTGTAGAGTTTCTGTTCAAGATTCAAGATTCAAAATTCGAAATTCGAGCGTGCAGGTTAGAAGTTCCGTGCTCGTGACCTGCCGGCTGGACTTGCTGGACGTGCGTATGGCGGTTTTTCATTTTTCAATGTCCTGGTGGTCCTGGCGCTTCTGGTGCATCTGAAGCTTCTGAAACATCTGAGGTCTATTTTTATTTTTTTCTCACTTTTCCTCCAAGCCATTATCGGGAAAGAAATTGCGTACGTTTGAAACTGATGAGTTGCTACTGGTGGTAGCTTCTCCCTTCGGCGAACTTGAGTCGGTTGGTATAGTAGGACTGTCTTCGACGGGATGCTTTTGACAAGATTCCGGCACCCCGGGTGACTGGTTGGAAAGGAGCTGGTCGTCCCGGAGGATGGAGGAGGAGCCATGTTGAATAGCGCAAACCGGGTATGAATGGTTATACATAGTTGGTTGAGCTTAGAGTTCAAAGTTCAAGGTTCAAAGTTCAAAGTTCAAAAATTACAATTCAAAATTAAAAATTCGCGATGATTACAAGTAAGGCAATGGTGGGGGTACGGCTGGGAGACCCTCAATAAAGGCAAGACGCTCCCGTACACATTTCGTTGATAGTACCTCCCATATACTGGGCACCTATCCTGTTCAACATTGAAGTTGTGGCGAATATGTTTTTGGTGGTAAGAGAGACTGCGGGTTAGATCGTCGGTCTAGAACCCCCTAAATCCCCCATTGCTGAAGGGGGATTTCAAGTCAAGCTGATTGTCGGGTAGCCCTTCGGGCAACCCGACCCACAAAACTACTCCCCCTCTCTCCCGCCTTTGGCGGGATTTTCAACCTTGCCCTCTCCCACCAGGGGAGAGGGAAAGTTAGGGGTTCAGGGCAGTTGCCTTAGGAACTTGGTTCAAAGTCATAAATCATATATAATATGATTTGAAACCAAAGGAGGAAGCCTTTCATAAGATTACAAAACAGTGGGGCACCCGACCCACCACCTGTTCACAAAATGAATCTAAACCCACCGCAAGCGGTGGGGCACCCGGCACTATCTAAATGACAATTCAACCAACCGTATTTCACCTTTCAGAAATCCCGTTTCCCTGTAATAGGTAAAATACTCAATACGACCGTTCTCGCGAGTAAACTCCGGGTGTGCCATACCGCAATAGGTCCATGCGTCCTTATTGGTCGGTGGGATGCATTGGACCACCACTTGACTGTTTGACCATGGACCTTCCGGTCGATCCGCCGTCCGAATAGAAATGTTATTTACGAGTGGTTCGCTATATACCTCAAGGTATTTTCCCAAATATTCGTTCCAGTGAACAGTTAGCATGGGCGCAGCATCCATTACCGGAATGGCATCCTTCCAATCGTTACTCCATCGACCATGGCCAGCAAAGAATTGCCAAGATTTTCTATTTAGAGCATCGCTGAATTTAACCCGCCCTACAATACAGGGGAAAGACAATCCCTTCCTTTCTCCCCCATACGCATATAACCAATTATCAACGACCACTGCGCCATAACCAAGAATCACATCTCCTTTCGGGAAAAGAATCGTGGAATCCTCATTGAGAGCACCAACCTTCGGCCGGATCACTGCTTGGTCTGGCGACTCCCAGACAGCGATAGAAGAACCTATTCCCTCAAAGTTCCATGCTCCAATTTTAGAGTAGACTTTGGAGTAGAACACGTAAGCTCTTTTAAATATCGTATCAATCACAATTGGTCCGGGCCAGAGCGCCCATCGTGAACGCTCGGCTTCTAAAACATCGGCGCGGTTATGCGCATTGTTATACCTCAGTTCTTCTTCCGTGAAAGGTAGAAACTCACCTGGTGCGCCATTTGCATCGACAGGATCGAGTAAGCCCTGGATTCCATCTTTAGCGTCGAGATCTTCTGTCCAGCACCACGTGCTTGACCGCCACCTGCTGCCGTCTTGTGCTGCGAAGTTGAGAGGAGTATCTCCAAAAACCCACACGGAGCGATTTCCGAAAAGGACACTAAAGCCTACATCCCGACCTCTGATGGCTTTTAAGAAATGCAAGGGACCAACATCCTTCACCTTGACGACCTCAACCCTCGGATCTGTCCCAGGAATGGGTATACCTTGTGGCTGTTGGGTTGTTCTGCACCCAGCTTGAGGTAACATCACCAGACTTAACACAACCAAAATGAACTGTTTCATAATTATGAAGTTTTTTACAGCCTGTAGGTCAAGAGCCCCGCGCTCCTGACTTATCTTGGTGTCAGGTGCGCAGGGCACCTGACTACAGGAACTTGGTTCAAAGCCAGAAATGACATATAATATGATTTGAAACCAAAGGAGGTAGCCTTTCATGGAATTACAAAACTGTGGTGCACCCGACCCACCGACTTTTCGCAAAATGAATCTAAACCCACCGGAAGCGGCGGGCCCCCGGCGATATGTTAGCGGATTTTTGGTTTATTGTTTTTTGGTATTATATCCTTTTTCATTATATGGCTGGAGCTTTTCCAGCCACATATCTTCAAGTACTTTCAATTCTTCGGTGTAATCATAATTCGAATCTTCTTTTGGCTTTAGATAGTCTAAAACTTCAAAAGAAAAACCTTCCTCACCAATTTCACTAAAATCTTTTTGCATTTCTTTGTTAAGATGGAGACCATTTTTCAGTTGAAATTTATTACTGTTTATCTTTCCCCGTAAGTCCTTTGCACTTCCGATATATATCTTGCCATTTTTCATGTTCTTTATTTGATAAATTCCCATCGGCTGAATGGTCTGTTTATATTTCTTTGTCATTTCTTTCTTGTTCATATATTTCCCGCTATTATTGACAATTCGTTATTTGTCTGATCGTTTTCTCTCTTATGCGCTAACCATGATTATGCAGTCTGTATAATACAGGAAACGCAGACTGTCTCTTTCTGAATAAGAAGTCAGTAAGTTAACTGCCGACCCACCACCTGTTCACAAAATGAATCTAAACCCACCGCAATCGGTGGGGCACCCGGCAATTATTTTGGATTTGTGCTGACATCCCCCAACCAGAGAAGATCTCCAGGACGAGCCGCGAGAGCCTTACGAACCGAGGCTTTGGTTGTCGGGTGAATGTGACCATTAGGCAAGTGTCTGGAAAAGTGGTTACCGTAAGCACCAGTTGGATGTGGTAGACCAATTACAGTCCGATTGGGGTAGAGATAGGCTAAGGCCTTGTACGCCTCCCCACCGATACCAATGAGAGGCCATTTCCGCGGAATCAACTTAAGCTCCCGGGTGAGGAAACGACCCGTGCACGTTCGCAACGTTTTCAGCGGCGGTCCCTTCGCCCCAGGCTCGTTCTGGCATTTCGCGAGTTCGCTCCAAAGGATAGGGCCAGTGAGCCCGACTTGGTCTATGAAGCTTCGAATCTTGGAGTAGTAAGCGTGGGAGCGGATGTTGCTTAACCAACATTCTACAACGGCTTCATATTCGGCGCCATGACTTTTGTAGCACTCTGTTTCTGTCCGTTTGGCCCAGCCGGGGTTAATGCCGATCGCCGCACAACCGTTGGTCGATGAATGTCCCGCAGACTCCAAGATCAGACAACGCGGCAGTACCCCAGCGGATTGATCGCAGCGAATGCCGCGGCACTTAATGTTACACGCCACGATCTGCCGTCCAATGCGCACGATTTTGGCTTTTAAGTTCGTCATGTGGACGCAATCCTTGTGTGCCTAACAGTGATTATGAAGTCTGTATAACACGGGAAACGCAGACTGTCTCTTTCTGTATAAGAAGTCAGTAGGTCAACTGCTGACCCACCGCCTGTTTGCAAAATGAATCTACACCCACCGCAAGCGGTGGGGCACCCGGCCCCGCCGGTCAGGTGCAGCGCAAGGTTAGGCGGCACCTACCCTATAGGTTCTCGAGCATCTCCTTCAGGCCTTTGAGCAGACGAATCTGAGCAGCCAATAACTCGTCGGGTCCACACTCTCCGAGAGCTCTTTTTCCCGTGTATTGCTTGAATACGGCGCCCGCTCTCCTGCGCTTCCGGGCCGCGTCGGCTTCATCGCCGTGGTCGAGGTCATGGCGTAAATGTGTGCGAAGAAACTTCACGTCCATGGCAAAGCTCGGTGGCGGGCTCGGCAGTCGCTTGCAATCGCCAGTCCCCTCGTAAACCAGAAAATATAGCCGATCCACGAGGTCACCGAAATCGCTCTCACTCTGGCACGCCTTACCGAGCGCCTTGATTGCCATGGAGGAACGATTTGTAAGCTTGAAGATGTCCGAGCCGCCCGCAGCTGCCGCCTTTTCGTTGACCACGTAGACAAGGTCGGCCACCTCGCTTGCTAGATTCGCGAAGGGTGCCCCTGCGTTGGTTTCCGCCCGAATTATCGGAGCGAACGAAGAGTCGAAGGCTGCGAGGTTACGCGTTAGCACCTCCAGACGCTTCCGAATTGAGTCGGCGCCGGTCGAGCCATAGCTGATCGCTTCCTGATAACTGAGGAGGTCCGCGTTGGTCGCTTTCGGACCCTTCTCGACCTCGAGCGTTAGATCATGAAAGAATTTCTTGAGGAACGCTCCGAACTTTGCTGCCTTCGCCTTGGGAACGCCCGCGCGAACGACGGCCGATGTCAACATGCACACAGATAGAACGCTCGCCCGGTTACGAAGGGGTAGCGCCTGCTCAGGTTTGACGGTAGCAAGATACTGAAGCGCCGCCTTGATCCGCTTGCCGGTATCGCCCGCGCGACTGAAAGACGTGTTCTCGCGTAAGAAGCTGTTGAGCTGTGGAAAGCGCATCTGCGGCTGAACACCGCGCGCCTCGATGAAGAGCCACTTGGAGGCGATGTCGAAATGTGCGTAGCGCGTGTCCCGAACCCCGATACGGTGGGCAAAGAAGTGCTGATCCGCGATCCAATGAGCGAAATCGCGCGCCCCGCCGCTCACTGCATTGAGCTTCTCGGCGGTAGTGAGGGGGGTACCGAGTTGCAGGCGTACGAAGAGTTCTTTGAGGTCATCGTCGCTCGTATCCTCGAGTTCCTCGATTTCGAATTCGAAATCGTCGAAAGCATCCGAGTACCGCGGCTTGAGCTTGGAGTAAGTCGGGCCGCCATAAGTCTTTGTTGTCTCGCTATCGAGGGCCAGCTTGTTGTCGTAGAACTCCCATACCGCGCTCAGGCGCTGCTGCCCGTCGACGCACTCGTAGGTTGACTCGTCGACCTTGCGAAAATAGAACTTCGGAAGATGCCAGCCCCGGAGAATTGTGTCGATCAGAAGGCGCTTTTGCTCGACAGTCCAGACCTCCTCACGCTGAAAATCAGGCATCTCGATCCGATCGCGTCGCTTATACAGCTTGTCGAGGGCCTTTCGACGCAGCTCCATTTTCATGTGGGGTTCTCCATCAAGCTGGTTGTTAGATGATTGTGACGACCTATCTGGTGACGCCTAACAATGATTATGCAGTCTGTATAATACAGGAAACGCAGACTGTCTCTTTCTGTATAACAAGTTCCCGCCTCTTTTTGGCTCTTAATTCAACGTTTTTAGAATCAACCATTCACCGACTTTGTGCCTACCGATCATTTTAGCATTGTACAGACTATTTGAACCCGACCAAAACCTATCCACCGGATTACTCACGCCATAACCTCATTTGTTTAGAACTCCGTTTTGAGCGATTCCGGCAGCAAGTCCTTCAAATGAGGAAATGATTCAACCAGACGAAAAATATCAGCTAAGTCTTTCTGACGTTTGCTTTTGCGTCTTTGCTCATCCAAATATGCCCATATCTTGCCTTGCAGTACATCCTCGACCGCCGCAACTTTCATCTCATAGTCCATGACCTCTTTTATTGAAGAACGAGCTATAAAATTCTGGTAGCGGGGATCGGTTTGCAACTGGATTCGTAAATCGGATTTCGTGCTGGTGAGATTCACGCTATGAGGAAACTTTTCTACATGTAAGATCTTTTCGGCTGCCTTTAGCAGATTCTCTGTGGCCTCTGTGACAACGACTATATCTAAATCCAGGCTGACTACAGGCTCAACATAGGCATTGACAGCGAGCCCTCCAATCACACAATAATCGATTTTCATCTCGTTTAGCAAATCCAGCATTTGCTGCAGGACGTCTTCTCGCCCATTACTCACAGAATTCATGAACTCTTTTTTAGTCACAGTAATTTTCCTTTTCCGTTACGCCCGATGATGGGTAATTATGTGAATCAATGAATATATTTATGGTAAACACTCTTCAATGTCAAGTTATTTTAACGAGAGTTCTGAAGAACTCTCTGAGAAGGAGAAATTGGAGTGTCCGCCTTCAGGCGGACCATATAAGGGTATTTTGTCTTACATGAGGTTTGAGGTCCCGCTAAAGCGGGACACTCCAGCAACACCTTTCTTTTTTGACTTTTTCAGAGATCTCTTAACCAAAACTCTCTGAGGAAGCGAGGCAAAAGTGCATAAGGAATCCATCTAAGAGATTCACTTCGCCCTGTGACATCTGGTGCAGGGCTTCGCTCACGACGAGTCCGCTTCATCCGTTGACAATTTTCTGTTGGTTTCTTCATAATTTGATCCAATCTCCGCTCCGATCAAAAGTATGAAGGAAGAATAGTAAACCCAGAAGAGCATCACTACGATGGTGCCAAACGACCCATACATTTTTTGAAAGTTGCCATAATGTTTGATATAGAGATCGAACAGAAACTTAGCCAATTCCCACATCCCGCTGGCGCAGATAGCACCGATCAAAGCTGCTTTTCTGCTTATTTTGCGGTTCGGGATGATCTTGTAAGTCAAATAGAACATGATAACACCCAAGACCAAGGGCAGAAGGACGGCGAATCTTTGGCTGATCCAGTGTGCCTGGCTTAGGTTCAGTCCAATCAGCGGAATCTGTACGTTCTTTGCCAGAGCATATAAGGCGGTAAAGGCAAGTGAGGACAGCATAACCAAAACGGTGCTGGGCACTAAGAGCAAGGTGATGAATTTGCTGTGCCAGTAGGCTCTTCCTTTTTTGACTTTCCACACGATATTCATGGAACTCTCCACCACCGAGAATATCCGGGAGGCCGCCCAGGTTAAGCCTGCCAAACCGATCAGTCCGAAAACCGTTTTCCGTCGAATGAGGTCGGACAGGATTTTGAAGACCGCGGCGGTGGAGGTAGGAAAGGTTTTCAACAGGAGATGGGTTACGGCTTCAAGAGCTTTCATGGAGGAATGCAAAATGAATCCCGAAACCGACATGAAAACCAAAAAGAGTGGTATTACGGAAAGAACGGCATAAAAGGAGATGGCCGCCGCCATCAGAGAACAGTTGTCTCGGTAGAAAGTATGAAGGAACGTCTCCTTCATCCAGGTCCGGAAAAAAAACATCTTTCTTCTTAAAACGGAGTAGAAAGGGGAAGAGGTGAGTTTGGCTAACAAAGAAAAGAGTGACATGAGGACATAGCTTCTTTTGTTCTGTCTTCTTTACATCGAAGTGACACGATGAACATTTTCCAATATGGTTGTTAAATGGCCATAGCGAAAGGTTAAACTCCGTCTGAAGACTATCCGGCAGACTCCCTGCAAAGATGGCAGTTCGGATTGAAACCAGCCTTCGGCAGGGGTGGTGTCAGGGTTTTCGACGTCCAGACCAGAGGGTCGGGTGCAGTATATCGTGAGACCTCGTTCATTGTCCGTCAGTCTTGCCACCCAGCAGGATCCCGATGGGCTGAAGAGACTCCACATGGTCACAGATCACCTTGGCGGCGGCGGTGATAGGGATAGCCAGGATTATCCCAATAGCGCCCCACAGCCAGGTCCAGAACATGACCGAGACCAAGACGGCGAAGGGACTCAAGTTCAACCTGTCTCCAATCAGCTTGGGAGTGACGACGTTTCCCTCCAGATTCTGAAAAATCACGAATAAGAGCAGCACCCAAACCAAGGGCATTATCCTCCCGAATTGGATTCCGGCCACGATTAAAGGAGGTATGGCTCCGATCACTGACCCGGCATAAGGGATCACGTTCAGTATTCCAGCCAAGGGTCCCCAAATGTAGGCGTAGTTGACGCCGATAATCGAAAGCCCCAGGGTGAAGATTATGGCCAGCGCAACGGAGGTGCAGAACTTAACCAAGAGAAATGTCTTGATCTGGCGATTGACCTGCTCCAGAATCTTGGAGACCGTTTGGTCTCCGGATTTTCCAAAAGCTCTTATCAACTTCCTCTTCATCATCTCCTGGTCATTGAGAAGGAAAAGGGTCAAAAACAGAATCAGAACCAGGCTCGACAAAAAAGAGACGGTGGAGCTTATCCCTCGGAACAGGTACTTGGTCACGCCGGAAAAATCCTTAGGCTGCAGACTGCTTCCATCCAAATCCTTGGCATGGGGGAAAACCTTCTTGTACACATCCAAGAATTTGACGGATGACGCCATTAGTGTGTTCCAGTATGACGGAAGCTGATTGATCAGACTGCTTGCTTGGAGGAAGAGAAAATACCCGATCACTGTAATGATGAGAAAACTGATGATCAAAACCAGGATGACGGCCAAAACGTGCGGGATCTTGAGTTTCTTTAGCAACGATACGGCCGGACTCAGTATGTAGGCCAACGAAATGGCGATCACCACCGGGATGACTATGGGACTAGCGAAATACAAAAAAGCCGTTGCCGCTGCCAGTGCTACCAATGGGAAAGCGACATTTTGTGACGGAAGGAATTCTTTGAGTTGTGACATGGAACCGCTTAGGTTTAAGGTTTAAGGTTCAAAGTTCAAGGTTCAGAGTTCAATGTTCAAAGCTCAAAGTCTAAAATGCAGAGTCTGATGCACGAAACAGGAGTGCATGGTAAGAGTGGTCGCTGCCTGCTTGAGTTGCGCATTGGCATCATGCGCGCCGATTCTGACTTGATCCTCTGACCCTATAGGCCCATCAACTGACCACCGTGCCTCGGTCGAGCCACGGCAGATGACCTGGTTTGAGGGCATCGAGGAGCCATCGGCGTGGCTGTAATCGTTTGGCAAAACCTTCGACCCTCCGCATTGCCCGCGGCTCCCAACTTCATTCTCGAATGACCGCGATTTTTCCCACCGTGCTTCCACCCGAAGGATTCTCAATGTGAAAAAGATATATTCCACTTGCCACCAGCTCGCCGTTCTGGTTTCTTCCGTCCCATTGGCTGCCCGACTTAATCTCTTTGATCAGCTCTCCGGCGGCGGTGAATATCCTCACCTTAGCCCCGTAAGGCAGTCGGTCAAAGGTGAGCAGCTCAGAGCCGCTTTGGATCACCAACGGGTTGGGAAACGGAACAACCTCGGAAAGCTTCCTGGCGGGGGCGCCGATGCCCGACTCAAATCGCGAAAGCCCGTTATCCGTTCCTATCCAGACATCGCCGGTTTTGTCGTCGATTTTCAACCGGAGCACGTTGTCTGCGCAGATTTTGCTGTTGAAGGTGGTAAAGACTCCGGTGAACTCGCCGTCACTATTCATCACTCCCAATCCATTGGTGGTGGCGATCCACTTGTTATTTCTTTCGTCCACCGCTATGTCGTTAACCCGGGGTCCCAAGGGATCGGGCAGGGGAATGGCCCCGAATCTCTCGAAATCCGGATCGAACTTATCGAGACCGCTTGAGGTTCCAACCCAAAGGGTTCCATCCTTATCCACGTTGGCGCACATGACGGCATTATCCGAAAGGTGATCCTTCTCCTTGGTATGCAGGGTAAACTGGTCGTCTTCCTTGTTCTCCGGGGTCCAGTTGTAATTGTAGTCCAAAAACCCGATATCCGTAAAACAAATGTAGAGGTGTCCCCCCTTGGCAAACACCCGGGCCATGTAGAGTGACTGGATGCCGTCCCTCTCGTAGAGAACCGTCCAGGAGGTGCTTTCTTGCGACAGGGAACAAACCACTCTAGTGGAGTCCAAAGCCTCCCAGTTGGGAAACCAACGATTCCCGGCTTCGTCGATGGCGACGTCGTTTATCACCACATAAGTGGAATCGGCGGCGATACCTTTTAGCGGGCTGTTCTTTTCGGTATATCTGGTCCAACCGCGATCCGGATCATACTCTATCACGCCTCCGCCCCAACTGGAAAACCAGAGGTTACCCTGCTGGTCCCGTTCCACTGCAGTTATCTGGTGCCCGTTGATCTCCGGAATTGAGTCAAGGGACAGCCACGCCACCCCGTCGAACTTACTGGCTCCGTACGCTTCCTGTGCACACCAGAGATTTCCTTCCGGGTCTGTTTCCATGTCGGCAAAGACGTTGGCGGGCGGACCGTCGATTACGAAATCTGTCCGTCCAGATTCACCATAGGCCGAGATTCCACCTCCGGTGGTTCCAGCCCAGATCTGTCCCTCTGGGTCGATGGCTAGGGAGCTGACACCGGTGGCCGGCTGTGTGGATTCGGGAATTAGGGTCCAAGCCTGGTTTTCATACACGTAGATTCCTGCATTGGTGGCGGCATATAGTTTCTGCTGAGAGTACTCTAAATCGTTAACCATTCGGTCTTCCAATCCCATGGACTGCCAGGTGGAGTCCGAGGAATTGAATCTGAAAACACCTTTGTCGGTTCCTATGATTATGTTCCCATTGAGGTCGGTCAAGCTGTAGACCGAGTTGGTGCCCAAGCCCGGTGAAGTTTCTTTGGTGAAGGAAATCCATCGGGAGAAATCCAACAGATTGGGATCACTTTTGTTGGCGGTCGCCACTCCGCCGTTGGTTCCCGCCCAAATTCTTTCACCCACCACCCGCACGCAGGTGACCGAGTCCTCGCCTTTTAAGTTTTCTCCCAGCCGCCGGTAAGTTTCCTTAATTTCTCCCCCGTGCTTGTTTATCAGAAAAAGGCTGAGCGCCTTGCTGGTGGCTATCCACAATTGCGCCTGGTCCGCCGCGATATCATTGATCTTCAGCCTGCTCCCATCCCGATCCACAAAATTGTATACCGTCCAGGAGTTCTCTTGGGGCGCATACTTGGTGAGAGTGCCGTTTTGCGCGCCAAGCCAAAAATCGCCAGCCGAATCCAAAGTCAGTGCATAAAGGGCATTTCCTCCCAGCCCAGCCACGTTAGTCAATTGATCAAAGGTCCCGTTCTGCATGTTTCTGACCGCTAACCCGCCGGTGGTCGCACACCAAAGCTTCTGATCTTTCAAAAGCAACTGGTTGACGAAGTTCATGTCGGTATAAGTGGTCCAGTCTCCGGTTCCGGCAGTGCCGATGCTCGAAAACAGAATAAGAGCAACCCATCCCCACCCCACTTTTATGATTTTCGTCCCGAGAGTCTTCATGGCCTACCTGTGCTGACGGGTTGAAGACCTAGGAGAGAGCGCCACTGCTATGGCGAGAAGACTGATCACAAGACACCCGATAGCGAGCCAATCTCCGTGCCGGCTATAGAATGTTCGGCTATCCGAGGGATTCCCGTCTTTCTGTCTTAACGTTATCTTATCTATGACAATGGCTCTCTGGAATATGGGCGTAGCTTTCTTGGTTCGGCCATAAGGGTCGATGAACACGGAGACGCCTGTATTGGCACAGCGCGCGATGGGAATCCGGTTTTCTATCGCCCGGAACACAGCAATCCGGGCGTGTTGAAACGGACCGTGAGTCTTGCCAAACCATCCGTCGTTGGTTATGTTGACCAAGAAATCGGCGCCGAGGTTGACAAAATCCCTCACGAATGCCGGATAGACAGACTCAAAACAGATAAGCGTAGCGAACTTGCCTTCGGGTAAATTGAAGATGATCAGCTCATCCCCGCTGGAGAAATCCGATTGTCCCAGGGGGACTTTCTCTGAAATATGGAGCCTCTCATCATAAGGCACCTTCTCACTAAAGGGAACTAAGTGTATCTTATTGTACACCTTGGGATATCCGCCGTGCGGAGTGAAGAGAAAAGCCGAATTGTAGTAATCGAGCTTTCCCCTGGTAGTCACCCGATAGTCGTTGGTCCCCACCAGAAGGGGAACGTTCATCTCATCGCAGATCCCCTGCACTTTGGCCAGATAGAGTGATTCCGCTGCCAAATAGCAGGGCGCCGCCGTCTCCGGCCAGACGACTAAATCTACACTGTCTTTGGCCACCTGCTTGGTCATGTCGATGTAGGTCTCGATGTTGTAGTCCAAATATCTACCAGCCCATTTGACCTCAGGCTCAATGTTCCCTTGCAGTAGAGCGATTTTGATCTCTTTACCCGCAATCTTTTTGGACATCACCCGTGACCCATAAATATAGGGCACAATCATCAAAATAGCAAAGAGGATAATGGTCGCCCATCTTCTTTTCTTGTCCTGGATGAAGACGTACACCAGCAGATTCAACAGCAGCACCCAAAAGGAAACTCCATAGTTTCCCCACAGAGACGCGTGTTGGATCAGCTTCAAATAGTAAGTCTGGGTATACGAGAGATTGAGCCAGGGGAAAGACATCTCGCTCAGAGATCGGGCATATTCCATGGCTACCCAGAGGAATGGAAAGAAGAATACGGCGCCTTCCGTCCATCTTCTTCCGATAAAAGAGTAGAACCAACACAAAAAAGCGGTATACAAGCACAAAAGCATAATGGCGGCGGCTGCACCCGGAATAGTGGCCCATCCAACCCAGAAGAGTAAGAGGGAGTTTGAGATCAAACCGAAAACATAGCCCATCTTGAAAGCAGAAGACGGGCTTTTGTTCTCCAAGGCGACCATCAAAGGGACCAAGGAGAAGTAAGATGCGAAACCGACGTGTAATGGGGGAAAGGCAAGGCTAAATAGGAGGGCAGACAATGACGCTAGATAGAAGTCTCGTTTTCGCATTTGGTGGGGTTTGAAGTCCGTTGTCGGATTTAACGTCCCAACCCGTAAGTCCCCATCTCAACACCAGGTGGAGAGGAGGACGAAATAGGGGAGAGGTTTTCAAACACGCGTGTCTGCTTGCTCAATCGGGATACTCACCAGGATGGTGGTCTTTTGATGAGGGACGGATTCGACCAAGGCGATCTTTCCCAGATGATACTCTTCTACGATTCTTTTGGCCAGCGACAGTCCCAATCCCCAGCCTCTTTTCTTGGTAGTGTAACCGGGCTTGAAGATCTTTTTCTGCTGGCGGGGAGGAATTCCTCTACCGTTGTCACTAATCTCGATGTGAATGAATTTGTTTTCATTGTCCAAACGAGTGGAGACCTCTATCACTCCCTGTTGAGAATTTAGAGCCTCCAGTGAGTTTTTTAAGAGATTTTCCACCACCCAGCTTACGAGTTCCGCATTGGCTTTCGCCGGAACGAGCTGTTCCAAGTTTTCTCTTATGATTACCCGGGCGCCATCGTGCGGAAGCCTTTGCCCAAAATAGGTTACAGCTTCAGAGATCACCTTATTGATGTCGGTCGGCCTCAGCTCCGGAAGGGATCCTATCTGCCCGAAGCGATTGGCTACCTTTCCCAAACGCAGAAGGTCAATCCGCATTCTTTCCCAGATCTCTTCCAGCCCCAGATCGGATGCCCCGTCCAACTTCTGCGTCTGCGGATCACATCTGGCCTTCAAAAGCTCCAGCCATCCCAGAAGAGAAGTAAGAGGGGTTCCGAGTTGATGAGCGGTCTCCTTAGCCATCCCCACCCAGATGGAGCGCTGCTCCGCCCTCTTGATGTTTCTGAAAGTGATGAATGCAACCAAGATGAATAAGCTTAAGACACCAACCTCCACCACCGGCATCAATCTCAATTGGGTGATCAACCGGGGATCACCATAATGGAGATAGTTTATTATCCTTTTCTCCGGGCCAAAGTAGATGGCGATAGGCTCTCTGTGCTGATCCATTTGCTTCACTATTTTCATCAATTTCCCCCGGCTCTGGGAGGTGGTATCGCGCCAATCCACCTCCACCCCTCTCCAGGCCTCCGGCTCGCCATCAGCACTGGTTACCACAATGGGAAAGTCGCTCTTTTGGATTATCTCCTCAAAGATCACGTCCACTTCAGCGCCGCTGGTGGGGGCGGAAGCCGCTATCTGCCACAGCTTGGCGTAGGTGGTCAGCATCCTCCGGGAGTTCTCCTTCACTTTCACAATGACGTCCTGCGTGTAGTAAATGAACACGGCGGCAATCAGAATTATGCCCAACACCAAGAACCCTTTGAAAAACCAGGGATAGTCAGCATAACCTCCCGAATACTTGTCGTTTCTCTTGGGCATTGATTATGTCCCTATTGAACTCAAACCTTTTCTTAGGTCAATGGGCTGGGGGGACAGTTGTCGACTCCTCTGGTCAAGCGGTCCTTCGGACCAGCCTAACCCGATGAGTCCCTTAACCCTACTTCATCTCGTCCATTCCATCCATATACGGTCGCAAGACCTGGGGTATGAGCACCGTCCCCTGCACGGTCTGATAGTTTTCCAACAAGGCGATCATGGTTCGGGGTAAAGCTATGCCCGAACCGTTCAATGTATGCACGTATTGGAGCTTTCCGCCAGCCTTGGGTCGAAACCTAAGCCCCATCCTTCTTGCCTGGAAATCCTCGAAGTTACTGCAGGAGGATACTTCCAGAAAATTCCCCACTCCTGCAGCCCAAGCCTCGATATCGTAGCATTTGGCGGCAGAGAAACTCAAATCTCCCGTGCAGAGCACCCGGACGCGATAGGGAAGATTCAAGAGCTGAAGGACCTCTTCTGCATCCTTCACCAGGCTTTCCAATTCATCATAGGAAGTCTCCGGTTTCACAAACTTGACCATCTCCACCTTGTCAAACTGATGCACCCGGATCATCCCCCGCGTGTCTTTTCCGTACGCTCCCGCCTCCCGACGGAAACAGGCAGAGTATGCCGTGTAATAAATAGGCAGGTCATCCTCTTTGAGAGTCTCCTCCCGATGCAGGTTGGTCACCGGAACCTCTGCCGTTGGAATCAAGAACAAGTCGTCCTTTTGACAGTGATACATGTCCTCTGCTAACTTGGGCAACTGGCCAGTGCCGGTCATGCTCGCTCGGTTAGCCATGTATGGAGGCAGAACCTCAGTATAGTTTTGTTTCTTAGTATGCAAGTCAAGCATGAAGTTGATTAAGGCTCTCTGCAGTCTGGCTCCCTTGCCTGTCAAGACTACAAATCCGCTTCCAGCAACCTTGGCGGCCTTGGGCAGATTAAGTATGCCCAGAATCTGACCCAACTCCCAATGGGGCCGCGGCTCGAAATCGAATTTCGGAAGCTCTCCCCAACTCCTTACCACCACGTTGGCATCCTCGTTCGATCCGACAGGAACGGACGGGTGAGGGACGTTCGGAACGGTCAGAAGAAGCTCGTCGATTCTTGCCTCTAACTCCCTCAATTCACTGTCCAGGGTATCGATGTGATCGGCCACCTTTCTCATCTTTTGAATCTCCTCGCCTGCATCCTCCTTTTGTTTCTTCATGAGGGCGATCTGGTCGGACACGACATTCTTTCGGTGTTTCAACTCGTCCGCCTGGGAAAGAAGAGATCTTCTTCTTTCGTCTAAGCTCAGAATCAAATCGATGTCCGTCTTCTCGTTTTTGTTTCTTACGGCATCTTTGACCTTATCTGCGTTCTCCCTGATGAATTTCAGATCGAGCATAGGTTCATCCTCTCGTTAGAAGAATCATTTTTTCAAGCAAGAGATCAATCCTCTCAGAAGTATCTTTAGGTCGAGAAAAAGCGACATATTCTCCATGTAAGATAGATCGTCTCGTAAATGATCGCTGGCTCTTTGAGCATACCCTTTGAATCCATTATTGATCTTGGCCAGACTGATCAAACCGGGCTTGACATTTAATCTTTTCGGCATAAGCGGCAAATTGTTTGACAACTTCTCGAACGTTTCTGGCGGCAGAGGTTCCGGTCCCACCAGGCTTGCCTCTCCTTTCAATATGTTAATGAAAATCGGGACTTTCTCCAAGTGGGAATTCCTCAAGAAAGCTCCCAGCCAGCCTGAGGGAATCAAGGAGGGTTGACCCCGCTCTTGGTCCAGATCCTTCCTTTGGGAGACACGAAATCTGTACAGCTTTATCCTTTTACCCATGTTGCCCACACATTCGCATTTGACTAAGGGGCTGGCTTTGAACGCAAATCGGAGCCAAACGGCGACCATGATCCAAACAGGCAGGAGTCCGACTACGATCACCAGGGAAACCAAACTGTCAAAGAGTCTCTTTAGCAGCCACTCCCAGCTTCGCATGTGACTGGGAAAGATCCTTAGAAGGAGTCCGGAATGAAGACGTGCAGTCTGGTAGCCTCTTCCTAGATCGTCCAACTCCGGGACGATTTTAAAGAAAACCTCCAAGTTGGGCACCGAGTTCATGATTTCCTGCAAAGATCCATTCCAGCCGGGTTCCACGGCGATAAGAATGTCTTGGACCCTACTGTTTCGCGCGATTTCGTCTAAGTCACCGATCGTTCCCAGAACCTTCACTTCGGACTCGGTTGATGACGTCGGTAAGTCGAGGTCCGGATTCTGTGTCTCCTGTTTGACAAATCCGATTACCCGGTAACCATGTTCCGGCTCAGCGGATAGTGTCTCAAACAGTCTTTTTGCATTCGATCCGGTTCCTAGGATTATTGCCCGACGAGCAGAGGCCTCAAAAAGATTCAGTCTTCTGGTCAGAAAAGCGATCAGACCCCGTCCCAGGCCTAATGCCAAAATCAGTCCTGAACTGTAAGCCAGAAGTAGAACCCACGGTTTGATGTGCAGGTATGAAGGGTCGACTGTTAGAATCAGGAAGATCACGATTCCCATCCCCACGGCTTTGGTTATCCCTTTTACCTCATCCCCAAACCTGGAATCTCCGGGGACCTCGTATAGTCCTAAGATGGCAAACAGGTTTACCCAATAGATGGTGATCCACATGATGGGGGCAACATACTCGGACAAGGGGACAACCCAGAGGTTGGCAAATATGCCCGAATTAAACTTGACCCAGAAGAAACCCAAAAATGCGCCGTTCATCAAGGCGATGTCAGTAAATATCAAGAGCAGTTTTTCACGTATGTTGACGAA
Source organism: Candidatus Zixiibacteriota bacterium (assembly GCA_049694315.1). GTDB lineage: Bacteria > Zixibacteria > MSB-5A5 > MSB-5A5 > SM1-73 > CAIVRH01. The sequence continues at coordinate 34,253 of JBAVQU010000041.1, forward strand.
ATTCCGCTGCAAGTGAACCCCGAAGATGACCAGAATTAGCCACGCCAGAACGGCGATCAGCATCTTCACCGGAGATTCGAAGAAAAAATAGACCAGAACTCCCAGGCTCCCCAAGAGGAAGCAAAAGAGGTAGATCCACAGCACCACCTTCTGGTTATGCAGGCCCAGATTGGCGATTCTGCGGGGCGAGTTATTGTAATCTCCCACGTATACTTTTCTTCCTTCCCTGAGCCGAACCAAAGTAACGAATGAAATGTCGAAAATGGGATAGCTTAAAATCAGGATGGGAACAAGCAGAGATGAGTAGGAAGTATTTTCCCTGGCAAACAGAATCCCCAGGCATGCCAGAATGAATCCATTGAACATACTACCGGCATCACCCAGAAATATCTTGGCTGGGGACCAATTGTAGCGAAGAAAGCCCAAAAGCCCACCCATTAGAGCTAATGCCACCAGGGCGCTTGATGTCTGGTGGCAAAACAGGGCAATTACGAAAAATGCGGAAACGGAGATGAAAGAGACTCCCGCACATAGTCCGTCCATGGCGTCCAGGAAGTTGACCGCATTCATCAAGCCGACCATCCACAGAAGCAGAATCAGAACGTCCCATTTCGATCCGGTGAGAATGCTGGCATTATGGCTCAAGATCAAAAATAACCATGCCGCAATAATTTGACCCAAGAACTTGTAGCTAGGGGAAAGTCCTATCTTATCGTCCACCAACCCAAACACTACCACCAGTGATCCAGCAATGAGAATGCCCACCATATCTAGGTTCAAAGGAAGATGAAGAAGACTCAAACCGAAAAACAGAGCCAACAAAAAGCCGATGAAGACCGCCAGACCACCCAAGAGAGGGGTAGGCTTAGAATGGATTTTTAGAACAGAAGGATAGTCTAGGAAATATAGTTTTCTAGCCAACTTTATGAAAAACGGCGTGGAAGAAAATACAACTGCTAAAGAGATAAGAAAAGTGAACAGATATGGCATTTTGTCTCTCAAACCCATTCCTGCGATATTTTCTCACTATTTGTCAGAGACTTCAGTTTGAACAAATCCTCGTATAATTCTTCTGTCTTCTTGACCATCTCCTTTACGCAGAACTCGGGGTAAACCATCTTTTTTCCTTCCTCGCCCATTCTTTTCGCCAAGGACGGGTTTTCAATTAGTTGAAGAGTTCTCTCTGCCAGCGCACGATAATCTCTGGCCGGAACCAGAAAACCATTTTCACCGTGCTTAACCGCTTCGGGCACACCATCTATACCGGTAGCTACGATAGGTATACCCCGTGCCATTGCTTGCGGTAGCACTCGTGGCAATCCTTCCCACAGGGAAGTTAGCACGAAAACGTCCATCATGGAGAGTAATTCTGGGATATCATCTCGGAACCCCGTCAGTATCACTCTTTTTGATATTCCATACTCTACAATCATCGCCTCGACCTCTTTCCTCAAGGGACCGTCTCCAACCAACAGAAAGCTCACTTTGCCGTTTTTCTTTAGAATCTCATTTGCCATCCTGATGAAGTCGGCAGGAGACTTCTGATCAAATAGTCGTGTGACCGAGCCGACGATTTTGTCTGAAGGATCAATATTCCATTTTCTTCTTTCTCTGTCTGGGTCGATTCCTGACCGGCTGATCTTCTCCACATCAATTCCGCTTCGTATGACGCAGTATTTACCTGGGTGCCCAATTCTGTCGTCCAGAGCTTTTTTCACATTTAGTTCAGAGACCGCGATTATCTTGTCAGTACACTTCTCTGCGATCCTTTCCAGCGTTATATAGAGTCTTTGTCTCGGCCTGCTCATGTAAGTATGATGTGCCCACCCGTGGGCGGTGTGAACGATTACCGGGACACCGGCTGCTCGGGCAGCAAGTCTCCCCAAAATCCCAGCTTTGGAACTGTTGGTATGGACAATATCGAACCTCTCGCTCTTAATATAAATTGCCATTTTGAACAAGGCCGCAAGATCCTGAAGAGGTTTGATCTTTCTGGTCAATTGAGGGAGCAAAGTTAGCTTGATGGTTTTTTTTCTTATCTCTTCTATATAATTAGATTCACTGGTAGTCTGTATTCCTGAAAGTACAGTTATATGAAATCTTTTCTGGTCTAAAAGATCGCATAAGTAAATCATATGCTCTTGAGCTCCGCCTATGGCAAGTTCAGTGATGACTTGAAGTATTTTGATTTGTCGTCTTTTCATGGACCTTTCAGCCTAAACCGTTTTTAAGAAAAATTTCCTCATTAATTCCTAAAGGGTGTGACCAGAAAGCATTTAGTTGATGAAAGCTCATTGTAGGAAGCAACTGTCACATTCTTTTATCTAAGAGAGCCATTGAAATTGTTCACTCTGTAGGCCAAGAGCTTCACCTTGGCTTTACCAGTTTCCGATATAATAGATCCAAGTTACTAATCATGACTTCCATTGAAAACATAGTCACGACTTTTTCCCGCCCATTGATTCCCATTTTTTCCGCCAGCGGTCTATTTTTTAACAATTGAATTATACTCCAAGAAAGCATTTGGGGCTGGGCAGGCGGAACCAGAAAACCTGTGTGGCCATCTTCCACTATCTCACATACCCCCTCAACCTTTGTGGCAACCACCGGTTTGCTTAATGCCATGGCTTCAATCAAAGCTATTCCGAAACCCTCCCAATTCGAAGCCAAAACAAAAAGGTCGATATTTTTAAGAAGACCTAATACCTCTGTAGACGTTTTTCTACCAAGGAAGGTTACGTGTTCGGAGATTCCTAGATCAAAACAAAGTTCTTCCAGATATTTTCTCTGGATACCATCGCCAATAATTATTAGTTTCACCGAAGGGAATTCCTTTACCACCTGGGGCATACTTTTTAAGAGGGTCTCGTATCCTTTCTGGGGATGTAGGCGTCCAACTGAGGCGATCAAGTAGCCGTCGTGGCTTAAGGAGATCTCAGAGGTAGCATTTGAATCAAAGACTTTTAGATCCACCGCGTTGTGAATGACAGCTACTTTTTGGTCATTATAGTTTTCATTTCTCACCAGATAATCTCCGACCGCTTGAGAGACAGCAATGGTGAATCGATTAAACCGGGCGGTTTTCCTTTCTAGCCAATAAATCAGACTTTTTTCTTTTTGCTCATAAGCATAATGCCGCGTGGTAATAATGGTTTTAACTCCAGCTAACTTTGCCGCAATTCGACCTATTATTGAGGCGTGAACTAAATGAGTATGAACTATCTCGACCTTTTCCCTTGTAATCAAAAGAAAAAGTCTAATTAACAACCATGGATCTATCTTTCCCCCTCGACTAAAGTCAATCACCTTTATACCGGCTCGTTTGATTTCAGCAGCTAATGTGCCCGGACCATAAATATAACCCACCACCAGATAGAATCTGTTACTGTCCAGGTTTCGGACAATATTTAAGAGCAGATTTTCTGCCCCGGCTGGTTCCAATTCGGTGATAAGATGTAATATCCTGATTCTGTTCACGGGGCTAAATCGAATTGATCTCTGTCTTTCTGGCAATCACAAACATTTCTGGCCCCAAGTTCTTTTTATAGATAATTTTCCTTAAAGGAAATGCCATAAAAGACATAACCTCGGTTGTGCAAAACAAGACTCTTTCGAGAGTTGTATGATATAAACCTTTTAGAAAACTGGCTCGATGTCTTGAATTAAACTCATGTTTTTCTTCGATTGAAATCTTGATTGCCTTTGACCTGGGTTTTTTGGAAATTCCTTTTGAAGTAAATGCTAAAATCAGATAGATCCTTTTTAACAACGAGTAGATACACTGGAATATCAAACCCTTAGAATCTCCTCTCCTGGTTTCCAACTTCAATATTTCGAACCCTCTGTTTTTTAATAAGTCGGTTATCGAAGATATTCCAAAGAGATATAAATGCGCCGGAGGAGAAAGCCATTCCCACTTGTTTCCAAGAAGTTTGAATTGTAGAGAATCCGTGTTGGGCGTAGTAAAAGAGAAAATCCCATGAGGATTCAAAACTTCTTTTATATTGCTCAATTCTTGCCATGGATCGGTGAGATGCTCCAGCACATGCCAAGCAGTTACTACATCAAATTTCCTGTGAATCAAGGTAAATTCAGACAAAGATTCTTCTGAGACATCTAAGCTCAACTGATTTACCGCATAGTTGCGGGCTTCATCAGACCATTCCAACCCTTTCACCCTCCATCCATCTTCTCTAGCCTCTTTCAGGAAAAATCCATAAGAACAACCCAACTCAAGTAAACTTCCGGGTTTTGCAAACTTACCTATTTCGTTCAAAAAACATCTTGCTTTTTGGAACATGGTCCTTTTGCTTCTCTTAAAGTCGACCTGGTAACTTATATTATAAAAAGTCCTTAATTCCTCCTGTGATGGCAGTGGCCTCAAGCAAACTAAACCGCAATATTGGCATTTGGCATAACTATACCCATCCCTATAGATGTAGATTTCAATAGAAGATTGACCACAGAGCATACACCGATTTTTGTTATCCTCCAACTTGATCACCCCTTTTTGACTAAGATAGGTTTCAAGGCTTCCAAAGCCTCCTCCACCGAGATGGAGTTCATACATTGATGCGTCCCTAATAGGCAGGAAACCCCGATCTCATCAAAACAATATTGGTGCGCACCAATCGGACTGCAATCCAGCGTCCTTCTTATTGTTACGCACTTTGTTCCCAAAGGGACACTGTAAGCCGGATTAGTAGATCCAAAGAATATGCCTACTGGAATTTTTAGAGCTTCTGCCAGATAAGTTGGTCCTGTATCATTTCCCAGGAAAAGGTGACACTTGCTTATCACCGCGGCCATCTCTCTTAAGCTCAACTTTCCAGCCAGGTTTATTGGTTGAGTCTTCATTTGCATCATTATCTCTCTTGCCAGTTTCTCCTCATCGCTATTTCCAAAAAGCACAATTCTGGCGCCATTCTCTTCACCTAACAGGTGGGCTAGTTGTCCGAAGTGTTCTGGAGGCCATCTCTTAGTGTCCCAGCCAGCTCCCGGATGAATCCCGACCAGAAAATCATGGGGGTCTAAGTGGTGATCCCTCATAAACTTTTCAGCGAATTCCCTTTCGCTCAAACTTAATTCCATCACCAGATCCTCATGGCTGGGGGTTATTCCCATGGTGCGGATTGCATCTAAGTAGTTTTGTCTTAGATGCCCACCTCCCACCGGAGAGGTGATCTTGGTAAGAAGGAACCCAAATCCATGTTGATCAAACCCGAACCTCAAAGGAGCCCCACTCAGAAAAGAATATAGATTGGTGCCCCAAGTTCCCACCAGATCCACCACTACATCGAACTTTCGTTTTCGGAGTTCCGAGAGAAAGTTCAGCCTACTTTTCATATCACCGGGGCTAATATCTTCGAACCCTCGGGCCACGCTAAGGTTGTCAAAGACCAGTATCTCGTCTACATGGGGATTGTTTTCCAAAACCGCCCTCCCCCTGGATTTGACCCATACGGTCAGCTTAGCCTGCGGGAATTTCTCTTTCAATGCGTAGATGGCGGGAGTGGTGAAAAGGACGTCTCCGATTTTGTGAAGTGCGACGACTAAGATTCTGTTAATATTTTCGAAGTCCAAAGAATAGCTTTTCAAGGTATTAAAACTCAAAAGATTAAGCAGGTTGAATAGTAACGTTCCTCCGTTCTTATTCACGCTAACCAAAATCCTCTTTAACCTTCGGTTCATCATTTTCTGAGAAATCTCTTTAGCCCAGAGATTGATATAATTCTAAGACTTGCGAAGCTGTATTCCGCCAGCTGAATAATCGACTTCTCTCCAAACCCTTGCGGCTCAGCTCTTCTCTCAATCCTTCATTATTCAACGCAGTTTCTATTCCCTGGACTATGGACTCCACGCTATGGGGATCAACATACCAAGCCGCATCACCAGCCACCTCCGGCAAGGAAGATAGAGGGGAAGCTACAACCGGAGTGCCACAAGCCATAGCTTCTAATACCGGCAAGCCAAAACCTTCATAAAGAGAAGGGTAAACGAATAAATCCGCCGCATTATAAAGCAGCACTAAGTCGGGGGTCCTAACATAGTCTAACATAAAAATCTGCTGTCGAAACTCAGACTGAGTGATCATGTGAATTATGGGTTCGTATAACCATCCCTTTTTCCCAGCTATTACTAGATGGTGATCTATTTTATTCGCACGGCTCAGGTTCTCATAAGCCTTTACCAAAGCCTCTAGATTCTTACGAGGCTCGATAACCCCTACAAAGAGAATAAAAGGTTTTTTGATACCGAACCTTTCATATAGCCACTGCTCATTTATTTCTAGAGGCTTAAAGCATTGGTCCACCCCCCCATACACCACTCTCACTTTAGACTCTGGGACCCTGAACATCTCAATAATATCAGTTTTCGTGCAAAAAGAGTCTGCACATATCAAATCAGCATTCAAAATTATTCTACCCATCGACTCTTGATAGAGCTTCCTCATTTGAGACGAGAAGAGCTGCGGCATCTTGAAGATTATCAAATCATGCACAGTTGCCATCTTTTTGCCTCTTTTCTGAGGCCAAAAGAAATGGGAAGGGGAATGGAATATATCCAGCTTGCCTGCTAACAACTCAACTGTGGGGAATCCGAATTTGAGACAAAGCTGGCTTATCACTCGGCTGGGTACCCGATATCCTTTCCAGGTAAAATTAACATTCAACCCCCAATCCTCTGTGTTTTTTATCTTCTCTCTGAAATATATGTAAAGAAGCACATAATGGTTATGGGTATCAATCTGAGACAACTCCTTGACCATGTGCTCCACAAATACTCCCGTCCCCGCTTTCTTGCCGACAAAAGCGGAGGCATCGATCCCAATTCTCATATTAACCCCAGTGATTTCAACAAATATCGCCTCTCCTCTCTGGATATGCCATTCAATACAATCAGAATCGAAAAATAAACCAAAACACAAACGGGAATCATTACTAAGGAGTTTATTAAGTATATCAAAATTCCCATGGCTAAAGCAGCCAGGACAGGTTTTGTCAAAAGTTGTTCCGGATTGAGTTTCAATCCGGAGACTAATCTGAAATTATAATAAAGGCTGAGAACAGCGCCTATAATCTCAGTCACCAAGGTAGCGGCTGCGGCTCCATAATAGCTGAATTTGGGGATTAAAAGCAGATTAAGCACAATATTCAGGGGAGTCATCACTCCTCCAGCGATCGCCATGGTGATCTTGGGATTTTTGACAGTAAGAATACAATTAGTAAAAGAAGCCACAGAACAGGGAAGCAACAACAAAAACAGAATCTTCAGCACCGATGCGGCCTTCGAGTATTCTCCCCCGAAAAATAGGGAGATTATTTTGGGGGCGAATAGAAATCCTCCTACGGAAAGCGGAAGGGAGACAATTATACTGTATTTAATCACCACACTATAGGTTTCGCGGAGTCTTTCCGGAGCAGAGGAGTCAAGAGAGGAGAGGGTGGGAAAAAGTGCTTGGTTCACCACCCAGGGCAAGCTCAAACCCAAAGTAAATAATTTATAAGCAGCATTGTAAATTCCCACATCCACCGCACCCTTCATATATTGCAACATGGTGATATCAATCCGAAAATATATCTGTATGAAGAGCACCAAAAAAGCAAAAGGCCAGGCTTTTTGTAAGATGTCTCTCCAGGAAGAGAATTGTGGACTCCACTGCGGTCTAAAGATTCTATTTCTGCTGGTTAAAAGAAGCCAGTACAGAAGTTGAATTCCATTAACCCCCAAAAAGATCTTAAACAATCCCTCTAGACCATAACCCAGGTGGAGTACAGCTATCCCTAAACCCAAAAGTAGAATGCTTCTCACCGAATTGGCCAGAGCCACCAGTTCCATTCTCTCCCAAGCAGTAAACAAACTTGCAAAAACAGCACTGAAAGAACTTAAGGTCTGAGCTAGCACGTAAATCACAAGAAGCCGCTGAACTTCCTTGGCATTTCCCGTAACCCGGCTAATGCTAAAGATGATCAGAAAGAGCACCAGCGAGGAAAGTAGTTTTATGAACAAAGAGTTGGTTAGATAAGCAGCGGTTTTGCTTTTGTCCCCGGCGACCTCTCGTATAATCAACATCCCCAGACCCAAATCGTAGAAGACCGCGAAAAGCTCTACGAATGCCATCACAAAGGAAAACATGCCAAACTTTTGAGTGCCCAGAAATCTGGCCGCATAGACTATCAGGAAGAACATGGCGGCCTTGTTGAGCCAATCTGCTCCCAGCATGGCGCCGCTGTTTTTAGCTATTTTCTGAAATAAATTCAAACTATTTCTCCTCGTTCCTTGAATCTCTCTAATAGAGCCATCACTCCAAAAACGAAGCCCAAAAGACAAGCAGGGCTAAAGTAATAGATCCAATCACCAAAAACTAAAGCGATGTCAACGGCAAAAACGAAAACCAAAAGACCCAAGCAAATCGATTTGTAATATCGATCTGTAATGATTCGACCCAGTTTTAGACCCTTTTTGAAAAACGACCAATTTATCCAGATAAAGGAGAATATTCCCCAAAATCCTATCTTCACCCAAAGAGCAAGCCAAGTGTTGTGGAAACGGAATCGGGAAAGAGAGAAACCTCTAAAGGGTATGTAAACTGGCCATTCGGTCCCTAGCCCGATGCCGAAAATGGGATGACTCTTTAAGGAGATCAAACCGTTGGCGGTCTCCCAAAGTCGATACATATTTGATTCTGTAATCCCATATCCCGCGAGAGAAATGTTTTTTGTAGTCAGTGTTACCGAACTAAGACGCTCCTCCAATCTCTGCAGAGAACTCAAACCTTGAACAACAACCATTATCATTAGTAATAGAGCCAGAAGGGGAACCCCCACCTTCACCAACTTCCATTTGACTGGTTTGGGTAAGGCCAGAAAGGTGATGAAAAAACTCAATCCCAGTCCCAACCAAGCTCCCCTACGGAAGCTAAAAAGGAAAGAGAAAGTCGTAGGCATCATAATCCATATCCAAGTATGAATCATCCGATCCTCTTTTGGGTAGTTGGAGATAAAAATAAATCCTAAAGCCAGAACGAGCATGAAGAATGTAACTTCATGGGATAGGAAAGTGAAAGAACCTCCCATCCGTTGTCTTGCAGGATCAAAAAAGTATAAAAATATCCCGTGGGTAGCTCGCAGACCGGTAAAGATTAAAATCGCCCAAAGTATCTGGTTCAACTGAGTTTTAGTTTTTATAAAAACGATAGTTAAAAAATAGAGTATTATTATATAGCTTAGAGGGCGAAGCTGACCGAGGGTTCTATGCAGACTTGCCCCAAAGAAGAACAGACCTACAACGGAAGCCAAGACCATAGCCATCCCGAAACACAGAATGGGTTTATTTAGAAAAAATCTGCTCGCGCTTATCTTTATCTCTCCCCTGAGGGCAGACTTAAGAAGATAAATAGCTAAAAACATTATGATAGTCCCCTCGATTAGGTTAAGTCCGAGAAAGTGATACTCATATATAAGGTAAGTTGACTCTGTGTCGACATTGCGAAACTGATTGAAAAAGATCAGAATGAAAAACAAGATTAAGAAAAAGTTATCCTCTTTTTGGCTAATTAGTAGCAGAAGAAGCAGAAGGCTTAATAGAATTATAACTATATAAGGCGAAAAGTAGAAAACTAATGAAGCGATTACTCCCAAACTGATCGGAACCGCTGACAACCATAGATTTTCTTTTGAAGAGAATCTTAGATTTTCAACTTTCACATTAAGTTCTTTCGTAAAACTGAAGTGTTTTTTGAGATGTTCTCATAAGAGAGGCATAAGGCTATTTTCCTGGATGCCTTTTCTTTCCCGAAAGGATTGACTTTTATTGGATTAAGATAAGCAACCCCACCAAGAAATGTCCGAATTTTCTTAAAGTCTAACCCACATATCTTGTTCCACCCGCTTTCGACCGTTTCCACCCATTCGGTCTCTTCTCTTAGAGTCAGGCAGGGAGTTCTTGAGAAGAAGGCTTCTTTCTGCACTCCTCCGGAGTCGGTCAGCACATACCGGGCGTTTTTGGTGAGAACCAACATATCAAGGTAACTGACCGGGTCTATGAGGGCGAGGTTATGCTTGGCAAGCAGTCTGTCCAGCAGATTGAACTGACTAAGCTTCTTCTTGGTTCGGGGGTGGATAGGGAAGACCACCTTCTTGTCCAGACTGGCTAGGATCCGGGCAATCTTTTCCAGATTTTCCTTGAGGTCGGTGTTCTCTGCCCGATGAACGGTGACCAGATAGAATTCCTTATTTCGAAGGTTTAGCTTCTTCATCACACTTGACTGCCTCTCTGCCACTTTCAGATGATCCACAAGCGAGTCATACATCACGTCTCCGACCAAGTGAACTCCCTTGGTTATTCCCTCTCTCTTCAAATTCTTAACCGAGGTCGGCGTAGGGCAGAAAAGCAGCGAGCTTACGTGATCGGTCAAGACCCGGTTGATCTCCTCGGGCATGGATTTTTTAAAACTTCTCAGACCCGCCTCGACATGAGCGACCGGGACGTTCTGTTTAGCCGCCGCCAAAGCTCCGGCCAACGTCGAATTGGTGTCTCCGTATACGATCACCAAATCCGGCTTCTCAAAAAGCAGGACTTCTTCAATTCCCGCCAGCATCCTGCCGGTTTGCTCGCCATGTTCGGCTGATCCTATCCCCAGGTTATAGTCCGGTTTCGGTATGGAAAGCTCAGAGAAGAATACCTGTGACAGCTCGTCATCGTAATGCTGTCCGGTGTGGAGAATGATCTCCCGGTGTTCTCTTCTCAGTTCTTGGGAAAGAGCAGCAAGCTTTACGAATTGAGGACGAGCCCCTACTATTGAGATAATCTTCATGGTCTTTATTGTCTCTCAAAGGCACGTGCATTCAGCCAAAGACGAATGCCCTATATGGTTTGATTCAAACTTGATTTCCCTTCGACCTTCTCCTTCTACCGAAAGGGAGAAGGAAAAAGGCAGGAGGAAAGGTTCATATCAGGCGAGCCGTACGATCTTCGATCCGTAGAATTGCCCTGCAGCTCGCCAGACAAACAGGCGCCAACTAACCGATTGCCTGCCGTCCACGCCAGGTGAATTGGCGTCACCGTCGCTAAACCGCTTTTTTCACGGTCTCGATCACAAAATCCTGTTCTTCCTTAGACAGCTCTGGATATATGGGGATGGAGATCACTTGCTTAGCTTTGTTTTCAGCTACCGGGAAATCTCCTTCCTGGTACCCTAATGTCTGGTAGCATTTCTGTAGATGCAGGGGAACAGGATAGTAGATATCGTGCCCTATCTGGTTTTCTTTCAACACTACGCTCAGCTTGTCTCTGTTCTTGACCGCAATGGTGTATTGATTGTAAATGTGATAACTGAAATTCTCTTCCTTCGGTGTGATTATGTCCAGACCTTGGAAAGCGGAATTGTATCGGGCGGCATGTTCTCTTCTTTTTTCATGCCAACTATCCAGGTGCTTCAGTTTAACACCGAGTATGGCTGCCTGAATGGTATCCAGCCTGCTATTGTAGCCAATGATGGAGTGATAATACTTGGGTTTGGAGCCGTGAACCCTCAGCACCCTGATCGTTTCTGCCATATCTGGATCATTGGCTATCACCATGCCCCCATCTCCTGCGGCCCCCAGGTTTTTGCTGGGGAAAAAAGAAAAGCAGCCAAAATGGCTCATGCTTCCGGCCTTCGTCCCCTTATACTTCGCCCCGATGGCTTGAGCCGCGTCCTCAACCACCTTCAGGTTGTGCTTCTTGGCAACTGCGTTAATCGGATCCATGTCCGCGCACTGGCCATAGAGATGCACCGGCATGATTACCTTGGTCTTGGACGTGATCTTCTTTTCGATCTGGTCGGGCGCCATATTGTACGTGTAGGGGTCGATATCCACGAACACCGGAATCGCTCCCAGTCGACTGATCACCCCGGCAGTGGCAAAAAACGAGAAGGTGGTGGTAAGTACCTCATCTCTCGGCCCGACTCCGCAGGCTCTCAGCGACAGAAGCAAGGCGTCCGTCCCCGAGGCAACCCCGATGCCGAATTTTGTCCCGCAGTACTCCGCCACTTTCTCCTCTAAGCTTCTGACCTCCGGTCCCAGGATGAACTTGGTATCGCTAAGAACGCCGAATACGGCCTGATCTATCTCAGCTTTCATAGAGCTATATTGTCTCTTTAGATCCAAAAACGGGACATTCATCAGATCCTCCTGTCATTGTTTTCCGTCGCGCTTCAAGACTGACGCCAATGAGACTTTGGGGTCTTCTGGTATCAGCACCTCACAGAGACAAGGACCTCCCTGGTTTGACATTCTCTCGAATCCCTGACCATCCTCCGTTAGGAGAGAGGCAGAGGTGAAAGGTGCAGGGCGCTCGCAAGATGGCGTCCGCATGAATCACTGGTTTTCCAGAAGCTGGTCCTTGGGCACGTCCCTCCACACCTTTGCGGGCACACCCAGGACTATCTTCTTGGATGGTGCGTCCGTTGTCACCACTGCTCCGGCCGCCACCTGCGAATCTTCGTGGATCACCTTTCCGGGAAGGATGGTGGCATTCAGCCCGATACGTCCTCCCTTCTTCACCGTCACCCCTTTGAAATGTTTGAATCTCTCCTGGCTCCGTGCCATGTAGTTGTCATTGCTGGTGGCGACGCAGGGGGCGATGAAACAGTGGTCTTCCAGCTCCGAGTAGGCGGTGATATAAGCGTTAGTCTCCAGTTTGCAGTATGGTCCTACCTTACAGAAATTCTCGATGGCCACTCCTCTTCCCACAATGGTGAAATCTCCAACGCTGACGTTTTCCCGGATGGTGGAAAGGTCGGCCACCAGAATCTTCTTCCCCAAAGTGGCACCCGCGTAGATAACCACCGAAGTTCCGATAAGACAATGGTCCCCAATCTGGGCCGGGGGTAGCTTTTGCTCAATGGTGGTGGCCGAGGTGGCGGCCTTCATCAATTGCTTGCCGATCACAGTATTGTCATCTATCCGCACCGAGTCTCCGATCTGCGTGCCGGCATAAATGGTCACGTTGTTCCCGATGGCGCAATTCTTGCCGATCTTCACATCTTTCTCTATAACCGTGTATCTCCCTACTTTGGTTCCCTCTCCTAACTGAGCAGATTTGTCAACGAAATTCTCCATGTTCAAACTCCCTGACAGGTTGGTGTTGGATTCAGTGAGCACTTTTCCTATTCTATCTTGACCGGTGTGCCTCCCATCTTCAAAGACCGCTGCGCCGCATCCAAAACCTTGAGCACCCGCAAGCCGTCTCGACCGTCGCTTCTGGGAGTCCGGCGATTCTGAACACAGTCGACGAAATGCTGGCATTCCGTCTTTAGCGGCTCCGTGCCTTCGATCTTGGGGATCAGAATATCCCCAACCCGGAGGCTCAAGTATTCGCCGTAGGTATTATAGTCCATTTTGGCGTCCACCCCCTTGTCGTAAATCCGGACCTTTTCCGAGAACTGAGTATCATCAAAGACGGCCATCTTTTTGTTCCCAACCAGAGTGAGCTTTCGATCCTTATGAGGATCCAGCCAGCTTACATGTACGTGGGCCATAACGCCATCTTCGAAATGCATGGTCATGAAAGCCACGTCTTCGATCCCTTTCCGCAGATAACACTCGCCGGTGGCAGTCACGGAAACGGGTTCTTTTCCCAACAGGAACAGAATCATGGAGATATCGTGGGGAGCAAAGCTCCACAGGGAATTTTCGACGTCCCGCACTTTTCCCAAGTTGAGACGGGTGGAATAAAGATAGTATATCTTCCCCAACTCGCCTTTGTCCACGTATTCCTTCAGTTTCAAAGTGGCGGCATGGTACTCCATAATATGCCCGACCATCAGGATTCTCTTCCTCTCGTCCGCCAATCTCACCAGTTCTTCACCATCTCTTACCTCCAGGACGAAAGGTTTCTCCACAAACACGTCCTTGTCCCCAAGAATGGCTGCCCGGGATAACCTGAAATGTGAAGCTGGAGGAGTAGAGACGATCACAGCATCCAAATTGGGGTTCTCTATGATGTCTCTCTCATCTTGGGTGAATTTAATATCCGGGTAACCGGGACAGAGTTTCTCTGTTTGTTTCACATTTTTATCACAACATGCCAGGACTACACATCCGGGAAGATTGGCAAAATTCCTTAGCAGGTTTTTTCCCCAATCTCCGCATCCGATCAAGCCAATCTTGATCATGTCTTGCCTTTCCAGAATGTCGCCGGTCAGACGATCAGTCGTCTGCTCACCGTGAAGCTTCTGACCAGGTTCAATCTACGAGACTCAATGGACAAGATCTCATACGCAGTACACTTTCTCCAACCTCACTCACCGAACCTTTGGCTTTTTATCGATCAATGCCGACGCCAAAACGGGCGTCAAGCGACTGTTCCCGCCTCAAGCTCAGTCTGTATTCCGCCGGAAGCCGAGCTTCCGCTTCAAGTCGTCTGCGTCTTTTCTCCAAACTCCCAAAAGCGTTTCCAGCCGCGAAAATCCCTCCGGATTTCGCAGTTTTGCCCTTTTGAGATACTCCAATCCGAATACCAAAGTGGTTGATGCCAGGATGCTCAACAATCCCGAAAGTCCCACCAACAGCGCTCTTTTGGGTTTGGCTCTCCTCTCCGGTGGAACGGCTTTGTCCAGAACCTGAACGGTGGGAGTGTCCTTAGTCTCTTCGATCTTGTACTGCTCGTATTGTTGGGTCAAAAGCTCGAACACTTTCTCTTGAATTTTGACCTCTCTTATCAAACGGGCTAACTGGAGGCTCAAAGAGGGGACTTGGCTGAACGGAACGTCCAAGACAGTCTTCCCTTCAGGGTTTCCCTTCTGGTTTCCCGACTCCAAAATCTCCAACTGTCTTTTGATTTCGCTGATTCTGCTCCGTAGAGATTGAACCTGTGGGTGAGAGGAAGACATGGTTTTGCTCAGCACATTCAACTCTATCTCCGAGGAAACCATCTCAGCCTTCAAATCGGCTGCTTTTTCGATGACCGCCTTCATCTGATCGTCTACCAGTATGGTTTTGTTATCCTGTTGGAATGTTCTTAGATCGTCCTCCGCCTTCGATAGTTCTGCACGGGTCTGAGCTAACCTTGTTTCTATAAATATCCGGGCGCTCTTGGCCTTGGATGTGCTTGTTTCCTGATTGATCCGGTCCAACTCTTCCACAAAACAATTTGCCACGTCAGCTGCCATAGTCCTGTCCCGGTCCTCAAAAGACAATGATACTATGCCTTCCTTCGTGACCTGCACCGAAAGGTGGGAGAAAAGCTGCTTCAGTGTTTCCTCCATTGATTTAGTCTTATAGGACCGACTCAAATTCTTTTTTTCGGCAACTGCCTGCCCGACCCTACGTGATTCCAGGATTGCGGCCATGACGTCGGATGGAGTTGCCATGAGCGGCAGGGAGAAAGAGGTGGCCAGACCGGAAGCTGCGCCCAAAAGGGAAGATGCCATTCCCAGACCCAAAGTCTCTCTTTCCGGCGGTAGGATGGTGGTACTGGCCCGGTACCAACTGGGAAGCAGGAACGAGATGACGGCCACGATCAGACACACGCCCACCAGATTCAAGAAAATGAACCGGCGATAACTCACCAGAACGGTAAGATAGCTATAAATGCTTACCTTTTCTCCTTCAACCTCTCGGTTTTCCATTCCCTGCCCTTGGATGGCCCGTTCATGACCCTAACTGCCGTGCACCATGAGCCACGAACGAGTTCGCCTATTTAGTTACTTGTTGGATAACCAGGTACACCGTGGCAATGTTCCCCAGAACCAGCATAGTATCTTTGAAGAACTTCCAATAATCTCTTTCCGGTTTCTCCGGGATCAAGATGGTATCTCCCGGATCCAGCTTTCGACCACTGGACGGTCTCATTCGCTCTCCGGTCTGGCCTTTGACCACCAGGATATTGCCCTTTCGCGCCTTCCATGAGAAGCCTCCAGCCCGGCTAATATAGTACTTGTAGTCTTCACCCGGAGCATACGGGACCAGCCCCGGATTGATCACGCTTCCCGAAACGTTCACTACCATGCTTTTGGTCGGTATGCTTATCACGTCCCCGTTTTTGAGCGTGACGTCATATTCGGTCGATTTTTCTTGAAACAGCTTTTCAAAATCGCAAGCCACTCTGCCAGGCTTCTCGCGCGATCTGAGTTTGAAGTAACTGTACTCCGATTGGGTCATGTCCGCCACAGGAATCTTTTTCAATCTCTCGAATTCGGGGTCGATTGGGTTATACGTCCTCACCATTTCCGCTTCGGCCAAGGAGGCAAATGGGGTGATCCCGCCTGCTCTTGACACCACCTCGGATAGCTTGGTCTTGTCCCCATCAATGTTGTAAACCCCCGGATAGTAAACCTCTCCGTTGACTATTACTTGGTCTTTCTTGTGAAACTTAGGAGTGCTTCGTATGAAAACCCGGTCGTCAGGCAGAAGCTGCAGGTTTCCCTCGGAATCATTTCCGGCATGCAATTGCTTGAGGTTTATGGGGATGGTTGTGGGGCCAGGCTGGTTCGGAGCGAATCTGACAAGCTCGCCCTTAAGCAAATCCACGTCCATGGTTAGACCGTAAGCCAAATCTATCAGATCCCGTAGGCTATCGCTGGGTGCATACTCGAAATCGCCCCCGGATTTCACCGCCCCGTAGATGCCGACGGTGTTGATCTGTTTTTCTATGGCCGGCACAAAGACGACGTCACCCCCCAGAAGATATGGGTTCTTGTTACGGTCTCCTAACCTCTTAAACCTATACACGTCGGCCACAATGGCACTTCCGTCCGGATGAGTGACTGTGATATTCCTGGTGGAAGAGCTATCCGTGAATCCGCCTGCGATGTCTATGGCTTCCGACACCCGGGTATTGGCTGTCACCGTGTAGACACCGGGGACCCTGACTGTCCCAGCCACTATGACCTTCACCTTCTTGAGTTTCAACAGAGTGATAGTGACGGGAACACTCCGATAAGACTTGAGAACGGCTTCCTGGACGGTATTCTTAGCATCTGCCAGCCGCTCCCCCCCGACTTGAATTCTGCCAACGCCGGGGATCAACAGGCTTCCTTCCGGAGTGACAGTCAAGGTATGATGAACGTTGATTTCTCCCCACACGTCGATGGAGAGCACGTCCCCAGCCCCGACCACATATTCTGACGGGTCTATGCTTTTTTCCAGAATGGGCGCGGCCTCTACCGGGGCAGTCATGAGAACCGGCATTTCGGTCGAAGAGGGTTCCTGTCCATGCGCCTGCCTTGAAAAAGACACTGCTCCCAACAGGAAGAAGAGGAAAATCGTCCAGGCAAAGCCGCCTTTCATCATCTGAGTGTGGGAATCGGTTCTCAAATCACAGACTCCTGTGCCTATAATTGAAAAAAGCCGAGTCACCATCGGTCGAACACTCCGCCTCAACTCGGCACCATCTTTCCAAAACAAAGGTTCCGTCAAACTGGAAGCTGGATAACATACCAAACATATCTACTTTTCTCTCGGCCATATTGAGAAACCTGCCTGTCGGCATAAGCACCCCACCATGACCACGCCGAGAATTCAAGCCCGGCTGAGCGAGTCTTTTGTCGTCAAAACAACTCACCTTGTTTTCCTCTCGCCAAACTTGATCACAAACCTTTTAGCCTATGTGGTAAGTTCTTCCTCCTTTCCATGTTAGAGGAGCCATCTTTGCGACAGGCCCCAACCACCGAAGGTGAATTATACCACACGCGCCGCATCCTGTCAAGACAAAAAACTGCCAAATCCTGCAGGACAAGGGGGGTACCTAAGGGGTCTTTCGCTTCCCGGACGGAGCATCCGTGATGAACGAGAAGCCTGGCGGGCTTGATGAGCGGACGCTCCCGTCCGGGATCCAGCCCCTACTCGTAAGGGTCGGATTCACCCTACCCGGTTTGGCTCCCGAAGAAAAATTGAACAGCCGATCATCCGTCGTTTTTTACTCGCTATTCGTCATCCGAGATCCTGCACGTCTGGTTTCGCCAGACCTGACGCTTAATTCACTTGACAAACCAGAAGATGAGATTTAGCTTTCTGA
This sequence comes from Candidatus Zixiibacteriota bacterium, assembly GCA_049694315.1. Taxonomy (GTDB): domain Bacteria; phylum Zixibacteria; class MSB-5A5; order MSB-5A5; family SM1-73; genus CAIVRH01. The sequence goes on from JBAVQU010000041.1 coordinate 52,256, forward strand.
TCTGAGTGCAAGAAGAACGTGTTTTGACCAATGCTCTGGCTGAAAGGAGGAAACTTTGACAGAACGACTAAAGGAAATCATCGATTATCTGAGGAAGAAGAAGCTGGACTACGCAGACATCCGGCATGAGAGAACCAGCTTTGAGGACATTAAAGTGAAGAATGGGAACGTGGACGGTTTGTCCCGGAACGATGATCAAGGATTTGGGATAAGGGTGATCAAAGGCGGCGCATGGGGATTTGCCGCGAGCTCTGTTGTCAGTTTCGAGGAGATGAAGAGGGTGGCTGATGCTGCCATCCAGATCGCCGGAGCTTCCGCGCTGACCAAGAAAGAAGACGTCAGGCTGACCCCAACAGAGATATGCCAGGATAAGTACGAAAGCCATTATGATGTCGATCCCTTTGCCGTCTCCATTGACCGGAAGGTCGGACTTCTTCTGGAGGCCTGCGCCATATTGCAGAAGAACCCCAAGATTAAGGTGGCAGAAGGCTCCATGAATTTCTTCAAGACCGACAAGATCTTTGCCTCGACCGAGGGTGCATTTGTCGAGCAATCGATATTGCAGAGTGGATCGGGAATCGCCGCCACCGCGGTAGAGGGGACGGAAGCCCAGAGGCGCTCTTACCCCAATTCCGCCGGGGGCGATTATGCCTGCCGGGGCTATGAATTCGTAGAGGAACTCAAGCTAGTGGAACATGCGGAGAAGGTGAGAGAGGAGGCGGTACAGCTGCTTTCCGCTCCTCCGCTTCCCGAGATGATGACGACCATCATCATCGCCGGCAACCAGTTGGCGCTTCAGGTGCACGAATCGTGCGGCCATCCCACGGAGCTGGATCGGGTTCTGGGGACAGAGATAAGTCTGGCTGGGGGTAGTTTCATGAGCCTAGATAAGGTGAACAAACTCAAATACGGCTCCGACCAGGTGACCATAGTTGCCGACGCCACCATTCCCGGAGGATTGGGGAGCTTCGGATACGACGACGAAGGAGTCAAAGCCCAGCGGGTGTACTTAGTTAGGGACGGTTTGTTCGTTGGGTATCAGACTTCCCGCGAGACGGCGGCCTTTGTCAAACAGCAGAGCAACGGCACCATGCGGGCGCAGGGCTGGAACCGGATTCCATTAATCCGGATGACCAACATCAACCTGGAACCGGGAAAGTGGGAGCTTGAGGATCTGATAAGAGATACCAAGGACGGAGTGCTGCTGGACACCAACAAAAGCTGGAGCATCGATGATAAGAGGCTGAATTTCCAGTTTGGGGTGGAGGCTGCCTGGGAGATCAAGAACGGCAAGAAAGGTAAAATGTACAAAAACGGTCTCTACACCGGGATCACCCCCGAGTTCTGGAACGGCTGTGATGCGGTGTGCAATCGCAAGTACTGGCACATCTGGGGACTGTCCAACTGCGGGAAAGGCGAGCCTATGCAAACCATGCACGTAGCTCATGGGACCTCACCGGCGAGATTTCGTAACGTCAAAGTGGGAGTGAGCAAATGATCGGAAAAGATAATATACTTAGCCTACTGAATTCGGTTTTGAAGAAATCGAAGGTGGACCAGGCCGAGGCAGTCTATATCGGGGGCGAAAGCGGACTCACCCGCTTTGCCAACTCCAACATCCATCAAAACGTCTCCGAGCGAAATAACCACGTATACTTCCGCGCGGTTATGGGCAAGAAGATTGGAGTAGCTTCCACCAACTCCCTGATAGAAGATGACCTAAAGAAAGCCTTGGCCAATGCCACCGAGATAGCCAAAAACCAGAGGGAGAATCCCGATTTTCCCGGTCTGCCGACCAAGAGCGATTATCCCCGGCTGAATACCTACTTCGAGCAGACCGCCGGCTTCTCTCCGGCGCAAAGAGCAGAGTCGGTTAAACGGATATTCGACCGGGCCACGCGCCACAGCCTGACCGTTGCGGGAGCTTTCTCCAACGGCTATACGGAGATAGCCGTGGTCAACAGCAAAGGTGTAGCCTGCTATCAGCCGCTCACCTCTGCTTTTATCAACGTGGTGGTTATGGGCGACAACAGCTCCGGCTATTCCGATCAGCTCTCCCGGAAGGTGAGCGAAATCGACGTGGACGGTTTAGCAGAAATTGCCATCAGGAAATGCCTAGACAGCAAGAATCCCAAAGACCTCGATCCCGGAGAGTACCAGGTGATCTTGGAGCCATCCGCCGTGGCGGCTTTGGTGGAATGGATGAACTACATCGGTTTTGGGTGCAAGACTTTCCAGGAAGGTACCAGCTTTCTCTCCAACCGGATCGGCAAGAGAATCATGGGAGACAACATCACCATGTATGATGATGGTCCGGACGAGAGCGGAATCGCCTTCCCCTTCGACTTTGAAGGGGTGCCCAAGCAGAAGGTGACCCTGATAGACAAAGGTGTCGCCAGGGGAGCGGTGTATGACTCTACGCACGCTCACAAGGAAAACAGGAAATCGACCGGTCATGCCCTCACTCCGGATAGTTCCGAGGGTGGACTGGCCCTGAACGTTTTCATCGAAGGTGGAGACTCCTCTCCGGAGAAGATGATACAGTCGGTGAAACAAGGGATTTTGGTCACCAGATTCCATTACATCAACGGTCTTTTGGACACCACCAATGCTCTTTTGACCGGAATGACCAGGGACGGCACTTTCTGGCTGGAAGACGGGAAGATCAAGCATGGCATCAAGAACCTGCGTTTCACCGAAAGCATGCTCAAAGCCTTCTCCAATGTCTTGCAGATCTCGAAGGAGAGGAAACTCATCAACTCCTGGTGGCAGGATGTGGGATGCATAGTGGCTCCCGCCATGCTGATTGACAATTTCAAATTCACCGGCAAGACCGAGTTCTAACCGAAAACAAAAGCAGAAAGAAGACTCACGGCGCCTGTCGTAACTCCTCTTTGAGTTGACAGGCGCTTTTCTTATGAATTTCCGGCGCACCGAGGTCTGGAGCCAATTTGCTGAGATCAAGTACAACCGTCTTCATCCTTGCCTTGTCGCAATACCAGTAGACCTAATTGGGTGTTTCGGCACGGAGAAAGGTAACAGGAGTACTTGACAAGTCCCTGAAAAGCAGTTAGACTGAAGTGAAGCAACGGTGCATACTTACTGGACTGCACCCCTGAGACTGGACACAAAAGGTTAGGAGGATTTGGCACGGATTGGTATTTTGATACCAAGAAAGGATGGTGCCATGAATCCGAAACGGAAGTTCAGTGTGGAGCTGAAGAGGCAGG
>JBAVQU010000042.1:0-51687 GCA_049694315.1 Candidatus Zixiibacteriota bacterium
GGTGGAAACAAATATTGCTCCGCATAATTTGCTCGTATCTCGTAACTCATCCCAATCTCCTTCTCCTATGCTTTGCTCTATTATAATTTCCCTCCTTCATAGAAACAAAAAGTTTTGAGACAGACTCGATAAGGGGGACTTAGGGGGTTCTAAACCGACGATCTAACCCGTTGTCTCCCTTGCCACCAGGAGCATATTCACAACAACATTAGTGGTGAAGAGGATAGCCCCACCGTATATGGGAGATGAATATATGATTTATGCACAGTTCCTATCTCTTGGTTCAAGCATGTCCTCTGGTATGAACTGTATGGTTCATACCTCTGGTATGAGTTGCATAGTCCATACCTCTGATATGAACCGTATGGCTCATATCGCAGGACAACTGAAAAAGTGAAAAACAGCAATCCCCAAGTCCCCCATGTCCCGCAAGCTCATAGGCGCGGGGCTCACAGTTTCGCAGGTTAAAAGCCCCGTACTCCTCAAATCACTCTGCAGCGGTTCGATTCATCGAACATAAACAGGTCGCATAAGTGCCCAGACCTCCGGACAGGTCCGTCTGTGCGACCCCCACAGACTATCCTTCTCCGACTCAGTGCTCTGTCAGGTCTTGCCCGCTTGGGCCGCCGTGACCCGACAGCCGACCGATCAGGTGTCAGGTCACACCCACCAACGGCAAAACCTGACACGACCCTGAAGGTAGGTGAAACAAATGCACTATAGAAGGGGTAACATAGATGAAAAGTTTTGCTATTCTGCTATCCGTTGGCTCTGGCTCGACTTGGCGGGTCCGTCCCGACAGCCGAGCAATCAGGCGTCGGGTCATACCCATACGGCAAGACCTGACACGACCCTAAAGGATTAAGAAATCTATGAGAATCAGATTATTGATAGCCCTCCTCCTACTTGCAGTCATAGGCTGTTCACCGGACATAGAGTGGTCGCAATTTGAATGGATAGGCCGCTCGATTGGAGACAAGACGTTTGATAGGACGGCGATCTTGGTTCCGGTCAAGCTGAAACACAACCCGAAAACGCTCTGGATGCAGCTCGACACCGGAGCCGACATCACGGTGGTCTACCAAATACCTTTCAGCCAATTGAAATACCCGACCCAATCCATTCAAGGCCGGGACGACTTGATCGCCCTCTCCGGTATGGTCGGAAATTGCCCCTTCGATTCTTTGCCGGTCTTTCTGTACAAAGACTTCGGTGACTCACTTGACGACAAACAAGAGCACCCTTTGATTGGCTCGGTGGGGCAGGATGTTTTGGGAGGCAAGATACTGGTCATCGATTTTCCAAAGAGAAGATTCTACCTTTCGGATTCAGTCAATGGTGCGCTAAAGAGCCTGCTTTCCCGGGCGAGTTTTGTGGACCTAAGCAGGCGGAATAACAAGCTGTTCGTTCACGTGCAAATTGCCGATACGTCCTCCGATGACTTCTTCTATGATACCGGCGCCAGCCTGTTTCCGATAACCACTTCAAAGGCCATGTGGCAGAAGCTGACCGGTTTGCAGGGAGATGAGAAGAACAATATTCGGATGAGCGTGCCTTCTTGGGGACAAGAAGCTGTCCTGATTGGAGCTCCAGCCAAAGGCGAGCTAAAGTTCGGAACCCTGCGTGTGACCAGTCCAATGGTTTACTTTGACACGACAGGGATGATAGCTTTTTCGCAGGGCCCGTTCCAGGCGGATGGACTTCTGGGCAACGCCTTGTTCTATGATGAATACACGGTGATACTTGATCTAATCCAGAACCGGTTTGGCATCCTCAAGGATCGATGATCGGTACGGTGGAAAAATCTCAGCCTTGCTTCCCTTTAGTCCACTCCATTAAGAGGAAATGAATAATAGGTGAAAAAGACTCACCTTAAACCAGAAGAGGCGGGATAAATTCCCGCCCCTATGGACGAAGACAAATCATAACTCATAGGGCAGGGCATTTAGCCCTGCCGATACTATTCTTCAGCACACCCTGAAACCTTCGGTTACCCATCCTTCTACTTTCGTGACTTCCCTTCTCCAAACTCTCGATGAATGCCCGGTAGGTATAATGTTGACAAATCCCATGACTTATTATATCCTGGCAAACGCGGGTTTGTCGGAGGATGGTCGGGCCCTGCAGGAAATCAGATTGGAGCGAAGAAACCGGAGTGTTCACCTTTAGGTGAACTTCGAAAGACTCTGTTGTCTGCACACGACTTCGGGTCAAGCTAAGACTTGACACTCCAAGAACGCCTTTCACCATGTAGCTTTCCAGACGTCATTTGGAGAGAATGAACTGAATTGTCTATGAACATCAACAAAAAAGACATACTTGAATTGGAGATATCGGATTTGGCCTATGGTGGAACGAGCGTAGCCAAAGTGGATGGGTTGGTGGTCTTGGTCACGGGAGGAATACCGGGGGATTTAGTCAGGGCCCAGATTACCAAGAAGAAAACCAATTATGCCGAAGCGAAAGTCCTTCAGATCATGAAGGAATCGGAGTTTAGGACCAAGCCGGCGTGCTCACATTTCGGCTTGTGTGGGGGCTGCACCTGGCAGGATTTGAAATATGAGGAACAACTCAAGTTCAAAACAAAACAGGTCAAAGAAACTCTAAAACACATCGGGGGCTTTTCTGATCCACCTGTCCAAGATGCGTTAGCTTGTGACGAGATTTTCTATTATCGAAACAAGATGGAATATGCCTTCCTGCCCCATACGGAGAAGAAACTGATTTTGGGATTGCATCCGCGAAAGAGATACGACTTAGTCTTCGATCTGAAGGAGTGCTTTTTGGAATCCGAGACAGCGAGCCACATCGTGGACTGTGTTCGCCGATTTGCCAGAGAGAAGGACTTGCCTGCTTACCGGCAGAAGGATCAATCGGGTTTCCTGCGATTTCTGGTAATAAAAGAGGGCAAGAACACTGATATGATCATGGTGAATCTCGTCACCTACAAAGGAGATTTTGCGCTCCGAGACGAATTCTGTAACCTTCTTTTGTCGGACTTTCCTTCGCTCAAGAGTATTGTCAGAAATATCAATTCTGGATTGTCACACGTTGCCGTTGGAGAAGAGGAGGAGTTGTTAGGTGGACAAAGGACCATCACCGAGAGGTTAGGAGGGTTCGTATTCGAAATCTCGAGCAACTCGTTTTTTCAGACCAATCCTCGACAGGCGGAGAAACTATACGAAATCGCCCTGCAGTCGGCAGACCTGCAAGGAAACGAGGAGGTCTTGGATTTGTATTGTGGAAATGGAACCATCTCCATATTTCTGTCGCCGGCGGTGAAGACGGTAATCGGTGTGGAGACGGTGGAGGAGTCGGTGCAAAACGCTCGGAGAAATGCTGAAATCAATGGCGTTACCAATTGCCAATTCATCCGTGGTGAGGCGAAAATGGTGCTGAAGAAGTTTGAAAGCGAGCAGCACATCCCCAACCTGGTGGTGATCGATCCACCCAGAGCCGGACTGCATCCACAGGTTATCAAGTCGCTTCTGAACATGAAACCACCCAAGATCGTTTACGTCTCGTGTAACCCCACCACTTTGGCAAGAGATTTGAAGTTGTTCTGTGAAAAGGAATATGAGTTGGAAAACGTCCAGCCGGTGGATATGTTCCCTCACACGTATCATATCGAGAGTGTGGCGAAACTATCCGGAACGTAAATGACCTCACCCCCTTTGTCCCCCTCTCCATTTCATGGAGAGGGAGAGAGGTAAGAAGAGCCGGTGGTCATTCTTGTAGCCACACCAGAGGAGATCAAAATGGAATTCAAATATGACCCTATGCCAATCATTTTTGAGAAAGGTGATCCTTTTACCAAACTCTGTGTTTTGGAAATGGTCGATCTATGGAACGCTCCGCCTGGAAATAGACTGATATTGGATCTGCTGAAGACTCAGAGAAAAGACGGCGGTTTTCCCAGCCAGATTGATCCCAACGTCAGCGGAGTGAAGGAAACCGGGAGAAGCGCGCGTCTTCTGCTGAAATGTGGCATGCCCAAAGATGGCCTGGCGCTCACCAGTTGCATCAAGTTTCTTCTGAAACATCAGACTGAAGATGGCGGCTTCCGGGAGAATCCCAAGTTGAGCATTCCAGGCTGGATGACCGAGCTTTCGAATCAGAAAGGCGTCACCTGGCTGACTGCGGATATGGTCGACGTATTCCGGGAGTTCGGGCAAGAAAACGCAAAGGCTTGCCAGAAAGCCATCAACTGGCTGCGAAGAATGGAGCTTCCCGAAGGCGGGTGGGCGGTGGTGGAAGAAGACGAACAGATCGATCCCGACTCGAGTGCTCAGATCACTTTTCTCATGAAAGATCTCTTGGGCGATCAGGATACTTTGTATAAACGAGGACTGACTTTGTTTGAACAGCATCTCGATCAAATGGCCCAGGATGCCAAGCAAGAGTTTCATATCGCCAAAGGGCAGGAGGAGGAAAACGAAGTTTATCATCTGACCCATCTTCTGGGGCAGTCCTTCCTTTCCGGGAAAAGAGGAGCGGATGCGGGATACGATATCAATGATCACCGGGTGAAGAAGATCGCAGAGGCGATAATGGGAATTCAGAGAGAAGATGGCGGCTTCAAACCTTACTGGTCGCAGGAGAGCGATCCGTTGTACAGCGGTTTGGTATTGAGAATTTTCCTCTGGATAGGAGCGATGGAAAAAGAGAAGATCAAATCGATGATTCAGAATGGGGTTTCGGTAGGCAAATGAATCCGAAATTTCGGCTCAATTCACAGCCCATCGGGCCGTAAGCTTCAATGCCTGACTGAAGTCAGTTGGAATTGTCACCAAGGTAGGAGTGCGTTTCCCGCTCCTGCCGGGTGCTTAGTCGGGCCGGAAAAAGTGCCAGAAGTAGTTCTTAACACCACCACCACTATGTCAATAACCTCCGACCATATTTTTCTGAGAGGGAAAAAAGTCTTGATTCGAGCCTTAGAAAGGGACGATATCGACAAAAGAATGAAATGGAAACCGTATCCTGACCCTCTGTATTTTCATTACAATCTAGGGGATTTAACGAGAGAAGAGAAGGAGGCTTGGTTTCTAAGAAGAAAAGGAGACGTCTCCTCGGCATATCTTGCAATTGATAATCCTGAAGGGCAATTAATCGGTTTCGTCACTCTATATAAAATTGACCCACAGGAGAAAACCGCGTGGCTTGGCATATACTTAGGTTGCGAGTTCGTTGATCGTGGGTTCGGCACCGATGCGACCTTGACCTTGCTGAGATATTATTTCGACGCACTTAGATTCGAAGAACTCTTTTTAGATGTGGCTTCACACAACCAAAGGGCCATTCGGTGTTACGAGAAGTGTGGATTCCGGTTCGTCAGAACGAAATACAGTGACCATGACCCCAGAATGAATATCGATATCTTTGGGGACGAAAGGTTTAAGGACATAAGGAAGCACTTCGTAAGAAACGGCGACAAAGTGTTGGTGGAGTTTGACGAGATGGCAATTGACAGGGAAGGATGGAGCTCCAAGACGGCAAATCGCGACGCTTAGTCAACAGAAACGCGAATACTTTCGTTACCACCTTCAGAAGGTACCCCCGCCTCGGGCGGGGGTACCTTCGAGGAGATTGCCCTTTTTACGGGCAGCATTTCCCGCCGCTGAGGGTCTGGCAGGCAGAGAAAAGCTTCTTCAGGGCTTCTGCTTTCTCCGGGTCCTTGGCGGTTACTTTGATTAGGATCCCGTCCTTGGTCTCCTCAGCCTTGCAGTCGAAATGCTGGGCAAAGTCTTTGGGATTGCAGCAGCACGAAAACATGTTCATCACCTCCTTTCATCCTATACATATATTTGAATATGTCTATCTGATGCTCAAAAAATTATTTTCCCTTTTTGGTCTTAACCACCAGACCTACCTTTTCAAAGAATTCCTTACAGTCCACCGGCAGACAGCAGCAGGTTGCTTGGTAATGGACTTCCTTTCCCTTCTTGCGACATTCCACCAAACCGGCTTTCTTCAAGATGTCCAGGTGGTGGGAGACCGAGGGTTGCGTGATCTCGAAGTTCCTGCAGATTTCGGAGACGCACATCTTCCTTTTGGACAGAAGGGTCAAAATCTTCTGTCGGGTCTGGTCGGACAGGGCTTGAAAGATTAAAGCGCAACGATTTTGCATCGGCGTCTCCTGATATATAGACGACCTTCTATATATGTATACGACGCCACGTCAGCTTTGTCAAGCTTTTCTTCGATTGATCTTAAAGAAAATGACTTTTTTCCTCCTTTGGTAAGCAAGCGGCAAAAGCGGGTCTTTCCATGCATCCATATCTCCCCATACCGGGGCCTCTGACAAATAAAAGTGTTTGTCTTATGCTTCATGCTTTATATATTGTCCAGACTCTAGTGCCTCAGCCGGCTGGAACGCAACCGGATGTTAGTAGGGTTTTGTCTTGAGGTGTAGGTGAGGAAAGAGACCAAGGGATACTTACTGGTGATTCTCGGGGCCAGTTTTCTGGGGACCATAGGAATTTTTGCCCGTTTGATATATCGGCAGGAACCGGACCCTCTGACAGTGGTGACCTTTCGCGCCCTGGTTGCCTTTCTCTTCCTATTTCTCGTCGCGGTGTTCGTAAATCCCGACTGGCTCCGGATTACCAGAAGGGATTTTCTATTCTTCGGCGTGTATGGACTCTTGAGTGTAAGCTTGTGCTTTCTTCTGTTCTTTTACGCCATTAAATACACGACTGTGGCTACTGCCACTGTCCTGCTTTACACCTCTCCAGCTTTTGTGATCCTTCTGTCCCGTCTCTTTTTGGGTGAAGAGTTCACCCGCCATAAGATTTTGGCTTTGCTCCTAACCTTTTTGGGGTGCATCTTGGTCATTCAGGTTTACAGCCCGGCTGGGCTGAGGTTTAATCTGAGAGGAGTAGTCTACGGACTGGGAGCCGGTTTGGGAGCCGGGCTTTACAGCATATTTGGCAAGAGAGGGGTGGGAAAATACAATTCGTTCACCGTGGTCACTTATGCTTTGGGCTTTGGAAGCTTCTTCCTCTTGCTCGTCCGGCGGGTGCATACGCTTGTGGCGGTGAGTTATCCGCCGCAAACCTGGCTGTGGATTTTCGCATTAGCTCTCCTATCCACGGTATTAGGATATTCTCTCTACACCCGCGGGCTTAGATACCTCGAAGCTGGCCGGGCCGGAATTGCCGCCACCTGGGAGATCGTGGTGGCTTCCTTCTTGGCCTTCGTGATCTTCGGTGAAAAACTCAATGCCCTGCAAATCATAGGCGCCGTACTCATCCTCGTCGGCATCGTCATCATAAAGACCCAACCGTCTAAGGAAGAAACGCAGAAAAACCCCGCCGGGGCAGACAGTTGAATGTTGCTCTGGAGTGATGATGTGGGGAGAGCTATTGGAGACCTTGCGAGGTCGAGCCGGTTAGCCGGGCCTTCGGCGGTCCTCTTATTCCTTAATAACACTTGGTTATCTTGGCACCCGGATAGTAATGCAGTAAGATATCTTTGTAGGAATATCCATTTCTTGCCATGCCGATCGCGCCGGACTGACACATACCCACCCCATGTCCATTACCCTGGCCGCGAGCCACTATCTTCTGGATGGAGCCGTCACCGGCTCTTTGGATGTCCAAGTCAAACCAGGTGCTGGGCAAAATCGAATTGGAGTCGTCCCCTCTTTTCAGGGCCCATCTGATTTTGTCCGCCCGAATGGGATAAATCCCCGTGTCGGTCACCACTTCCAAGACCTCCACTCTTCCCGAAGGTGATCTCTCTTTTATCCTCAGATCAAGCAAATCGCCGAATTCCCCCGCCACCGGTGGTTGGACGGTGTCGAGAAACTCCTGGATGTTTCTTTTGAGCACATCTTTCGTCCAGCTTTCCTCCCACCGAAAGCTCTTGGACCAGGAGCAGAAACCGGTGTCGTTTGCCGGCACTAAGTAGGGTTCTGCAGGCTTGTCCCACACCTTCTCAATGTATTCGGTCTCCCCGCCACAGGAGGCGTGATAATAAGCGCAAACCAGTCTTCCCTGATAGGTCAAGACCCTTCCCTTGGTCAGCTTGATAGCCTGGTCCGCCAAGGGATATTCGCCTTCGACACCGGAGTAAACCTGGTCATCGACGGTTGCCTCAAGATCGTATCCTTCATCTGCATGTTGGCCCGTCCGGGAGAGGGCATAGGTCCGGGCGGCCACTGCCTGAGCTTTCAGCGCTTCAATCTCCAACCGGCTCAGTTTTCCGATCTCTGCCTTGACCACTCCCTCCAGGTAATCCTCCACATGAATCACGTTCAAAGCCAGAAGTGCCTTCGCCTTCCGGCTCGGGGTCACCTCAATTACACCACGATAGGGTTTGCCGTTAACGCACAGCCAGGATTTACCTTTCTTGGGGAAAAATGAGACCTTGCGCAGACTGGCCTCCAAGCTGCCCTGAGTCTTCTGAAACAAGGTTATGCCGTCAGGAGAAAACTTCACCTCGATTTCTCCTGTGGCGTAGTAGACGGACGGCTCACCTTGCACGGGAGAACATCGGATGGCAAATGATTCTTCTGAGCTGACGGTCAGCCCACCGGTTGTCTCCAGGAGTTTCACCGTCACCACCGGTCGTTTGATCTTGGGATAAAAGGCCTCTTCGCGAAAAACCGGCCTCTCTGCACAACTGACGAAAAGAAGGCTGAGAATGAGCAGGCAGAGCACACCGGCTAACTGGTTAAACGTCCTGGGTGCCACGAGAATGGTTTTATTTTTCGACGTGTGACCGTACATCTTGTCGACCGTCCTGTGCGTTTGATCAATCAACCCCAACCCAATGCCCATGACCTGACCACCAATGGATGGTTTGCGCAACCGGAAGTCAGAAGACATTCCAGGAAAATAGTCCTGGCCTCTGTCTGAGATCTCGACAGAATTCAAGGGCGCAGCAGGATACGGTGCCTGCTGTCGTCTTTTAGGCGGTGCAAACCTGATTCTTTCCCGCTCCCTTGGCCAGATACAAAGCCTGGTCCATCTTCTCGATCAGCTCTCTTGAGCTCCTGCCGTTTTCCGGAAAGGAGGCGATTCCCAAGCTGACCGTTATTTTGACCGTCGAGCCATCCTGACTGTCTCCAAAACCAGAGCTTTCCACCCGGTGCCTGATCCTTTCTCCTATCATACGTGCATCCGCCTTCTTGGTCTGGGGCAAAATCACGGCGAATTCCTCTCCACCGTAACGGCACACCACGTCCACATCGCGAACTGACTCCTTGATTCTTGCAGCCAGCTCCTGCAAGACGCGATTGCCGAAAAGATGCCCGTGAGTGTCATTACACCGTTTGAACCAGTCTATGTCGATCATCACCAGCGACAAGGGCTGGTGGTATCTCTCCGCTCTTCTCACTTCGATTCTGACCTTGCGCGTGAAATAACGATAGTTGTGAACGCCGGTCAATTCATCCACTATGGTCAGTTCCTCGGTCTGCTGGTGCAAAAGCGCGTTTTCGATGGCCAAGGCGGCAGATTCAGCCAGAATGGAAAATATCTTCTCATCCTGCTCCAGAAATGCTCCGATACGGGTCGAGCGGGCATCCATCACTCCTATCACCTTCCCCCTAGAGATCATGGGAACGGCCATAAAGGAACTTGCTCCTTCTATCTCGATCTCGAGCTTCTTGTCTTCGGCTGAGTTCAGCGTCCTGACTGGTTTCCCGGTGCTGACCACCCCGCGCAAAATCCCCTTCAGCCTCCTCACCTGCGGGTCAGAGTGCCTTATCCTCTCCCCCTGCTTTATCTCCCCCAAGAGAGAGAGGCTCTCTTTGCCGGCTAAGGTGAAAAGAGAAAAGTGGCTGTATCGTAGTATCTTTTGCACAATGTTTAGTATCTCTCCGACCACCTCGTCTGTGTTCAGCTTTTCTCCGAGCGTGCGCGAGGTCTCATAGATGGTTTCGATCTGGGCCTGCGATTTTTCCAGCTCCGAGGTTCTCTGATTCAAAATGTCAAATGTCCGCAGAAGCCTCGATCGCGAATATTTCATCTCTTTCACCACCACCCCCACCACGGCAGTCAGGGTCCACAGCGCCAAGAACTTGAGGAGCACGGAACTGGCAGAGAGTGAGGACAATCCTCTGGCGTTTATTGAGAGGTAAAATACGGATGAAAGCAACGCCAAAGACAGGCCGGGGAGCAAACCGGCGACATAGCTTCCGAAGAATGCGACCAAAAAATAGAGAAAGAAGAATCCGCTTCCTTCTCGATCAGTCAACAACATCACGATGGTTATCAGAATTACGTCCAGAAGACTGGCACAAACATAGAGTTTTTCCTCGTCGGCCCTTTTGCCCAGGAGCATGACGACCGAAGAGTAAACCAGAAAAAAGGCCAAGGCTATCCATAGCCGGTGGTCATATTCCGGAGAAAAAAGCATCCAGAAAGCAAAGCTCAAGAAAAAGCTTCCTCGGATCAACCGGAAAATCCATTTGGGCTGGGCCAAGGATGACCAGAGGCCTGTCTCTTTTTTGGGTGACATATGGTTATTTCCAGAATTAAGATGGGTTCAACCCAAAAGCTTAGGGCATATTCTTGTATCGGCAGAAAACCAAAGTTTTGGACTGGCCGGAGATGCAAATCTGGTCCGGAATCGGACCTTCCCGCGCCAATTAGGTCGGGTCAGATCGTCCGCATTTGAAACCGCTAAGACCCGCAGGAAAGGAGGCGAAGAACGCCACCCCGTCTCAGCCTTTTCCCCCTTCTCCTCGCATCTCTCCCATCCGCCGCCGGAGGGTGAACAGCAGACCGACCATGACCAGAACGGTACCCAGCCACAGAAGGCTGATTAAGGGCTTCCTACTGACCTCCAATACCAATAATTCTCCGGCAGGTTGTCCTCCGGCGGGAAGCAGACGTACAGTCACCTCCTCGTGGTCGGCATCGATCTTTTCCAAGACCAAAGAGTCCTCTCCCGCGGGGAGAGGGACGGTACCTGCTTCTCTCTCCTCGTCCTCGTCCCCGACGACAACGAAGGGAGTCACTACTTTGGTCTCTTCCTGGTGTGACACCTCCAACACTGCCCCTACCCGCACCACCCCCTCCATCCCATGAGACGACATGTCAAATCCGATAAACTTGACGGCATACCCTCGAATTTCTTTGGTCTGGCCTCTTTTGATGGCAAACCGACCCGTACCCGCTTCCCCTCCTCCCTGGTGTTCCAATGGAGCCAGATATAGATCGTGGAGCAAGCTGATCTTTATGTAGGGCGTGCGCACGTAATCCTGGTTGTACTGGCTGAAGTAAAGGTTCGGTCTGGCGACGAAGCTTCTTTTTGCTCTCTCCACCTTGACCTTTAGAGCGCTGTCTTGATTCAGACTGTCCCCTTCTGTTCCGAGATAGGTGAAGCCATACCCCAAGGCCTTTTGGGTCTGGTTCAGATACAGATTCAACGTGATCGACCGGCTGTAGCCGGACGACGTGATGATACCTACCAGCATCAGCGCCACAGCGAAATGAGTCAGGTAGGGGCCAGTGAATCTCCATCCGGCTTTGGCTTTCTTGCACATGACCATCAGGTTCGCCGACAGGGCAAAGAATGAGACAAACATTAGCAGCAGGTAAAGCGGCGACTTGACTGAAAACCCCAGAGCCAAAGCCGTCAACACCAGGGAGACCACCAAAGGCAGAAGCATGGCTTTTCTGACCCCACTCCACCTGGACCCGGCCCAAGTTAAAAAGGGAGCGAAGCCCAGCACAAAGGCAATGATTATGCCTAAAGGAAGCTGGGTGTTCACGTAATAGGCTGCGCCCACGTTAGAGGCTGGTCCAAAAAGCCTGGTGACAATGGGAGCCGAGGTTCCCACCAGAACCAAAAACGCGGACACCGACAAAAACGTGACGGCCAGAAAAATCACGAACTCCGCAGACAGAGGATTTCCCGTAGCCTCGACCTGCTCAATCTCCCGTAATCTGAAAATGAAAAGTGCAAGGGAGAAGATGGCAAAGAACAGTGTGAACGCCACCAAATAGGTATTGATCCCCAGATCAGAGAAGGCATGCACGGAGAAATCACCTAAGATTCCGCTGCGAGTCAGAAATGTGGCATAGAGCACTAAGAGGAAACACAGGATGGCCAGAACAAAATTGGCGCGGCGCATGCTCCCCTTAATCTTCTCCGCCAAGAGTCCGTGCACCAAGCCGATGGAGAGAAGCCAGGGCACCAAAGACGCATTCTCCACCGGATCCCATCCCCAATACCCACCCCATCCCAAGACCTTGTATGCCCAATACCCGCCAATGAATATGCCCGCTCCCAACGAGAGGCAGGAAAACACCGCCCAGGGCAACGCATACCGGGTCCATTCCTTGTATTTGTTTTCGATCAGGGCAGCCACAGCATAAGAAAAAGGGATCGCCAGGGCGGCATATCCGATGAAGACGATGGGTGGATGTATCACCATCCAGAAGTCCTGGAGGAGGGGATTCAGTCCTCTTCCTTCTGCCGGAAAACCCGAAGCCGATTGACTGCCAAGATCAGCCGTCAACGAAAAAGGGCTTTTCTTCACCAAGAGAACCAGGAGGAATACTTGAACCAAAAGATACACCCCCATGGCGTATCCTTGGTAACTGCCCGATCTTCTGACCAGAAAGATTCCCAGAATGGCGCCGAAGAAAAGCCACATCAAGAAAGTTCCCTCTTGCCCTGCCCAGAAAGACGAGATCAAATAGAACAGGGGCAGATGGGAGGAGCTGTAAGCGTAAACGTATTCCACCTCAAAATGGTGAGAGAGGAGGAGATAAAGAAGATAGGCGGCGGCAAAAGATGTGCAGAAAAGGAAGACGTAGTAGGTCCTCCTTGCTGCGTCCAAGAGCTTTCCTCTCCTGCGTGCACCGGCAAAAAAGAACAAAGAGGAACCCAGAGAAGCGATTAAGGCTAATATCAGGGAAAGATCTCCCAGAATCATTCTAATACTCGCTCACTTTCTGGCACGTCGACTTCATACGCTGCATAGACTATCATCAAACGGTTGGCTGGTCACAAAGAAACCATGAATCCTAAGGAACTCATTTGAGCCGCAAGCATGTCCTGCCGTCATTGTTGCGCGGGGTTGGTTCCAACGCCTTATGCCATTCCTGTCTTGCCTTCTCTCATTCCTTTGGGTGATATGCTCAGCCGGTGCCAACGGACCGCTTAATGCTATTGGAGTAGAGTGAGTCCTGGTGATTACCCTTATTTCTTTCTGAACGGTAACGCCGGACAGATTTCTCTTTGATGGCATCTTTTGCAGGCCAGTGCCCGCAGAACGATTTTCTCCAGCAGCAGGACGAATAGAAAGACCACAAGAATGACTAGAGCCTTGACATCTCTTCTTCTCAGGAGTTGGAAAATCGATGCTAAAAGCGGAACGAGCCAAAGGAAGTGTAGAAATATGGCATAACTGTAGTGATCCACATACTTGGACTCGTCTCCTTTCGGGAAAAGATAACCCGCCACCTTTCCCCACCCGGTATTGCAGGATTTGCCGTGATAGAAGCAGTTTGAACAGCGGGATAAGGGTAATATCAGAGTTAATGCAATAAGAGCATAGCCCACATAGATCACCCCCCAAGCCTCCCTTATGTCCGACAGAACGTAGATTCCCAACGCAAATGCCATTAATAGGATGATCCATCGAACCATCACTATCCACGCCGGGTAAGCATCGCAGGCAAAACCTCTCGTGCCGGGGGAGGGGAGATCTTCTTTTTCAATCGTGCCATTCATAGCGTGGCCCTCTCTGTAGTTTTCTTCTAAGTTTACGGATTCTCGGAGAAAAAGCAAACTAAAAATCGCAGCCGGGTAATGCGCTCAAGGAGCCTTGGAAAGAGATGCCTGCTCAAAAAATCGGATTCCAAGCTGGGAAAGAATGAACGGTGAAAGGTGGAACAAAAAAAAGGGAGCGGGCGTCTGAAAAAGGGGGGTTAAAAGGGGGGCAACAGTAATAGAAAAACCTCAGACAGCCCGCTCCTGGGCTTGATGTCTTTGCTTCAGAGACTTCTTACGGCATTTGCCGACGGCTCTCCCTCACTGGGTGGGAGAAGGTCCTCCTCTGAACAAGTAATTAACTAAATACACGATATCTCCCGAATTTGTTTGACCATCACTGTTGGCATCTCCTGCTGCCGGTGGATTTGGCGCCGATCCTCCGAAATATAGGTAGTTCACCACATACACCACGTCACCCACGGTTACGATGCCATCTGAATTGGCATCTCCCCGCACGAAGCTGCTGGATATCACTACTGCCTTCTGCACGTTGCTATAAGCTCCCCACTGATTTTGAGCATCCTTGGCCCTGACTTCATAAAAGAAGGTCCCCGGACTGTGCCCGGAGATCTGATAAGATGTATCCGGGATGGCATTTGACAGGGAGGTGACGCTGGAATATCGTTCAAAAGGAAAAATGTCGTCGGCATAGAATCCCTCGTAGTAGGTGTTGCCGTCGGTCACGTAGTGCAGACGAAGGTATATCTCCTGTCCCGCATAAGCGGCCAGACTGAATTTTCCCTGGACCCATCCTCCGGATGTGTAACCGGTGATTCCATTTCCCTGATTATGTCCATTGGGATTGTAGCTAGTGGTGATACTTCCTGGTATGGAGAAAAAGCTGGTCCCTCCATCCGTGGAGATCTCCACATAAGCGTAATCCCAGTCGGTCTCGATATAATACCAGCACCACATCTTTAGGCTGTCATTAGGAAGAACCTTGATGCTGTTAATTCCGGTGACTTTGTTGTTCAGATTGTCCCCCTGTCCTGAATAGAAGCTGTGGGTGGCGGAGTGACTTCTGGCGGTGGAGATGGAGAATCCTTTCAGATCCCAGTCTGAATACCCGCTCTCCACGTCGTAAGTGATCCTTTCGAATCCGCTCATCTCCTTCAATTCAAAAACGGAGGCGGGATTATGAATATCGTGATGAGACCAGAAGATGCTGAAGTCCGGTGCCACGGTATCTATCCCGGCTAAGACTGGTGCGGTCGGCGGAAGGATCTTATAGGGATTATCTGCCAGCCCCGCATACAAACGTTGGGCGGAAAGCTCCAGTTGACACAACGGTAATATCCGGTTGGAAGGAGGCCAGAACCCATCGTCTTGTGTCCCTATCTCCGGAGAGATGGCCAGGATCTTCGGTTTGGAGATGGTGTCGCCATATTCCCAGTCAATGCTCCCCCCATTCACTGGATACAAAATCTCCCAGCATGTCCCGTAAATAAATCCATTCAACTTGGACATAGAATCCGCGATGGCTACATAGAGATTCTGATCGGAGGTATATAGGTTAGCGTAGCCCCAGGGATAAAGCAGATCATTTCCATAGGTATGATTGTCCAGGGTCATCACGAAATGCCTGCCGTTTATGAAATCCCTCAAAACCTGGGTCTCCGGCTCAGAAAAGCCTGCGCTTCCCCGATAGGTCTCGTCCGAGCAATAGGGGCTGGAGCCATCATTATCGTAACCCCACATGTAGCCATAATTCCTATTCAAATCCACCCCATAATTCCCCCCGCTACACACGCGTCGATTTTTCCGCCACATCCCGCCACCGCTGGGATTGTTTTGCCGGTTATATTCGTATCCATCCGGATTGACCACCGGAACGAACCAAAGCTCTCGATTGTTCACCAGATAGGTGGACGAAGAATCGGTTCCATAGGTGGTGAGAAGGTTCCACATGAAATACAAAAGCGCTTCCATGCCTATCGGTTCGCGGGCATGGGTCAAACCGTTGTAAAAGACCTCCGGCTCATCTTCATCCACGTCCGGATTGTCGGAAATCTTGAGAGCCCAAATGGGTCGTCCTTCCAGGCTATAACCAATGGTATCTTTGGCGGTAGTTATGGAGGGATATCGCATGTGCATTGAATCCAAAGCTACGCCTACTTCGCTGTAAGTGTGGTATCCCCCCATACCCTTGGTCCGGTCCAATCTGCTCTGATAGAAAGCCACCACGTCCTGGTGCACGATCTCCATGTCGTATCCCAGGGAGCGGAGTCGATCAACCTCTACCTGGTTAGTGATGATGTCAACGTATCGTCCGTATTCAACGTAGGCTATGTCCAGATTAAGGCTTGAGATGTCTTTCATCTGCGCCTTGTCCGCCAGATGTATCCTGGCCTGCATGATCGGCTCACCCGAGACCCAGGACGCCAGGGCAAAAGAGAAGATCAAGAAAAATATCACTCCAGAAATCCTTGCATTATTCATCGGGTCCTCCACACCGCGTGAATTCGCACCATTTCCCCGGGATCGTGAAGATTCGGAGTTCTTGGGTTCCAAGTAATTCCTCAAACCAACTCTGCAAGCTCAAGAAGAAGGCTCGGTGCGACTGCAGACCGAAGCATCTTCGGGCAGATCACGCTACTCTGTGACTCCAATATAATCATAACTCTCGATTTGTCAATCAAATGCTGTGTTGAATATTCCACCAAAAAACACCAGCATAATTCTTGAGCCAACCCTATAATTGGGTCTCCTTAGAAGAATAGACCAGTTCTGCACGCACCAGAATCGGCCAGCTTTGTCTGATCTTGAGCCGATCACTGGTGCTCTGACCGACAGAATGAACACCTCATGGTTGGGGGAAGCGAATCTAAACCGGCGCCTGCCGAAAGACGACGGAAGGTCACGCCGCAATAGGGAGAGATCTTTCTTGCCCACACCGGAGTAAGGAATCGGAGGACAATCCCGCTTCACGCTCCTTCGCGGTCAAGAGGCCGACCCTACTAATTCGATTCCCACTTTTCGTGGGACTTGGGCAACAAACAAAACTCCGGAAGGCAGAAGTCGACCGTCAAACCCCCTATTTCTTCTCCCCTTCTGTGGAACCCGAAGGTTTTTCCGTGCTGGTTTCCTTCGCGGATTTCGGTGGGGTCTCCGGTTTCTTCCCGGTCGGAGAAGCTAAGGGAATTCCGCCCTTTATCAAAGCCCTGGAGTTGTCAAATACGGGGAAGATACCCTTGACGTCCGGGGTAACGAACTTCAGAACGTTATATGGCTTAACCCAGGCAGTGTCCAGATAGAAATCCTGGAATTTCTGATTCTTGGCCAAGGTGAAGTACATTCTGAATGTCTCTCCGTCGCCGCTGTCCAGAGGTCCTTTGCTTCCCGACATGTCCGAAATCAGGCCGACCAGCACCGTCTGCCGCACACTGTCAATCAGCTGACTCTTCATGTCGAAATCCGCGACTCTGGTTCCCCGAAATCTGACGGAATCGCACCGGATGGGGGTCTTGCCATCGCCAAATCTAAAAGGAATGGTCATGGCGGCCAGTTTCTCGTCATTAAAGACCGAGACCGATGCCATGGCTCGGTTGCTCTTAAGATCCTGGAGGACCTTGATCCGGCAAGTATCCGGATTGCCGAACTGATCCACCTGGGCGAAAGAAAAGGACGAGCACAAGATCACACACACCCAGACCACCACGGTCACGAGAGTTGAACCACTAACAGAAAAGGCATTCCTCATCACTTCCTCCAGTTTTGAGTGGTAAAAGGTTAAGCCATCCGATTTTGCTCTTGTGTAACTGATACGACTGCTGCCTGTCGGCTGCGGACTGCGGACAGCCGACCTCGGACGTCATCAGGCCGACTCCTCCCGCATCGCACAGAATTCTCCGCACATGGTGCACTTTTGGTAGTCGGTACCGATCACTCCCCGCTTTCTCCTCGTTCTTTCCGGATCAAGACTTAGGGCTATAATCCGCTCCCAGTCGAATCTCTTTCTGGCTTGGGAGATAAGACTGTCCTGCTCGCCTGCTTTCGCCACTCCCTTGGCAATATCGGCAGCATGAGCGGCAATCTTGGAGGCAACCGTTCCTTCTCGGACATCCTCCAGGTCCGGCAAACCGAGATGCTCCGAGGGCGTTACATAGCAAAGGAAATCTGCACCGGCGGAGGCCGCCACTGCCCCGCCGATGGCGGAGACAATGTGGTCATATCCGGGAGCGCAATCTACGACCAATGGACCCAACACGTAGAAAGGCGCTCCGTGGCAGAGCTTCTTCTCCAGGAGGACATTGGCCTCAATCTCATGGATTGGAATATGCCCCGGACCCTCCACCATCGCTTGCACTCCCTTTTCTCTGGCCCGATCTACTAACTCTCCCAGTACCAGAAGCTCCTCCACCTGGGTGCGATCGGTGGAATCGGCTATGGACCCAGGTCGCAGCCCGTCACCCAAGCTCAATGTCGCATTGTATTCTCTTGCCAAAGCCAAGAGGTCGTCATAGTATTCGTATAGGGGGTTCTCTTTGCTGTTATATTTCATCCACTTATAAAGAAACGACCCTCCGCGGCTCACTATGCCGGTGGTTCTTTTCTTTTCATCAATAATCGGGAGGGCTCTCCTGGTCAGTCCGCAATGAACTGTGACGAAATCGACTCCGGATTTCAGATGATCTTCAATGACCGAAAAAAGGAAGTCTTTGGTCATCTCCATCATGGGTTTCCCGTCCTGAGCCAACCGACAGGCCGTCTCGTAAATGGGGACCGTCCCGACTGGAATGCTTGACTCCTTCAAAATGTCCAGACGGAGATCTCGGATATTCCCTCCGGTGGACAGATCCATAACCGTATCCGCCCCCAGTTCGATGGAAAGCTTCAGTTTCTGGATTTCCAAGCCAAAATCGATGCGGTCGGGCGAGGTTCCCAGGTTCACGTTTATCTTGGTTCTTAATCCCCTGCCGATACCAACGGGTCTCACCCACCGGTGCGCTTTATTCTTCAGAATGACGATAGTTCCGGTTTCAACCCCTTCACTTACCATCGCGAGATCCAAGCCTTCTTCGAGTGCCACCCTTTGAAGGTCTTCTTTCATCGCAGCAGTATTCATTTGAAGCTTTCCCCGTGCCATCTGAAAAAAACGACCCTTCCCACGGCACAATCTGAAGGGGTCGAGAAGCCTGGACCTGGCTGATGAACCCACTCAACTCCCGCCGTCAAGTATCCCCAGGACTTAGGGTGCAGCAGGTCTGATAAGTGACGTCAAGTAAACGCAAACCGTTTCGGACTCAGCTTAATATAAGCTATCGGTTTTGTCAAGCGATTATTTACAACTTGAGCCCCATTCCCATACGGCGGTTGAGGATAAAGCGTTGGGAGAAGGGAAAGGATCAGAAGCTTCCTGCTGCATTCTTAGGTGGGCACCCTGCTTGGGATAGAAAACGAAGATGGGAAATTAATGGACAAAATTACAGTCAAGAGAATGCGGCAAGAGACAATCCCCTAATGCGACCAGGTACCATCCGTCCGGTCCGTTCAATCCGCTGACCGCTCTCGCACTCTTTGTCTTACTTGTTCTCCTCTTTAATCTCTCCCTCGTCAATCATCTGAATTTGCCGGAGATGCGGTAGAACCCTTGCCACGACTTCCTTTTCCTCTCCTGGTCCCAACTCCAGCGGAAACTCTTCTTTCTCCAGATAGTGCTGCGGGGGCAGATCGAAACTGTAGACTTTCATAGTCCATTTGCCGGGCCTCATGTCCCCAAAGGAAAAACGGCCTTTCTGATCCGTTCGCTCGCGCAGAGTCTCCTGTCCATCGGAGATCTCCACCAGGGCGTTACCCAACCCCCTGCCGGTGTCCGTATTGCTCTCCTTCATCCGGTCTTTCTTTCCGGAGCCGACCAGACACAGACTGTCGTTGAAAGCTGCATCCTTATGATCGGACTCGTTGCTCGGGCTGAGGCTGAACACTGCTACTCTGCCCGAAATCTTGCAAGCGCGGACCAGACCTATTTCCACCGCTTTGGTCTTCCCGCCTTTTACCTCCAACTTGAGGGGCAGTCTCTCGCCGGTAACCCGGTTGGGTCCTATCGAGCATTTCTCTACCTGCAAGTAACAAATCCCCGGATCGAGGGATGAAAAGCAGAACTCTCCCTTCTCGTTGGTTATCGAAGTGGTCCCTCCCGCAGTCAAAATGACTCTCGAAATCGGCGGCCTGGTTGGTTTTTCCTGGTCGAAAACCCTTCCCTGGAGGACTCCCGTATCCTTTCTCCTGCTCACCGGGATTTCCAGAGGAACGGTGTACGTCGCCAGAAACGCATAACCGTTCTCTCCCTTTAGCTCATGCTCCGACCACTGGCCCCTCAATGCCAAGACGTGGCTGTTGAGCAAGGTGCAGTTGAGGGAGCAGAGAAGGTGGCTCCGCTCCCCCCCGCCTTCTGCATCCGATTGATCTCTCCGATAGTCCAAACCAAGAGAAACTCTGTTCTTGAACAGCCAGGAGCTTGAAATTCCCACACTCTTCGCCCTCTGTGGGATGGCGCTGAAGCTGTCGTCCCCGAAGCTGGCGTAAAGAGTGTAGGTTTGCCGGTAACTCGGACGAAAATGTGCATACAGGTTGAACCGTTCCAGGTGTTCACTCTTAATCGCAAGGACTTTGTCGGCACATTCTCCCCTCTCTACGTGCGCGCTCAGGCTGAATCGGCCCAAGCTTTGCGAAAACCCGAGTTTCAGCGTTCTTTCCCGGTAATCATAACCTGAGGGCAAGATACGGTCAGCTTTAGTCAGGCGTTGATAGTCGGCAGAAACGTGGGTGCCGGATCCAAAGCCATAGGACATGCCGTACTGGTAGGATCTCTCCCGATCGGCTGTGTACTTGGTCGAGTCGAGATCAAGATTGTTCTTGTCGCTGTGATAACAGACGCTGCCTCGCAGCTCCCGGAAAATCGGAAAAGTCAGCGTGAAGTTAGCGAAGTCAGAATCGTTATAGTATCCAAAATAGTCAGGCTCAGCATGGGTCTGCTCAAAAGAATACTGGATCTGATTCGCCAGCCGACCGCTCAAATCAATGCGGAAAGCCAGGTGGTTCAAGTCGTCCTGTTCACCTGGCTGGCTCAAACCGCATTCCAAATCCAGTTTGATCCTTTCATTTGGCTTTATTCCCGCCTGGAGGCTATAGAGTCTGGAGTCTTCATTTCTGCTCGGAAACGTTGAACCTTTGCTCTTGAGGAGAAAATTCCCCTTTATGTCCAGCCCTTCACCAAAATGGTACAGCAGATAGGTCCCGGTTTCCGTCGACTTGGGTCTCCCCCATCTATTCTGAAGATGAAAAGCGCCCCATCCCATCTTACCCCACCGAAAACCCAGCTCCCCTCCTCTTCCGTAATGGAATCTCTCGGTCAAAGGCGAAAGGGAATAGGAACCATCGCCCAGATGCAAATCGAAATGGGGTGATAGATAGGTGACTTGATATTCGTCTCTTTTTCCCCAGGCGCTTCTGTCCTGAATATCTGGGCCCCGTAATAGAAAATCCATCCTCTGCCTGCCCTTGCCGTCCAGATCGCCCCGGCCGGAAAACTCCACTTGGAGACCCCGTTTCCCATCCTGGCCCGCACTGATCAGGGTCATCTGAGCCGGCAGCCTGTGGTAGCCATCAGACTCCGGAGTGACCTTGGGGACGACCTGGACCCAGACCGTCCGTTCGACGCTGCGGACGCCGACGCTTGGGTCCTCCGTCTGGGCGGTAATCTCAAGACTTTGTCTGATCAGTTGCTTCCACTTTTCATTTGTCTTTGCCTTTAGCCTCACCCTCTGAGACTGGCCCGCCGCCAGTATCGCCCGACCCGGCTCGATCTCAACCGGGCAATCCGGAATCGATTTTGTCCTTATTCCTACGGGGACCGTGCAGTTGCCCCCATTCAGCACGCGTAGTCCCACCTGGTACGACTCTCCAGCGGTAACCGCCTCGGGTGACTCTTCTATTAAGATCTCCAGTTTTACCAACGGCAAGACGGTTACCCACATAGTATCACTGCCAGTGATGGAAGAATCACCCTGACTCTGAACCCCGTAGCCGACCTGGTAACGACCGGCGGAGGCAGTGGCGGGAACAAAGAAAGCTGCCAGGCTGACCTGCTTCTCTTTGGATTTTAGCTTGAGAAGGGACTCTGAGGAAACGATCTTTTGCCAGCCGGCCGGAAGCGTCAGCCTCTCCGAGAACTGCTCTTCATGCTCGCCCTTGTTGTAGACTAAAAAGCTTCCAGTGACAGTTGTGCCCGGCTCTATTTCCAGAAGCTCAGGCGAGGTCGATCTTACTTCAAGTTCGTCAGCTTTGTCTTCACCAAAACCAAAGGAAAATAGAAGAGGAGGAAAACAAAAGAGGAAAAGAAGGACTTTGCTCATCACTGGATTCCAAGATCGTACTTGGCGCCGAATACATAGTCGTCTCCATTATCCACCACCACCAGGGCCTTGTACCGTCCTTCCGGCATGCCGGTCAAATCAACTCTGTGCCTCACCGAGCAGCGGGGATAAATCCGCTTTCTCTCGCTCTCAAAGCGTCCCACCTTTATACCGTCGTGGTCATAGACTTCCACCCACAGAGTAGGTGAAAGCCACCGTTCGCCGCTGTTTTCTACGTCTATCTCCAGGATCTTCCTGCCATCCTGGCTGGTCAGTTTTTTGTTCAAGAATTTGATCTGTCTTGCTCCAGACTCACCGATGTTGGTAACCATCTGAATGCCGTAACGGATATTGGTCTGAATCCCCATTTTCACCTTTCCGGTTTCACCTTCTACGTTCTCAGGATCGGTCTCCGGCACCGGCTCGATCATTATCATGCTCCAGTATGTTCCATTCAGGCTCCCGGTCTCTTGCGTCCCAATGTCGTCGACCGAAGCGAGTTGTTTGCTCTCCGGCACCCGGACGCGGTAGTGCACGGAACCCATCTCGTTGGGTGGAATGGTGAGGCGGTGGGGACTGATCGACAGCCAACTGGCATTGGACCGAACGTCACTCCCCGGCTCCCCGTACCTATTGCTTCCGTCGGCGTAGAACAAGTAATCGGTCTGATAAACGCTTACCTCACAGGTTTTTTCTCCCGTATTCTTTAAATCGATCGTGCCTTCAAACGTCTCCCCGGGCAGAAGGGTTTTCTCCCGGGTTAGCTCTCCAATGACCGATACCCCCGGGAAACAGGAGTTTACTGCGCCCAGCCAAAACAGAAATAGGATTAAGAGCTTTTTCACGCAGTCACCTATGGAATATCCACGACCGCAAAGCTGATGGTGGTGCTGTAATTCTCGGGCGGAACCATTACCGACATTCCCGCCAATCGATATTGGATGCTTATGTTGGTCCTGTCGCCTGCTCCGGTGAAAAACTGACTGCCGGTTGAGTTGACTTCAATGTAAGAAAGTCCATCTGCCACCCAGCCGCTACCGGTCCCATCCGAGGTCCTTCTTACATAGATGGTAAGGTTTTCGTACCAGCCACCCTGGTCGATTCTGCTTACCTCCACCCGCCAGTTGTCCGTGTCCCCCGTGCAGCCAGAGACACTTATGGTCGTGGCATTGGTCAGGCTTTCGTAGGCATCCGCCAGATTACTTCCCGCACCCGAGATCAGATGAGACTGGTCAATGGTTTCACCCCACCCACCGGTAGCGGAAAGATCAATAGGCTCCACCTCGGTCGAAAACAACAAGAGAGGGACCAAGAAACAGAACGCTCTTCCCATAAGAACGAAGGCAGGGTGGCCGAGAGACTCGACCACCTTGGGTTTATTGATGTGCTAAGAACCATCGGTCAAAGTCAGCGTCACGGTCTTCTGTGCCTGATTCACCACACCGGCAGCAACTGTGGCGGATAAGGTATACGTTACGGTCAGATTGCTCCCCACCACTCGCGTAATGGACGTGACCAGATTTGCAGGGGTCGTCGACAAGGTGACATCCCCTTGGCTGGAGCCTCCTGTCGGAGCCGTCAAATTCACCTTTAGGGTAACGCTTGCCGGCATATCCGTGTTCGTCTCCCCGGTCATTTTCTTGTTGGTCCCGTTAGTGGTGACCGCCCACGATGTAGAATTGTCGGTATCGTCATTGGGTTGGGAACCTGCCGTGGCGGTATTGACCGCCAGAACGCCGGGGTTGCCGCTGACCGAGATCTCGTTGATGGCATCCACCTGGTAGGTGACCGTCTGCTGGGCGGTGTTTCCTGCCATCAAGAGGCCGCATAGCCCGGAGGTAAGCCCGACGGCTATCAAAAAAATCAGTGCCCTTCTCATCTCTCTTTCCCCCCTTGGTTGAGTGTTTCAATAGTGCTCTCTTCTCAATTTTGCTTTCTTCCGCAGCGGATGATTCAAAAAAAAAGATTGAGTGCAGTCAACGTAGTCTGCCCGTCTCTTGGCAGACCAGACCGTCCCCAATCCTAATCTGGTTTCCAAAACTGCTGCTAAATCTGATTCCACCCTTGCGCTTGAGAAGCTCTGACCCGGTTACCTGAAGCTTTAGAGCTACGGGTCTCGCCTCCGGCACATCCCTATATTATTGTCGGGTTAGTTTCTCTACTCTTTAGCCGCCTAACGCCCAAAGATGTGAAAACCAAGTATCTACCGGGGCCGACTTGGTCTTTGAGTTTCTTCATCTGTCCGGGAGCATCGGCTCTGATCTGACACCCTTATCTACCCGAAAGACAGCCTGTTGGCTTGAGGTCGGGGTATCAAGCCCGCAAAACATCAGTTTCCGGTCGAATCCACTGACCGCTTGGCATCCTCCCATAGAGAATCCAAAAGCGCCAGTCCAGCCTCTTTCAGATGGATCCTTTTGCTTCTCAGCCGTTTCTCAATGTAATTGAATCGGGTGACAAACTTGTCTATCGTCTTCCTTAGGGCAAATTCCGGGTTCACCTTCAGATGGCGACAGAGGTTGACCCAGGAGAAAAGAATATCTCCCATCTCATCCTCAATTTCGCTCTTTTTCGCTTTATTCTTTCCCCAGGCTCTCTTCAGCTCTCCCACTTCCTCCTCAAGCTTGGCGAAGACTTCTACCGGGTTCTTCCAGTCGAAATCAACCCGGGCCACCTTCTCCTGCACTCGGTAAGCTTTGAGCAAAGCAGGAAGATGACGAGGAACGCCGGAGAGAATGGAAGTTTTCTTGGTTTTGCCAGTGCTGAGCTTTATGTGCTCCCAGTTCCTTAGCACCTCCTCCGATGAGGCCGCTTTCTTTTTTCCAAAAACGTGGGGATGCCTGATTTTCAGTTTTGCATCCAGATGCTCCGCCACGTCGTAGATGTCGAATCTGCCTCTCTCCTTAGCTATCTGGGCGTGGAACACTATCTGAAGAAGCAGATCTCCTAACTCCTCTTTCAGTTTCTCGTCCTCACCTGCTTCAATCGTGTCCAGAACCTCGTAAGCCTCCTCAATCAGGTATGGCAAAAGCGATTTGTGAGTCTGCTCTCTGTCCCAGGGACAACCCTTCTCTGATCTGAGCTTGGACATCAATCCCACCAGGTCAGCGAAGGCATCTTTTTTCTTCTTCATGGCACACTATCCCTTTCATGTGAAGAGATCCCTTGGTCCCGATGAATCCACTCCGAACGAGCAATATATGCGTTCCACCCAGGCGGAAAAAGCCTTTTTGTGAGGTTGACGGGGAAATTCGGAGTTCAACCATGCCCCGGCCGTCGACGGAGAATAAGACCACAAGTCTCTTTTGGACCGAGCGCCAGGCTGATGGCAGAGGCTTTGGGCTGTCTTCCACCAGGTGAAATACGGTTGTAACCGCCCAGGATAAACCCGTGTGGCGAGAATTCATGTCGGATAAGCCTCGGTGCCAGCAAGCACGTATCTGGGTTCTGCCGACTGATCCGATGGTTCAGGAAAAAACTCAGAACATCCGGTCTGTGGGCAAACACCCAGATTTTTTTGTTGACAAGCTCAGTCGTTTTGTCTTAACTTCGGCTTGTTTTCATGAGCGGAAGACACTAATCACCATAAAAAGGGCCACGCAAACCGGTAGGATAACCGCAAAACTGAAAGGAAGAATAAAGGATGAGGCAAAGGAGAGAACCAGCGAAGGGACGGCGACATAGAAGACTAAGTTGATTGCGGCTTTCGTCACCTTGAAGGCGATTAGGAGCACCAGACAAAGGATGACTAAGTCAAAGGCCAGCTGACCCCAAAAGCCGAAACTGGCGTGGGCGTACTGATTGGCTGCTTTGAGCCATTCAATCAGCACCGAAAGGATTTGTGTCAGCGAATTTGTCACCGGTATCTTAAGCCTCCAGCTTTCGAGTCTTGTATCTTGGACATTGAATCTCACGTTTACTCGACCGTCAACTCCTCTACCGGCTCGATGGTCAAACTCGACTCGCCGACCTTCTTTAAGTCAGTCATCCTTTGAGTTAGGAAATCCTTGGAGCTGATCCATTTTCCGGACATGGATAGAACCTCTTCCTCGCTTGCGTCACTGATCCAGGAGATGGTCAGACGGTCGATCTGCTCCTCACCATCCTGTTTCTTTGGAGAAGCGATGGTAAGATTCTCCATGTGTAGAGTGAATTTGACTTTCACTTTAGCCCCCTTGGCTGAAGCCGACTGCTGTCGTCAGACAAGGCTATTCGCAAATTCTCTGCCTGGGCAAGGGTTTTTTCGAAGGCGGAGTGAAAGGCCAATAAGTTGTTTTGGTATGCGAAGTTAAGTGGTGTTGGCAAATCGAACAATTTCCCCACAAGAGGGACCGAATTGCGTTTCGGCGGAAAAGTATGGGAAACTCACCCTAGGCTGTTGCGTGATTCCTCAGGGGCGAAATGGTTGAGGAGGCGTGATGCTTAAGGAATACTTCAAGTTGGATGGACTCGGTACAAACGTGCGGACTGAGGTGCTGGCGGGCATTACCACGTTTTTGACCATGTCGTACATCATTTTTGTGAATCCCCTTTTTTTAAGCTTCTTCGGAGACCCCGCCCTGACCGGCAAAGCTCTCCCCGTCTCTGCCTCACTGACCGCCACCTGTTTGTCTGCGGGAGCGATGTGCATCTTCATGGGACTGTGGACCAACTATCCTTTCGCCTTGGCCCCAGGGATGGGACTGAATGCTATCGTCGCCTATCAGATGGTTTTGGGAATGGGGCTTTCCTGGCCGTCGGCCATGGGCGTTATAGTCTTGGAGGGGATAATAATCACCTTCTTGGTCGTCACCGGCTTCCGGGAGGCAGTGATGAACTCCATACCCCTTTCTCTGAAGCAGGCTATTTCTGTGGGGATAGGTTTATTCATCGCCTTCATCGGCTTGGTTCAGGCGGGATTTGTCCAGAAAAGCGATGCTACTTTGGTCACTCTAGGCCGATTCGATAATCTTCCCGTAGTGGTGGCTATTTTCGGTCTTCTGTTGACCGCCATACTGCTCAAAGTCCGGGTAAAAGGAGCACTTCTGCTCGGCATTATTGGATCGAGCCTTCTGGCGATTGTGATGAACTACGCTTCCGGTCTTAGGGCATTTACCGGTCCGGATACCGCCAAGCTTCCTCCATCTTTTCTCTCCCTGCCCGATTTCTCCACTATCGGCCGATTTGACTTTCGTGCTATATCACAATTGGGGGTGATAAGTGCCATGATCTTGATCTTTTCCGTCATGCTGTCCGACTTCTTCGACACGCTGGGGACCGTGATCGGCCTGGGGAGCGAAGCCAAGTTCCTGGACGAAAAAGGAAGTCTGCCCCGGATAAACCGCGTTCTCTTGGTCGATTCGCTCTCCGCGGCTGCGGGAGGTGCTTGTTCCGCCAGCTCGGTCACCACGTATATCGAAAGCGCAGCGGGAATCTCTGCCGGCGGCAGATCGGGGCTGACCACGGTGATGACCGGGATTCTTTTTCTCCTGGCCATCTTCGTCTCTCCCATTGCGGGAGTCGTTCCCAAGGAGGCCACCGCCCCGGCTTTGATCATTGTCGGCTTTTTGATGCTCTCCATCGTCAAACAACTTCCTTTCGAGAAATTCGACGAGGCTTTCCCGGCATTTCTGATTATGATCGTCATGCCGCTGACCTATTCCATCTCCAACGGCATCGGTTTCGGCTTCATCGCCTTTACGCTGATAAAACTTCTAAGTGGCAAAGGAAAGGAAGTTCACTGGCTGATGTATGTCGTTTCCTTCGCCTTCGCGGTCGATTTCGCCATTCCGGCGCTTAAGTCCCTATTGGGATTCTGATGGTGCTGGTTCTGTGAGGAGTGCGCAGAATCGAAGCCAGCTTGCCCTTCCTCCTGCGGGAGAGGGAAAACATGAGAAGAGATGCTCAGCTGAAAAAGTCTTTGCCTGAGTACATCCGGAGTCTCTCTTTGAAATTGGAGAGGGTCTATGGAAAGAAAAGATGGACGGTTCATTCCGATCCGCTTTCCGAGCTGATCGCCACCATTCTCTCACAGAACACTTCGGATCACAATAGCCACCAAGCATATTCCAACTTAAGATCAAAGTTCAAGACCTGGGATTTGGTTCGAAAAGCCGGCGTCAGGAGGATCGCCGACGCCATAAGATCCGGGGGACTGGCGGATGTGAAGGCCAAAAGGATCAAAGACATCCTTCATCAGATTCACCGGGAGAATGGCAGTTTGGATCTGACCCTCTTGAAAAAGTGGAGAACGGAAAAAGTCAAGGAGTATTTGAGAAGGTTCAAAGGCGTGGGCGAAAAGACCATCGCCTGCGTTTTGCTCTTTTCTTTGAAGAGACCCTCTATGCCGGTGGACACTCACGTCCTAAGAGTCTCCAGGAGGCTGGGGTTGGTTCCAGAAAAAGCAGATGCCGAAAGGGCAGAGGGGCTCTTGGAGCAACTTGTTCCGGAAAATGTTATGTATCAATTTCATCTGAATCTGATATCGCACGGCAGGCAGATTTGCCAGGCGGCAAATCCGAGATGCAAAGAATGCGTATTGCTTGAAAACTGCGATTACGGAAAGGATCGTTCGGAAGCTGAGCCGTATGATTAAGGAATGATCGACGTAAAGACTCGCGTCACTCGGGAGGAATCAAACCAGGCAGGCTCACAAGTTTCGCGGTTCTGTGTGGAGAATCCAATGTTTTGAAATGGAGGAGTGAATGCCCAAGATCAACATCTTGAAGGAAGCCGAGAAGATCAAAAAGTCCTTTACCCCGTTTCAGCTCGTCGACGTGGACAACTTCCACGTGTTTTTGGGTCTTTTTGAGAGAGACTACCGCAAGCATCGGCACCCCTACGATGAGTTTTTCTACGTGATCTCCGGCGGGATCGAGATCGAGATGGACAAAGAGACGGTAAGCCTCAAACCGGGCGAGGCTTTTCTGGTCCCCAAAAGCACCTGGCACAAATCCAGCGCCAAAAAGAAGGGCCTGGTGATGCTTTTTGAGAAGCAGGGTTTACAGAGCGAGTTTGCTTAGGGCCCACCTGGTCCGAAACTCCGGCTGGCTCATGGCCTCTTTGTGAGAGGTGATGGCATGGATAACGTTAGTCGCATAGGTGTGGGATTTTTCGCGCCCGGTTTTCTGCTTGAAGATGCTGGGGGAAATCAGATCAGACTCTCGGATTTTCGAGGAAACAAAAATCTTCTTCTCTTCTTCTTTCACGGCAGAAAATGCAGTTTCTGCGCGGACTGGCTGGATGAGCTAAACGGCCTCCGCAGCCGCTTCGCTTTGAAAGAGACCGAGATTCTGGCTTTTAGCCCCGACCAGAGATGGACCTCTCGGCGCCTGAAAGAAGAGAAAAAGCTTGCTTTCCCCATCTTGAATGTTACACCGGCAGTAATTCAGCAATACGGCATACAAGACACTCAACCTGAAGGATCAGGTCTCCACCCTTCTGTTTTCTTAGTGGACAAAAGAGGCATAGTTCGACTCCGGATGGTCTTCAATCATGCGCAGCGGAAACCTGATTGGGGAGTCCTGTCATGCGAGGTGGACAATCTCAACTGACAGGTTCTCTTTCGCTTTGATGGGGATGACAACCGACCAACAATGCACGGCTTCGGATGATCTATAGAGGAGATTACCGCCAAGGCCGAGAGAGCAGCGTCTATTCTTCTTGACATGTCAGAATAGGGCTTCTCACATTCATAAAAGCCTTGGGGGGGAGACCAGACGCTTTGTCATAGTGGAAGGTCGCGACTGGAGGAGAATTCCCATTGACTTATGCCGGTACCTACAGAAATTCGGCCAACGCCGTCTTCTCCTATTTGTCCAAGAGACTTGTTTACTGCTGCTGGCAGGTGACCTACCGATGCAACTTCCGTTGCTCCTTCTGCGAATACTGGAGGATGAATGCCCCCCAAGAGGATGAGATATCCGTGTCCGATTTCGCAACTGCCGCCAGGAAGCTGAGGGCAATCGGATCCATGTTCATCTCCCTGGCGGGGGGAGAGCCTTTGATCAGAGCAGATCTTCCAGAGATCGCCTCCGCCATTTCTGCCTATCATTTACCTTTCATCACCACCAACGGATGGTTCGTCACCCAGGAGAAAGCCAAAAACCTTTTTAAGGCCGGGCTTTTCGGAGCAGCCGTCTCGCTGGATTTTGCGGACGAGAAGAAGCATGACCACCATCGCGGCAAAGAAGGTGCCTTCAAAAGAGCAGTGGCCGCCGTCAAGCACTTGGTGGAAGCCAAAACCAGCAAGTTTCAAAAGGTAAACGTCACGGCCGTGCTTCTCCAAGAAAATGTCGACGACATGGAGAAGCTGGCCATTCTAGCGGGAAAACTCGGGGCGGAATTCACCGTTCAACCTTACGCTGCCGTAAAAAGAAATGGCATGCATAGCCAGACCACCGGTGAACCAGTCATGAACGCGGAGGTTTCTGCTCACCTTCTGAAACTCAAGAGGAAACATCGCCACTTCAAATCCAGCCCGGAATATCTGAGAAGGTTTGACCAGTTCTTTCAGGAGGGCATCGACGGTTGTCAGGCGGGAAAGCTGTTTTTCAATATCGATCAGAAAGGAGACGTCGCCAAGTGCGTGGAGGACTTAAAAAATCCCGTGGGCAACATCAAAACCAGCGGAGTCGAAGAGCTCAAGAGCGCCCTTCTGCAGAAACAGTTGCAAAATAGGTGCCAGGCGTGTTGGTACGGTTGCCGGGGAGAAGTGGAAAGCTTGTACACCTGGAGGGGAATACAGAACACTTTCCTAAGAATCGTCTCACCGACCGGACACACGAATGGATCTGGCTTTCGACAAGAAACGCATAATTAAAGGCTGTCGGCTGTTTGTCCTCTTGAGCGTGCTGGGCTTCGCTATCATATTTTCCTTTACCGTCACCCACGAGAGTCTTCGCGCCCTGCAATCTCTCAAGACCGGGTTTCTAATTCTGGCTCTTGTTCTGGCTCTGGTCGATCTATTCCTCGGCGGGCTGCGCATTTATATCTTCTTCACCAAGGAGATTCTGAAGAAAGTCAGTCTCATTGACTGCATCAAGGCCAATCTGGCCAACGTGTTTGTTTCTGCTATGACCCCCTCGAACACAGGCGGTGGACCGGGACAGTTGTATATTCTCAATCGTCGCGGCGTCCCGCTCTCCGGCGCCATCTCGGTCAGCGTGATCAATTTCTTTTCCTTCCTCCTTTTCTTTCTTTGCGCTTTCATTTTGGTGTTTTTCTTCACCAAGGAGGGGATTTTTGCCAGAGGGGTGGCCTATTTGGTCCGGTATAGCTTTCTGACGTTTGCCCTAATTTGCCTGACCGCCCTGTTCTTTTTGATAAGACCGGATTCGCTTGGCTCCTTGTTCCGGCTTCTGTCCAAAATCACGGCGTTCGTCTACAGAAAGGACAAGGGGAAGCAGAAAAGGGTAACAGAGAAACTTAAAGATCAGGTGGTCCAATCAAGATTTTACCTCCAGCATTTTTTCCATAAAGAAAAACCCACGCTGTTCTTGAGCTTCATACTCACCGTTTTGGCCTATTTCAATAAGTATCTGACCGCTTATGTAATCCTAAGAGGTCTGGGCTTGAGGGCAGATTTCATGCACGTGATCTATCTTCAGATTATCCAGTTTTTTATTTTGTACTTCTCCCCTACCCCAGGAGCCAGTGGAATTGCCGAAGTAAGCTCTGTCTCCTTGATGTCCACCATTATCCCCAAAGGCTATCTTCCCATCTTTGCCATCTTGTGGAGGTTTTTCACCAACTATGTGGGGGTCAGCTTGGGAGGGTGGGTGACACTCAAAGATGTGAACCAGCATTTCAAAGAAAAGCAGATGCAGTTGAAAAAAGTGCCGGAAGAGCCTCAGCTTGCTGGATCATGAGTGAAAGATGAGAATGGCCTGCCAAAGAACAGTCTAATCGGTATGTCGATGACGCCGAGAGAAGCAAATAGGGAAGAGATCACTGGGGTGTCAGGCTTCAGCCTGACCTGTTTGGTTGATCAAGACACTCACGCCCCATCTCCCCTTCTGATATGTAGAGGGGGAACACAAGGGGGTGAGGCAAAAGACGTTCTCGGGCCACCACGAGAGTCGCCCCTACGACCTGATTTTTCCTTCCCTAAAAGTGGAACAAAAAAGATCTCTCCCTTTGAAAAAGGGGGACTAAGGGGGATTTTAGAATTGACAAGCATTGCTCTACATGCGACAATGACTGATGAATTTACTACGTCAACCTAAACACCAAACCACGATGAGACTTTTCGTTGTCCTGTTGTTGAACTTGACCTTCTTGGTAGCGCCCACACTGGCCATAGCCAATGTCTGGTATGTCGACGACTTGAATGACGGCATAACTGGAACGGGCACTAAGGACGAGCCTTTTCGCGACCTTCAGATTGCCTTGAATTATGCCTTTGATCAAGATAAGATTGTGCTTTTGCCCGGAACGTATGAGGCTCGTCCAGATTCATATCCTGAGGATTTATGCGGAAATTGTCAGAATCACAAAACCTATGTGAAAGCCACAAGAGGTTTCTTAGTCAAAGACAAGACTCTGGAGATTGTAGGCAGTGGAGCGGACAGAACAACTTTGGTTACCAAGGCCGGATACGGAGTTCTGTTTGATCACAGCCGGGGCTCGACCATAGCTAATCTCACCATCACCGGTGGCGTTCGCGATCCGGATGGGAACGCCACCGATGCCGCGGTGGTGGCAAAGTTTTCTACTGTAACTGTGAAGAACGTGAAAATCAGCGGGAATACGCATCAGCTCGAAGGGGTGGTGGTAGGCATAGGAGGGGTTTTCGGAAGAGAGAACTCCGAGCTTTTCATCATGGATAACGCCATTGAAAACAATGGTTGGGATGGTGTGGCATTGTACCGTGGGGCGAGCGCCTATATTGCAGATAACGTAATCTGCGAAGGTCGGGGAGCAGGCATCGGCATCACCTGGGATGCGGTGGCTACAGTCTATCGCAACCAGATATCCGGATA
Source organism: Candidatus Zixiibacteriota bacterium (assembly GCA_049694315.1). GTDB lineage: Bacteria > Zixibacteria > MSB-5A5 > MSB-5A5 > SM1-73 > CAIVRH01. Next base: position 33,053 of record JBAVQU010000042.1, read on the forward strand.
CTGGAAAGGAATCGGCACCTTTGGAGACTCTCGCGCAGTGGTTCGAAACAATGCAGTTTACGACAACTTGGGCTGGGGAATCATCGCCACCGGCAATTCCTTTATGGAGGCTTCCAATAATGTCGTCACCAGAAATGGGAATTGTGGTTTAGCCCCGTGGAGCGAGACCGCTCATGGGATCTTCGCCAATAACATCGTGACTGAAAACGGCTGGAGAAAGGAATGGGTCTGCCCCTGCGTGGGATTCTGGATGAATGGGAAGCCTGGAAATTTCGTGGTCTCACATAATGACGTCTGGAAAAACAAGGAGGGAAACTACAAGGATATGGAGGACCTGACCGGAAAGGATGGGAATATCTCACAGGACCCACTTTTCGAAGGTAGAACCGATTTTCGTCTTATGCCCAATTCCCCCTGCATAAACTCTGGCGATTCCACCTTCACCAATTCGGGTGGGACCATCTCGGACATGGGGATGTATGGTGGTCCCGGCGCTCGTCTTGTCAAATAACACGTGCACACTGGCGTTCCAAGGTGCGGCCTCCGGTCTGCCCGACACGGAGTTTCAGAGAGTCTTTTCATGCGCAACGGCTTCAAGACTACGCTTTTTCTTCTTTCGATAGTCGTGACTGGTTCAGTTGGCTATTGTGAGGAACAAGTGCCAGATAGTGGTGTTGTAGAGTTGGTGGCGGTTGGCGACGTGATGTTAGCCCGAGGGGTAAACGAAAAAATCAAAAGGACGGAACCTAACTATCCGTTTGAAAAGGCCCAAGACATCATAAGCCAAGCAGACATCGCTTTCTGCAATTTGGAATTTTCTATCTCCCCGCGCGCGACGCGGAAACCTGAAAGCAATATCTTTGGAGTCAAGCCGGAGGAGGCAAGAGGACTCGGGTATGCCGGATTTGACATCGTGTCCCTGGCGAACAACCACACTCTTGATTTCGGCAAAAGAGGACTCTTGAACACGATGGATTTCTTGAGCCAGGAAGGCATAAAATTCGCAGGAGCGGGGAAGAATCCGTCCGATTCAAGGCTTCCGGTAGTCTTCGAGGTAAACGGCGTGAAAGTTGCTTTCTTGGCCTACTGCCTTTATCCCATGGATCAGGTGGTCTTCAGAGATCACGACCCGGCCATTGCACTTTACGATTCCAGCCGGGCGAAGGAGCTTATCGGAAAACTAAGAGATGAGGTGGACGCAATCGTCGTCTCCGTGCATTGGGGAATTGAGTACCGGAAATCTCCGACCTCATTCCAAGTCCGAATCGCTCACCAATTGATAGATGCGGGAGCAAAGCTAATTTTAGGTCATCACCCGCATGTGGTCCAAAAGATCGAAGAATATCATGGGGGAGTAATTGCCTACAGCCTGGGGAATTTCGTTTTCGATCAGCATCTGCCCGAAACCAAGAAGAGCGTAATATTCAAAGCGACACTATCCAAGAAAGGAGTAACTGAATTCTCGACCTTGCCCATCCAGATTGTTCGTTTCCAGCCTACGCCGGAGAAGGATTAACCGCATAGTCGGTCAACGGATTTAACGGACGGAACGGATAGAATTGTCGCGAATCACTCCGATCTATCCTCGCGCAACGGTGAGACGCCTCTTCATCTTCTCAATCTCATCCGTGGGCATGATCCGTATGGGGGATGTCGGTGCCACCACTCTGTGAAACCGTATTCGTTTGAGTTTGCTCTGGCGAGTTGATGTCTTGTGTCATGGTATGCCCTGCACGGAACGCTGCAACAAAAAAGCCCCGTCGTCAAGGCAGGGCTTCTTTGAGGGTGCATTCCCTTCCCTAATCTTCTGATATCGACACTTTCGCAGCGATGCAGACGCCTCCGCGTGGATCCTCATCGCAGAAGGAGACTATTCCGCTCTTCACAGCCGGATCCGTCGTCGTAGTGAAGGTGAAGCCGGTTGCTTCCCCATACGAATTGGTATGACTACTTCCCGTAACCGTTCCTCCGCTGGTCCGAGCCTGGTTCGCTTCCACCAAATGCCCCCCTAAAGGATTGCCGTACCGATCCCGAATGATTACCACCACGGGAACAGTGGCACCGTGAGGAATAGTAGCCTCGATGTCGACGTCACAGCTCTTACTGTAAGTTGGCCCAGTCAGGAGAGTGACGTAGACTGAGTTTGACACAAATCCGGACCTGGCAGAAAGAACGGCTTCCACGCCAATGCCGTCGTCGTGATCAGAGTAAGTCATGGAATAATCCTGGCCCAAGACCTCGCTGGTCAGCTCAGTCTCGAACACGCTGGCATGACAGCCGTCGGTGGTGACACCGGAGGGAATCGAGCCAAAGTTGGTTTTCATGGTCACCGGAGTCTGATTAAGAACCAAATTGTCATTTACGTCCAAAACCTCCACCACCACGTCCCCCTTCGAGACTCCATCCGCCAGAAGAGAGGCAGGGTAGGTCTGGAAGGTAACGCTGGCAGGGGGGCCGGAGACGATCAAAAGACACGTGTCTCTCAGTATTCCGTTATCTCCGTAAGTCTCCGCCCAGATTCTTGCCCGGCCATCGTTTCTGGGATCGCCGGAGAGATAAGTGGAATAGGCGCAGCCCTGTTTGGTCTTGTCGCAGCATTTCACCATCCCTTCCTCGGTTCCGAAATGAACTTCGGTGGAATCCGGCACCGGGTTGCCATAGACGTCCACGACGCATGCACAGATGCTGGCCTGCACGCAATTGACGTCCCAGCCCCGAATGTTGCACGGGGTGACGCCCAAGGATATGTGTGCCGGTGGTCCGGAGCAAATGGTCACCAGAGTGGAGTAGGAAAGGACTTTTCCCACCTTGGCTCTCATCCTGACCGGACCCGATACGGTCCCGCTGGAAAGAGTGACCGTCGCCTCGCCGTCGGAATTAGTCTTTACGGTGATGGAGTCGGAGGCCACACCATTGAGTGCCTCGCCCCCTCCCGGACCATTTATGATGTAAAACTCCACCGGGAAATCGGAACCCACGCGATTGCCGTTGTTGTCGAAACAAACCGCCCTGATCTGGGTGGCCTCGGTGCCGCCAGTCCCGCGAACCTGGATCTTGCCGTTGTCCGGCGTCAAGACCATGTAAGCCACGCTGTCAGTCGGAACCAAAAGCAGGCTGGCGTCGGCCTGAAGGAAAGTCTCTCCGACTTGAGAAGTAATCTTGATATAAACCGTTCCCGTTCTAAGCCCCGAAACATAGGTGACTTTCACCGCACCATTTTGAGTGAGAGCGTAAGAGGGCATGAAGCCAATGGGATCCCACCGGCCGTTCTGGTTTACATCGTATTCGAGCTGGTCTATCCCTTCAGTGAAATAGCCGTCACGGTCCACGTCCTCGAATTTCTCTCCGGCGGCGAATTTCACCACCGTGCCGTCTGAAGCCAAATCACCCACGCTGTCGCTGACCGCCACCTTCACCGTGCAGACGGAGACCCCGTTTGCCGGAAGCCACGAAGGGGTCACCTCGATCTCCAGCGGTTTGGTGGTTCCACCCGAGGTTACCACCTCAACTTGAACCGTCTTGGATGTTACGCCTTCGATGCTTGCCTGGATGGTGGCAGTCCCGAAATCGGTAGAGGTAAACACGGCGGCGGCGGAGCCATTGGCATCCGTAGTGTCAACCGAGGGAGAGCAATAGCCAATGGTGGCAGGAGCAACGGAGAATGACACTTGGGCACCGGAAATGGCACGATTAGCATCATCCTCCACCACCACATCCACCACGCTGCTCTGTCCCTTTTGTATCACGGATGGGACAACGGAAAATGACTTTACCGTCACCACTGTCTGGTTGTTCTTGGTAGACTTCTCGGAGCACGCCATCATCGTCACCGCCAGCAACAAAATGGTGCACAGCCACCAGTAGACTCTCGCCGGAAAACAAAGGTTTCTCCTGCTCATGGTCTTCTCCCTCTTGACTTTGAGATTAACAGGCTTCGGACCCAGCCGGGTCCCGTCGTTTATGCCTCTTAGTTTCTAAGATGTGGTATCGGCATAATTCTTGTGTTATTTAGAAAACGGAAGGCTTTTTGACCGAAAGCCGCCCTCCTGCCTCCGGTCACCAAGATGTCGTTGTGCCATTCCAAACCATTGTGGTATAGTCAGTGGCAGGCGCCCGCGATTCTTTTAGGGCTTGACAAAAGAGGGTTATCCGCTATACTTCTCTGGAGATTGATTGATCGAACTAATTCACCCCAGAAGCCTTTTATGGACAAAACAATATACCTACAGACCTTCGGATGCCAAATGAACGTGTATGACTCGGAGAGGCTGCAGGGACTGCTGGCGGCTGCGGGCCATAGAATGACGACCGATCCGAAAGATGCAGACGTCATCGTGCTGAACACCTGCTCGGTGAGGGAGAAAGCGGAAAGGCGAGCAGCCGGAAGGCTGTCGGACTGTCTTAGGTACAAACGGAAAAACCCGGATGTGATGCTGGTGGTGGCCGGTTGCATGGCTCAGAGGATGGGAAAAGGCTTGCTGGACCAGATGCCTTACTTGGATCTGGTGCTGGGTCCGGACCAACTCTTCGAGCTTCCCGCCTATTTGGAGAATCACCATGGCGGACAAAAGGTGGCGGTCAGCTCATCGCGGAATGATTACGATTGTCACCAGATATGGGAACCGGAGATACTTCCCCGGCGTAAAACCCCCTTCACCTCATTTGTCGCTATCTCCCGAGGCTGTGACAACTTCTGCTCATACTGCGTGGTTCCTTACGTCAGGGGACCGGAAAGAAACCGACCTGTGGACCAGATAGTGAGAGAAGTCCAACTCCAGGCCCAATCCGGTGCCAGGGAAGTAACCACACTGGGGCAGAACGTCAATTCCTACCAATGTGACGGCAAGGACTTCGCGGATTTGCTTGAGATGGTGGCGGAACAGACGGATATTGAATGGATTCGGTTCCTGACCTCTCATCCCAAGGATCTGTCCCAGAAGCTTGTCGACAGGATTGCCGGGCTTTCCAAAGTCTGTGAACACGTCCACCTCCCTCTCCAGTCGGGATCTGATCGGATTCTGGCAAAAATGAACCGAGGCTACACGTCCCAGGGCTATTGGAGACTGGTTCAGCGGATCAAAGAGAAGATGGAAAACGCCAGCCTTTCCACCGATGTCATCGTGGGCTTTCCGACGGAGAGCGAAGAGGATTTTCAAGACACCTTACAAATGATGCAGAGGGTGGAGTTCGATTCAGCCTTCATGTTTCGTTATTCACCCCGAGAGGGGACCAAAGCATCTTCCTTTGCCGACGACGTGCCGGAGGAAATAAAGCTCGAGCGGCTCCGCATTCTCATCGGGCTTCAAAAAGAAATCTCCCAAAAGAGGAACCAAAGGTTTTTGGGTAAAGTGATTGAAGTCTTGGTGGACGAAAAAAGCAGGCGGGACAAAGAGAAGTGGAAGGGAAAAGCCCGAACTAACCAAACCGTAATTGTGGAGGGCAATCAAGATCTTCGCGGAAAAATCGTGCGGGTAAAGGTAACTGAGGTGGATAGCTTCACGCTTTTTGGCACACTGTCCAGTTGATTTGATCCTTCCGCGTCAGCAGGATAGGCGATTTGACCTAACCGATCACCGTGACTACCAGGAGAAGAAGTCTATATGCAAAGACTATTTCAAATTCTTGTTTCACCATTGATTGATTACTTCGGAATAGAACACGTCGCCATCTTCATAGCCAATCCCTCATCTACGGGCTGGGATCTGTTGTATTCAACGGGTTTTCCGCCGGAGTCAATCCCAAGCTTGCAGAATCTGAAAGATGGAACAAGCGTTCTCAAGCGGCTGATCGATACCCGGATCCCTCAGATTGTGAATGACGTCTCCGAAACCGAAAAAGACCTATCCTCCCTGACAGAAAGCCAGGGGCTGAGCTCGATGATTGCTGTTCCGATTTTTACTGACAGAAAACTCTGGGCTATTTTGACGGCCTTCAGCCCGGAGAAGCACAAGTTCAAAGAGGAAGATGCGAGAATCATTAACCTTTTTGCCGGGCAATCGGGTCGACTTACCGGTCTCTTCTCCCAATGCTTGAAAGAGAGTGTGGACGAGCTTTCAATCCAGGTCTTGGGAAGCGTTGAGTTGGTGAAGTTTAAGTCTCAAGAAAGAGACACCATTCCGGCTTTGGAGATTCTGCATGAACAGGAACGGCTGAAAAAAAGGGTTCTGTCGTACTTGGCGGACATGGAGCATAAACTTGAGGTGTATGAATCGGGCAAGGAGGAAGCAAAAAAGAGAGAGGCGAAGCCTCTCGCCCTAGATGAATTGAGCATAGAAGAGGTGATTACCATCCACGGAGGAAAGAACCAGCCGCCAGGAGCCGACAAGAAAGTCCTGATCATCGACGATCAGCCTCTGGTATGCGACCTCTTGGTCAGCGTTCTGGAGCGGATGAACTACAGATCGGAGGTGGCTTTGTGCGGCAGGGACGGGCTGGAGTTGTTTGAGAAAGGTAGGTTCGATCTGGTGATGACGGACCTGGGGATGCCGGATATTTCAGGCTGGGAGGTCTCCAAGGCGGTAAAGGAGAAAAAACCTGACCTTCCGGTGGTGGTCATAACCGGCTGGGGAATCGACCCTGATCCCGACAAGATGAAAGACTCCAAAGTTGACCTGATAATAACCAAACCCTTCCAGATCGATCAATTGGAGAAGATCATCAGAGAGCTTTTGGAGAGATAGGATTCTGCTCTCTTTCTGCGAAGCCGGAGGTTCAATCCGTAGGCTGGGCACCTTCCCCAGCACCGATCTTTCCTTCCGCTGATGCGGGCAGGGGTTATCAAGTACGAGAGGGGAAAAGACCATGCTTAAGACCACCGTAGTGGGGTGCTACCCTAAGATCACGGAGGATAGCGCTGTCGTCAATCTCCGTCTAGCACGGAACAGGTTCGATCAAAAGAAGACCACCGGTGAGGAGTTGGAACAAGCCTACGAAGAAACCACAAAAAGGGTAATAAGGGAGCAGGAGGAAGCTGGGTTGGATTTGATCACGGACGGGCAGATCCGTTGGGATGATTTGGTCACGCCTTTCGCGAGGAACGTTGATGGCATCCAGATCGGCGGGCTTCTAAGATTCTTTGACAACAATGTGTATTACCGCCGCCCCATCATTAAATCAAAGCTTTCCTTCAAAGACTACTCGGTAGTCGATGAATTCAAATTCGCCCGTGCAAATTCCGGAAAAGATGTCAAGCCGGTGATCGTAGGAGCCTTCACCTTCGCGCAACTCTCTCTGGATGAATTCTATCATGATGAGGAGAAGCTGGTCGCAGACTTGGCGGAGATTCTGCACAAAGAAGCAGAGAAGTTAGAACAAGAAGGTGCAAGGCTGATCCAGATTGACGAGCCAGCTTTGTGTTTCCATCCGGACAAAATTGGATTGGTGAAACAGTCTTTGAAGACCATCACCCAAGGCATAACTGCGAAAGTTGCCCTGTACCTTTACTTTGGCTCTATCAAGAAGCTTGTCCCCAACCTTTTCGATCTTCCGGTTGACATAGTAGGCGTGGATGTGGTGAGCAGAAAACATAATCTGGATGTGCTTTTGGAATACAACGGCACCAAAGGAGTGGGACTGGGTTGTGTGGATGCGCGAAATACGAAGATGGAGAGTCAGGCCGAGTTGCTTGCTATCTTTGACAAGGTCGTCAAGAAATTCCCCCAAGACAAGGTCTTTATCAATCCTTCGTGCGGATTGGAATTCCTTCCTCACGCTGACGCCCAGAGAAAACTGAAAAACATGGTGCAGGCAGTGAAGAAGTATGGGGAGTAGGGGTCGCATTCATGCGGCCCCCGCCTTTGGCGGGGCTGTCAGCTGTCCGGTTCTTCAACAGAATCGGGATGGTGAGCGAAGTTGTTAGGGCAATTCATGAATTGCCCCTACCTTCAGCCAACATCGCCGCGCCGATGAAACCGGCGTCGTTGCCTAATTTGGCTTTGACGATTTTCAGATTTTTGGTTGCTGTAGGAAAAGCTCTCTTCTTTACTTCCTCTTCGATTCTTCGGATGAAACTTACTCCACCCTCTGAGACCCCGCCTCCGATCACCACTATCTGTGGATTCAGAAGGTTAACTGCGCTGGCAATCCCGCATCCCAAATAGACACAAGCTTGATTGACGATCTCTGAGGCTGAAGCGTCTCCCTGTCGCACTGCTTCAAAGATCACCTCGGTGGTAAGTCTATCGAAATCCCCATTGATTAGTCTGTGGATAATCGACTTCTTGTTTTTGAGCAGAAGTTTCTTGGTATCTTCCACCATGGCAGGAGCGGAGGCGTACATCTCTAAACAGCCAATGCCACCACAGTTGCATTTCCTTCCACTGTAACAAATGGACATGTGCCCGAATTCGGCCCCGGCAAAATTGGAGCCACGAAAGAGTTTGGAGTCCAGGATTATCCCGCCTCCGATTCCGGTTCCGATGGTCAAACATAGTGCGTCTTTGTAACCTCTTGCCGCTCCAAATCTGGATTCGGCCAGAGCCATGACATTGGCATCATTGTCCGTGTATATGGGAAATCTGAAATGGTCAGAGAGCCACTTCTTCAAGTTCACATTCACCATCTGGGGAAGATTGGGACACGACCCTTCAATCTTGCCTGTACTCAGGTTTACTGTTCCCGGTGACCCTACGCCTATTCCTTCTATTCGGATCTTTTCTTTGCGGGCAAAGATTAGGGAGTCCTCGACGGCTTTGTTAATGTTGCCCAGGATAGTCTCCCGTCCAAGATTCGCCTGCGCCGGCACCATGCCTTTATGCAGAATTTCTCCTTTTTCGCAGACGATGCCGAATTTGATATTTGTCCCCCCGAGATCGACCCCGATGAAACATTTTTCGAGCATCTGTTTCGACATGGGCACGGCCAAGAGTTCACACAAAACGGTTCACAGCAGACCGTCTGCTGTTTCTACTGGTTTCCACTGCTGAAGCGAGATTCTTTCATTCCTCCCCTCCTTCAACGGGAGGGGGCACGGGGAGGGTGATGCAAATGCTCTTTCGTAAGCTCTCGATCACCCCGCCCTGGCCTCTCCCATCATCCGGGGAGGGAACAATTCAGCAAAACCAACGGTTTCTTATCTCTTGTTGTATGTCTCAATTCCTTTGGCCAGACATCTCATGGCCCTTTTCAGATCGTCCACGTTCAGAACGTAAGCGATCCGGGCTTCGTCCTGTCCCTTGCCGGGCGTGGCGTAAAAACCGGGTCCGGGCGCGATCATGGTGGTTTCGCCATTCAGATCGAAATCGGTAAGCATCCATTTGGCAAAATCCTCGATGTCTTTCACCGGAAGCTTTGCCATGATGTAAAAGGCGCCGCTGGGTTTCAGACATACCACTCCTGGAATTTTCATCAGCTCATCATAAACCGTGTCTCTTCGCCTCTTGTACTCTTCCGTCATCTTTTCGAAGTAGTCCTCTCCGATCTTCAACGCGGCAGTGGCCCCAAATTGCTCAATTGAGGGGGAACACAGCCTGGCTTGACCCAATCTCAAAGAGGCGCTTATCACCTCTTCATTTTTCGAGACCAAACAGCCGATCCTGGCTCCGCAGGCGCTATATCTCTTGGAGATCGAATCCAACAGGATGGCCCGGTCGGAGACGCCGTCTAAGTGCATGATGCTGGTGTGCGTCCCTTCGTACACGAATTCTCGGTAGACCTCGTCCGATAGGATAAAGAGATTGTGCTCTTTGGCGATCTGGGCTACAGTCTCCATTTCCTGACGAGTGTAGATCGTTCCGGTGGGGTTGTTCGGCGAGCAGATCGCAATGGCCTTAGTCTTGGGGGTAATCTTCTCCTCTATCTTTGCTTTCGGCGGTAGATGAAAACCGGTCTCGGTCGGAAGGGTAACGGGAACCAGCCTCACGTCCGCCATCATGCCAAAGCTGTTGTAGTTGGTGTAGAAAGGCTCGAAGATGACGATTTCGTCACCCACGCCGGCGACGCAGATCATGGCAAAGATTATGGCTTCGCTCCCTCCGGTCGTTACTTGAATGTCCTTTGCCTCCACCTGGATGCCTCTTCTTTTGTAATACTCCGCCATTCCGGAAAGGAAGCCCGGGCTTCCTTTGGAATTGCCGTAAGCCAAAACCTCTTCACTGTAATTGCGAACGGCGTTCATGAATTCCGGAGGGGTCGGGATGTCCGGCTGACCCACGTTTAGATGATAGATCTTCATGCCTCTCTTTTTTGCCGCGTCCGCCAAAGGAACCAGTTTCCTTATGGGCGTAAAAGGCATGTTTTTTGCCCGTTGAGAAATCTTCGGCATGCTCATTTAGTCTCCTTTTGTTCGCGCACGCTCAATGGCTGTGCACCTGAAACCAATTAAGCGAATTGGCCCATGATTGTCAATTTGAAAATCCGCCTGGAGAGTGAAGGAGAATCGATCAATAAAGAGAGGAGTGGAAGACGTGTGACAGATTCTATTCCACAGTGGTTAGCAAGAACGCATCGCCGCTCTTGGAAGACCAAATCAATTCAAGCATGCTCCCCTGCTTTCACTGAGGCATCCGGCTTGTGGCGTTTCTCCCTTTTCGGCTGCCCCCTTCGCCCATGACCCATACCCCTGGAGCCGGGGGCGGTGAGACTATGGAGCAGATTATATGCTCCACCAGTAATTGACCTTGACTAAGAAAGTATTGGCCGGAATGGTGCCGAATATGTCGCTCCAGTCATGCCTGAATCGGAAATCTCCCCGGCTAGTGCAATTGTCCCGGGATTGGGTCCAGACCACGAAGAGTGTGCTTCCCGGCCGATATTCCCAGCGCAAGACGACGTTGGAGTTGAATGATTTCCAGTTGAAATCCGGTTGATAATCCCTTTCGTTGAATACCGTGGTATCCACATACTGGTACTGGTCCGGGGGAACAAGTTTCTTGAAGTTGCGATAATCTACGGCTGCCATGAAAGGTTGAGCGTAGACTTGCAAGGTGAGGTCCTTGGTGAAGGTAAAGGTTCCTCTGATGGTCATGTCGAACCTCTCCATGTATTGCTCACCGAAGATGTCGGTCTTGGTTCCGGACCCGTCCTGAAGGTCGGTGATCCACCGGGAAATTCCCTGGCTATGGTAATACCCGGGGCCTCCGCTGAACTCCAGGTTCGATCGGGGTTGAAGAGATAACCACAGGCTGTAGTAATCGTAATGTCCATCCCAGTTATCTCCTCCCTCGATGTCGGGATTGATCTGCCACCATTTCCGACTATCGGTGTTAAGCCACGCCCACCAGTTTTGTCCGATCGGTATTGGGGCGGGCGGTCCGCCTCGAGTCTCTCGGTCAGAGTACACGTTTTCAAAATCCGACCAGACCCCTCCGCCCAGATTCCAAAAGTTGGTCAGTTCGATGGAGTTGTTGAAGTTTCCCCCACGGGTCAGTCTGAGCCCTGATAAGTTGTCGACCATGTCGAGATTGAAATTGTTCCAGGTTTTTCTCACAATCCACCACTTCTTGGTGGTCTTGTACTGAAGCCACGCAGAGAATTCCTTAAAGTCGGGGCGACTCAAGTATCCCAGGCGATTCAGATCCAATCCTCGGTCTACGTATTCTGCCTGGACAGAGCCAAGTATGTGTTCTCCGCCTTGTTTTTGGATGCTTACGTAACTACCCCAACCATGCTCAGTCGGTCCGCTTCTGGAACCCGCTAGCTGTCCACTGCATTGGTAATCCCCATGGCGGAAGCGCAAAGTCCAGTCCACGCCACCGGTGTAAGCAGGTGTGGAGCTTTTCTGGTTTACTGCGGTTGCCATGATCCCTACATAGGAATTCTTTAGGACATCCTGCATGATACGGGCCACAAAATAGTTAGCTTCAGGCTCTATGACCTCCTTCTTTCTATAACCGTCCACGTGCACAAATTCCGCCTTTTCTCTCTGGGTCACCGCTTCCAGAATCCCGATAGAAGTGCCACCCTTGGTCTTTCCGGTCATCTTGCTGGCGCCAAGGATGGTGGTGGAGGTGGGTTTGTCGATGTAATAAGCCACGCTTTCAGGTTCTTGCGAGGGCTGTCTCCCTATTCGGCGGGAATAAAAAAGCTGAAACGGGGTTTCGAAGATTTTGAATCCCTCCAGGAAAAAAGGTCTTTTCTCCTGGTAAAAGGTCTCGAAGGTCGACAAGTTCAATACGGTTTGGTCTGCTTCCACTTGTCCAAAATCAGGATTGACCGTGGCGTCGAAGGTAATGTTTGAAGTAATCCCATATTTTAGATCAAAGCCGGAGTTTCCGAACAAGTCTTCTCCATCCGAATTGCCCAGGCTTTTCGCTTCGGTCTTCTCATAGGAGACGGCGTAGGGCAGAATCTCCAGCCTTTTGGGAGGGGTCAGGTCCGTTAGTCCTTTGAGGTGACCGAAGAGCGACACAAAACCGCTGGCTTTCTGCGGGATGTACACCCACCTGTCCAGTTCATTCTTGCGGCTGATGTGTCGGCTAAAATAGATTCCCCACACCGGATTCTGCTGGCAGGAAAAGCGAAGACACTGAAATGGTATTCTCAATTCTGCTATCCAGCCCCAACCAGTTCTCTTGGTGGCTGATTGCCAGACAGCATCCCAGTTATCATCGCTGTTGTTGTCGTTATAGTAATAACTGTCTTTTTGAGTCCCGGACACAAATACCGTAAATGCATAAGCTGTCTGATGGTCATGATAGCTGTCAATGATCACGTTGATAAGCTCAGCCTCCACTGCTCTGTCCCTGCGGGTCAAACGGCTAACCATCTTGTCCGGTTGTGAATCATACATCTCTATCCCCACGTACAAGGCATCGTCATCGTAAGCTACCCGCACGAAGGTGGATTCAGAAGCCGGCTGGCCTTCATCCGGCTGAGCCTGAATGAAATCTCCCGATCGGGGAGCTCTTTTCCAGAATTCCTCGTTCAGCACTCCGTCTATCTTAGCCCCGCCATCTATCCTTACCGCAGTGATGCTCTTCACCGTATCCTCGTCGGTCTTTTGAGCCGAAAGACCGGAAGCATTGATCAGCAAAAAGACGACGCCTATCAGGAGGGAGAGAAAAAACCATTTCCAGCTTTCCATTGTCGAATACCTCAGTTGGGAGTTCAACCGGAACGACCATTTGTGAGAGATCCAGACGTCTCAAGAAATGCCCTAGTCAGTATTTGGTACCTCCGCCCCTGCAGAAAAGTTTCAGGGAGTTTGCAAAAGATAACAAAAACTTGTCGTGTCTGGCACTCAACGCTGCCTCGAAGATGCCATGCCATATTCAGGCTACTACTCCAGATTTGGCTCTTTGTCAGGGGAGAAACCAGCGCAGGGTCTCTGGCTCTACGGGAAAGGAAGTGATGCACGAAAGGTATTGCCGGCTATGGTTGCCAGGCGTTTCTGGCCTGGAACGTGGAGTCTGAGTGAGGCGGATGATGGGTGAGTTTTTCCGGACGAGGAAACCTCAGTTCTTCGCCCCCGCACCGAAGTGATTCGAGGACCCTCTGCCGGATCCAAGAAATGGAGCCTGGAGTCTTGATCTGCAGGAAGGCAAAAAAAACGCCACCTGTTCGGGTGGCGCAGCCAAGAATCATGAGCGACTCAACCGTCGTTAGGTGTTTTTATCCGGTGTTGCTTTATCTTGAACCTCAAAGATGATTCCGGGATGCTCAGAGAGGAAGCAGCCGTCTTTTTCACCCAGTTATTCTCGACGAGCGCCTTGAGGATGAACTGCTTTTCCCAGGCTGCGACTTTCTCGTAAAGAGAGAGGTTCTTGATGCTGGTTTCTTCCTTTATTCCGAACTTCTCCGCTAAGATATCCGTGGCCACCACGGCCTCTCCATCCTTTATTGCCACCAGTCTCTTCACTTCGTTTTCCAACTCTCTCACATTTCCGGGCCAGTCGTGGTTGGAAAAGAGGTCCATTATCGCCGGTGACGGTTGGGGAAATACTTCTTTTCCGGGTGCGGTGTGAACACGGATAAAATGACTCACCAGTAAGGGGATATCCTCCTTGCGTTCTCTCAACGGAGGTAACTTGACGTGTATGGTGTTTAAACGGAAAAACAGATCCTTGCGGAAAAGACCTTTCTCTATTCTCTCTTTCAAGTTTAGACTGGTGGCCGATATTACCCTAATATTGATTTTTCTTGGTTTGGTCTCGCCCAACCGGGTGAGTTCCTTTTCCTCTAAAACCCTCAGAAGCTTGACTTGGGTGGCAGGATTCATGTCGGCTATCTCGTCTAAGTATAACGTTCCTCCGTCCGCCTCCTCCAGAAGTCCTCTTTTGTCCTGCGAGGCTCCGGTGTAAGCACCCTTTTTGTGACCGAAAAGCTCGTTCTCTAACAGGGTTTCGGGATACGCAGCACAGTTCACCACCACCAAATTCTTATCCTTGCGATTGCTGTTATAATGAATAGCCTTGGCAATCTGATCCTTCCCGGTTCCGGTCTCTCCTTCCAGGAGTATGGAGAGGTCAGTATCCTTTACCTGAGACAGCTTCCACAGCATCTCCAGCATTTCACTGTTCTGGGTGACGATGTTGGAAAATGCGCTCTTTTCTTTCAATTGCTCCTTTAACCTCAAATTCTCTTGTCCTAACCTTCTGTTTTCTATTTCTGTTACCTTCAACGCCACTATGTCCGCAAAGGCCACCGCCAAGTTAAGCTCATCTCGCCGGAAAGGTTTGGCGGAGGAACCGTTTTTCTCCCGGTCCAGATACAGAATTCCCCTCACCTCTTCGCCTATCTTGAGCGGCACCAGCAGCGAGCTGGATACCTCCCTTTTGTCTTCGTAGAACAGACCGTTCCTGCCCCGAGTTGAGTAGACCGGCACTTTAAGAGAGCCGATATCCCCGTTCATTCGGCATAAGGCTGCACGTATCCTCTCTGCCTGATCAGAGGGGAGATTGAAGCTGAAGATGGTGGAGGAAGATTGATCTTCCCCGTTCTTCAAAACGATGGAACCCCGGTCGGCCCCCACCCTTTTGGCCAAAAGCAGCAGGTTTTGGTTGACTTCCTCTTCCTGATTTGAAGGCAGCGTCCGAGAAACCTCGCCCGGTTCGACTTCGGAGAGGAATCTCTTGAAGACGTTATATTGGTTATCCAGGGAGATGCTCTCCTTTGCGACTGTTTCTTCCACCCTGGCACGGAGCTGCAAGATCTCCCGCAATTTCTCGTCTATGTCCAAAGAACCCTCTTTCCTGGACGCCTCCATCAGCAATTGAGCGCGATTCAGAGAATCGATGCTGCCGTCGTAATCTGCGATTTCAAACTGCACCAAAGCCGCTCCCATCTGCGTCAACCCGGTATAGTACTTGAACCCAGATGACTCTTCGGCGAAAAGCTCGCTGAACAGATTCGCAGCCTTCTTAGCATAGTCTAACGACTCCTTGGGATCGAACGCGTTAGCCTCGCTGGCGGAAAGATAGGTGCGGGCTAACTCGAATCTGGACCCGATCTTCTCCAGGCAGGTTAGGCTTAGTCTGAAGCTCTCCCTCGCCAGCTTCTGATTGTTCTTCTTTGCATGGATTTGCCCCGAAATCCGATGAACGATCCCTTCCTCCACTTTCTCGCCCAGACCGGAGGAAAGCTCCCAAAACCTTTGACATGAAGCTTCGGCTAAGGTCAGTCTCCGACTGGCAAGCTGAAGCTGAGCCAGTATGCGGT
The DNA here is from genome assembly GCA_049694315.1 of Candidatus Zixiibacteriota bacterium. Classification (GTDB taxonomy): domain Bacteria; phylum Zixibacteria; class MSB-5A5; order MSB-5A5; family SM1-73; genus CAIVRH01. The sequence continues at coordinate 48,647 of JBAVQU010000042.1, forward strand.
AACACTGACAGACCAAGCTGCTGCGGGGAGCAGTCTTTTCCCCTAACTGCAGAGCTTCGGAAATGCTCGAATAGGCTCGGTCGTATTCCATCTTCTCGAGGGCCAGCTCGGCACGGTATTCGTGATAGAAGGCCAACTCTCTTTTCAGGTCTTTGTTCTGGATGATCTGGTAGGCTCTTTGGAAGAATTCTTCTGATTCGGCGAATCTCCTCTGCTGCAAAGCGGCGTAACCTAAAGACAGCAGGTTAGTGCAAGTGCTGACTTCGTTTTCTACCCGTTCGTTCTGCCTTAGACTGTCATACAGATGCCTTTGAGCCTTTCCCCATTCTCCCTTAAGGAGATGGATTCTCCCCAAATTGCCCCACAGGCGGGCAATCATAAGATGTCCGTTCTTGCACTTTTTCAGATGCTCGGCAGCATGGTTCAAGCTTTCAATGGCCCGGTCAAACTCGGCCTGGATGAAGAATATCTGCGCCAGCTTGTTGTGAGCATCGGCCATCCCCTTCTCATCTCCTGCTCTTCGGAACGAAGCTACGGCATCTCGTATTTCCACCTCAGCCCTTTTCAAATCGCCCATCTCAATGAAGAGGTAGCCCAAAAGCAGCTGCACTTGGGCAATCCTGTTGTTTTTCAGGGTATGTTTCAGAATCTCGTAGGCTGCCTGGGCTTTTTGGAGAGCTTCTTCGCAGCGGGCCGTTCGGTAGAGCACCAGACCCTCCAGATAGCATAGCTCACCTGGATAAGCGGAGGAGAAGTCATTCCCTTTCCTCAACTTCTCCAACTCCGCCTGGGCGGACGTCAAATCCCTTGCTGCCGCCAGAGATTCGATAAGATCGATTCTTGTTTCCGGGCTATCCATTTTTTTCCAGAATCGAATGCTCTGATTCATCTGACGAAGATGAAAACATGACTGGTTTTCTTCTCCCCGAGTCCGGAGTTTTTCTCTTGCTTTAAGCCTTCCTTCTGCGACGCCAACTCCAGGTGGGTCACGATCCATTGGTTTGGACCGAACTGGAGTATCAATACACTCCCGTGCTGCGGAGGATTTTCAGGGGGCGGGTCACTTTTTCTGCTGCACAAATCATCCCACGGATGCCCCTGATTCGGGTTGGTGGGATCAGTCAACTGACCTGCAAAACCAAGGGTGAAGACCCCCAGAAAACAGAGCAGGAGTGAAAACAGAAGGATGGGTTTAAGCCAGGAAGCTCCGAAACCTCCGGAAACTCTCGAGTCACGCGACCCCATGTCTAAATCGCCTCCTTAGTAGATGAAGAGGGAACCTTTTCCTTCTTTTGAAAGAACCCGGTAAAAAGACCGCACTGCCTACCTCTCTTGTCTTGCTGCTCAAAAAAGATATGTAGAACCGCTGCGCCGGACAGACAAATCCTCGCTTTTCCTTTCACTACCAATCTAACTTAGAATTGAGCTTTGTCAAGTCGTTTCTTGCAGGTTACTCCGGAAACAAAGATCCGGACATAGAAACCCTTTTCCTCCAGTCTGAGCCGACCTTCCGTCGCACGGACGCGCTCTCTCCGAAGCAACGTCCGCGATCCCGAAGGGAAGGCCACGCAAACTGCTATTCTTCTGACCCTCAATAAATTATACGTGCACAAATGATCCTCCATTGCAACAAAATGCCCGGGTTGCTGCGCACAAAAAAGCGACGAGACCCGCGTTGCACTGAATGGTTCCAATTCGACCCCATACGTGGCCAGGATGCGGATCGGCCAAGGAGGCACAAGCTTTCAGTGTTTTCCATTGGGGGTGAGGTATTGGTCACGTTTGAGGCACCCCCAAGTTCCGTAGGGCCAATGCCCTTGTGGGAAGAAGCAACCGACAATTGCCGGAAAACGATGACGCCCACCATCATCCTATCCGGCATTCCACCACGGCATTCGTTGGGAGTGGGTTCGGTGCCCAAGGCATTTTGGAATTTTCGGAACTGTTTAGGTGACGGTGTTACCATCTGGGCTTAAATCATTGATTTTGTTATGCTAACCTCCATTTGAGTTTGTTGAACTGCGGTGGGAGGTCATTTAGGAGGTCATAATGGTAAAAAAAGCGGTGCCCTATTTGTTGGTGCTTGACCACCAGCAAAAATGGGGTGATAAGTAGGACCACAAGGACTCTTCGAGGCACAAGGAAGAGAAAAAGGCAAAGATACTTCTGCGATGTTTGTAAGAAGTCTTTCACTTCCAGTTCCGGGGATAAGCGGCGGGGGTATTCCCAAGATTTTCGTAAGGAAGCTGTCAGCATGTAGATAGAAGGTAATACTTCTTTGCGCAGGATAGCCAAGAGTTTGTCGGCTTCTCCGGCGATGATACTCTCTAGATGTATTAGTGAGTTTGAAAAACGATGCCTTACACCCCCAGAGATCAAGGAGAAGCCAAACCCTAAGTGGTCTGGTAACTTAGGCATAGATGGTAAACCCATAAAGAACAAAGGAAGAGAAGTTAACGGTACTTTTGGCCGTGGATCGACCAACCCAAGACTTGGTTTACATACACGTGGCGGATCGAAAAAACGAAGAAGACTGTGCCAAGTTTCTTCTGACGGTGAGAGATGAAATGAACTATCCCATTCGCACCATAGTGAGCGATCTGGGCAAGGGAAAGGTCTTAATAGACCTGATAGAAAAGCTATTCCCGGATATCCCTCACCAAGCCTGTGTTGTCCACTTTGCCTGCTATGTAAATATGACCATGCCCAAGTCAAGAGAGAGTCCATATCATGCTCAAAATCAATTCTTAAGAGAAACCACAAAGGAAATCGTCTTCTCTGAAAGTTACAATGATGCAGAAGAGCTGTTTGCCAGGCTTCGGGGCATGAGGCATTCTTTCCAGGGCAACTATCAGAAAAGTATCCTCAAGTCCTTAAAGAGACATTTCAGAAAAGAGACATTTCAGACTTCTTACTGTAATGGTCAAGCACAGAATAGACTTTTTGACGGTTCCAGATTAGAGCGATTTACCTCATTTGACCTGACTTGATTTATCAGTTTTCTGTGTTCTCTGGCCCGGGCCAGTTTCTCTTTGCGAATC
>JBAVQU010000043.1:0-10970 GCA_049694315.1 Candidatus Zixiibacteriota bacterium
ATCTCTCAGCAGCGAAGTGGAAAAACCCACGGATATCTGCTCCCCCGTCTTGGAGTAGATCTCCTTTTTTTCATTTGAGCGCAACATCCGGCCTTTCAGGGCAGACGGCAGCGTGAGGTCCTCCTTCACCCCTTTCCCCATCATCTCTAGGTAAGGTTTGCCCATAGCCTCTTCCGCCGGGCAACCTAATATCCGCTCTGCTGCCCGATTGAACACGGTTACGTTCCCGTCCAGATCGATGGCTACGACCCCGGAGGTCAAGCTCGCCAGAATCTCATTCAAATGGCCGGCGATCCTCTCCTTAGCGGCTAAGCTCTGCCGGAGTTCCAGATTAGCCTGCTGGAGTTTGAGGTTCAGATTCTCAAATCTTTCCTCCAGTTCCCGATAGGCGGAGCGCAGCTTCTGGGTGATCTGAAACAAAGCGGAAAACGAAGTCTTGGAATTCTCAAGCTCTTTTGCGGGAGCGTTCGGACGCGGCTCTTGTTCCACGAATTTCCTCTCTGGTGGACCGAAGGATCGAACACTATCTTCGGCAACGACTCTATCTCAAAGCATCCACTTCATTCACATCCTGGTTTTCATCTAATTTAAGCTGGCGGGTGGATTATTGCAACGGTTTTTTGCTGGCGAGGCAGACAATAGTGGATTTTGATGATTCTGGGGATTCGGATTGGAATATCAATTGGTTGCACCGAACCACTATTCGTCTAAGATTCGATCTTGGGGGGAAAAGCTCTTTTTTCGTTCCGGCGGATGAATGCTATTCCGATTGGTGGTCACTATCCTTGAGGAAATCTCGTATCTTTTGCTCAATTTCCTGAATGTGTCTGGCTTTCTCTGTGATTAGCCCAAGTACGCTCTTCATTTCACTCAAGGACTGTGAATTGTGGCCGGGTTGGCCTTCTATCTTGCTTGAGCTTAACCGCTTTGCCATACAGGTTACGGTCTGCCCCGCCGCCTTCTTTTCCTCCAAGAGAATCAGAATCTCTCTTTCGGTCCCACCCCTCCTCAACTCTACTAAAATTCTTTTGGAGAGGTTCAACACCTTGTCGTATTCAGTCAACAGGGCTTGATATTGCTCTACCAGACTCATGGCATTCTTCAGTTCTGCCATACGGTGATGTGGTCGGTCCAAAGAAATGTAAACGCGCCCGCAGGGCTCCCGTCCATATTCGAGTGATTTCGGGCCCCGGGACGGCTCGCAAGCAGTTTCACGCCAAAGGGAATCCGCTGCCTGACGGAGGCGGATTGGCTGCCGATTACGTTTGAATGGAGCGCTCATACGGAGCAGGGGGAATGCATGACGATAAACTAAGCTCTCTTTTGAGGAATGGAGAATTTCTCCAGCTCTGCCTCCAACTGCGCGATTCGGGCTTTCAGCCGGCCTATCTCGCCTTTCAACTCGTGTTCCTGTAGGGCACGTTCAATGGAAGATTTCAGATCATTCAGCTTAAAGGGCTTGATGACATAATCGCAAGCGCCGCATCGAAGCGCTTCAATGGAACTCTCGATGGTTGGATATCCGGTCATGATGATAGCCAGGGCATTCGGGGCCACTTTTTTGACCTCCTTCAGAGTCTCAATCCCATCCATTCCGGTCATCTTGAGATCTAAGAGAATCACGTCCGCCAGCTGGGTCTGCACCAGCTCCACGGCCTTCTCTCCGCAGTCTGCCAGGATCACTTCATACCCCTGCGTGCTCAAGAACTCCAAAAGCAGCTCCCGCACGAAAAGCTCGTCGTCAACCACCAAGATTCTTTCAGGGGACATGATAACGGACTCTCATTCCGCTGAGGCCCCCAAAATCCCGTCGCACATGAAAAAAGGTTGTCCGACAGGACGTGAGCGGTCCTCAGGTTTTCCGAGTTTCATGTCAGAAACTCGCTCATTCATAGTTATCGCCAACCTGCGCAAGATCCTTAAGTCCCTATCCGCCGAAGTGGGCAAATCCTTCTTCTTTATTGCTTGGCACGCCCCTTGACCATTCTTCTTGCTGCCTTGGCCTTAACCGGCACTTTCTTTCTCTTGTTCGTCTTTCGTATTTTCATCATTTTGCCAAGCTCACTTCTTAGGATATCCTCGATCCCCCGTTGAGCTTCATCCGAATCCAGCAAGGCCAGCTTCAGCACTTCCTCGATTCTCTCCACGAAAACAAACTCGGTCTCTTTTCTGATCTTCTCCGGCAGATCCAAGAGGTTCTTTTCATTCCCCTTGGGCAGAATCACTTGACGAATTCCCACCCGATGAGCAGCCGAAGCCTTCTCTCTGATTCCGGCCACTGGGATCAACCTCCCCCTCAAGGAAACCTCTCCCGACATGGCTACGTCATTTCGAATGGGTTTGTTGCTCATCACCGAAGCTATCACTAAAGAGACGGTGACTCCGGCAGATGGTCCATCCTTGGGAATAGCGCCGGAGGGGAAATGAATGTGGATGTCGTGAGCGGTGAAATCGTCATAGTTTATCCCCAATATCTCCGCTTTCGATCGGACATAGCTGTGCGCCGCCTGAATAGACTCTTTCATCACGTCCCCTAACTGTCCGGTGAAAATGACCTGCCCACTCCCCTTCATTTTCAGCGCCTCTATCAACATTAGGTCCCCCCCCGCCTCCGTCCAGGCCAACCCGATGGCCACACCGATCTCCGGCTGTTTGGGGATTATGTCCGGAATGTAAGCGGGCGTGCCCAGATACTCCTCCAGGTTATCGACGGTGACTACAAACGGACTGAAACCCTGGGAGGCCTTCGCCCGGGCGCACCGGCGACAGATATTCTCCATCTCCCTCTGCAGACTTCTTATTCCTGCCTCCACCGTGTACTGGCGAATTACTTTCTTCAAGGCTCCGTCCGTAAACCGAAGATCTCTCTCCGAAAGCCCGTGTTTCTTAAGCAGCGTGGGCAGAATGAACTTCTTGGCGATCTCTAACTTTTCCTCCTCAATGAATCCGGAGAATTCGATGATCTCCATCAGATCCATGAGCGAAGGTGGGATGTCGTCCTGCACTGAGGCGGACGTCACGAAAATCACGTCAGAAAGATCATAAGGAAGCCCTAAGTAGCTGTCTAAGAAACTCAAGTTTCTTTCCGGGTCAAAGGCCTCAGACAAAGCTGCCGCCGGATCACCTTTGAGATTCTCGCTGGCCATTTTGTCTATGTTCTCTATAATAATCAAGGGATTGGTGCAGCCTGCCTCCTTGATGGCATTCAGGATCTTGCCGGGGAACGCTTCGGCATAGCTCGAACGCGTCCCCCGAATTGCCGCGTCGTCTCTTACTCCGGCAGCGCTCACCCTCACGAATTTTCTCCCCAAGGCCTTGGCAATCGCGCCGGCCAAAGACGTCTTCCCTGTTCCGGGGGGACCTGCAAAACACAAGACTATTCCCTTCAAGTCTCTTTTTAGCTTGCGGACGCTGAAAAGTTGGAGTATGTTTTCCTTGACCTTCTCCTGACCAAAGTGCTCTTCCGTCAGAACTCGCTCCAGTTTTTCGATGTCCACCTCTCCACAATCCTCCTTCTTCCAGGGCAAAGACAGAAGCCAGTCTATGTGATTTTTCACCATGCCGTACTCCGCCGAGGCGGTGGAGATCAGTCTTAGCCTTTCCACTTCCAGCAAAGCCTGCCCTTCCACGTAAGAGGGAAGAGAGGAGCTTTTAATCCTTTCCTTGAGTGTGGTAACTTCCTTCTCCTGAAGACCGGTTTCGCCTAGCTCCTCCTTGATGGTTTCCAGCACTTCCCGGAGAAACTGCTCTTTGATCTTCCTTTCCAAGTCGGCTCGCAAACCGAAAGTCAGACTTCGTGCCACCTCAGCTTTCTTCATCTCCAAACTCAACAGCTCAATTGCTTTCTTGAGTCTCTCTTCTACATTTAGCTCTTCCAAGATGCTTTGCTTGGCCGCCAGATCGAAATGAGATGTCGACGCCACCATATCGGCCAGCTTGCCGGGAGTATCCCGGTTCATGTTCAAGACATGATACAACTCCTTGGGGTAGCTTGGGTCTAACTCGACCAAGCGTTCGATCGACTCCATAACCCGCTCCACCAACTGCCCCGTCTCTTCTGAACTCTCCCCCGTTTCCTCCGGGTATTCAACTTTCGCCACAAAGTAAGGCTCCGTCTGAAGGAACTCCTTCAACCTGACCCGCCTCATTCCCTCTATGGTAACCTGTTTTCCGCCATCGCCCAGTCCCTCGATTCTAATCACTTTTGCCGCAACCCCAAGGGTGGATAAGCGCTCCGGGGTCAGCTGCTCGATTTCGGCGGACCGAGTGAAGACGGTCGCAATCATTCCTCCCGGACCAACCCGGTCGCGAAACAGCTTTAAGTTTCTTTCATAACCGACGTGCAAGACGGAGACGTCCAACGGAAAGACAACCGTGCTCATCAGGGGCAGCACTGGCAGTTCATCCGGCACCAAATCGTTTGATCGTTTCTTTTCACCCATCGGGCCCTCACTTGATTACACTCCAACTAAAGAAGCGTCAGGTGGACGCCATGCCAACAGTGGCAGGTTCAGAATTCATGATTTTCACAATTACTATTTCTTCGAACGAATGTCAAGCCATATTTTGGAACACCCTGGCTGAGACCAAGCACGACTCACGTGCGCCACAGGGGGAGATAGGAAAAAGGGCAAGATTCAAGGCTTAGCTCGCTCCTGCCCGCCACATCATTCGATCAGTCATCCCGGTCCTGTATTCGAGGTCTATTCGGTCAGTGTAGCACTGCATCGGTTGACTGTGTCCGGATGACCTCGATTTTTTCCGTGTCATTTTCCGAAAAAACCTTGACAAACCGATAACCATGCCTATTATGACGGAAGAAAGATCCCAGGTTAGGACCTAGGAGGTTGTTCTGAAACACAAATTGTCGGCAGCCATTCTCCTTTTTCTGCTTGTTTTCGTGTCCTCGGGCATGCGAGCGGAAACAAGGCCCACTCACCCCGTAAGACTTCTGGAATACACCTACGACGGTCAGTCGAGGATGATCTACAGAGGGAACTCCGTTGACTATCGCAGCTACATTCTGGTCAAGTTCATCGATTCTCTGGCGGTGGACAAACTCAGAATCAAAACTGAGGTGATCCGGAAAAATGGAGGAAGATTCGAGATTCCTTTACCCGATCATCGGCGAGAAATCGTTTCAGATACCATCGCTTACGATTCCGCATACTACGTTACCGCGCATACTGCCCCGCGGAAGGATACCCGCATAGACTTGCAGAGATGGGCGGTGGAACCAGGGGACAAGGTACACGTCAAAATCGATGACCGGAAGGAATACTTTCCGCTCCTGGAGAGACACATTCAGGTGGCAAAACACGGAGTCAGCGGATACCTCTCGTTCCCGATTCTCTGCGTGCAGAGAGGCGGAGATAATCCTGGGACGTTGGGGGCGGGGATCAGCTATACGCTCAGATACGTCAAACCGGAAAGAAGCCTGGCGAATAAGCTGGGCTTCGGCCTTAATCTTTCCTTCCTGGATTTCGATCCCGAGCAGAAGATCGAAATAGGCTTAGGCTTCGTCTTGTCGTTTCCGGACGATCTTTTCCAGATAGGGGCCGGAACGAATCTGACGGTCAATCACGATCCGAACTACTATTTCCTCGGAATCAATCTTCTCGGACTCAAAGAGAAAATCGGCTGGTGAAGGATGAGTCGCGCTTGATCCCGCCCCACCATGCTGAGTTGGGTAAGAGAAAACCTACTTCTCTCCCAGTTTCTTTTCCAGCCTCTCTACCACCTTGGTCAGCTCGTCTAGTTTCTTATGAAGCTGTGACAGCTCTTCCCTCTCCTTTCCTCTCACCTTGGCCGCTATCTCCCCTACCCTCTGATCGACCTTCTCCTTGAACTTGTTTATTCGTTCCTCGTGACCTTTCAGGAGCTCCCTGACTGCTTTGGCCTTGTCGGATTGAGACATCTCTCCTCTTTGTATCATCTCATCCACGATTTTCTCCGCTTTCTCCTTGGTCAGGTCGAAAAGACCCAAGCCGAACAAGATCGATCTTTCGAAGAAGTCTTTGGTCATAACGCCTCCTCTGGATATGAGTGAACGGATTAACTTGGTGGTTTGCTTCAGATTCTTCTTATTCTCGGAAAACGTATCAGAGAAAACTCTGCCCAGAACAGACAGAGTGACGTCTTTCCCCGTTTGATTGTCGATCACCTTGAAACCAGAGTCATCCTTGACCAACCGGGCAACATCCTCCAGCTTGATGGTTTTCTTGTCAACGGTATCGTACAATCTCCGGTTCTTGTATCTTTTTATGACTCGATTTTGCATGAGATATGTTTATCTAAGAGTTCCTCTTTGCGCGCTGACCCCGACTTGAGTATAGTGCAATGCACAATAAAAGTCAACTAGAATTCCTCATTCTTCGTCCCCATAAACTCGCCCGCAGGAAAATGATTGGTCATTTCGTCACACGCGTGCATGTGTTGAATCTGCTGCACTCCTTGCAACCCACCGCCATCCACGGGTTCTTGGGGCAATGGTTTCTCTTTGACGGAAATAATCTAGATTCCAGACGCAATATTCTGCGGAAGTGCTAACGTTGTGTACGATAAACGACTGATCGGTTGCTTTTCCGAAGCGGTTGCTTCCTCGACCGCAGCTTGTTGCGACCTATCGCCAGAATGAACAACGCCTCTGAACCAGCCGAACTTATCCCTCTATCGTATGACTTTGGTTTCCAATCAGTTACTGACCACTCACTTATCTTGCCCGGCTTCACTAAAGTTGGCACGTTTTTTTAGTATAGAATGAGTTGTGTTTCCTCCTTCTTCATGTTTTCATATAGAATTTAGCTCTAGCCTGCGTTGAGGAGAGAATCCGGCGCAGGCTGGAGCTTTTTTCTCACTCGTGTTTGGTAATCGTCTCCCGATTAGAACCCCACCACCTCAAGATCGGCGTATTTGGCAAGAAGTTTTTTCTTGACCCCGCCTCTGAAGATCACCACCAATGTCAAGTTCTCGCCGGAGCCTTCGCGATGAACGATTTGCCCCGCACCCCAGTGGGAATGGATTATCCTGACACCTACCTGCAGCATGGAGTCGTAGGATGTGGACGCATCGGGCATGAAAGACCGTATCCGGCTCAAATCGGTCTGGGTTGGCAAATCCTCTCGGCCGGAGACCCAATCCCGGACCTCCAACAACTCGGATGGTATCTCCTCCAGAAACCTGGACATTAAGTTCACCGTGTCCGCAAACCGCCGCCGGTGACGAGCATATGACAGGTACAGCCTTTCCCTTGCCCGGGTTATCCCCACATAGAAAAGCCTTCTCTCCTCCTCCAGATCAGACGGATTTTCGAGAGAACGGGATAGCGGAAAGAGACCTTCCTCCAGCCCGGCGATGAAAACCACCTTGAACTCCAACCCTTTGGCGGCGTGCAAAGTCATGAGGGTGATCGCATCTTTGTCTTTGTCCCACATATCCAAATCGGTAATCAGAGAGACTTCCTCCATGAATCCCTCCAAGCTCGGTTGCTCAGATCTCTCTTTGAACTCGGTGGTGGCGTTGATCAGCTCCTTCACGTTCTCTATCCTATTCTCCGCCTCAATCGTCTTCTCCCTTTTAAGCTCATCCAAATAGCCGGTTCTCTCTGCAACCAGTCCGGTGAACTCGTCTACGGGCAGTTGATCCTTCAATTCAAAGAATCCATTTAGTAATTCCACGAAGTTACGGAGAGTGTTCCTGAGCCGCAGCGAGAGGTCATCGATCTCATCTATGCGCCTGATGCCTTCCAGCAGGCTTAAGCTCATATTCAGACAGAAGGTCTCTATTTTGGAAATGGTCTTGGCCCCGATTCCTCTCGCCGGTACGTTGATGATTCTTTTCAGACTCAGATTGTCTCGCGGGTTGGCGAAGACCTTCAGGTATGCCAAAATGTCTTTCACCTCTTTTCGCTCGTAGAATCTCAAGCCCCCGACTATCAGGTAAGGGATGCCCGAATCTCTGAGTTTCTGCTCGAATACCCGCGACTGCGCGTTGGTCCGATAGAGGATGACAAAATCAGCGCGGGAATGACCACCCTCCCGGACGAGACGTTGAATCTGCTCGGTCACGCTGTCTGCCTCCTGTTGCTCGTTCTCCAGAAGCAAAAGGTTGATCTTCTCTCCCCCTTCGATCCGGGTATAGAGGGCCTTTCCCTTGCGCATCCGGTTGTTCTTCACTACAGACGAGGCCGCCGTCAGGATTATCTGGGTCGAGCGATAGTTTTCTTCCAATCGCACCACCTTGGCATCGGGATAATCTTTTTCGAAGTCGAGGATGTTGTTTATGTCCGCCCCTCGCCATCCATAGATGGATTGATCCTCGTCTCCCACCACACAGATGTTTCGATTCTTAGACGCCAGAAGATTCACCAGCGTATACTGCGCATGATTGGTATCTTGATACTCATCCACCAGGATATGGTGGAATCTGTTCTGATATTTCTCCAAGATCTCGGGATGGCGAGTCAACACTTCAACCGTTTTCATTATCAGATCGTCGAAATCGAAAGCATTTGCCTCCTCCAGTTTCTTCTGATAAAGCTGATAAACCCGTGCCACATTTTCTTCAAAGATGTCTTTAGTTTGGAGAGAGAAATCCTGCCAGGAAAGCAGCTGGTCTTTGGCCGAGGAGATGCAACTCTGAATGGCGTCAGGAGAAACGCTCTTCGGAGAGATGCTTAGCTCCTCCAAACACTTTTTGATCAGCGAAATCTGATCGTCATCGTCATAGATGCAAAATGAGCTGGTGTAGCCCAAAAGGTTCGCTTCCCTTCTCAAGACCTTCGCACACCAGGAATGAAACGTGCTGACCCACACGCCAATGCCGCCCTCGCCCAAGAGCTTTTCGACTCTCTCTTTCATTTCAGCCGCAGCCCTGTTGGTGAAAGTTACCGCCAGTATATTCCAGGGTGCAATGCTCTTTGCACCGACCAGATAGGCGATGCGGTAAGTCAACACTCTGGTCTTGCCGCTGCCCGCTCCCGCTAAGACCAAAAGCGGACCCGAAGCATAAGTGACAGCCTCTCTTTGAGCGGGATTCAAATCCGTTAGAAAGTCAACCACCATTGTATTTTTCAAGTCCTCCTAAATGCAGTTTGAATTTCTGCAAATCATTTCCTGATCCAACCAGACACTCTCTGGAGATTTCTCCGCTCACATTATAATAAAAACCGTATAAGTTTCAAAGGGGTTTCAATCAGTCGATAGGATGGACTGTATTAGCAAAGTAAATCAGCCAACATCCCGTCCCCGCACAGAAAACTCGATTTGCCTCTGGCACTCAAAGAAACTCCGACAAATTGACTTGACAACAGGATATTTGTTAGGTTAAATGGGCTGTGGCAAAGTACGAGAACATGATTTAGAGTGGAGGGCGAAAAGGACAAAATGGAAATCAAAAAGATCGTAGGAATAGAGCCGGCGCCGCCGGGCTTTCATGTATTCAGCGCATTCAAGTTGCCCCGGCTGGGCTTGCCCATCCTGGGTACGATGCTCAGAGACAGAGGATACGAGGTTAAACTGTTCTGCCAAGACCTCGCCCCCATCGACTGGGCAGACGTATTATCTGCGGATCTGGTGATGATCTCCACTATCACCAGTACAGCCCCGGAGGCATACCATATCGCCAAGAAAATCAAGGAAAAAGCTAAGGTATTGGGCAAGGACGTGCCCATCGTCATGGGAGGGGCACACGTGACTTTCATGACCGAAGAAGCCTTAGACAACTATGCGGACTTTGTGGTAAGAGGAGAAGGGGAACGTACGATTTTGGAGCTTCTGTCTTGGCTGGAGAATGGAAACGACGCTAATGCTGTCTCGCGAATCGGAGGACTATCCTACAAGATAGGAAACCGGGTGCATCACAATGAGAAACGGCCGCCCTTAGGGGAACAAGACAGCCTGCCTACGCCCGATCTCTCTCTTATAAGGGGTTGGAAAGATCCAAGCATCTTCCCTGTTTTGACCTCGAGAGGGTGTCCCTTCGACTGTACCTTCTGCTCGGTCACCAAGATATTTGGTCACAAGTACCGGACCCGCAGCCCGGAGAAAGTGATCGAGGACATAAAGTATTACCGTCGACTATATCCGAAGGCATGGATGTTCTTCTACGACGATAACTTTTCCGCTGACAGAAAGAGAACTAAAAGGCTTCTGGAGTTGATGCTGGAAAATGACCTGCGCATGTCCTGGACCGCCCAAAGTCGACTGGATGTGATAAAAGACAGGGAGCTTCTTGGGCTGATGCGACAATCCGGTTGTAAGGTATTATATATCGGGTTGGAATCGGTCAATCCACAGACCCTAATAGAATACAACAAGCGCCAGACCGTGGAGGATATCGAAGAGGCTATCAGAATCTTGCACCAATACAAGATCAAGGTGCATGGAATGTTTGTGCTGGGCGGAGAGCAGGATGATAGAGACACGGTGATGCAAACAGCAAAGTCTTCTATCAATTGGAAGATCGATACCGTGCAGATGGTGATCTTAACCCCACTTCCGGGGACTCCCCTTTATGACAAGATGGTCTCGGAAAATCGGATTACCACGTTTGACTGGAGCCAATATGACGGGCATCATGTGGTATACAAACCTAACAAGATGTCGGTATGGGAGCTTCAGTTCGGTGTGATGCTGAAAGCCATGCCCAAGTTTTACTCACTATGGCAGGTGATCAAAGCCGCCGTTAAGTTCAAATTCAAAAACTTCATGTACCGCCTTTACGGTCATTGGATGCTTATCAAATGGAAAGTGCACAACAGTCGCTATCTGGAAGAGGTGAAGGCTTTTTCCTCGAGATTGATCAGCAAGGAAAAGACCAAACCGCTGGTCAAGAGATAAAAATGCTTGGTGATTGTAAAACATCTGACACCAATTATATTGGTGTAGATGGACATAAAATCCTTTCATCTCATTGTTAGACAAGAGAAAACAGCCAGGCGTTTTTTGGCAAAGCGGTTGTGGAAAAACTAC
>JBAVQU010000044.1:0-16826 GCA_049694315.1 Candidatus Zixiibacteriota bacterium
CCTGCCTCTTCAGCTCCACACTGAACTTCCGTTTCGGATTCATGGCACCATCCTTTCTTGGTATCAAAATACCAATCCGTGCCAAATCCTCCTAACCTTTTGTGTCCAGTCTCAGGGGTGCAGTCCAAAAGGCAACATGTGTAGTTCAATTCGTTCTCGTAGTTTGTTGCTATGGTTTCCTTCATATTTGAGCAATTGGTAGGAGATACCATTTTTAATCGTTGTCTAAGGAACTTATCTCCTGACACACATTGTCCGTCAGGAGTAGCCCCTGTGGAACAAAAATGGTTCGACTTCGCTCACCATCTGCTACGCAGACAAAAAAGTACCCTCCCTCTGTTTTTTTGAGCGAGGGTTTATATTTCGAATCGTCTTATTTTCATCTCACCTTTTCTAGGTTCGCCGAACTAGTTTAAAAGGTCTTTGTCAAGCCTTTTTTGGGAGATTTTTGTGGCTGCATCGGGAGCCCAACTCCGGACACCTCCACGTGTGTCACGACTAAGGTCCTGACATAACGCAAAGACTCCTATGTTTAAAATAGCGCCAACAGATCCTCCTCGTTGAAAACCTGTTTTTCCATTTTGATTCCTTTTTCTCCTAGCTTCTGAACCAACTCTATCACCTGGGGAAGATCGAGTCCGACTGCTTTGATTCTATTTGTATCCCGAAAGAACTCCTGCTTGTCGCAGAAAGCAAGGAGTTTGCCCTGATCCAAAAGAATGATTTTCTCCACCAGTTCGGCAATCAAATCCATATTGTGTGAGATCAGGATTATGGTCACACCAACGGAGTTCAATTCCTTCAGGAGCTTCTCTATTTCTCTGGTGCTTTTGGGATCAAGGCCGCAGGTAGGCTCGTCCAAAATCAAAATCTCAGGATTCATCGCCAAAATTCCGGCAATCGCTACCTTTCTCTGTTCCCCACCGCTCAAAGAGAAAGGAGAACGAGAAGCAAATTGGTCAAAGTCCAGCCCCACTTTGGTCATTGATTCCTTCACCCGATTATCGATTTCGTCTTCCGAAAACCCCAGATTTTTCGGGCCAAAGGCAATGTCGTCATGGACGGTATCCTCGAACAACTGCAGCTCCGGAAACTGAAACACCAGCCCCACCTTCCGCCTGATCTTTCGCAGATCAGTTTTCTTATCTCTTAGGTTCATCCCTTCAATCCATACCTCTCCGGAGGTAGGAAAAAGAAGCCCATTCAAATGCTGTACCAGCGTGCTTTTTCCTGAGCCGGTCGGTCCCACCAATCCGATGAACTCCCCTCGGTTGATTTGCAGGGTTATTCCCTCCAATGCTTTTCTCTTGGTGGGCAATCCCTGATTATAAAGATAGTCCACCATTCCTATCGAGATCTGATCGACGTGATCGTCCGCCGTCCGCCGTCCGCCGTCCGCCGCACGATTGGTCAGAATCCTTTTTCCGCTTTCAACATTCTGGGTTATCTTGTCGACTAAATCGTCCAGAGTCAGACATTTCTCTAAATCAGACCAGTTCTTCTGCTTTAATGTCCAGGCTATCTTCATCGGAAAAGGCAGGCCCAGCCCGATTTCCTCCAGCAGCTCTTTCTGGGCAAATATCTGTTCAGGCGAGCCATCTGACAATATCCTCCCTTCATGCATCACCACAACCCTATCCGCCCCGACAGCTTCTTCCGGAAACTGGCTGATGTGAACGACAGTCACGTTACCTTCTTTAGCTGACTTCCCAATTAGCCGTAAAATCTCCCTTCTGTCGTGGGCATCCAAAAGTGACGTAGGCTCATCCAGAATCAGATACTTCGGTTGCATGGAGAGGACGGCGGCCAAAGCCACCCTCTGTTTTTCTCCGCCGGAGAGCTTGTGTGGAGGATGATTTCTGTATGCTTCCAGATGAAAGCTTTCCAATGCCCAATCTACTCTTTCCTGCATCTCCTCGTAAGGTAACGCCAGATTTTCTAAGCCGAATGCTATCTCTCTTTCCACGGACGTAGAGATCATCTGGTTATCCGGATTTTGAAACACCATCCCTACTTTCTGTCTAACCAGCTTTTGCGACTCTTTGTCCTGAGTATCCAGACCGTCCACCCTCACCTGTCCGGACAAAGGCAGAATCAAAGCGGAGAGAAGCCGGGCCAAAGTAGTCTTGCCGGAGCCGTTAGACCCAATGATGACCACGGATTCCCCTTCTTTCAGTCGCAAGCTCACTTGATTCAATGCCTGGACTGATGTCCTTTCGTCTAACCGGTATCTATATGAGACTTCTTCAAGTTCTATCACGGTCTGGAATATAAGGGTCTAGCGTTTAAAATTCCAAATCCTTAATTCTGCATCGTGGATGCGGTGGCAGATTCATCGTCCGGGTAGGTTGGAAACGAGAACATGACCCAGGTCTTTTTTGATGAATCCTGAGAGCACCTTTGTTGTCGTTCTGAACCATACCGAGAAGCGGCTGAAAACGAGATTTCTACCGCAGGTTTGGGTTGGTCACGCCAGCGTCGAAAAACAGTTGACAGGATAGCACGGATGTCTTATATAACCAATAGATGGCCGCTTTGTTCGGATAGGATGCTTAGGGGTGTAAAGTTCTTGACCAAGAGGGAACTGGCCGACTGGCGCTGTTCTAAGAAGGCGGGCAGGAACGCGAGTCCCAGAAATGTGTTCTGTAGGTCTGGGAAAATCCGTATAATAACTGCTGTCCGGTGTCGGCTGTCTCCGGCATACTTATACGCGATGGGGTGTCAACAATGGGCACGCAAAAGAGATTTCCTGCGCGGAACAAAATCGTGGTGGTTCCCATGGGGGACATTGACTACGCGCAGGTCAACAAGCTATCTTCTCAATTGGTTTCGTTCTTCAGCGTGGGAGTAGACATACTCCAGGGGACCAAAATCCCCCAGGAGGCATTCAACCAGCAAAGGGGCCAATACTATTCCACCGTGATCTTAAGCAAGCTGGAGCTGCTTAAGGCTGCCCCCGAGGAGAGGATGCTGGGTCTGGTGGATGAGGATCTGTACGTGCCCAGCAGGAACTTTGTCATCGGAGAAGCTGACCTCGCGGGGAAATGCGCGGTGGTCTCACTCTTCCGGCTAAAGCGCGAGAGTTACGAGATGCTGGATGAAGAGAAAATCCTCTACGCCCGGCTGCTCAAGGAAGTGATCCATCAGCTGGGACATCTCTGGGGATTTGAGGATTGCCGCAATCCCAAGTGCGTCATGTATCTGACCGAAAACGTGACCGAGGTAGATAGGAAAGGAACAAGATTCTGCGACAATTGCATCCGAAGGGTGAAGGTTTGGAGTAGGTAGAGGCAAAGGCTCATTGCAGAGTGCAGATTGAATAGCCAAAGATGCAGAGTCAAAGTCAGATTCTATCGGGGCGGTTATTGGATTTTGCGGCCAACAGCGTTAAACTGACTGCCAGACTGACTAAAACTCCAACCGGCGTACAAATCAACCCGAGCACATGCCTCCTCCGGGGTGAACTATGAGGCAACCTTCGGAGCCGAAAGCAAGGCGGATTTCATTCATAAATGCAACTCGTATTGAAGGAGTTGCGGGAATCAGTGTGCTGGCTGAAGCTGATAGAGAGGACCACTTCAATTCCCAGAAGGGAGCTTCAACCGCTAAAGAACGAAGCTGAAGGGTTGGTAAAGATCTTCGCCAGGTTGGTGATAACGGCAGAAGCTCGTCGAGCATGATTTTGATATTTGCATTCTGCAACCTGCAATTTGCATTCCGCTGTTGGTCTTCGTGGCCAAAGAAGTCTATGCAGTTGGTTCTTCCCATCGTAGGATCGAGGAATTCTGTTGCCTTCTTGTAAGGTTCAATATTCAAGCACTGGTGGACGTAAGAAGATTCCCCGTCATGAAGTTTGCTCATTTCAAGAAATCTGACCTGGCCTTGTATATTCAACAGCCTGGGATGGAGTATTTCTACCTCGGAGACATCTTGGGCGGATTTCGGGAGAAAGGGTACCAAGAGCATGCCAAGACCACGGAATTTCTCGAGGGAGCAAGAAGGTTGGAGGGTATCGCCTCAAAAGCGGTCACGGTCTTCATGCGCGGGGAGAAATTCCCTTATAGATGCCATCGGAGGTTCATGGCGCGGCGGACTGGTCCACGATAGCTGGAGGGTGATTCACATTGCGGATAAGGAGAGGATTTGGGAGACCAAAGAGAGACTGACGGATCTCAACCTGGATATCTGAAACTTCATCAATCGGGGGAACTCTCCCGCAGGATTGAAGCTTTGTGGAAGAAGTTGGAAAGCTGTGACATCTGCCCTCACCAGTGCCGGGTGAATCGACTCCAGGATCAGAAGGGAATTTGCCGAACCGGCAGCCAGACGAAGGTTTCCAGTTTTGGTCAGCATTTCGGTGAGGAAAGCCCGCTGGTGGGAAAACATGGCTCCGGAACCATATTTTTCGCCAACTGCAACTTAGGATGCGTCTTCTGCCAGAATTACGACATCAGCCATCGGGGGGAAGGTTATCTTTTGGAGGAAGAGAAGATTGGGGAAATGATGCTCTCTCTGCAGAAGATGGGATGTCACAACATCAATTTCGTCACTCCCACCCATGCGATTCCTCAAATTGTGAAAGCCCTGTCCTTTGCCATCAAGGGGGGACTAAACATTCCTTTAGTCTACAATACCGGAGGATATGATGCCGTTTCCACCCTTCGTTTGTTGGAAGGTGTGTTTGACATCTATATGCCCGATCTGAAGTACTCGGATGACCGAACCGCGCAGGAATACTGCAATGCCGACGACTATTGCAGGATAGCCCAGCAAGCGATAAAAGAGATGCACCGGCAGGTGGGTGACCTGGTAATGGATGACAGAGGAATAGCCCAAAAAGGACTTCTGATTCGTCACCTAATCTTGCCGGAGGATTTGGCCGGAACTTACCAGGCGATGAAATTCGTTGCCGAGGAGGTTTCCCCAAATACCTACGTCAACTTGATGGATCAGTATCGACCTTGTTTTCGGGCGAATGACTATCCGCCGCTGAACAGACGAATATCTCACGACGAATATGCCAAGGCCCTACAGGTCGCCAAGGATTTTGGAATAGGACGGCTGGATTAGACGTTATGGTATCCACCTTGGGATTCGGGATTTTGGATTTTAGATTTTGAATCTTCAATTTTGAACTTTTAAATTTCGATTTGCGCTTTATCCCTCATCTCTTTCATGTCTAATTTTCAACCCATCGAATCACATCCCTGGTCTGTCTCCTTAGAAGAGGCAAAAGAGATTCAACGTAAGCTTTCCCGGCAAGTTACCCTCAGGGATGATTTCGGAGATGTCAAGAGAGTCTTGGGCGTCGGAATAGTCTTCTCTAAGGACGAGGGTGAGGTCTTTGTAGGGTGTGTCAGCTTCAGCTTTCCAGAACTGCGGCCTCTGGAAGCCGTCCGTGAGAAGCAAAAGATAAGCTTCCCTTATATCCCGGGCTTTTTCGCATTCAGCGCTGGACCAGCCATTCTCTCTGCTATAAAGAAAATGGAAAGACCGGATTTGATATTATTCCCAGGTCGAGGAGTCGAGCATCCAAGAAGACTGGGTTTGGCAAGTCATCTGGGGTTGCTGCTTGATCTACCCACCATTGCCTGTTCCAAAACGCCCTTGTGGAGAAACTATCCGGAGCCATCCTCGAAAAAGGGGGCGCATGTATTGGTCAAGGAAGAGAAAGGAGATTTTGCGGGAGCAGTGGTCAGGAGCAGAGAAGACGTAAAACCTATCTTCGTTTCCGCCGGTCACAGGATTTCAATTCAGACTGCAGTGAAGATTATTCTTCACTGCACTCCAAAATACAGAATGCCAGAGCCTTTGAGACAGGCTCAGATCTTAGCAAAAAGAACGGCAGAAGAGGCATGAAAAATCAGCCCGCCCAATTTGCTTCCCGTGGGTATCATTGACTGATCCTACCGATAATGCAGGAAGACCCTCCCCAGATTTTATCCTTGACAAAAGCCGACTTCTCGTTATTTTAGTTGCGGTTCATACTGAAGAATTTCACTGTGAACCGTGAGCCATCAACAGATTTTCGGGGCCGTAGTTCAGTTTGGGAGAACGTCCCGATGGCATCGGGAAGGTCATGGGTCGTCGGATTAAGAGCCTGTGCCTGATGCGATAGTATGGTGTTGCAAGAATTTATCGTGTACATTCTTCAGAGTGAGAAGAATGGCGGGTATTACGTTGGTGTGACGGGAGAAATAGAAAGCAGACTTAACCAGCATAATCGAGGTGCAAGTAAGTCTACGAGATCGAATCGACCTTGGCGTTTGGTGTACCAGGAGAGATTCAACACTCGATCTGAGGCGGCAAAGAGGGAAAAGCAAATAAAGGATCAAAAGAGCAGATCATACATCGAGGGCCGGATCAGACTGTGTCACCTACGTTCGAAGAATGGCTGGGAAGAAAGCAATGACTAATGACTGATTTTCTGGGGCCGTAGTTCAGTTTGGGAGAACGCTTGACTGGCAGTCAAGAGGTCACGGGTTCGAACCCCGTCGGCTCCATTTTAAATCGATTGACTCCCAACAACTTATCTTCCTGTTTCTGTAGTTTGTTTCAGTTTTGTTTCAACTTCGTCGCTGAAATTCAGTACGTTGATGGCTTCCCGCTTGTGGCTTTTCGATAGGTGGGAATACTTCTCTGTGACTTGAATTGAGGAGTGTCCAAGGTATTCTTGGACTGTCCGGGGATCGACACCTTTCATGATGAGATGGCTGGCGAAGGGCATGAAGATTAGCTCCCTGTATCCCTGCTTTCTTGTATATCCTCATTAACTGCTTGTAGTACGTATCGGGATGATGGAGTGGTCGGTTTTGACCATCATCAAAGACAAAACGTCCTACTTGGGGCATATCTAAAAGCAGAGTCCGAAGTCCTCTACACATTGGGATTGATCGGGGTTTATAACTCTTGGGGTGAAAACCAAACTCAGGTTTCGATTGAACGTAAATTAAACCGTTGTCAAAGGCGATGTCTTTCCACTCAAGAAATAACAGTTCCGATCTTCTCAACCCAGTGTATAGGAAAATCAGGATGACCCGTCTCATGAACTCATCTGCCGAATCCAAGACCAACTTTATCTCTTCGATTGTGAGAAACCGGATTTGCCGGCTCCGGTCTGATTTGAGTCTCTTGAAGCCTTTAATTCTGTTTTCCCGCAAGAGTTCCCACTCGACAGCCTTATTCAGTGCAGATTTCAGCAGTTCCAAATAGCGGTTGAATGTTACCGGGCTGTCTCCCTTTGCCAAAATCCGGGCTCTTAAGCCTTCAACAACAAGAGGAGTGATATCTTTGAGTTTGGTGACCCCACAACCATCAAGATAGCGTTCCCAGGCTCTTATTCTACCTTCGTCCACTATCGCGGTATAGGCTGACTTATTTGCCTTGCAGTACTCGATATACCGATTGAAGAACTCAGAGACGGTTATCTTTTCTTCTACTATGTGGAGTTCTCCCCGGACCTGCTTCAGCTCCAGATCCTTAAGAAACAGCTCCGCCATCTTCTTGTGTTGACCAAAAGACTTCATCTTTCGCTTGTCGCCAATAGCATAATCCGCATACCAGTTTTTACCCCGCTTGAAGACTCTGATCTTTCTTTCTCACCCCCTTTCGGATGGTTAATGGTTAAGAGTTTGTCAACAAAAGCCCAGCCAGCTACCTTCAGAAGTTGATTGTTTGCGATGACAGCCAACAAGGGTTGAGAAATAGCCAACTCGGCAGATTGTTGATTTTGGGTAACAAAAAGCCCTTGTCCAGCTATTGTCGCAGATTTAATATAACACATCCTTGAAACTCAACCGAAATCTTCTTGACACTACCAGAAAGAGTGGTATATTAAATATACACAGGTTTGCTTCGATAAAGGCTACAAAAAATGAGATGTCATATTTCTGCTAATCTTTTCTCTCCCCGGTAAGTCTTTATGCTAAAACGGCATCTGTTTCTTTCAGCAATCTGGGTTTTTGCCATGTTTTTCTGTGTTTTGCCTGCTATGGCCGAGATGATTGTGGACACCGCCTGGGTCAGAAGATACAACGGACCGGGAAACTCCAGTGATGGAGCTTCTGCCATAGCAGTAGATGGTTCTGGAAATGTGTATGTGACGGGAGGAAGTTACGGCAGTGGGACAGACAAGGACTACGCCACCATAAAGTACTATCCCAATGGAGATACCGCCTGGGTGAGAAGATACAATGGACCGGGAAACTCCAGTGATGGTGCTTCTGCCATGGCGGTGGATGGTTCTGGGAATGTCTATGTGACGGGATTTAGTTATGGCGATGGAGCCGGTGCTGACTATGCCACTATCAAGTATCTTCCCAACGGAGACACTGCTTGGGTAAGGAGATACGATGGACCGGGAAATGGTGAGGATCAAGCATCTGCCATTGCCCTGGATGATTCCGGTAATGCCTATGTGACCGGATTTAGTGACGGCACAGGGTCGTACAATTATGACTACGCTACCATAAAGTATTATCCCAATGGAGACACTGCTTGGGTGAGAAGATACAACGGACCGGGGTCCGGCCGGGATGAGGCTAAAGCTTTGGCGGTAGATGTGTCTGGCAACGTTTACGTGACAGGAACGAGTGACGGCGGCGGCACGCTCACTGATGATTATGCTACCGTCAAATATAACCCAACTGGCGATACAGTCTGGGTGAGGAGATATAATGGGGGAAACTACTCCTCAGATTGGGCTACCGACTTAGCGATAGACGAGGCTGGCAATGTCTACGTGACAGGATGTAGCTTGGGTGATCCCAGCTCATCGGGTATGTCGTATGCTACGGTGAAATACAACTCATTAGGTGAATTTCTTTGGGTTCGCCGCTACCGTGGTGAACCTGCCAGCTCGGATGACAGAGCTTTTGCTTGCGGGGTAGACCCGTCCGGTAACGTCTATGTAACGGGGGAGGGTAACGACGGCGGAAACTATGATTATGTGACTATAAAGTACAATGCTTCAGGAGACCGACTTTGGGTACGAGCCTACAACGGACCCGGGAATGTTTCAGATTTTGCTACCGATTTAGCCGTTGATGTTTCTGGTAATGTCTTTGTGACCGGTTATAGTGCCCAAAATAGTTATTCCCCATATAATGATGATTATGCAACCGTAGGGTATAATCCGCACGGAGATACCCTCTGGGTGAGGAGATATAATGGCCCCGGTGATGCCGAAGATGGGGCTTCTGCGTTAGTTATAGATAACAGCAACAACGTCTATGTAACTGGAGGAAGTAACGGCTACGTCGCAGGTTCTGACTACGCCACCATAAAGTATTTCCAAGCTTTACGTGGTGATGCTAATAGAGATCGGGTCATAGACGCAGGCGATGTGGTCTATCTGATAAATTATTTGTTCAAAGAAGGTCCCGCCCCCATGCCTGTCTTGCGGGTCGGCGACTGCACCTGCGATGGAGTTGTCAACGCAGGTGACGTGGTTTATCTGATTAACTACCTGTTCAAATCAGGACCACCGCCAAGTTGTTAGTTTCAAATTGTTAGCCTATTCCTTAGGTCCGCACCTTTGCTGGGATGCTGGTACGGAAAGTGAGAGAGATGACATCAAATATGGCTTATAACCTGATAATCTTTAACCTTGCTTGAAAGGAACAACAAAATGAAACGAAATTTGTTACTTCTCGCAGTGATGATCCTAACAGTATTTGCTTTCTCCAGCCTGTATGCACAGTGCCCGCAGGCTCCGAATGACAATGGCATTTGCGACACTTTGACCATGTCGGTTTGGCCGGCTGATGCCAATTTCCCGTTGCCAACTGGCTATGCCAAGATTTCTCTCTATGTGTCGCATGACACGCCGAATCCGGTGGACTCCATTGCCGGCTTCATTATCCCGCTTTGCTTCACTCACTCCAACCCCTCCAAGTTCTGCAGCCTGACTACATACCAGAACGAGATTGCCTGGACCACTGCAAAACTGCCGAGAAGCATTTTCCGTCACCTGCCCGACAATGCCACTGCTACCGTTCACAACTGGATGCAGGATCTGTACACTGCAGGAAACGGAGAAGAGTGGAACGGAATCATTCTGGACTTAGATGGTGTTTCCCATTTCCGGCTCGCCCTGATTCGCTCCGGCCCCGAGGATAAGAGATACGGAGAGACCACCAAGAGACTGACCGCCACCATGTCCTTCAAACTGCAGGATAGCATGACGGTCTGCATCGACACATGCTTCTGGCCGCCGTCTTCCCGTCTGGCTTTCATACGTTCGGATGCGGTCGGCTACATTCCGAGAATGAGTTGGAAAGATGATCAAGGCGCGGGAACCTTTTGTCATAATTTTTTCATCATCCCGCACCTTCCGCCGCAACTAACCTGCCCGGGCACTCAAAACCACAACACTAATGGTAGTTTCTCCACGGAAGGTAGTGCCATCGTTCACGATTCGGCTACCATATCTTCCGCCACTGCAACATTCACGGGCAGCGGAGTGACTGGCATGTCGATATTTGCTGGTGCTCCGATCGGTGATTCGGTTCCGATCTATATTAGCTATGACGTGATCAATCACTGCGCAGCGGGTGGTTCAGTAAAAGTGATAGTTACGGACAGTCAGGGAGCAAAAGATACCTGCTTTTTTGGGATCACCCTTCGTAACAGTCCACCATCTATTACCTGCCCCAACAACGGCAGCGTCCATGCAGGTAATGTGCTCATCAGCACAAATTTCTCCGTAGCCGATTCGGGTGGTGATTATGCTCCGGTCACTCTCCTTAGCATAACCCCCCCTGCCACCAACAACCCCTCCATTGTATTCACTCACCTAGAGTGGAATACCACCTGCGCGGAGAACGGGGATTACACCATTAGCTTATTGGCTACGGATCCTTGTGGTGCTACGGACACTTGCCAGTTTATGGTTAACGTTTACAACCAGCCTCCGGTCTTGACCTGTCCGCATGGTGACAGCATCAATGCGGGTGATCACTTTGTCAGTTCCGATTATTCGGTTACCGATGCAGACGATCCGACCGGAGTAGCGGTTACTCTCAGTTCGGTCTCTCCTACTCCTTCCCAGACCCCTTTTATCGTGGGCAATCATATCGAGTGGAACACCAGTTGTGCGGATCTGGTGAATGGACCTAATTTCATCTTCACCTTGATTGCCACCGATCCTTGTGGAGCCAAGGATACCTGCCAGTTCACGGTTACGGTCTACAATCTGCCGCCGGTGATCACCTGTCCAGAGAACGATTCGATTCATGCGGGGAATAATTTCGTCAGCACCGATTTCTCTACCTCCGATCCCAAGGCCGAGTTGGTTACGGTGAGCTTGTGCGGTATAACCCCTGCTCCGGTCAATCAACCCAGCATAATACAAAATCATATAGAATGGCAGACTGCTTGTGCCGATGTCGGCAAGATCTTCACCATCTGCCTGGTGACGGAAGACAACTGTGGAGCCAGGGATACCTGCCATTTCGATGTCACTGTCTATAATCAGCCTCCTCAGCTTACCTGTCCCGTCAATGGCAGCGTCCATGCAGGTCATATGTTCACCAGCACTAATTTCTCCGTAGCCGATTTGGATGGTGATACTGCTCCAGTCACTTTCTTAAGTATGACTCCTCCAGCTACTAATAATCCCACTATGGTAGGAAGCCATGTGGAATGGAACACTACTTGTGCGGAGAACGGGAATTACACCATTAGCTTATTGGCTACAGATCCTTGTGGTGCCAAGGACACCTGCCAGTTCACGGTTAACGTTTATTACAACCAACCTCCGGAGATTATAGATTCCTTGGACACGGTGTTTGTAAGAAACCAAACCCGATTCAAGTATTACCCGAGCATAATCGATCCAGACGATTCTGTTCATGTCATATCATATCCGACTTACCCTCACTGGTGCGTGGTTGAAAACGACTCGGTCGTTGGCATTGCCCCGGATACTTCGTTCAGAGAAAACCTGGAAGTGGTCGTCCAAGATCCCTGCAATGCAGATACATTGGCATTCTTAGTTTTTGTATACCTGTGCGGAGACTGTAACGCTGACGGGGTAGTAAATGCGGGGGACGTGGTATGGCTGATCAATTACTTATTCAAGAACGGTCCTCCACCGAAGCCTTATGCGGCTGGGAATTGCGATGGCAAGGGAGTGGTTGATGTCAGTGATGTGGTTTTCCTGATCAATTATCTGTTCAAAGGCGGTCCAGCACCGCACTGTTAGCTCTGACATTCGGGAGTTTGACGAAATGGAGGATGAATAACGATTAGGAAGGGATCCCGCGGTCCGATATTGTTTTTCTTCCTAATGAAAGCAAGATAACGCCTCGCATAGCCAGAACCGGAGCCAAGTATCACCGGGGATCATGCAGTTACCTCCGGAAAAGCATGATCCCCGTTTCCTTGCAGGAAGGCAAAGCCAGAGGTTACATCCCCTGCAGTCGATGCAATCCACCTCGCTGATTGCACTCCACGATCAATATTCAGTTGTCAGAGATCAGGCCGAGCCTCTAAATCCGAGATTCGGCTTTTTCTATTTCTACCTGCCTCGGTCGACCTTTCTGCCTTCTTTCAAAGAGAGCATCCAAATCATCCTGCTTATATCGCACGATTGGTCTTTTATGCCCGGGCTTAAGATATATCCTTTTCCCAAAGAGTAGACCGCAGCTCTCCAGATTATCAATCGTGCTTTCACACACGCTTAAGTATTTAGCTGCTTCTTTTTTGGTCAACCAGGCCATAAATTCTCTTTTTCTTTATTCCTCTCCACTTTTTGTCTCTCACAGAATACATATGGAGAATCTCCCGGAAGTGTCGGAGTGACTATGTCAAGGTTTATTCACCAGCTAAAATCAGTCGGGCAAAAAGTGAGTCACATGTGGGACAATGAGTTACTGGTATCGCGGAGGGCTCCATGATAGACAAGACATAATCTGAGGGATAGTATTCCTTCGGTGCCGTTTGGGCGCGCCAAAAAACTTGGCAAGGAGCGCCCAAATGGTAAGAAATCTCGAAAAATGGGAAATCGCGGTTGCAAAGAATGTGGTTAATGGGTTTCTCAGAAGGAACGAAATAAAGGGATATGACTTTGACGACTTGCTTCAAGAATGCTTGGTACACTGGGGCCAGAATAGAAAGAAGTACAGATCGGATAAAGAAGCTTCCAAGGCAACATTCATGGGCTACATTCTGCGACGGAGGTTAGATGAGATTTTGCGGGAGCAGTTAGCTGACAAAAGGCGAGTGAATCAAATAGTGGAACCGATGATAGTGGTTCCTGATCAAGACGATTTAAATGGAGACACCCTTGATCTCTCCAACAAGAACCAAGAAGAAAAATACTTTTCATCTCAGCACTATTTTGGATTGGAGAATGACGTCAAGGACACGATATCAAAACTCCCATCTTCTCAGAAAAAACTGTGCCATCTCATCATGGAAGGTTATCCCATGGCTCACATCAGCAGGATATTGCATAAACCGAGAGCAACTCTTTATGACGAGATTAAGAGGATACAGAGGATATTCCTTGATGAAGGGCTAAAAGAATATTTGGAATAACGCATTCAGGAGAAAGAACCTTCTTCTGTCGTGTGGGTACTTTGTTTCGACACTTTTGGGGATTTCTGCATACATATGCCTCAGGAGGTGGATAGAGATGAAGAAAATCGGTACTTTAAATAAGCAGGTATGCAGATTTACTTTTATAGATGGGACAAGAAGGGACTGGATTGAGGGTCACCTTTCGTGGGTTATTTTCAATGCAGAATGTACGTTTGGAAAATCAAAGGTGCGGATTGAGGCTTCCTATTTTATCCCTGACGATAAACCCGAATGTGTAATTGATATATCCACTGAAGTGGGTGAACATATAGCGAAGCTATTCACCGGGATCATGATTCGGGAGTTTGGAGAAGAGGGTTTTGCTGTGGAGAGGATAACCAAGTGAAGATTCCAACACCTGAGTTCCTCGAAGCACTCTATGGAAGTTATCTCGAGGAGTACGCTGGCTTTATTGAGATCAGGCAAATCAACATTGGACAAGCACCCAAGCAAAAATTCTATCCTTCGGTCACGGAGGTGGTTAATGACTTAGGAAAATTCGAGGGGAATATATATTTCGGAGTAGCCCCGAGAGAGGTGCAGAAGGGCGACAAGTCAGCGGTCAAGTACATAACTTGTTTGTGGGTGGATGTTGATGTTGGGATCGAAGGACACAAAAAAGAATCCCGGTTAACCACTTTTGAGGAAGGTTTAGAATCCATCGGAAAATTCGAGCATGTACCCTCGATTATTGTCTACAGTGGACACGGGTTGCAGTGTTACTGGCTTTTGCGAGAGCCTGAAGAGGTGATAGATTATCAGGCGGTCGAAGGAATCATAAGAGGGCTGATCCAGGTGATAGGCGGAGACCCGGGAACGCATGACGTCAGCCGGCTTATGAGATTACCCAATACGCTGAATGTAAAGGTGCCTGAAAAACCGAAAGAAGTGGAAATACTGAAGTTTGAGCCTACGCTGAGATACAATCTATCAGATTTCAGTGAGTATCAGCACTCGATTGTTTCTGTTTCTTCAGAAGGCGAGGAGGTCAAATTCAGCGAGAATCTGCCAAAAGCCGATCTCAGAAAACTACGGGTTTCGCAGCAAATCAAATCTCTGATAAAAGAAGGGGACAAAGACAACAAATATCTCAGCCGAAGCGAGGCGGATCAGGCGGTCGTGAATTCTTTGGTGATTGCCGGATACGATAGCGATGTCATCAAAGCGATCTTCTGCAACCCCCGATACCGGATTAGCAGCAAATACCTGGAGAAGGGTAAGGAGGGAGATAAATATCTGGCATTGAGTATCCGGAAAGCACGTGAGCTGAAGGCACGGTTAGATAAAGTAGAAGCCTTCATCAGAGATGGAAAACCAGAGCAGGCCGAAGAAGAAATCAAGACACTGCCGGAGACATACAGGAAGGCATTAGGTGACAAGCTTGAAAGTCTCAAAAACCAGAGCCCGAGGATATTTGTAAACGGAAACCGCTATTTCAAAACTGCGAAGGGAGCCGGGAATGCAGGAGTGAAGTTTCTGCCACTTTCCAACTTCATAATTCAGATAAACAACCGGTTTATCACTACTGAGACACAACTGCGGGAAGTCTGCTTTATCAATGTTGAGGGTGAAACCAGCAAGCCATTTATTTTAGAACCCAGTCAAATGGTATCCGCGCAGAAGTTCAAGGAGTTTTGCATCTCGAAGGGGAATTTCATCTTTGAGGGGACGGAGAGCGACCTGCTGGAATTATGGAAGCTCGAGTTCGCTAAGGACCGGGGGAAATTGATCTTTCAACCGGATCACCTTGGATATCTGACTGAACACAATATCTGGTTGTTTGGTAATATGGCAATTAAAGATGAAAAAACAATCGCTTCGGACGAAAGTGGGATCTTCTGGATTGGGAGCCAAGGTTTCAAGCCTATCCCTCTGAACATGGTTGGAGAAAACATTGAGGGTCTGCCTGCGGTGGTGAAACTTCCCGAAGATGAGACGAATTGCCTTTTAGCTCACGCCCTGGCAAACCTAAAAGAGAATATTGGAGGTTACCAAGCTTGGTTGGCTCTTGGCTGGGTCAAGGCTTGTGTCTACTCGGCAGAGATTTTCAATTACTTCAAGTTCTTTCCTTTCCTCTTCCTTTACGGGAAGCACCAGAGTGGCAAGAATACGCTGGCCAGGTGGCTTTTAGCATTCTTTGGATTGAGCGATACAGACGGCGAAAGCATCTCGGAGAGTACACAGACCGGTATAAGCAGGCGATTGTCTTACTTTTCCAGCATGCCGGTATGGTTGGACGAGTATCGAAATGACAAAAAGGTGACCAGGCTGGATGGTTTTCTCCGAAATGTCTATAACCGAATAGGTGCGGTCAAAGGGATAAAGAAGGAGTTTGGCACCAGGGGGGTGACAGTTCGGGCAACGCTAATCTTGAGTGGTGAACAGTTGCCAGAGGACCCGGGCTTGCGAAGCAGATGTATTCCAATTCAGTTGAAAAAGAAGGACCGCAAGGACGAGCTTTACAACTGGATAAATAACACCTCTGACAAATTCAGCGCAATAACTTTGAAGTGGATTTTGGAGAAAAACGAGGACAACGTGAAGAATCTGCTAACTGACGTAGAGACTTTGAAAAATGAGCTGACTGGCAAACATGGATTAGATACCAGGTTGGCAGAGATCTACGCCATACCAATAGGAGCGTTCCTCAGCATCAACAAAGATCAAGGGTTTTTCGACTGGGCAATCAGCGAGGCTAAGAGAGATAAGCAGAGTAAAGAAGAAGAGCAGATACTAAACAGATTCATGGATGATATTGAAGCTTTGGTGAGGAAAGGAGAGATACCTGAGCAATACTTCGAGGTTGATCAGTCCAAAGGAGAGATTAGGTTATACTTCAATGGCATTCACAATATCTGGCAGAAGGATTATAGGCTTCGAACCGGAGAAAATCCTTTTCCGAAACAGACTATCTTAGATCACTTCAAAGAAGAAGACTATTTCATTGAATGTGATCGGCGATACATTCATGGAAAGCAGCAAAGGACTCTGGTGTTGGATTTAAAGAAGGCACCTGACAACCTAAAAAGCCTATCAAAGGAGAATGAAGAGGATGAAAGGTAATGTGTCTTATGTGTCTTGTTATGTCTTGTGTGTTGTCTTGTTCTTAATAATAACTGGACTGCACCCCTTGAGACTGGACACAAAAGGTTAGGAGGATTTGGCACGGATTGGTATTTTGATACCAAGAAAGGATGGTGCCATGAATCCGAAACGGAAGTTCAGTGTGGAGCTGAAGAGGC
>JBAVQU010000045.1:0-6851 GCA_049694315.1 Candidatus Zixiibacteriota bacterium
TCTGAATTTTTCCGCCAAAGGCGGATCCCTGCCCGACGGATGGCCCGCCTGCCAATCGTCGGGCAGGCAGGCGGGCGCCTATGGCGGAGAATCTTGAATTTTTGAACTGAAGTTAAATCCTACTCTGGAGGAGAATTTACAGCAACTGAGCATCGAAATGTATACGCAAGTCACTGTCCTTGAATCACTTGGAGGAAAAGTGAGAAAAAAATAAAAATGAACCTCAGATGCCTCAGAAGCTTCAGATGCACCAGAAGCACCAGCCAGCTATGTCCTCTGGAATGAACAGTATAACTCATACCCCAGAACGACTGAAAAAATGAAAAACAGCCATCCGCAAGCCCAGCATGTCCAGCAAGCCCGGTTCTTTGGTCAGCAGGCAGATCAGCCGCCCTGCTCTATGAACTATGAACAGTGAACCATTATTATTCATAGGGGCGGGAATTCATCCCGCCCCAAATTCTCCTGACAGTAATAGTTTAGCTGCAAAAAAAGTGGGTGAGATTGAAACCTCACCCACTTTGCACAGATCAAGAATCTATGATATAAGCTGGATCGTTTACTTAGGTTTGTTCAGACAATCTTGGGCTTTTTGCCAGCACTGCTTTGCCTTGTCGCCCACGCCTTTTTTGGCATAGATCACGGCCAACTGGCTTAAGATGTCGCAGTTCGTGCTGTCTTTTGCGCACAGAGGCTCCAGAATCTTCAAAGCCTGGTCTAAGTTGCCCTGCTCCTGAGACACCTGCGAAAGATAAATCTGAGCTTCCACGTCTGCCGAGTCAATGGCCAGCACTTTCTCAAAAGCCGCTTGAGCGGAGCTTAAGTACTCGTTTCTCTTCGCGGTCAGCTCCTTCACCCTGGCAGCCGACTTCTCGTCCTTGAGATAGACGCCAGAGCTGTCCTTGAGCGAATCCAAGGCCGCTCCGGTCTGCACGATCTTCTGGAGGTAGATGGTCCCCATGTTGAAATGGCCGTCCTTGTAAGTGGGGTCCACCTCGACCAGCTTCTTGGAATAGACCAGAGCCTGGTCGTAATCCTTGTCGGCGCTGTAAACGGATACGATGTTGATCAACGCTTCTGCGTTCTTCGGATCCTTGTCCAAAACTTTGCCGTAGACCTGCAATGCCTCCTTTTGCTTGCCCGCGAATAGCAAGGCGTCCGCATAGCCCTTCAACATCTCGGCGTTGTCCGGACTCACCTTGATTCCGGCTTCCAGATATGAGATGGCCTGGTCGTATTGTTTCTTCAGAGTGTAAGCCAGCCCGGCGTACAAAAATCCTCTGTAGTTGGTGCGGTCAATCACGGTACAGGTCACAAACCTATCCAAGGCGGTGTCGAAGTCTTTCTCGTTAAAAGCCTTGGCCCCCTGGTTGAACACCTGCGCCCACTTGTCCTTCTTGATTTCTTTAAGCTCGTCAATCCACTTAGCGTCGCTTTTGAGGCTTTCCGCCAGGGCGAACTGCTCTCCCATGCCTCGGTAGTTGTTCTTAGGAATGTAGGCTTTGCCGAGCAAGAAGTGCATTTCCGGGTCCTCGGGGTAGAATCTGACCCCCTCCTCCAGTATCACCGCAGCGCTGTCATACATTCGATACTCATCCTTCATTTGGATCTTGGCAGTGGTCTTGTAGGTGCTGGCGGGAAATCGGGGTTTTTCCGATTTCTGGGCCATGACCGCGCCTACCACGAAAGCAAACAAGCCTGCCAAGAGGATGACTCGTACGTACTTCATCTAAAACTCCTTAAGTTTGAAGGTTTCACCTTGTATCTTCCGGCTCAAACCCAGTCCCACCTGGTCTGGAACCGAATTATATTTATACGCTGGTTTGTATGGCTTTCATAATCTCGGAGAGGATTTTTTCCTCCGGAACGGCTCCTTCCACCGAGTTAGCCTCATTGATTATGGTCTTGGGCACTCCGAATACGCCGTACTTATTGACCAGATGCGGGAACTCCGAGGCCTCGATCATGTCGGCAGTGACAAACTCAGATTCAATGGCAAACTTGTGCGCGAGGCTAACTGCCCGGGGGCAATAAGGTCAGGTGGGGGTGGCGAAGACCTGCAGATGCACCTTCCGGTCGAGCTTCTTCAAAGAATCCTTGGTCTCGGGTTTGAGGTCCGTTTCCCCTTTCGAAACGTCCACCATGTCCAAAAGCAGGGTGGCAAATTCATGTCCGAATGGCGCTCCGTAGTACCTTATCCCGTAATCTCTTTCTCCCACTATGACTGTCGCAGGGATCTTGTCCACGTGATATTCCTCTACCTTCGCCTTGTCCAGCTGGAAATTGTAAACCTCCAGACTGACCTTTTCCGAAAGCTTGGATACCTCGGTTAGAAGCTCCCTGGTTTCCCGACAGAGGGGGCACTCCAGCTCCTGGGTGAAGTTGATCAACTTCACGGGATTCTTCAACCCCTTGAAGACCTCCGCCACCAGTCTCTTTTCTTTCTCCTCCAGCATTTTGCCTCCTTGACTATCGGAGTCCCTTTAGGGGTGTCGATACTCGTTTGGAAGATGGAAGCCCGGTGATCGGGCCTCAAAAATGCCATAGGGATTAAAGGTTTCGAACATCCGGCTTCGGCAGCCGATAAACGAATATCGATAATCGCTTTTGTTTATCACCACCAGGACCACACCTCCACCCGGAGGTAGCGCACGATTCTCCGCGTCAAAAGATGAAATAGGCTGCGCTTGCCGCAGAAAACCTTGGCATAGCCGGTCATGCCCGGTTTCAGAAGATAGCCCTGGTTTTCAATCTTGCAGGTCACCGGAAATATGTTCTTGGACCCGTCCAAGTCCGCCATCTGGGAAATCCTAGCTACCTTTCCCCAGAATGATAGAAATGGGTAGCTTTGGACTTTCAGTTTGACCGGTTGACCCTCCTTTAGTACGTCCAAGTCCTTCTCCGACACTTCGATTAAGACCCGCACCGTGTCGATATTGGATACGTTCAAAAGGTTGCCCTCGCGGCTTATGGAGGTGACTATCCCATGGATGGGGCTTTTTATCTGGGAGTCGGAGACCTGTCCTTCCAAGAACTCAAGCCGGGACTGCCAGGTTCTTGTCTCTGTCAGCGCCATGGAAAGCTCCTCCGGCCTCGACCCATTCTTGAGTATTTTGAGATCGTTTTTGGCGATTTCAAGCTGGTTCGACAATATGGCGTGCTCGGTCTGCACCTGTTCCAGCTCCTGGCTGCTGATCAAGTTCTTTTCATGCAGATCGGAGTATCTTTTTAGTTGTTTTTCATTGAGCGAAAGCTCGCTTTGAGTCTGGGCTACTTTTTCTTTTGCCTGCTGGATGGCTTCTTTTGTGGCACCCTTCCGCAGCAGCGTATAGTTGTTCTCTGCCTTTATCAGACTCTCCTTCGCCTCCTCCAGATTAGAGGCGTAGGAAGGGGAAGTCAACTCTGCCACCACTTGGCCGGTGTCAACCTTCTGGCCCTCTTTTACCTTGGTTACCAGATTCAGAGTGCTGAAATCGGTGCTAAAGAGCTTGAGCAAGTTCACCGCTTTCTTCTCTTCGGCTCCGCCCTGAAAAAGCTCCGAGGTCACGGTTCCATCCGACAGCGTCCGGAGGGTGAAGTATTCCAAAGCCTTGATCTGGCACCCTCCGCCAACTTTGAGCTCCATCCTGGCCAAAACCAGTATCAGCGCCAAAGCCAGCACGATGCCGCCGTAGATGGTGGTCTTCTTCTTCAGCATCGGATCAGTCCTTTTCGCCCGCACGAATTGAACGATACCTGCCGTGACCGTCTGAGCGGGTTGTCTCAAAATAAGAAAGACCGCCAGCAAAAACAAGATAAATCCGAAGCCACCCAGCTGCGAGACCAAAAACCGTTCTGCCTTAAACAGCACAAAGAGCAGAAGTAAGGCTGAATAGAGAAGGGAGAAGATACCATAGGAGAGGTACACTCTTCGCTCCCTGGAGGAGATTGCGGCCTGCAAGTCGTTTTGTCTTAGGAACTTTCGTTTCAAGAGTGACGAGACATACCCGAAGGCTTTCTGTCTTAGGTTCGGGATCTCCAGATAATCTGTCAGAAGATAATATCCGTCCAGTTTTATTAAGGGATTGAAGTTGAAAAGGACGGTCACACCGGAGGTGATGACCACCACGAAAAGGAATCTGCCCCAACCCGTATCGGGCGCGGTGATGCGCCACAGAATGGTGGCCAAAGCCCACAGAAACACCTGGCAGTACGCGCCGGCGAAGGTGACCCAAAGCCTTTTGGATTTCTCCTTGAAGAGATAAGCGTCGCTTACGTTGCAGTAGAAGCAGGGCTGAAAATAGAGGAGAAGAAAGCCCATTTCGTGAACCTCTCCTCCGAAGTATTTGCAGGTCAAACCGTGAGCGAATTCGTGAAGGAGTACCACGACGAAAACGGCGATCCAGACCTCAACTATGGTGCCCAGCCGGAATATCCCCTGGAAGCTGTAACCCAATTCGCTCCAGTTGGATACGGTTATGATTATTCCTATGGAGAGGATAAAGAGGGAGAAAATTAGGAAGGTGGGAGTGAAAAGGAATCGAGTTCGCTTAACCAAACGGTCAAGAAGCCTATCCGGGTCGAATCCCTTCAACTTTAGGAACAGAAGCCTGCCTATTATGGTCTTCTTTTGGTACTGCAAGTGGGCAAGCTCTCTTTGGGAAACCTCCCCCTCCAGGAATCCTAGGCTCTCCATGCGGCGGATGAACCGGTCCAGAGTCTCCGGGGGTAGAGGGATGTTGAACTGTTCCTGAAATCTCCGGCTCATCTCCTCAGGAGTGGCGAGTCCATCCAGATTCTGGGTGATGAAATGCTCAAATTCCTTTATGCGGAAGAACTTCCGAGTGACGGGATCTTTTATCACATAGTATATGACCTTATCGAACTCCTGTCGGCTGATGATTAGGTCTTGCCTGAATT
This sequence comes from Candidatus Zixiibacteriota bacterium, assembly GCA_049694315.1. Classification (GTDB taxonomy): domain Bacteria; phylum Zixibacteria; class MSB-5A5; order MSB-5A5; family SM1-73; genus CAIVRH01. The sequence goes on from JBAVQU010000045.1 coordinate 4,900, forward strand.
TGGGATAACCTTTGCTCATGAAGCCTCACAGTCCCACAAGCCTTAGTGTCGAAGGAAGGTCGTCTTTCGCCAGGTAATTTAGCAGGTTTTGCAAGAAGTGGCAAGGGGAATCGTCTGAAGTCCGCGGCTGGAGGCAGAATTGCACCGGCTCCGGTCGGGTGACGGGTTGACCCATTCTGACGGTCGTCTGGCCACACATTCCGCACAGGTAAACCACGTCCAAGCAACCGTGACGAGCGGCGCTTGAAGAGGCTTTAGTCTACCGCTCTTGTCCTGAATGGAGGGAAAAAAGTCGGGGACCTACTGTACTTTTTCCTCGACAAAATTAGTTGGTGTCTTATGTTGAGTTTGAAAGAGCCCTTGTAACAAAGTAATTGGTTAAAGTTTAGTTTACGTCCTTCCAAAAAAAGAGAAGGCAGTCCAAACAGAAATAAGACAATTTCTGAGCGGAACAGTCTATCTCTTTTTTCTTTTTCCGCAGCTGCCTTAAGCTAACCCGCTGAAAACAATTGCCGACTAATAATCAAAGGGACGTCCTTTCAACCGATATATTCACAAAGGAGGTTTTATCGAGTATAGAATCTGAACATTTGCTATCGAGGCTCTTTTACACAGAACGGACAATAGGAAACGAAGAAAGATAGCAAATAGATAGTTTAACAGGAGGGGTAATGTTTGCATTTGTGTGTAAATTCATTTGGGTGACATTGAAGGTGTTCCTTCCCGACAGCTGTTAAACTAGCATAGGTTCTGGCTTTGATTCTACAGTCTGGTCACCAGGAGCGAAGTATCGGACGACAGGAATGATCCTTTCGGTTCTTCGGTCCCATTTGTGATTGAAGTAGAAGAACAAGCTCAAAACGATTCTCTTACCGCTTTTGGTATTCTGGAAGTATCCCATAACCTGTAGTCGGCGTCTTATCTCCTTGAAGCTCCGCTCAATCACATTGGTGGTGCGGATGACCTTGTGGAACTCCGGAGGAAACTCAAAGAAGGGGATAAGCTTGTCAAAGTCTCTTTCTAAACATACCACGGCGTTGGGTATTAGCCTAATCCACTTCTCTTTCCATGGTCTAAATAGCTTAGCCGCCATAGTAGAGGTCTGAGCATACATGATTCCGGCCGCCTCCCGGCTACACTCCTGTCTGTATCTTTTGGGACAATACTTAGAGACATTCCGAAGCTTATGCACCCAGCAAAGTTGATGCGGAACCAAAGGATAAACCTCATCTATGGCTGACCACAAGCCCAAACAACCATCCAGGATGATCAACTCCAGATTATGTCCCCCCAAACCTCTGACCTTCAGATTCTCTAAAAACGAACGCCAAGTCCCCGTCCCTTCACTATGAGCCCAACGAAAGCTAACCAAGCTCCTGCTTCCATCCCGACGAATCCCATAAGCTACCAGAAACTTATATCTCTTCACCTTTAACTCCAGTCTGATCTTAACACCCAAACCGTCTAAAAACAAAAAGGCAAAGTCATCATCCATCGGTCGGTTCTCAAATGCCTTAACCTCCTGGTCTAATGCCTTGGTTACCTGGGAAACATAACTGGCAGATACTCCACTCCCACATAAACAGTCCAAAACATGACGAACCTTACGAGTAGAGACTCCCCTCAAAAACATAGCCTTAATCCCTTCATCCACCACCGGATGAACCCGCTTATACCTCTCAAAACACTCCGGCTCATACTCCCCACCCCGATCCCGCGAAACCTCCAACTCTATCACACCCACAGAAGTCAAAAGAGTACGGACCCTATACCCATTCCTAAACCCACTCCGCACTGGCGTCCGCTCGTACCTCTGCGTACAGATATTGTTCTGCTTAAATTAGAATTGGACTTTTGGGCTTGATTGAATTAGGGCGGTTTTCTTCTGTTTTTTGTATTTTACGAGTTGGCTTTTAGAAGGAGGGAATGGATGGCCAAGCGGCAATTTAGGG
>JBAVQU010000046.1:0-9933 GCA_049694315.1 Candidatus Zixiibacteriota bacterium
GGCCCGGGCCAGAGAACACAGAAAACTGATAAATCAAGTCAGGTCAAATGAGGTAAATCGCTCTAATCTGGAACCGTCAAAAAGTCTATTCTGTGCTTGACCATTACAATATTGATATTAGCATGAACGTTACATTAAATAAGGTATTCGAGATATTAACTAAATATCCTGAAGCTATCTTTCGCAAAAGTTGGTATAGGTCATCAATGGGTTGCAAAAATGCCTCTTAGTGCAAAGGAATCTCCCACTAAAGGAACTTTATACAATAGGTCAGCCACCTTACCCGGCTACTCAATTAGTATTTTTGATATTTTTCAAAAAAGACTTGACAAAACTTTTGGAACAAATAAATTAAGGACGACAAAGACCTTTTAAACTAGTTCGGCGAAACTAGAAAAGGTGAGATGAGAATAATACGATTCGGAATGTTTGCCCTCCCTCAAGACGACCAGGGGAGGGATTTTTTTTGCCCGCAGGGGTTTGTTTTGGGGAGTGCAAAAGCTTACTTTTGCGTTCTTTTGAAAAGAACCGCACCAGAAAGCTGGTGCACTCCGATAAGGAGGAGATAATTGCCTAAGAAACAGAAAATCGTCTTGGTCATGGATGCCAAAGCGGTGGAGAGAGCTTTGATTCGGGTGGCCCACGAGATCGTGGAGAAAAACAAAGGTGCCGAAAATCTGGCCATCATCGGAATCAAAACCAGAGGAGCTTATCTGGCAGAGAGGATTGTTGCGCTAATTGAAGAGATTGAGAAGACAAAAGTGCCGGTTGGTCTGATGGACATAACGTTGTACCGCGACGATGTCCAGACCAAGCTGGAACAACCATTGGTGCAGAAAACCGAGATTCTGTTCGACGTGGTGGACAAAGCCATCGTTTTGGTGGATGACGTGTTGTTTACCGGCAGAACCATAAGGGCCGCATTAGACCAAATCATAGATTTCGGTCGGCCCAAGAACATACAGCTGGCGGTCTTGGTAGACCGGGGACACCGCGAGCTTCCCATACGTGCAGATTACGTGGGCAAGAACATTCCCACAGCGAAAGACGACCGGGTCAAAGTCAAGATACAAGAGGTGGATGGGGAAGACAGTGTGTCTATCATAAAACAGTGAGGAGTAGAGGGTTTAGATTGGGGAGCGAATGCGGCAAGGAAAAAGGAAGAAGGAAAAACCCCGCTTCCATCTGGGGAGAGGGTCAGGGTGAGGGGAAAAAGAAAACCAGAGCAGAAAAGAGAATGAGAAAGATACAAACCACGAACTGCGAACCGTGAACCATGAACCGGTAGCGGGGGAGGGTAGATGAAATCAAGAGGCAGGCATCTCCTTGGATTGGAGGGGATGAGTAAGCAGGAGATAACCTTAATTTTGGATACGGCGGAGACTTTCAAAGAGATTCTCTCCCGGCCGATCCGAATTGTTCCCACTCTAAGAGGCGTGGGGGTGGTGAACTTGTTCTATGAGCCTTCGACCCGCACGCGCATATCCTTTGAACTAGCGGAAAAAAGGCTTTCCGCCGAGTTGGTGAATTTCTCCGCTTCAGTCTCCAGCGCCAAAAAAGGTGAGACCCTGAAAGATACGGTGAGAAACATCGAAGCTATGAAGATTGACATGGTGGTGGTCAGGCATCAATCTTCCGGGGTGCCTTACTTTTTGACGCAATGCCTGAATGCCTCCATAATTAATGCCGGAGACGGAGCGCACGAACACCCCACGCAAGGGCTTCTGGATCTTTTCACCGTTCGGGAGAAATACAAGACCATCAAAGGCCTTAAGCTGGTGATCGTGGGAGACATAAAATACAGCCGGGTGGCCCGATCAGACATCTGGGGATTTAGGACCATGGGTGCGGACGTGTCAGTGTGTGGTCCTACGACGTTGTTGCCCCTGGAGATCGAGAAGATGGGAGTGGGGGCCTACTCCGATCTCGACAAAGCTCTGGAAGGGGCAGATGTGGTCAACGTTTTGCGGATACAATTGGAGAGGCAGAGAGGAGGACTTCTGCCATCACTTCGAGAGTATAGCAACAAATTCGGCATCACCAAAGGGAGACTGGGAAGATTGAACCGGAATTTCACCATCATGCATCCGGGACCCATAAACCGAGGAGTGGAGATCACGCCGGAGGTGGCAGACGGTCCAGAGTCCGTGATTTTGGATCAGGTGACCAACGGAGTGGCGGTTAGAATGGCGGTGCTCTATCTTCTAAGCGGAGGAGAAGGAAAAGTTGAATAGATCTGAAAAGCGGAGAATCCCGCCTGAGTCGGGAGAAGAGAAAAAGGGGATAGGTTCGGACTTCGATCTGGCCATCGTTGGCGGCAGAGTGATCGATCCGGAAAGCAAAATGGACCGAATCGCGGACGTTTTTGTCCGGGATGGGGTGGTCCAGAGGATCGCCAAGCCCAATGGCAAAGTTTGGGCAAAAGAGGTGATAAACGCCAAGGGAATGATAGTGGTGCCGGGTTTGATAGATATGCACACTCACCTAAGAGAGCCGGGAAGAGAGGATGAGGAGACCATATTTACCGGCTCGTGCGCTGCCGTGGCCGGAGGGTTCACCTCCATCTGTTGCATGCCCAACACCGAGCCTCCCATTGACAATCAAGAGACGGTGAGGTTTGTGTACCAAAAGGCAAAGGAAGCGAAATGCAGGATACATTGCGTCGGCTGTGTAACCAAAGGACAAAAGGGTGAGGAGCTGACCGAGATTAATGATCTGGTTCAAGCCGGCGTTATCGCCATCTCTGATGACGGTAAACCGGTGTCCAACCCTCAGGTAATGAGGAATGCCTTGGAATACAGCCGAATGTTCGATCTGCCGGTGATCTCTCACTGTGAGGACTTAGGTCTCTCCGCTGGCGGAGTCATGCACGAGGGGTTCATCTCCACCAGCTTGGGGATGTGCGGCACACCCTCCATCGCCGAAGAAATAATGGTTGCCCGGGACTTGAAACTAGCGGAGTTCACCAAGGCTAGGCTCCACCTAGCCCACGTCTCTACCGAGGGATCGGTCGAGTTGATCCGGCAAGCCAAAAAGAAAGGCGTGAAGGTGACCTGCGAAGCGGCGCCGCATCATTTTACTCTAACCGACGAGACCATAAAAACGTTCGATACCAGCGCCAAAGTGAATCCACCTTTGAGAACCAGAAAAGATGTGGAGGCGATAAAGAGAGGACTGGCCGATGGCACCATCGATTGTATCGCCACCGATCATGCCCCTCACTCGGTTGAGGAAAAAGAAGTGGAGTTTGATTTCGCGCCCTGTGGCATGGTGGGTCTGGAGACCGCTTTGGGACTGATCGTAACCGAGTTGATTAACCAGAAGATTCTGTCGTGGCCTCAAGCCGTGGCTAAATTGACCATCAATCCTGCCCGGATCCTGAATCTCCAAGCCGGAAGAATAAGGAAGAACTCAGTTGCCGATATAACCGTGATAGATCCCAAAGCCACCTGGGTGGTTGATCCCGCGAAGTTTCACTCCAAGTCGAAGAATTCCCCGTTCCGTGGACGACGTCTTCAGGGCAAAGCCCTCTACACCATAGTTGGCGGGAGAGTAGCTTGCGGGACGTAGTGTGTCTTGCGGTTAGGATCAGACCCCCTTCTACAACCGGCGGAGGTATTTACCCGTCACGACAGGGCTCCACTCACCCTATCTGCAACAAAGACACCACCATCGCACACATTTATGCTTCTTAGCTCCTGCTGTACTGATGGTGTTTCGCCTTCTCCAAGGACATTTTCCCCGATGCTCTCTTTGGGAGAAAAGGGGGACGCTAATTGTAATGGGATAGTTGACTCCGGCGATCTAAGCTACTTGGTAAACTATCTTTTCAGAGATGGTCCCCTCCGTGCGGGCTGCAGCACGATTTTGCCTGCTACCGCACTCCTTATCTTCTCCTCTCCACAAAGTAGAGACGGGGACTAAGAGGAAGAGGTTAAGATTGTCCTTTTCGTTAGTGGTGTAAAGAAGGGGCGTAGCAATGGACGACGCGTGGGTAAATGACAAGGGATTCAGATAGTTTCCAGTTTACCCACCAGGTCAGTGATGCTCTTCATCTTGTTTTCTTTTAAGTATCCGTTCAATCCGTTGATGATCTTGATGGATGTCTGCGGGTCCACGAAATTTCCTGTGCCAATCTGGATCATGCAGGCACCGGCCAAAAAGAATTCCAGAGCATCCTGAGTATTCATGATCCCGCCGATTCCGATTACTGGAAGGTCCACTGCCTTGGCCACTTTCCATACCATAGCCAAGGCTACAGGCTTGATAGCCGGGCCGGAAAGCCCACCGGTGATATTCCCCAAAATGGGGCGCCTTTTCTCTACGTCAATGGCCATTCCCACCAGAGTGTTGATCAAAGAGATTGCATCCGCGCCAGCTTTCTGGACCGACTCGGCTATCCCCACGATGTTGGTAACGTTCGGGGAGAGCTTGGCGATTATCGGGAATGGGCTGTGATCCTTAGCTTGTCTGATGCAGTCATAAGCCGACTCGCATCTGGCGCCAAAAGCCAATCCCCCTTCTTTGACGTTGGGGCAGGAGATGTTGATCTCCAGCATGTCAATTCCTTTGCAGCGAGATAGTCTCTTGACCACCTCCACATACTCCGGGATGGTTCTTCCCGCCACATTTACGATTATTCTCGTTTTCAGCTTTCTTAGGAAAGGCAGTTTCTCCCGGATGAACCGGTCCACTCCCAGATTGGTCAGACCAATGGCGTTCAGCATGCCGGACGGGGTCTCCACTGTTCGGGGAGGCGGATTTCCTTCTCGGGGATCTAAAGTTATGGACTTGGTGATGACGCCCCCCAGTTTGGAGAGATCGATCATCGCCCCGTATTCCTCGCCGAAACCGAAAGTCCCGGACGCCACTAAGACCGGGTTGGAGAAGTTTATGCCTGCTATTTTAACCGAAAGATCAGGCTTTGGTTTCAAAAGCGACTCCTAAATGAACAGCCACTTGGTCTTTGTTTCGAAAGGTCAAGATGATTCATCCGAGATCAACTTCTCTGGCATCAAAAACCGGTCCATCCACGCAGACTCTTTGGTACGTACCATCAGTTAGTCTGACCACGCATCCCCAGCAAGCCCCCACTCCGCAGGGCATGTGCGTCTCCAGCGAGACCTGGCAGAACAGATCATGGGTTTTTGCAATCTCAGACATTCTCCTTAGCATCATATGGGGTCCGCAGGAATAAACGGCCAAGTTCCGATGATATAGATTTCTCTTGCTCAGCCCCTGATCAAAGACCTCAGTCACCCTTCCTCTTCTCCCCAGGCTGCCGTCATCCGTGGTGATTGTCAGCCTGACTTTCGCGCTTCTTATTTTCTCCACGTACAGAAGCTCCTTTTTGGTTCTGGCGCCTAAGAAAAAGGTTAACCTCTCCGGGCGAAATCTGCTCTTCAAACGTTTCAGGAAGAACCACAAAGGAGCTACACCCATTCCCCCCGCGACCAGCACGATCTCCTTTCCTTTTGGCGGCAATGCGAAGCTGTTGCCGATTGGACCCAGGATGCTGAGAGTATCGCCAGGCGCCACTTTTGACAGGAGATCCGTCCCTGTTCCCACGACCTTAAATAGAATGTCAAAGCTCTTCTGCTCTACATTCACGTCGTGAATGCTGAAGGCCCTCCGTAAAAGAGGAAAATGGTCTGAACCGACCTTCAGGTGGATGAAGCTTCCCGGCCTGGCTTTTTTTGAAACAAGGGGAGAGAATAAGGTGAGCTTGAAGATCCTCTCTTGAAGATTCTCTTTAGACAGTACGGGGCTGGAAAAAAGAGAGATCATGCTACTGCTGAGTTTGCGGCTGCTGCTGTTGGGTTTGGTCCAGGTTGTGATCAATGTTCGGTGGACTAACCTCCACGGTGTACAAGAAATAACCGCCCCGCTCGGAGATATCGATCTTGTCCGGATCGAACTTAGTTTTCAGGGCTGCCTGTTTGGCAGCATCGTCTATCCAGGTGTTTTGCAGTGAATTCACTACCTCCGCCTCGTTCACCGATCCGTCGAAATCAATCCGGATTTTCAGTACCACGGTCCCTTTGATGCCCGACAGAATTTCCGTCTCCGGATACACAAATTGTCCCCGGATGAGGGGGATTGGAGCCTTGGGTATCTTGGGTCCCGAGGTATCGGGTGCGGCTGCTTTCGTGGTGTCTACTATCTGCGGTTGGGGGGTGGGATTCTGCGGGGGAGGAGCCTGAACCGGTTGAGCCCTCTGGGATAGCCCCAGTTTAATGCGTGCCTCCTCCGCATACTCCGTTCCCGGATAGTCGTTTATCACCTTTTGATATGCCAGGATCACTGTGCTGTCACCGGGATTGGACAAATACTCGGTAGCCCAAGCCTTGGCATAGGCAGATTTGGCCGCATAAGAGCTTTGCGGCGACATCCCGATTATTAGGTCATACAGAATCTGAGCCGAATCGATCTTGTTTTCCTCCAAGATCAGCCTCTCGGCCTCCTGATAGGTTTTCTCAGGACTGAAAATCTCGAGTGAGTCGGCGGAGAGATTCAGGGCCTCCAAAGCCGGCTTCTGATAGTCCGACCCCGGGTATTCGTCTATGATCCTGCGATAGATTTTCTGTGCTGCAACCGTATCCTTTTTCACGTTTTCCAGAACCCAGGCGGCGGCATAAAGGGATTTGGCGGCGTTCTCGGATTGAGGAAACTTATCCGCCAGAGCCAGATATTCCGTCAAAGCCGAGTCGGGCTGATTCATCTCCAGAAGGTACAGTTCACCCAGCAGAAACAGGGCCTGGCTGGAATTGTCCGATTCCTCCTGCGACAGCTCTTTTTCGTATTCTTCGATTTTCGAGATGTTGGCGCTCTGGGTCAAAGCTTCGCGGGCAACTGGGGATGAAGGGTTTTCGTCCTTGGAGCTTTCATACATCATTTTGGCTTGCTCCAGATCGCCAAACTGGTGTTGATATATCTTCCCCAGTTCATAATAGGCCTTTGCCGACTCTTCGGTCCGGGGATAGTTCTCGGTTACTTCAGAGTACTTCTCCATGGAAAGCGAAAGCTCGTCCAAAAAGAAGTATCCCTCCGCCATTTTCAGCTTGATCGTGGGCAGCTTGGCCGAAAACCTTTTTTCCTGAGACAGCCGGATAAATATCTCCATCCCCTTCTGGTACTCTCCCAATTGGTAGCAGCACTCCCCCTGCTTGAATCTCGATTCGAACTGAAGATCTGAGGATGCTTTCCGTTTCTCGGCTGCGGCGAACGCCTCCCTGGCCTTGAGATAGTCCTTGGTCGACAGAAGGCACTCCCCTATGCGGAACTGGGTGATGGCGGCAAGGGTGTCGGGATCGAATTCACTAATGGTCTTCTGGTAGTAGGTGGTGGCATCGGTGTACTCCTGTCTTTGAAAATAGATCTCTCCCAGCCGAAAGGAGGTCTGGGCCTTTCTTTTCTTGTCGGTTTTTTTCGACTCAAGCAGGTCATTTAGCAGGGTAGTGGCCTCGATCTCATCGCCCAAGTTGTAGCTGCACATGGCCAAATAGTAGTGTGAGTCATCCGCTAAGTCGCTCTTAGGAAAGCTGACCAGAAGCTCCTCAAATTTCCTCTTGGCCTTCACCCATTCTTCCATGTTAAAGTAGGCTCTCCCGATCATGAAAAGCGCATCATCTGCCCACGCGCTCTTGGGATGGAAGGTCAGAACATTGGAGGCTTTCTTGATGGCAGCTTCGTACTGAGTTCTGCCGAGGCTGCTGCGAGCGGTGGGAGGGGCATCTTTTTGCGCCTTCTCTCCATCCTTGAAGCTTCTTTTGGCATTATAAAAGGTATTATAGTAAGCACAGCCCGAAAGAAAGAACAGGATAGAAAGGACGGTGAGACTACTCTTCCATACTCTCAGCTGCACGTTTCGTTCCTTCTCTTCGACTTCGCCTGGGGAAAGCAAGCAAGGTCGAACTGTCTTGCATCCATCCCCGGCGCAAGCCCGATTCAAAAAAGCTCTCCACTGCCGATTCATATTCCTCCGGGGTGATTTTCCTGCTTATTGATACGAACTCCCCGGCCCTAAAGCTGGGGAAATATTGACCCATCAGGCTCAGATAGACCCTCTCCGAAATCTCCCGCTTTATGAATTGGAAAGTCCCCTGGCTGCCCGCTAAATCATTCGGCAGAATGAGATGCCGTATTATTAACCCTTTTTTGGCGACACCCGCCTGGTCGGTGACCAGATTTCCCACCTGCCGATACATCTCTTTTACCGCCTCTCGATTGACCTCCACGTAATCCTCCACCGACGACAGGTCTTTGGCCTTCGAATTGTCTGAATACCGCATGTCCGGAAGGTAGATGTCGATTATCCCTTCGAGAAGCTTGAGGGGCGGTAGAGAGTCATATCCCGAGGTGTTGTAAACCAAAGGAAGATCAAAGCCTTTCTCCCACGCCCGTGACAAGGCTTCAAGAATCTGGGGTATGACATGAGAGGGAGTCACGAAGTTGACGTTGTGGCATCCCTTGGATTGGAGGTTAAGCATCATGTCAGCCAGCCCTTCGGCGGAAGTCTCTTTTCCGTTTCTCATCTGACTGATGGGGAAGTTTTGGCAATAAACGCATCTCAGATTACACCCCGAAAAGAATATGGTTCCCGACCCCTTAGTCCCGGAGATGGGCGGCTCCTCGCCATGATGGACATTGTAGCTGGCCACCACCGCCTTACTTCCCAGGCCACAGACGCCTTTTTCCTCTTTCAGCCGGTTGGCCTTACATTCTCTGGGGCAAACCACGCACTTCTCCAAAAGTGCATGTGCTTTTTCAACTCGTTCTTTGATGTCCTTGGCTTTCATATTAACCAGAAGCTTTCTGGGCCTATCGTTTGTAGTTGCTCAATTGATTGAGCAAACATGCCCGATGAATCGGGCAACTACCAAAATCCCCTGATGACTGGAACGGCTTTCACTTCATCAATTTTACCAGCCACGGCAAAATCTCGCCGGATCTGCCGAGCAGGCTTTCATCTACCAGATGAGAAATCTCGGTAGGGGAAACATTCACCTCTACCACGTACGCGCCACCTCTTTTGGCAATCAAAGGCAACGAGGCGGCAGGATGAACCGCCGCCGAGGTTCCCACCGAGAAGAAAAGATCACAGGCCGAAGAGACTTCGAATGCCCGCCGGATTTCCTCTTGAGGCAGCATCTCGCCGAACCAGACCACGTCCGGACGGATGTTTCCACCACACGAGCACTTCGGAGGAGTACCCGGCGTAGTTCCCTGCAAGGTCTCGTACCTTTTGCCGCAACTAATGCACTTGTTCCTTCTGATATTGCCGTGAAGCTCGATGACGTTCTTTGACCCGGCCTGATGATGAAGCCCGTCCACGTTCTGGGTGATCAGATGGAATTTATCAAAGTGCTTCTGGAATTCGACCAGGGCCAGATGGCCCGGGTTGGGCTTGATCTCCTCAATTATCTTTCGGCGGTACTGGTACTACTCCCACACCAATTCTGGATTGGCCATGAAAGCATCAAAGGTTGCCATCTCCTCCGGGCGGAACTTCTTCCACAGCCCTTCCTCCCCTCGAAATGTGGGAACGCCGCTCTCGGCCGATATCCCCGCCCCGGTCAAAACCACCACCTTGGTCTTTTTTACCAAAAGCGACCTCAGTGTCTCGGATATGGAAATTGCCTGATTCATTATCTTGCTCCTTTGATGATATATAGCCCATATCGTCGATTAGTCAAGAAGTTTCGTGCTCTCAGGCGGATTGCCCGACCGGTCCTTTGCCCGGCATGAACCGTGTGCCTCGTGCCGCGCGCCCATATGCTGCGGATTCAGATGTACAATAGAGCGGGATTGTAATGGTCAAGCACAGAATAGACTTTTTGACGGTTCCAGATTAGAGCGATTTACCTCATTTGACCTGACTTGATTTATCAGTTTTCTGTGTTCTCTGGCCCGGGCCAGTTTCTCTTTGCGAAT
>JBAVQU010000047.1:0-174459 GCA_049694315.1 Candidatus Zixiibacteriota bacterium
GGATTCGCAAAGAGAAACTGGCCCGGGCCAGAGAACACAGAAAACTGATAAATCAAGTCAGGTCAAATGAGGTAAATCGCTCTAATCTGGAACCGTCAAAAAGTCTATTCTGTGCTTGACCATTACATGCGTGACCCATGATGTTTCAGATCCCTATTCCGACTCCCTAATGGCTTTTGCTATCCCTCTCTGTTACACCCATACTAATCCCTCCAAATACTGCAGCTTAAGCACATACTGGAATAACGTCGCGCTCGATGGTCCCACGGCCTCCAGGAGCATCTTCCGTCATTTGATACAAGGTCAGGATACTATCATGCACAACTGGATGATGGATTTGTTCCAATTGGGGACAGGAAACGAGTGGGATAGCAGATTCCTGAGCCTGGATGGGACTTCCCATTTCTGGCTCGCCTTGGTTGCCACCGGAGCAGATGATCAGAGGTTTGGATCGGGGAGCAGGACTCTTGTCGCTACTATGACCTTCAAGTTGCAAGATACCATGGAGATTTGTATCGATTCTTGCTTCTGGCCGCCAACTACCCGCATGGCTTTCTTAAGATCGGATGCCCAAGACTATATTCCCAGGCACTTTCTGCCAAGGTGCGACTACATCGGCCCCTGCTATCCAGGCATTAGCTGTCCCATGGACGAGATAAAACATGTCAATGGAACGTACCAATCGGGGATCTTGTCCGCATCCTGTCACGGCGGAGGCGGCAATGTCAGTTCGGTGGAAACGACTGACCCGCCGTCGGGAATCAATAATGTGCAAGTGGTTTACGGTATTCCGCCGCAGCAGCCATACGTGGAAGGACACGTGATCTACACGGTTACGGATCACTGCAGGAGCGGAGGATCAATACGTCTGAAGGTCTACAACGATTTCTTCAATTGCTGTATGGCTTCGTGCTCGTTTAATGTCCTGCTCGGAAACACCGCCCCCGCTCTCGATCTGCCTGTTGCCGTGATGGCTCTGGCTGATTATCCGACTCAGTTCCAGGTGTCTGCCGCCGACATCGATTCCGATTCAGTGAGAATCGTGCTGGATAAGTTCCGATACCAACCAGATTCACTAAAATCCCCCGGGAATCTCCCTTCTTACGATGGTGGCAATCCAGGGCTTTTCATCTGGACTCCAACCCAGGCCGACACCGGAACGTGGATCGGCTCGTTTTCCGCTACCGACCCTTGTGGTGCCATGGATGTGCATCCGGTGTCTTTTTCTGTCGCAATCCTAGCCTGTGGGGATTGCACTGGTGACGGGATAGTTGATGCGGGTGACGTGGTTTACCTAATCAACTACCTCTTCAAGGGAGGAGCACCGCCGGCTCCCATCTGTCGAGCCAATGCCGATTGTATTGGCGCGTTAGACGTTGCTGACGTGATTGTCTTGGTCAACTATTTGTTCAGAAACGGTGGTCCACCCTGTTTGAACTGCTGTGGACATTCTTGATCAGGTCTTAGAAAAGAGAAGGAACTGAATCATTACCGAGTCTCCTTGAAACTCTAATCCAGGGGAAACGGTTACAGATCCCGCAGCCCAATCATGGGTTGCGGGATTTTTTTAGTTTGCACCAGGGGAGAATTTGTATATCTTTTCTTTCAACCCTGGAGTGTGAAGCTTCAGCCCTACCTGACTGCGTATTCTGATGAATTCGAGGCTTCCCCTTCGCCGGTGACAAAGACAGGAGTTGGATGTGGACAACATCACCCAAATTCTTTTTGGTCTTCTGATGATGTTTGCGGCTGCGAAGATCATGGGAGAGGTTTTTGTTAGGATCAAGCAGCCGGCGGTGATCGGGGAGATTCTGGCAGGAATCATTTTGGGCCCTTACGTCCTGGGGTTGATCAATCCGTCCCACACCGAGGTATTTCAGATTTACGGCGTGTTCGCGGAGATCGGAGTGATCATACTTCTTTTCACCATCGGGCTACGAATCAAAGCGGATGAGATTATGAAAGTCGGTGGCACCTCCCTGGTGGTAGCAACCCTGGGAGTGATACTGCCTTTCTTCTTTGGGTATCTTTACACCCTCACCATGGAACACAGCACCGTCGAAGCCATGTTCATTGGGGCAGCCATGGTGGCTACATCGGTGGGAATCACCGCCCGGGTACTGGCCGATTTGGGAATCTTGGATTCACGAGTAGCAAAGGTGATATTGGCGGCAGCAGTTATCGACGACATTCTGGGCCTATTAGTTCTGGCAGTGGTCACCGGCGTGGGAAAAGGAGCCATCTCCTATGTGAAAATAGGCTTGGTCACCTTAGAAGCAGTGGGATTCGTACTATTCATTGTGGTGGTCGGCAAGAGACTGGTGTCCCGGATGACTCCCCGGCTCAATTTTATCAAAACCCAAAACGCCCCTTTCGCTTTAGCGGTTTTGTTTTGCTTAGGTCTCTCTACTTTGGCCAGCTATATTGACTTAGCGGCTATCGTGGGAGCTTTCATGGCCGGAATGGTCCTGGCCGAATTGAACTTGGAATTCAAATTCTCGTTGAGCTTTGAGTCCTTGCACGACTTCTTGGTTCCTTTCTTCTTCGTGGTGATGGGAACCCAGGTGGACCTTTCGGTCTTCAGCAAGCTCCATCTCATCGGAGCAGCATTGATGCTGACCGCTTTCGCCATAGTAGGCAAGTTGATCGGCTGCGGCTTAGGAGCTTTCAAATTGGGGTGGAAAGAGGCTTCTTTGGTGGGAGTGGGCATGGTGCCGCGGGGCGAGGTGGGAATGATCGTGGCCTCTCTGGGATTGGGGATGGGAGCCATCTCCACTAATCTTTATTCCATTGTGATCTTCATGGTGGTCGTCACTACCCTTTTGACCCCTCCGGTTCTGGCAAGCATGATACACAGAAGATTACCACAACAGAAGAAAACAGAGAGGGCGGAGGAACTCGCCGTAGACCTGTGAGAGGCGGATTTCTTCTCCTTTTGAAGAAGGAGTGAGCAAATGGTTTCTCGAAGTGTTGACGGCAGTTCTGGACGTGCGCCATTATCCATCTCGTACGTGGCTGAGGCAGAAGCACCAACAGTGAGTCTATTCTAAATTTCTCATGTCTGATATGCCAGACCGATCATCACCAAGGTCATCCAAAGGGAATTTGGCCCTGTACATATCTTTGGCCGTCATAGTGCTGGCTTTTGCGCTAGGTCTTTCTGATTCGATCTTGAAGTCATGGACGTGCGACGACGCTTTCATTTCGTTCAGATATGCCAAGAATTTGGTGGATGGAAAGGGGCTGGTTTATAACGTGGGCGAGAGGGTCGAAGGATACACCAATTTCCTGTGGACTATGCTGGTAGCTGGCGGCATGAAAATCGGCGCCGATCCCATCAAGCTCACCAGGTTACTGGGAATACTCTGCTTTGCGCTGACTATTCTCACCTATGTTTGGGTCAGTTGGCGTCTTTTCCAGCGTCACCATCCCTTCGCACCTTTCATTCCGCTGACCGCTCTGTGTCTGTTGCTTCACCGGGACTTTAGAGTATTCGCCACCGGAGGACTGGAAACCTCCCTTTTCACCCTTCTGGTAACTGTCGGATTTGCAGGTCTGATATTCTCGAAGAACAGATGGGGTTTTCTATTCACCGGCCTCATCTTGGTCTTGGCCATGATGACCCGACCAGACGGCATCATATTCTATTCCGCCTCTCTTTTGTTCCTAGTGCTAACCGCCTCGTCCACGCCGAAGAGAACGTTATACTTCTTGATTCCGTTGATTGTGGTGTATGTGCCATATTACCTCTGGCGGCTGTCGTACTATCACTATCCGTTTCCGAACACCTATTACGCCAGATCTGCCTACCTGTCCTGGTGGAGTCAGGGACTGAAGTATGGAATTCTTTATTTCAAAGCATACTATGTGTTTGCATTGTTGCCTGCGTTGGGCGTGATTTCTACGGTCAGGAGTAAGGGGAGCTTCGGGAAAATGACCAAGCCGCAGTTTCGTTTCAGCTCGGTGCAGAACTCTGTTTTCTTGAGCACCTTATTTTCGCTGGTCTATTGTCTTTATGTACTTCGCGTTGGCGGCGATTTCATGTTTGCGCGGTTTTTCATCCCCATAACTCCCTTCTTGTTCTTTTTGATCGAAGCTTTTGCTCTCAGGATGTTGCCCAGAAAATATCTGATCCCCTTCGCCGCCATGATCTGCCTGACCACTTATTTCTGTTGGTATCCAGACCAGCTGAGATCACTCTCCAACAAAGTAGTGGATGAGAGATACTTCTATCCTAAGTCCAAAATAGAAGAGGAAAGGCGAAGAGGGGAGGTTTTGAAAAAGTACTTGAAAGACACCCAAGCTCGGGTGGTCATATTCGGCGCCCAGGCCATGCTGGCATATTACGCCGAATTTCCCACAGCCATAGAGGGGGAAGGCGGATTGACCGACGAGTACTTGGCGCATCTGCGCATCACCAAACGGACCAGACCCGGTCACGAGAGAATAGCTCCGCTGGATTATCTTCTCAGGCGGGGAGTGAACTTTGCATTTGGATTATCGGATTCTCCACCCTCTGGCAGTTTGACCGACATTTATTTCGGCAAGGTTACGGGCACCATTGTGGTCTATGACCGAAACCTGATGAGAGAGTTGAAAAAGTACAACGAAGTTTCGTTTGTGGATTTCGAAGAATTTCTGGATGACTATATGAGCAAAATGTCCTCTTTGCCTCGGTCCAAAGTCCTTGAGGATTACCGGTCTTTCAAACAGTATTATTTCGATCATAACTCGGATCCGACCAGGCAGAATGCTTTTTTTAGCGTATTGGGAAAGGAATAGGACATCATTATCCGGATTGCGAAGTTCGTCTAACGGTATCGAGACTCGTTTCGAAGCGAAAGCGCTTGTCGAAAAAGCTGCACTTCAGAGCGGGATGAATTCCCGCCCCGGTGGACGACGTTGACTTACCTCCACAGGGCAGGGCATTTAGCCCTGGCAGCCCTGCTCTTCGATAGTCTCTTGGAGGCTCGGTGTTTGAAGCCCAGACAATTGAATCCAATGGGAAGATTGAGCATCAATTCTCTAAGACCGATCCACGATACGGGCTTCCCCAACCGGAAACGCTGGCTTTTTCTCTCGGCGCACGGAGCCTGGTAGGCACGGAAATCCCCTTTTCTCCCCTGGGGGAGAGGGATAGGGCCAGGGGGTTGCTCCATATCATCAGGTAAACGTATTCTTACCACCGGTTGCTGCGGGAGGGTTGAGGATTTGAACTTGGAAAAGAAATTCATAATCGTTTTGATGCTTCTTTTGGCAGTGATCGCCTTTGGAACTTTGGGCTACACCCTGGTAGAGAGATGGACTTTGCTCGATTCTCTTTATATGACGACCATCACCCTCTCCACGGTGGGTTTTGCCGAGGTACATCCCCTCTCACCATCCGGAAAGGTTTTTACCATGATCCTGGTGGTGACCGGAGTAGGAGGGGCGGCTTATACGGTGAGCATATTGGGGCGGATGATATTGGAAGGTGAAATCAAAAGGCTTTTAGGGAGAAGAAAAATGGAGAAAGGTCTGAAGGAATTGAAGGATCATTATATCGTGTCCGGGTTCGGCCGGGTGGGAAGGAGCATAGCCCGGGAGTTGTTTAGCCGCGAAGTCCCCTTTGTGGTCATTGACAAGAATCCGCAGAGAATCGAACAGGCGGAGCAGGATGGTTTTCTTTTCATTCAGGGCGACTCCACCGCAGACCAAACCCTGATTGATGCGGGAATACTAAGGGCCAAAGGCCTTATAACCGCGGTGCTGAATGAGGCGG
Organism: Candidatus Zixiibacteriota bacterium; assembly: GCA_049694315.1. GTDB lineage: Bacteria > Zixibacteria > MSB-5A5 > MSB-5A5 > SM1-73 > CAIVRH01. The sequence goes on from JBAVQU010000047.1 coordinate 5,762, forward strand.
ACAACGTGTTCATCGTCCTTTCTGCCCGTCAGCTTAACCCCCAGATTTTTATCACTGCCCGGGCCGAATCGGATGAGGCCGAGACAAAGCTTCTGCGGGCCGGCGCCAACAAGGTGGTTTCTCCCCACAAGATCGGTGCTCTGCGAATGGCCCTGACCACCTTAAGACCCAATCTGGTCGATTTCATGAGAGTGGTCACGTTCGATAAGGACACCGGACTGACCATTGAGGAAATCCAGATAAAGCCCGGCTCGCCTTTGATCATGTCCACTTTAAGAGACTGTGCCATACGCAAGGAATTCGGAGTTATGGTGGCGGGAATAAAGAAGGTGGGCAAAGACGTATTCTTGAATCCGTCGCCCGACACCAAAATCGAGGAAGGGGACATCCTGATCGTTATCGGGAACAAGGAAAGCTTAGATAAGCTGGAGGAATTGACCGGAGGATAAAGAATTCAGAATAGGAGGTCACCCATGTCCGAGTTGCGATTGAACCGGGCTACCAAAGAGTGGATCATCTTAGCCACAGATAGAGCCAGAAGGCCTAACCAGTTTTTGGTGAAATCTGACAAAGAGAAACCCCCTCCTTATGATGCGAACTGCCCCTTCTGTCCCGGCAACGAGAAACAGACTCCGCCGGAGGTATATGCACTCAGAAAGAAAGGCTCGCGACCTAATCAGCCCGGCTGGCGAATAAGGGTGGTCACCAACAAGTATCCGGCACTCGATCCAGCCGTGAAGATGGAAAAAATCGCAGGTGAATTCTTTAAAACGGCCTCAGGGCTGGGCAAGCACGAGGTGATCATTGAAACGCCCCAACATGACAAAAACTTTGCCACTTTGATCTCAAAGCAGTCTGAAGAAGTTTGTCTGGTTTGCTGGAGAAGGTATCTGGCTTTGGAAAAAGATAGAAGAATCAAGTTGATAATGATTTTTAGAAATCACGGGGTCTCTGCCGGGACTTCTCTGAAACATCCTCACATTCAGCTGATTGCCCTTCCTCTGGTCCCCGCTAATATCAGGCACCTGCTGGAAGAAGCCATGCGATACTATGACGATCACGGCAGTTGTGTCTTCTGCGACATGATGAAGGAGGAGCTTGAGGCTGAAAAGAGGATAGTTCTGGAGAATGAAAGTTTTGTGGCTTTTCATCCATTTGCTTCTCAATCCCCCTTTGAAACCTGGATAGTTCCCAAAAAGCACAATGCCTGTTTCGGCAACGTCACCGAAGATGAGGTGAAGTCGATGGCTCTTGTGCTCAGGGGCGTTCTGAAAACGATGCATGACAAACTGGGCGATCCGGATTACAATCTGATCTTCCGGACCGCGCCCATAAAGGATGCCCAGGAGGATTACTATCACTGGTACATTCAGATTCTTCCTCGTCTGACTACTCCCGCCGGCTTTGAATTAGGCTCCGGCGTTTATATCAATACCAGCCTGCCGGAAGAGACCGCGAAATTCATGCGGAGATGAGGATACATGGGCGAGTTGGTAGCGGTCGCATTTATGCGACTGACCGCGTTCGATGAATCGAACCGCTACAATTCAGATTTTGCGGCGGAGCGCGGACGGTTTTCCCCGCAACCGATCCCCCCACAAAATTAGCTTGAGAATGTTCTTTATTCTGAGAAGCGACAAAATTCTCAATGACCCTCTACGTACATCGAACCTGAAGACTCTCACCGGCCATCTGAGTTCATCTTTGTCGCAAATGGTCGACATCTGCAACGTTCCAGCAGATGATGGGGCATCGGTCAGATTTCCTTTTTCTATCCGCTCGTCGATCGCCCGGATTACAGCCAAGGATTGGCCTATTCGCTTTTCAATTTCACTGAATTTCTTGCGACTGACCAGTCCACGCTTGAGTTTTATCTGGTTCAGCTTTAACGCGCTCTGGTAGGTGCTCTCTACGATCTTGTCTCTGCTCATCCATATAGTTTCATAGTTAAGCATCTGTTTCCAGCTTGGGGCAAGTAGTGCCCTTCGGTGTTCCTCAAGAGTGTGATACAAGAGCGTGTATCCATATTTCTCGGGGTTCTCGAAGACCTGGCTTCCCGGATCCAAGAAAGGAGCCAAGGGAGAGACATAGGGGAAAAGCCTTTTGCTCTTTCCGAATCTCTCCAGAAGACGATCGATATAGTCGATAGTCTCCATAACCGATTTGGCGTCCTGACCCGGAATGCCGACCATGAAGAAAAGATCCAGCTTGTTGCATCCCAGTTTTAACGTCTTTTCGATCATCGCCTCCATCTGCTGATTATCATAAGGTCTGCCGAACGCCTTCCTGATAGCCGGATCGTGCGTTTCCGGTGAAAGTTGAATGTTCCAACGAGGAATGGAGGTTGCGATCATCTCTAAAGAGTCCAGAGGGGGGATGTCGAAGAATTCAAGGACCACGTGATTGTCCAGCCTTTGCTTTCTCAGCAGACATAGGAGCTTCTCAGCGTATTCTCTTCCTGGCTGGAATATGTCACCTAAAATGAAGATAGGTCCTTTGAAATAGCGGGCGATTCCAAGAAGATCAGAGACTACCAGTTCCGGCTCACGATAGGCGGGCTTGAGGCGATCGGAGAATTGTCCATAAGTCTCCTGTGAGCCTCCGCATGTCCCACAATGATAAGTGCAGCCTCGACAGGTGAAGATGGCGGTGATGGGATATTCCTGCCAGCCGAAGAAAGGCATGTAGCCGGAAAGATCCTTGTGCTTTATCGCCGCTCGGATGATGTGGGAGTAATCCAACGGATATTGATTCAAATCATCCGGAACCCAACTGGTTGGATTGATCTTTACCTCACCATTTTCTTTATATGTCAGATTAGGAATCTCATCAAAGCTTGTCCCATTCTTAAGTGCGGACAGTAATTGTAAAAGAGGAACCTCGGTGGAGTCGCCTCGAAGGACAAAATCAACTTGCGGATGAGTGATAAGCTCCTGATGAAAATAGGTGGAAGAAAGCCCTCCGAAAATCACCGGAGTTTCAGGATGATGTTTCTTGACTATCCGGGCCAACTCCAGACTCCCCTGAGCATGAGGAAGCCAATGCAGATCTATCCCAAAGGCGGAAGCCCTCAAGTTTCTTATCTCTCTTTCCGCATCATAATTGGGATTAGAAAGCATCTTATAAGCGATGTTTATGATCCGCACGTCATAGCCATGTCTGGTGAGATATTGGGAGATGCTGACAAATCCCAACGGGTACATCTCAAAGATGGGCGTAGAAGGGATAACGTCGCTTATCGGACCCCACATGATGGAACGCTTCCGAAAATCGTAAATGCTGGGGGGATGAAGAAGGATTAGATCGAGCATAGGAAGTTCTGAGTTTCCGTATGAAGTGACCGCTCTTTGCGCTATCTTCTTCATTCATACGCAAACCGGGGAGGTGTTTCTGGCGGGAAGAAGAAGGTCCTGCTCAGCCGGTGGTAGAAGCGGTGACCCGCTCAGGGCGACGGTTTCCCCACTTCGTAAGACCCTTCACGAGACTCCCACAATCTTCCCTAAGACCAGGCCGATACTCAGCAGCAGCCCAGTGAAGAGGTGTGTCTGGATGGTCTTGGCCTGGGCCGGTATGAGTTCAGCGATCTTGTCGTAATTCGACGATAGGATTTTCAGAGCACCAATGGCTATGGGCAAGGTCAGGAAAGAAACTAACGCAAATGGTGTAACCATCCCGAAAATCACGCTTCCTGCTATTACCAGATAGGTAGCAGAGATCAGAAGGTAGTAGCCGTAGACCGCTCTCCTTTTCCCCAATATCACCACCAGGTGTCTTTTGTTGACTGCTTTGTCCGCATCATAATCGGGAAACTGGTTTATGTATAGAATCGCCACCACCAGAAAACCGATGGGAAGCGATATCCAGAAGGCAGACCAGCTTAGGCTGTGTGCCTGAACGTAGTAAGCTCCAATTATGGCCAGAGTTCCCAAATCCAAACCCACGACCAGCTCGCCTATGCCCCGATATCCGATGAGCACCGGTGTAGCGGTATAGAAAAATCCGGTCACCAGGCCGAAAATGCCCAGATACAAGATCAGATTCCCCGGGGTAACCGCATTCAAATATAGCCCGATCACGGAGCCCAGCCCAAAGAATACAAACGAGCCGATCAGCATTTGTCTGGGCGGAACCACTCCTTTTTGAATCACCCGGCTTCCACCGGAAAAGGGTGTAAGATTAACGTTGACCTCGTCGTTTCCGGTCTTGTGATCATAATAGTCGTTGGCCAAATTCGTGCCTGCGTTGAACAAGGGGACGCCGATCAAAACAAGAATGAACTTCAATGGATCAAACTTTCCGGTCATGTTCCAGGCCAGGGCGGTTCCGACCAAAACCGGAACGGCGCTGGCGGTGAAAAAAGGCGCGCGGATGGCTATTATCCATTTTCCGATGAAATTCTTGGTCACAGGCAAAACTTTCTTCTTATGACAGGCAAAGACGAGGATCCCGGGTGGTTCATAAGGCGGGTCGGTCTTCCTGAGGAAACTCTAAGGGAAACCCTGAGACCGGGGTCACTTTTGTCTGTTCCTCACAATCGGCGGGGCGAGCCTCTTGTTCGGGAATTCTCACCTTGGGCACTAACGTCTTGATCTCCTCGATCGGTATGTGCCCCAAACGCAGCAAAGAAACCTCCTGCCCGGAAACATCCAATACGGTGGACGGGAGAAAGACGCTGGACTTGCCCCCATCCAGAATCAAATCAATTCGTCCGTTGAAAAAATAAAGAACTCGGTTGGCCGCCACGCAGCTTTTCTTCCCCGAAATGTTGGCGCTGGTGGCAGTGATGGGAATCCGCGCCGCATCCAGAAGCCGGGCAATCAGCTTGCTGGGAGAGACCCGAATCCCCAGTTTGTCCCCCTTACCCAACACCAGCGAAAGCTTGGGACGGGTGGATTTGAACACCAAGGTCAGCGGGCCCGGCCAGAATTCTTCCATAAGCTTCTCTGCGTCTTCGCTCACAAAATCAACCACTTTGCGGGCATCCTCTGCGTCTTTTAGGAAAACCGAGAGGGGCTTGGATCTGTCTCGTCTCTTAATCCGATAGATCTTTGCCACCATTTCCTGATTATATGCGTCTGCGCCCAGAGCGTAAACCGTCTCGGTGGGAAAGGAGACTATCCCTCCACCCTTGAGAATCCTGGCGGCCTCGCTCACGATGTTTTTCTCCGGATTCTCCGGATTGACTAGTAGAGTTTTGGTATTGATTAACAAATTACGTCCCTGTATTTTGTTTTTGGGAAAATAACTACTGCTCTATCTTAGCTTCGACTACCCAACTTTCCTTGTATCCCAATCCTACTATCTTCTCCAGAAGCGAACCGGCCTCCTCCTTGGTTTGGCAATCTCCCACCCTCACCCAGTAGTAGGGAGCTTTGTAATCGACGTAAGTGTTTTCCGAAAGCTGATTCTTCACCAAGTCCGCCACGGTTGACGCTTCGTCCGGGTACTGCGTGGCGAAAAACTGCACACGATAGACTTTGCGCGGAAAACTGGTCTGTTTCTTCTCCGACTCCGTCAGTTTCTTTTTCTTGTCTTTCTCCTGGTCCGTAGTCTTGTTCTTCCCCGGCTCCTTCTCGGTAACCACTTCCCGGTCCTGCGGAAAACCGAGTGGGTCAAACTGCTTTTCTCCCTTGGTCCGACGGTCTTCCTCCGGAGCCTGCCGGGGCCGCAAACCACAACCCAAGAGACCCAGACAAAGGAAAAGACAGACCGACCAAATCCGGATTTTGAAAAAGAGACTGCTTCCTCTCATAGATACTTTTCCAGATCTTTGTCCTGCATGAACTCGGCGAGTAGCTCCCTCACGTCCTGAACCTTGGTCTTATGAGCCACAAAAACAATGTCGTCGGTGTTGACAATCACCAGATCGGAAACTCCCAGGGTGGCGATTATCCCTTTGCCGTCGTTCACGATGGTGGTCTCGTAAGTATTTATGGCTCTGACCTCACCTACGATCACGTTGTGGTCGGCGTCTTTCTCTCTAATTCTGTCCAGTGCCAGCCAGGAGCCGATGTCGTCCCAGACTAAGTCTGCCTTGATCACCAAGGCGTTTTCCGCCCTCTCCAGCACGGCGCAATCTATGGAGATATTCTCCAGATTATGGTAAAGCTCCTTGCGAGCCGCATCTTCGTTCTTTGTGCCCACGTGCCGGGAATAGGTCTCAAGCTCCTGGTACATCTGGGGCATGTGCTTTTGCAGGGCATGGAGAATGGTGGAGACGGTCCAGATGAACATTCCGCTGTTCCAGAGATGCTTCCGATCGTAATAGTATTGCTGGGCTGCAACTCGATCCGGTTTCTCCTTGAACTCCTTTATCTGAAACACCGTAATGCCGTCGAGAGTATCGTAAGGCTCGTCTATCTCGATGTATCCGTAAGCCGTTTCCGCCCGGGTAGGAGTGATGCCTATGGTAATCAGAAACTCCCCCTTGCTGGCCAGCTTCGTTCCCACCTCCAATATCTCCAAGAGTTTTTCTTCGGGTCTGATCAGGTGATCGGAGGAAAGAACCACCATGACCGCAGACGGGTCTATCTTCTGCAGATGGACCGCGGCAAGTCCGATGGCGGCGCAGGTGCTCTTCATGGCAGGCTCAACGATCAGGTTTTCCTCTTTGAGATAGTCCACCTGCTTGAGTATCGCCTTCTTTATGTTTTCGCCGGTCACCACCTTGGTCCTCTCAACCGGTATCAGGTCTTTCACCCGGTCGACGGTTTCCTGGAGCATGGTTTTGGGAGAAGTGATGTGCAAAAGCTGCTTAGGATGACGGGTTCGGGAGAGGGGCCAGAATCTTTCTCCTTTTCCGCCTGCCAGAATGACTGCGTAATTCAAAGCCGTACCCCCGGATAAAGGGTTGAAATAAGGTTACTTCACCGCATCTAGGCTGATTTACCCAACTGCCGGTCAATCTATCACAAGAGGATTTAATTGTCAACAAAAACTTTGGCTTGATCTCAGCTAATCGGCAGAAAAGATGCATCTTCTGCATTCCTGAGACGGATTCATCTTGGACATACATCTTCACCTTGCTATAGACGCGGATTCATCCGTCGAAAACCACTTGACTTTACCTAGGTTTTTCGTAGAGTAGGAAGGTCAAGCAGGTTAGTTGCAGGGGTCCTTTCGGGAAGAGGACTCAAAACAGGAGAGGCATGCCGAACCTGACCATTTAGTTCTTCGGCATCGCCACGTCGTCCACAGGCACGCCTCGCACGGATGCCCAGACGGTGGAGTGTGTCTGCCCGTGTGGGTAATGATGTTTTCGAGACAGTCTTCTAAGAAGAGATGGGGATGGAAAGGAGATGTTAAATTGGGGGCAATTCCCTGCCTCAGGCGGGACGTTCCACCTGAATGGTCCTTCCAAGTTTCCTTCGCGTAGGCGACGAACGTTGAATATCCGCCCGGAGACCATCCGCCACCGACGGAGCAGACTCAGACCTCACCCCCTCTTTTCCCTTCTCCATTCTATGGAGGCGGGAACTAAGGGGAAGAGGTTTAGCTTTTCATCCTTGCAAACTCCTGCGCCTTTTCCGAAAGCTTCTGAATGGTTCGCAGCCTGGATTTTTGTCTTTTCTTCACTTTGTCGTCCAGGGGGAGATTCAAGACCTTCTGGCAAACCGAAGCACATTCTCCATATCTGCCCAGGCTGAAAAGGCAATTGGCGATGTAAAACTGGCATTCGATCAAATTGTACGACTGGTCAAGTTCCTTTAGGATACTACCGTTTTCGATCTTGTGCAGCAATTCCTGATATTTAGAGAGGGCGTCGTTCCAGTCCCTCTTTTCGTAGTAGGCTTGGGCCAGGGCCCACAGGAAAGACTTCCCTTCGGGATACTTATCTTGCATCTTTTGAGCCAAATCCAGGGCTGAGGCGAACTTCTTTTCTTGAATGTACATCCACACAAGCCCGTTGGCGGCGGCATCGGAAGAGAAGATCGATTTCTCATACGCCAGCTTCATCTCCTTCATCCCTTCTTCCCGCTGGTCTCCGAAGAACGGAAGCCACCAGAACGCCTTGGTGACTACACTCGCCCAGTAATGGTAGGAACCCAATCCCACATAAGCATCGTATAATTCCGGATTTTGCTTCATCGCTTCCTTAAGGGCGGATTTGGCTGAAAGCCCATTGTTTAAGCCGGACCACCAGTTTCCTTTCCTGGCATCGTAAAGCCCCTTGGCACCGTATGCATTACCCAAAAGAAGATACGCCCAGGCATCCTTTCTGTCGTCCTGAATTCTCTCCCCCGCCAGCTCTTTGGCCAGCCTCACATTTTCGTAAAACTCCTTCTCCCTGAAGTCGCTTTCGTAGTCGATCATTTCAGCCTGATACAAGGCAGCCTTGAAGAAATATCCGGCTGGGTCCTTTGGAGCCATGTGAATGAGCCGGTTAAAGCAGCTCTCGGCAACCGGGTAGTTTTCCCTGAATGAGGCCTCGATCCCGTCAAGCAAAAGCCTCTTGGTTCCCTCATCCAGGTAATTGAGGTATTTCGGGGAACCCGAATTTGCATCTGTAGGAAAAGATAACTGGGGATGGATGAGAAAAAGAGCACAGATCGACCAGAAGAAGCCCGGGACAAATCCTTTTTTCACTCGGCCTTGGTCTCCTTCCGGATCTTCTTTTTCAAATCCCCGGCTTGGTGAACGAAGTCCTTGATACTCTTGTTCTTCTCCGAGTCTTTCTTGAACGCTAAGATAGAGTCGATTTGGGCGGAGCTGTTGCCGAAATCCTTTGCCCGATAATATGCCAGCGCCAGATCGTAGCGACACTCCACCTCTCCTGCAGGATGATAGTAAGGGGAGGTGGTCAAAGCTTGCAGCAGAGCCTGGTAGGTGGTAATCGCCCCGTCGTACATTTTGGTTTCCATTTGGGCCTGCCCCAGAAACCAGTACAGAAAAGGATTGTAGGGGTAAGTTCTCTTTAGCTCGTCGATCATGGCGAATGCCTTGTCGTATTCCTTGTTTTCCACCCAGATGCGCACCAAGGCGAATTTGGCATCTTCTTTGGCATATTTCCCCTTTTCTATTGCCACTTTGATCATGTTGATCCCCTTCTGTCGGTTGTCCGACACAAAGGGAAGCCACCAGAAGATCCTCGATTTCAGGCTTCTCCAGAAATGATACGCCCCCAAGCCATAGTAGACATCATACAATTGAGGGTCCATCTGCAACGCCTTTTCCAGGTAACCTTTTCCTTTCAATCCATCCACAAAAGCTCCCACCCAATCGCCGGTCAAGGCCTCGTTGATTCCCCTGAACCCAATCGCTCCCCCGAAATAGAGATAATCGTAAGCCGTCAGATTCCCCTTCTTCTTCCTCTGCTCGCCGGCCTTAATGGCTAAGTTCATGTATTTGAAAAACTCGTCTGAGTAGGAATAATTACGGTAATCATCCATCACGTTCTGCAAACTGGCGGCCACGTAAAAATAGCCGATGGGCTGGTCCGGGAAAAAATCTATGAGTTTCTTGAATTCATCCACCGCCGCAAAGCCGGAATCATCATAGACCAGCTTCATCCCTCTGAAAATGACCTGTTCGGCCTGGGGTGAATCCAGGTTCAGCTCTGCATAGGAGCGAGCGCCAAGAGTGACTAGACAAAAGACACAGATGATCAAAGCGATTCCTTTTGGACTACACATATGGTTCACCTTTTGGGGAGACTTACCCATAGGGCAGAAACGTCAAACGTCTGCCCGCCCTGCAGGCAGATCTAAAGTCAGCTTGTCCACCTGGGCCGATTTTGCCTGATTGATTAGATCTCTCAAGAAAAGAAGATAATCTTCCATGAAAGAATAGACTTTGATAGAATGCTTGCCTTTGCTCTCAATCTGAGTGCACTTCAAGAGACTAAATGCGCCATAAGGGGTGGTGGTGATCTTCTCCACCTCGGTCCAGGGGATATATACGAACGAGGTGCTCAGTCTTCTCCAGATTACCTTTTCAAAGACCAGCCTCTCGGCGGTAAGAACTACCAGATGGTAAGAAGAATCCACTCGGACAAACAGAACCGACAAGATGCACATCAGCAAGAAGAGCATGGACAAAAGGACAGAACTCCTGAAGCCCGTTACCGCCGCCAGAACGAAAAGCAGGACAACCAGCCAGAACAATATCCTGAGCTCGATCCCAAAGAATCTGTATCGTTTAATGTACTCTGATGCGCTCATCGATCATTCTCGGTGGCAGTGTGACGTTTTTGCTCGCGCGCCCACTCCACCATATATATAAGCTTTATCTGAAAAATCAAGACCTTTTGGCGTCTTTATGCCACGACTTTTCGCAACGCGAGGGCCGGTAGTCGTGTTGGAGACAAGCGCAGGGAACCTGTGCTCAGCGCTGAGAGCGAAACCCGTTAGCTAGTAGGGGAGCAAGAGACGCCCACCGGAGAACGGTGTCCGAAAGACTTGGATAAGTTACTTGACAATCTGCGATGTGTGGGGATGTACTACATGATCAAGCCTTTGCGGGATTGTCTTCTGTGGAGGCTTGTTTTTTCGGAACAATCCAGGGGATTTCTTTGTCATTGTAGATTTCACTAAATTTGGGACCTGTAGAGATGGAATACTCGCCAGTATACCCTTCAGTTGGACTACTAAGCTTATGAAATACCAATTGGGCTATGCGAAGACAAGGATAAAGTTTTAATGGAACCTTGCCTATATTCGCTAGTTCCAAAGTAATTACGCCCTTGAAACCAGGATCGATTAAGGTGGCGGTTGCTATTACAAGGCCTAATCTACCCCAGGAAGAGCGACCGACTACATAAGCCATTAAGTCTAAAGGTAAAGAAATATATTCAAAAGATGCCCCTAAAACGAACTCTCTGGGATGCAGTATGAATGGATCTCCATAGCCAATGCGAATTCTTTCTTGGTATTGCATTATGTTCTTCTTCAGATTTTCAAAGTCAGCTACATCTAATATAGGTAGTTGAGTCTCTTTAGTAATGATAAATTCGTACCCTAATCTTATGTCTATAGAACATCTTCCAATTTGTGTTTGTTGGTCCGGTGTCGGTGAAATAATAATTCCCTTCTCGGGTTTCTTTTCTTTTAAGTAATGCAGTATTTCGTTTTTGGAAAGAACACCTTGAAAATTAGAAGTTTCTTGCATATTTAATTCTTTTTAGGAGTTCTTTGCTTCTCTTTACGCTCAGAGAATTGTGCATTGAAATCAGTTAACTCAATTCCTTTCAAAACTAAATTCGATATTTCAACTAGTGGTTCGTAATATTTAGTTCTGAGTTTGTCTGGCGAAACAACTTCTGCAGCATTATCTTTTTCTTGAGCTAATTCTCTTTCGTGAGTCAACCAAAAGATCCACCCGGCATTCAGAATGGATGCTATATCACAATCAGTTAAAATAGAGAGATTTTCTTCACGTTTGGCATAAACTGGAGAAATTCTATTCCTTAATAATTCTATTAACTCAAATATATTATTATCGATTTTAAAAGCTGGGATTTCTTTATTGATAAAATCACTAATTGAATTCAGTGGATTTTCCACTGCTCTTTCTATTATCTCGTTTAGCAGTTTATACCTTTCGTCCTTAAGCTTATCGATTGTGGGTGTCTCTTGTATAATTTCTGCTTCCATTGGTTTGATATCATTTACTTCCATTTCCTTTTGTTTTATGTGTTCCAAATATTTTTTTATACATTCCTTAATCCTCTTATGATTGGATACTTCCGTTTCTTTAATTTCAAAGAATCTATCCTCAGCATCAACTATATCCCAGTAATCAATGCATTTATCGATTCTTACTTGAGGTGGTGGGTAGTCACCAACGGGACCCCTTTTTGATACATGTGCTAAGTTTGTTTGATAAAGAGCAAAAATAAAAGAAGGTCCTATTATTCTTATTGCAATTAGATCGGCTGTGATTTCCTCAAGCCATGTTTTTATTTTATAAATTAATTCATTCTGGGCTTGAGATACCGCTTCGTGCTGAATGAATAAATCGCTCTGGGCACCAAGAGTACTTTCTATAGATGCCTTCATAATATTTACTGATAAATCATAAAGCCTTTTTAACTTTTCCGATATTGGTTCTGTATTCAGAACCTTGATGATTTCTTCACTATGTTTTACAATCGAGGAAACATCTTTTGACTCATCTATGAAATGCCCAATTTCGTGAGCAAGGATTATGTGTAAAAGAACATTATCCCTTTCCAAACCAGCAAACGAAAGAATGGGGAAATACAACCCCATTTTTTGTATTTCTTCTTTGCTCTCTTGGTCACCTATAATATCATTGATGTTACGAAATTCCTTAATTATGTTGTAATAGGACCAATTGTATTTCCATTGTGGTCTAATTATGATATTCACATTCTTGTTATATTTCTTTATTAATAACTCCCACGGTTTTATCATACCTGTCGGATTTCGACTTAACCTGGTGGCGTCAATATATCTGAGAAACGTATGAAGTTGGTTAAGCGACAAGACTACTGATCTAACCGTGTTCTCGATATTCTTGCTTTCTGTCGCACTTATTATAGATTGTGATAATTTTGTGTTTAATCTATTTACTTTCCTTATACATCCTTCTGCTAGAATTTTCATTATATCTAATAACTTCTCAGGACCTTCTGAGGAAGTTTTCTTCTCTGACTTTAACTCCTTTATTTTATCGCGCAAAGAAAAAGCCCTACAATAAGCTACATAAGTAGGGCTTGTCTTGCTAAATTGATTCTCTTTAACAAATGTCCAGGAGTAAACCATTTTAAAGTGATTCTATCTCTCTCTTTTCGTTATTAATAACATATAGCTCTTCAAGAGCAAAATCGCTCAGCCTTGAAAAGAATTTTCCGACTTTATCTAATCTGTTTGCATCTATTTCAGCTAGGGTTTTTCCTTCACCTAATTCTTTCAATATCTCAGCAAACATTTTTATATCATTTTCAAAATCCTGAACTTGTTTTACTTGTCCCAGCTCTGATAACTGTCGCCTTACTTTAAGATAGTAACTATAAGAGAAAGGTGCCTCTGAATTGATATTAAATTTACGGGTCTCAACTGCCAAATAGCCCTGCTTCATATTGTCAACAAAACTAAGGGCTTTCTTCAAAATATTCCTCTCATCTTCAGAAAGTCTTATTTTTTGTTCCCCTTCTCTCTGATACCGTCCAATGAGTGTAGCCACTTCACTACCCATCGAACCCAAGCCTATTATTCTTATGTCATTTGAGAAAGACATAGCAAACTCCTTCCTGAAGAGTTCTGTAATTCCTTCATCTATGCCGAATAATCGGTTTTTATCAATCTAACTTGAGCTTTTCTTTTGTCAAGAACAAAAACAACAAATTTTAACGATTCTCTTTGTCCAGATATTTGTCTTGCCTTTCTAATTGATTTGACTATATTTTCGTATCAGAAATGAAAATCCCGCCTGGGGCGGGATCTATGAGGAGGAAGTTAAGTGAAAGAAAAGATTCATCCGAAGTATTCTGAGACCAACATCACTTGTGCCTGTGGTAACGTGATTCGGACTCGCTCCACGGTAAAGGACATACGCGTGGAAATCTGCTCTGCCTGCCATCCTTTTTTCACCGGAAAGCAAAAACTAATCGATACGGCAGGACGGGTGGAGCGTTTCAGAAGAAAATACAAGCTTCCAGCGCCAAAGGAAGAAGAGGCAAAAAGCGAGAAACCAGACGTCTCTCCGGATAGTGGAGAGAAGTAGCTGGGCGATAGGCGTCTGTTGTCAACGAGAAGGATCGTGCACCACTGTGGACAGCAGCCGCTTTTTTGTGTCTGGCGTGATTCACCAAGGGTCCCGGGTGGCCATGCTCTTTGAGGTGCAGGGTCTAGGCAGACCGAAGCTCAGTTGAGTCAAATGACCTGCCACGGGTACCATCCCGGAGTCGACCTGTCAGTTTGGTGCCCAGACTAGGGAGGTTTGGGGTCCATGCTCGATAAATCGAGCAACCACATGAAATCGAACGCCTCGGCTGAGGTATACGTGGGCGGGCAGGCGGTGATCGAGGGGGTGATGATGCGCTCCCCTCATACGGTCTCTACCGCGGTAAGGACGCCAGAGGGAGAGATCGTAGTTAAGAATCAGAAGTTCGCTTCCTTGACGCAGAGATACAAGATATTAGGATTGCCTTTGATTCGGGGGTTGGTCTCCTTTGTAGAGATGCTGGTAATCAGCATCAAAACGCTGAACTTTTCGGCAGAGATCGCCATGAGAGACGAGGAAAGCTCATCACTCAAAAAAGAGAAAACTGGCCCCAGCTTTTTCCGAAGCGCGTATCTGCTTCTGACGGCCATCTTTGCCATGGCATTGGGTTTTGGCATATTCTTCTTTCTACCTTTGTGGGTTTCTCAGCTTCTGGGGGCAAGAAAGGAAGCTTTAACCTTCAACCTGATTGCGGGGCTGGTGCGGATCGTCATATTTATCGGATATGTCTGGATCATTTCCAGGATTGGGGAGTTCAAGAGGATATTTCAATATCACGGAGCGGAGCATAAGTCGATTTTCACTTTCGAGGCTGGTAACGAGTTAAAGGTGGAGAACGTCAAGAATTTCTCCACCAAACATCCTCGCTGCGGAACCAGCTTTATCTTGATAGTGGTGGTATTTGCCATCTTGGTTTACTCCGTCTCCGACACCGTTTTCTTTCTTGCAGCCGGCGTTGCACCGACGCTGGCCCAAAGATATCTGATGCACTTCTGTCTTTTGCCTTTGGTGGCAGGGGTGGGGTTTGAGCTTCTCAGGTTCTCCGGAAAGGCTCAGCATAGAAAGATCGTCAGATTTCTCTCTGCCCCGGGCTTGTGGATTCAGAGAATCACTACCCGAGAACCGACTGAAGATCAAATCGAAGTGGCTTTGGTCGCTTTGAGAAATGCCCTGGGCGATATTGAACCTGCTGTGGCTGCTGGACAAGATTCAGCAGACAAAACTCTTGGTTAGACAATGGCTCGTTGGAAGTGCCAGGCTTTAAGGCTGGTTACAGAAGTTGCATCTTAAGGCGGGATAAATTCCCGCCTATGTGAGGGACAATGGCCTGCTATCCACAGGATAGGGCATTTGACCCTGTCCGAAGCATCCTCGGATTTGGGTCCTGGGGACGAATTTGGACCAATCGAATCGGTCAACCGTCCCTTCGTTTTGACGAATAGGAAGGTGATGCTGTGCTGGATCTTTTGGAAAAAGTAGAAGAGAAACACAAGGAGTTGACCCAGCTTTTGTCGGACCCCAAGGTTCTCTCTGACAGAAACAAGTACAAAAAAATCGCCAAAGAGCATAATGACTTGGGTCAGATCGTCTCCGTCTCATCGGAATACAAAAGGGTGCTGAAGCAGATCGAGGATGACGAAACCATCAGTAAGGAGTCCAAAGATAGAGAGTTGGTGGAACTGGCAAAGTCGGAGTTAGAGGAGCTTTATCCCAAAAGACAGGAGTTTGAGGAGAAGCTGAAGCTTTTGCTTCTTCCCAAGGACCCCAAAGACAACCGCAATACCATTGTGGAGATAAGGGCAGGGACGGGTGGTGAGGAAGCGGCGCTTTTTGCCTCCGATCTTTACCGGATGTATCTAAAATACGCGGAGAAAAAGGGGTGGAAGGTGGACGTGATGAACTCCAATCCCACCGGCATGGGGGGATTCAAGGAGGTCATATTCTTAGTCGAGGGGGAAGACGCCTACGGCACCTTAAAATATGAGAGCGGCGTTCATCGGGTGCAGAGAGTGCCGGTTACCGAAGCGTCCGGGAGAATCCACACCTCTGCCGCATCAGTGGCGGTTCTGCCGGAAGCAGAGGACGTGGAGGTGGACATCAGACCTGAAGACCTGAAAATTGACGTGTTCCGATCATCCGGCCCCGGAGGACAGTCGGTGAACACAACCGATTCAGCGGTAAGGATAACCCACCTTCCCACTAATACCGTGGTCACCTGCCAGGATGAAAAATCTCAGTTGAAGAACAAGAACAAAGCTCTAAAGGTTTTGAGAGCCAGACTTCTGGACAAGGCTGCGGCGGAGCAGACCGCCCAAATCGCCCGGGAGAGAAAAAGCATGGTGGGAAGTGGCGACCGGTCGGAAAAAATCAGGACCTACAACTTTCCCCAGGGTCGCGTGACCGACCACAGAATCGGCTTGACTTTGTATCGCTTAGAAAACATTTTGGTCGGAGAGATAGATGAATTCGTGGCGGCTCTGCGAAAGAAAGAGCAGGAAGAGAGACTACAGAGTTCAAGAGTTTAGAGCACAGGGCTTCACGCAGACGGTTTTCTATTTCGTGGAAAGAAGAATTTGGAGTGTTCGCCTTTAGGTGAACCAAACCGAGATTGTCCTTCTCTTAAGAGGTTTGATTAGGTCAAGGGAAGAGTGCTTGCGAGTGCAGAAGCTGGTTGGGGCGAAGCGTAAATCCCGCTTCCCGGGGCTTCTGCGGTCTTAAAGCACAATACCAAATTGGCACCGGCAAGCTGGTGCACTCCAGTGGAGAAAAATGAAGTTCTGGAGATTTGCGGTCGCCTTTCTTTTTACCTTTCTCCTTTTGGGTCTTGCCAGAAAGACCACCATGATGCGTTCTGCGCACGAAGCAGTGGAGCAACAAGGCATCCTGATCGATCATCACACCGTCCCCAAACAGGTAGGGGATGAGGTTCCCACAATCTCCGCCAAGGTGACGGGGGCGTCGGAAGTAAGGCTGGTTTATAAGATTGGGAAAGATGGAAAATTTCAATCAGTGCCGATGAACCCCAAGCCGGGAGAGGTAAATGCTTTTACGGCACCCATTCCTCATTATCCTAAGCCAACAAAAGCGTGGTACTACATAGAAGCCAGAAAGACAACGGAAAGTGCCGGGGTGACCGTCACCCTCCCCGACAAAGGCTCGCCCGATTTCAAGCCGATTCTGCTCAAGTTTGAAGGGAAAGTCCCGGTTTACATTATCATTCCTCATGTTCTGTGCAACTTTGGTGCGATTTTCTTTGCAGTCTTGACTTTGTTTTCCGCCCTGGATATAAGAAAAGGAAAAAAATCATTAAGAGAATCGATCAAATTCCCTCTCTTGACCTTCATCCTTCTGTTTTTGGGATTTGTCCCTTTTGGAATAGCCATGAATCATTTTGCCTTCGGGGCCACCTGGGAGGCCTTCCCTTTTGGAAAAGATGTGACGGATAACAAATCTCAGATAATATTGCTTGTCTGGCTCATTACTTTGTTTTTGGTCAAGGGAACCCTCTTGGGCCAGGGAGCGGAGAAGAATCTGGTTTCCCATCGAGGCTATTCCACCATGGTGATTATCTCCTTCATTGTGACCATAGGCATGTATGCAATTCCGCACAGTTTTGTTTTTTGACCTCTCCTTTTTCGTTCCCCTTTCTTTGCTAAGGAGAGGGAACCGGGGTGAGGTAAGGAAATCGATAATATGGAAGACTACACTAAGTTAGCTGAAACCGCTTTACAGAAAGCCAAGGACCGGGGTGCGACTTACGCAGACATGAGGATTGAGGAAATCGAAGAAGAGAACCTCAGTGTCAAGAGCGGCGCGGTGGAGTTGATTGAAAAATCGACTGATTTTGGTTTTGGGATCAGGGTGATAGTCGACGGCGCCTGGGGATTTGCGGCAAACGCCGATTTGAACCCGGAAAACATCGAAAAAACCAGCCGTCTGGCGGTGGAGGTTGCCAAAGCCAGCTCTAAAGTAAAGAAAAAAGACATAGTCCTCCCTCCCCTGGCCAGGACTGTGGATTCATACCAAACGCCGATCGTCACTGATCCCTTCACCATTTCCCTCAAGGAGAAGCTGGACTATCTTCTGTACTTGGACGGTTTGATGAACAAGGTGGCCGGAATTAACACCACCGAGTCCTTTATGGGTTTCATCAGAAGAACCAAGTTCTTTGCCAGCTCGGAGGGATCCAAGATCGACCAGTTGATAATCCAGGGCGGCGCCGGAATCTCTGCTACCGCCCAAGCGGGCGCCCGGACGGGCGCCATGAAGAGCCGGCGGGAGATGGGCACCAGATCATATCCCAACTCCAGCGGACAACATCAGACCAAAGGATACGAGCTGATCCAAGAGCTTGATTTTGAAAAGAATGCCCAGAGAGTGGCCGAAGAGGCAGTGGCACTGCTTTCGGCCAAGGAGTGTCCATCTGGGAAGACCACCATAATTCTGGATGGTCCACAGCTGTCTTTGCAGATCCATGAATCCATCGGCCATCCTTTGGAGCTGGACCGGGTGTTTGGGGCGGAGAGAAACTTCTCCGGCACCAGCTTCGCTACGGTAGATAAGTTGAACAATCTGAAGTATGGTTCGGAAATCGTAAACGTGGTAAATGACTCCACCTCCCCATTTGGGCTGGGGACGTTCGGCTATGATGACGAAGGGGTCAAGGCCTCCCGAAGTTTCTTGATCAAGAACGGCGTTTTGGCGGGTTATCTCACCTCCCGCGAAATTGCGCCGTCCGTCGGCGCAATCAGCAACGGATGCATGCGCGCATCCGATTGGGCGAATCTTCCCCTAATCCGGATGACCAACACCAATCTTCTGCCTGGCGACAAGACTTTGGAGCAGATCATTTCCGAGGTGGATGACGGCATATACATGCAGACAGTTCGCAGTTGGTCGATTGACGATAACCGGGAGAATTTCCAGATGGGCTGCGAGGTCGGACGGGAGATAAAAAATGGCAAATTGGGAGACATGATCAAGAATCCTTCCTATTCCGGGAATACGGTGGAGTTCTGGAACTCCTGCGATGCCATTGCCAACGAGAAATATTGGGAAATTTGGGGCACGCCTAACTGCGGCAAAGGTCAACCCGGGCAGAACATGCCTACCAGCCAGGGATGTTCACCCGCCAGGTTCAGGAATGTAAAGGTAGGAAGTTGAGATTCCCTCTCCCCTTGCGGGAGAGGGTTAGGGTGAGGGGGATATGGTATGAAATCTTTTAGGGAAAGAATCCCAAAATGACAGAGAGAGTTAAACTCTTTGAGATACTGAACAAGGGCCTTGAGTCTTCTCCCGCCGATCAGACGGAATTAGTCTTTACCGGCGAGAATTTCTCCCTCACTCGCTTTGCGGAGAATGTCATTCATCAGAACATCTCCCGTTCGGATCACACCGTAATGGCCAGGGCGGTTTTGGGCAAAAAGATAGGGGTGGCGGTGACCAACCGAACGGATGATGCCTCTGTGAAACAGGTGGTGAAGACTGCCGCAGAGATTGCCGGCTTTCAGAAAGAAGATCCGGATTTCGTCTCCTTGCCATCCTCGTCTCAGGCTCCTGAGGTCAAGGGATTCTTCAAGAAGACGTCTGAGTATTCTCCCGCGGATAGAGCCAAGGGCGTGGAGAAAGCGGTCAAAGAATGTGAGGCCCAAAAAACCGCCGGAACAGGAGCATTCCAGACTGAAGCTGACGTGACCGCTGTGGTCAACTCTTTGGGAACAAAACAGTTTTTCAACGAAACAAAGACGCAATTCTCCATCACCGCCAGCTTGAGTGATACTGCTTCCGGATGGGCGCAAGGATATGGCCAGGATGTGAGTAGAATTGACATTGACGAGATTGCCCGAAAGGCGACTGGCAAAGCCATCCTTTCCCAAAATCCTACGGAGCTTCCTCCGGGGGATTACACCGTCATCTTGGAAGAAGCAGCGGTGGCATCGCTTCTCCTGTTCCTCGGATTTCTCGGTTTCGGTGCAAAGACCTTCACTCAGGGACGCAGTTTTATGGCCGGTAAGATTGGGGAGAAGGTCACCGGCGATAACATTACCATCGTCGAAGACCCATTCGATCCGGTGATGAATGCCATGCCCTTTGACTATGAGGGCGTGACAAAAAAGAGAGTCCCTTTGATCGAAAATGGCCTAGCCAAGGGCGTGGTGTATAATTCGTATTATGCAAAGAAAGCCGGGGTGGAATCTACCGGTCATGCGCTCCCACCCAACAATACTTTCGGTCCCTATCCCAAAAACATGGTGATGCTCCCGGGCAACTCCAGTTTGGACGAGATGATAGCCTCAACCGAGAAGGGAATTCTGATCACCCATTTCTGGTACATAAACTACATGAATCCCATGAGGACACAGGTGACCGGCACCACCCGAGACGGAACTTTTCTTATCGAGAACGGAAAGATGAAATCTGCGGTGAAAAATATGAGAATCGGACAAAGCATCCTAGAGGCTTTCTCCAACGCGGAGATGATAAGCCGGGATAGACAACTGTGTCCGCAGTTCGGCGTGGTAATGTACGTGCCGTCGATGAAGATAAAGGATTTTACGTTTATAGGAGGATAGTCAGCGGATTGAGCGGATGGGTTACCTGTCAACGGATTAAACGGATATGGCGGATGAAAAACCAACGGATGAAATCCGCTTAATCCGTTACATCCGTTGACAGCTCTGTAAAATACAATGAATAACCAAATCCGTCATCAAGATTTGACTTACCAGATCATCGGCACCGCCATGGAGGTTCACTCAGAATTGGGACCCGGCTATAATGAAGAGATTTATCAGAAAGCTTTGGAGATTCAACTGAGAAATCAAGGAATCCCGTTTGAACCTCAGATGTCAACTGAGATAAAGTTCAAAGGGGAGATGGTCGGGCTAAAGCTCCTTGACTTTTTCGTTGATAACAAGGTCGTGGTGGAGATAAAAGCGCTGTCACACTTGGATGCCAATCATGAAGCTCAGGTTATATCTTATCTAAAAGCAACAGGTAGCGAAGTGGGTTTATCGATAAATTTCGGGGCGAAAAAACTCGAACATAAAAGGATTCTTCCTCCGGTGAAAGTCAAGGAGTGGAGAAAGCGGTCAACGGATTAAACGGATGAAACCTTCAACAGATCAAACGGATGTAATCCGTTAAATCTGTTCCATCCGTTGACAGCATAAGAGGAAATCGGTATGTTATCCCGCAGAAAATTCCTAAAGGTGCTTGGGCTCACCAGCTTAGCGTTTTCGCTTCTGCCGTCGTTTCTTGCAAGAAAATCCTTCTCATCATCTGTGAAGGATGCAGAGGTAGCCTGCACCACCAGAAACTGGCTTTATGGTTCTCCGCGCAGAGGCTGCTCCACCCCAAATTTGGCATTTGAGTACCATGCAGGGAGCGAAGCCGGTCTGCAAGATTTTGTGAACCTCCGCATTCCGCCCGGATTAGCGTTTAGAACACCGGATGAGCAATACTTGTCTTGACATACTGAATCGAGCAGTGGAAAAGCTGCGCTCCGAGGGGATCGATCGTCCCCGCACCAATGCTGAGCTATTGTTGGAAGCAGTTCTTGGCGTCAAGAAGATCGATTTGTATTTGGACCGTGACCGCGCTTTAACTCCCCAACACATTCTGAAGATCAACCAGTTCATCCAGGAAAGAATCTCCGGAAAGCCACTCCAATATATCGTCGGATCGACAGAATTCTTTGGCTCGGAATTTGAGGTCAATCAGAGCGTCCTGATCCCCCGCCCGGAAACGGAGACTTTAGTCGAGATAGTGATTGATCGCCTGAAGGGGATTCCGCAACCCCGAATAATCGATTTAGGCACCGGCTCAGGGGCAATCGCCATTAGCCTGGCAAAGAATTTGAACGGCTCTTGTCTCTTTGCCACAGACATATCCAGTGACGCCCTGACTTTAGCAGGCAGAAACGCCAAGAGACACCGGGTGGAGAGTCAGATCGAGTTTCTCTGCGGTGATCTGTTTGAGCCTTTAAGAAGCAAGAATCTTGAAGAAACCATCGACTGTGTAGTTTCGAATCCGCCGTATGTTAGCCAGGAAGAATTCGCCCGACTACCAAAGGAAGTAAGAGACTACGAGCCTGTCGTGGCCTTGAAAAGCAGTGAAGATGGTGTTTCTTTTCATCGGAAGATAGTCGAAGAATCACTTAGTTTCCTGAAGAAAGGCGGTATGTTGGCCTTGGAGGTGGGGTTGGGGCAGGCAAACAAAGTTGCGGAGTTGGTCAGAGAGCAGATGGACTTCAAGAACACGGAGATCAAGAAGGATTTAGGGGGGATTGACAGAATCGTAATAGCATATCGAAGCTGAATGGTGGGAGTAACCATATGCTTCAGTTTGCGAGAGCGGAAGGACAAACAGAGGGGACTCCAATTTTTCAGTAGTGTTCTAATTTGAATTTTTGAAAGAAAACAACATTGGGACAAGCAAAAAGAGATTAGTAGAACTAAGATCACAAAAGTTGGAGTAATATCAGAGTCATGGATTGCTTAATAGCCTATATTAGAAAGCAGAACCAAAGCAACTTGCTCAACATTAGAGTCGGTAAAAACAACCAAATTATGCTATAAACTCCTCTTTTGTTTTTTCTCTTTCACTCCACAAAACCGGTTTGACATCATAATTTGTAAGTGCGTCTATAACAGAAGACAAAGGACCATGGTCGGAATCGTTCAAAAAGGCATATGCCCTGGAATTTAGAGGTCTAACTTCCTTTGTATCGATCCATGAAAATGCCAATGCCTGAGCGGTATCACGGCTCGGTCTATTAATGGCTTGCACAATTCGTTCTGGTTGCTTTCTCGAAGAAGGGATTACAAAATCAAATAGATGATCATACCCACTTTTCCCCGTAAACTTAACTCTAGGTGTATAACGTATTTCATTCAAATTCAACCACAAAGTAACATCTTCAAGAAAAAGACTAGCGACCATAGGGACGGCTAAATAAAAAAGATCATTGACTGCTAACATGGCTTGAATCAAATTGTGCTTTCTTACGGCGAAATTGTCGGAAGAGGCGTGGATAAATAGTGCATCATCTTTGAGCCTAACACCAAAGCCATTCAAAGTTAAGGTTAACAGGTCTTTTCTTTTCTTACTCTCTAATTCACATCCCGTCTGCTTCAGGTCTTCGATAGTATAGCCATCATCAGTAAGCATAAATCCACCATCTTCGCGTTTGACATAGATCTGGAGATAGTCATTATGCCTATCCAAATATGGGGTAGTTATTTCAACCCAATCTCGAATCTGTCTAAGGACAGTTTTATCCTTTAGCCAAAGAAGATATTTGTCTAACAAATCCCGGACTTCGTCAATCATGGGAATAAGCCTCTTTCGATATTCGGTGTTTCGATAATGTTGCAGAAATCCATAAAGTCCTGCAAAGTCTGCCAGAGGTCTGAAATATTCGGAAACCTATCTTTCGGAACTGGGACGGCCCATTTATCACCATATCCTTCTCGGTATATATGTAAATGAGGTGACTGTATTTCTTGTTCGTCAGGATTCTGATGTGGTTGTCCTCCGAAATCCAAACGAACAAGTATTATAATCTGTCTGGCTCTATTTTGGTATTTCCCTTTCAGCAAGTCAATTTTGCCTCTGCTTATATCGAGCACGAAGTTTTCACGTTTGTCTTTCGAAATTAACGGAATGCACAAACTCCCGCCTAGACCTGGGTAATCCCACCTACTGTCATCTAACTTAATCTTTTCCATTGCAATAAGTGCATCGGCTTCCGATTGTGTTAGGTTTATTTCTGCCACAAAGTCACCTCAGTTTTTCCTAACGTACTCTTTTATCGGATCATCTAAGGCTTTCAGATCATTGACCCAGATTAAAAGATTCTTTTCCATTTACACGTTTAATAATACAAAAGTTGAACGTTTTGTCAAGCCCCAAAAGTCAAATTAGGAAACTACCAATTTTCCATTTTGCTTGACAAACTGCTTACCGTCTGATATTTTCGATCCAGGATGCGGGTCGGGATTATTCAAGTCATGAAAAATCTCTTGTTGATACCGAAAATCAAACGGTCTTGAAGTTGATGAGACGAGAACCAAGCGAGGATTCCATGTCGGAAAAGATGCTGGCGGTAATGAAGAAAGAAAAAGCTCCCGGGGCGGAAATCGTGACCGTAGACATTCCTAAGATCAACCCGGATGAAGTGCTGGTGAAGGTCAAAGCCACCTCTATTTGTGGAACGGATGCGCATATCTACAAGTGGGACGAGTGGGCCCAGAACCGGATCAAGCCGCCCATGATCTTCGGGCACGAGTGCGCCGGAGAAGTGGTGCAGGTAGGGAATCTGGTGAAGAGTATCAAAATGGGTGACTTTGTCTCCGCTGAAACCCACATTCCTTGTGGGCATTGCTACCAGTGTCTAACCGGAAACCAGCATGTCTGCCAGAATCTGAAAATCCTGGGCGTGGAGACTAATGGCTGCTTTGCTGAATATGTGGCAATCCCGGAAGTCTGCGCCTGGAAAAACGACAAGAGCATTCCCTGGGAGATCGCTTCGGTCCAAGAGCCGTTTGGCAATGCCACCTATACGGTTATGGAAAGCCAAGTTTCCGCCAAGGTCATCGCCATCATGGGTGATGGGCCTATTGCCTGCTTTGCGACGGGAATTGCCAAAGCGGTGGGGGCGGCAAAGATCTTTGCCGTCGGCGAATTCCCTTACCGGGTCAATCTGCTAAAAAAGATGGGCGCGGATGTGGCTTTAAGCGTTCTTACTAACGATCCGGTGAAAGAGATCATGGAAGCCACCTCCGGCGAAGGAGTGGATGTGGCGCTGGAGATGACCGGGGTACAAGGGGCAATCGACAACGGTTTTAAAATTCTGAAAAAAAGCGGCACCTTCACCGCCTTCGGCATTCCTTCCTCTAAAATCGAATTCGACTTGAATAGTTACGTCATCTTCAAGGGAGCCAAGATCATCGGCATAAACGGGAGAAAGATGTTCGAAACCTGGTTCCAGCTGAGCAATCTTTTGAAGTACAAGAAGGTCGACATTTCGCCGGTGATAACTCACAAATTGCCTCTCAGGGATTTTCACGAGGGGATGGAAGCGGTGATTTCCACCAAGAAAGAGGTTGGAAAGGTAGTCTTCTTCCCCGAGGCGAAATGAGAGTCTTTTGTAGTTGCCCAATTCATTGGGCGATTTCAAAAACCGCTCGATAAATCGAGCAACTACGCTAAACCTCTCGTTCGTTACGGACCCTTCGTCCGTGACGTAGATACAAGGCATCGGACGATGGCGTCCGATAACAACAAAAGTAGTTCTTGTAGTTGCCCAATCCATTGGGCGATTTCAAAAACCGCTCGATGAATCGAGCAACTACGCTAAACCTCTCGTTCGTGACGTGGATACAAGGCATCAGACGAGGGCGTCCGATACCGACAGAAATTCTTGCCACATTGTTTCAAGGAGTTTTAAATGAGCACTATTCAAGCAAAAGCAGAGATATTCTGGATGGCTTTCAGAGGTCTACCTAAAAGAGAAAAACAATCAGTTATCGAAAGATTATTGAAAGACGAAGAATTCATGGAAGATCTAATCGATCTTGCCATCCTGAAACAACGTAGAAAAGAACCCTCTCGCTCCTTAGAGCATTACTTAGCTGACAGAAAGAGGAGAGGGAAGTAATGCCTTACGTTGTGTACCTAAAAAAGTCGGCAGAGAAGGAATTAGACTGTTTACCAAAGAAAATTCACGAGACATTAGTCAGGCGAATAATCTCATTGAGAGATAACCCTCGACCTTCGGGAGCAAAAAGACTTCAGCGTCGCGAGGAATATAGAATAAGGGTAGGCAGTTATCGAGTTCTTTACATAATACATGATAAAGAGAACAAGATAGAGATCGCTTCCGTCGCCCATCGTAAAGAAGTCTATCGCTGAAGAAGTCTCTATTCGTCACGGATGACCAGTCTGCAACGTAGTGGCACAAGTATCGGACAAGGGTGTCCAATACCAAAAAGAGATAATACTTAAGATTTCCTCATAATATTCCGTGTCCAAGAAAATCTTAATAATCGAAGACGATAAAGACATCGTCGATTTGCTTAAGCTCTATCTGACCAAGGAGGGTTTTGTTCACAAGGAGGCTTCAGACGGCTTTTCCGGCCTGCAGAAGGCAAAAGCGGAGAGCTTTGATCTGATCATCTTGGATCTGATGCTGCCGGAAATGGATGGGCTACAGGTTTGTAAGGAACTTAGGGGAGACCCCAAAACAGCCTCCATCCCCATAATAATGCTGACCGCCAAGGCAGAAGAAACAGACAAGATAGTAGGGCTGGAATTGGGAGCGGACGACTACGTCACCAAACCTTTCAGTCCCAAGGAACTGGTGGCCCGAGTCAAAGCCCTGCTCAGGAGAACAGAGAGAAAACCAGAACTGGACGAGGTCTTTCACTATGGGAAGCTGGTCTTAGACTTGTCGAAACACGAGCTGACCCGTGGAAGCGAAGTAGTTCACTTGACTTCAAAGGAGTTTGATCTGCTGGTTTGTCTCTTACGAAGCAAAGGAAGGGTTTTAAGCAGAAACTATCTGATGGACCAGATTTGGGGTTACGATTACTATGGAGGAATGCGCACCGTGGACGTTCACATCCGCAGATTGAGGGGAAAGATCCTTGAACTCTCCGAAGCCATAGAGACGGTCAAAAACTTAGGCTACAAACTAAAAGAGAAGCCATAACCTGGTCGGTTGAACACATGAAGGCTCAATCCAAGCTGTTTGTAACTTACCTTCTGCTTAGTTTCTTAGGCTTATCCATAGCCGGAGTTTCCGTTTATTCCTCTGAAAGAAAGCGCCTGCTGACCCAGCTCGAACAGAGCATGGTCTATCAAACCCAGCTTTTGTCCAATATCTTCTCGCGCCTTCTAATTGACAGTCCTGATGTGGGAAAGGTGGACAGCTTGACAGATGAGCTTGGTAAACAAATTGATGAGAGAATCACCATTATTAATCAGAGAGGCCAGGTACTCGGAGATTCTTACGAAAGCGGCGAAAGCCTACTGAAGATGGAGAATCACAGAGATAGACCTGAGGTAGCCGCAGCATTGTCGGACCACGTGGGAAAGAGCATTCGTTACAGTTATACCATCAAGGTGGATATGCTCTACGTAGCTTCGCCTATAAAAACCCAGGGAAAGATCATCGGTGTGGCGCGCGTGGCTCTTCCCCTGGCTGGGTTGAAACATCAACAGAACATGATTCTGAACTTAGTCTTTTTGGGACTTTTTCTGGCTTTCATTTTCTCCCTGCTCTTGAGTGTCGGATTTTCCAATCTGGTCACCAAACCTCTTCGGCAGATGATGCAGGTCGGCAAAAAGATGTCCGAAGGAGATTTCACTCAGAAGATAAGAATAAAGACCAGGGATGAAATAGGGGAATTGGGCGAAATCCTGAATCGGGTCTCCAGTGAGCTTTCCCACCAGATCGCCCAAATAACCGAGGATAGGTCTCAACTCCAATCCATCTTGTCCAGCATGGTCGAAGGGGTGCTGGCAGTCGACGAGCTGGGCCGGGTGCTGTTGATGAATGAAGCTCTGAGCCGGATGCTGGAATTGAGCAGCCCGTTCGACGGGAAGTACCTTTACGAGATAATCCGAAATTCGGAGCTGAACGAATTCGTACGAGAAGTGCTTTCAAGCGCACAGGAGAAAAGAAAGGAAATCTACTTCATCCAGCCGCAGGAGAGGCACTTCATGATACAATCCGCTTTGGTGGATCAGCGGAGGCCCGGAGCGGTTTTCGCCATATTTGTCTTCCACGACATCACCGAGCTCAAAAAACTGGAGCGGGTACGAAAAGACTTTGTGGCCAACGTTTCCCATGAGCTGAAAACACCCTTGACCTCAATCAAGGGATTTGCCGAGGCTCTCCGGGACGGTGCCGTGACCCAGCCTGAGCAGTCGAGGAGGTTTCTTTCCATCATCTCCCAACACGCCGACCGGATGAGCAAGATCATTTCCGACCTCTTGCAGCTTTCCCGGATCGAATCCAAGGATTTCGCCTTGAGCGTCGCTCCCTTCTCACTCGGGGAACTGGTCGAAGAGGTGGCTTTAAGTCTCAAACCCGCGGCGGACCAGAAGTCACAGAGACTGGAGGTCAATCTCCAGTCCCAAGACCAGAAGGCACTGGGGGATAAGTACCTGATCAATCAGGCTCTCACCAATCTGGTAGACAACGCCATCAAATACACTCCGCAAAAGGGAACCATCCGAATCGAAAGCAAAGAGAGGGGTGAATGGGCGGAGATAGCGGTGGTGGACGACGGAATCGGAATTCCGGCAAACGATTTGCCCCGCATCTTTGAGCGATTCTACACCGTGGACAAGAGCCGGTCCAGAGAATTGGGCGGAACCGGACTGGGGCTTTCCATCGTTAGGCATATCATCGAAGCCCACGGAGGAAAAGTCAATGTCCAGAGCCAATTAGGCAAGGGGAGCGAGTTTAGGATTACCTTGAAAAAGGGATAAACACCGTATTAATTCAAGCCAAAACGCATTAACCTCCAACAATTACTCTTTTAGATAGTTTCTTCCTGAAGGCGGAAATTCATTCATTGTGCCTGCCAGGTCCCCAAACCTGGCAGGTGGTAACTTGTCGGGTCAGAGGACCCGACGGGCACAGGGAAAAGTAATCTTTGGTTCAAGCAATGAGAGGCATGTCCGATATAACTATATATACCTCCAAAACTGAATAAAAGACGATATTGTCGTCTATGAACGAGTTAAGCAAAATCTTTTAGTCGATAAAATCGGAAGGAATGGACGACCATGAAAGGTAAAAACCTTGTTAGGCTCTTATACAACAAAATGAAGGTGAAAGATAACCCACAAGACCTTGCTCTTCGCATAGGGAAACAGCCACAGGTAATTAAGTCCTGGAATGACGGCAAGATAACCCCTCTCCAAATTGCTACCGTTATTGCGAAGCTAGAGTCGCGAGTTATCAGAGCCTCAAACTTGTTGTCGCTTATAAGAAAGAAATTGAACATAGCAACAGATGCTGACACTGCTAAACTGCTTGGTTTGTCAATCCCTACACTTCGTGCCTGGAAATCCGAAAAGATGGCACTCAATTGTAAGCAACTTGTAAGAGTCTTATGTCGCACAAGAGAACAAGCGCAAAAAACTGCGTTTTCAAGAGTCATTAAACCGATCGTTGAATTCTATCCAATTACATTAAGACAACACGGGGTATATGAAGTCTTTCAGATGAAGAATGAGAATGAAACAACAAACCAGTACCCTCTGGGATTAAAAGAAGCACTTGAAAAAGCAACTGGGATATACATTTTCTATGATAGCAGAGGACATGCACTTTATGTTGGACAAACAACTAAGCAAAGCATTTGGAAAGAAATGAATTATACCTTTAAGAAATCTAGGGATAAGGTTCAAAAAATCAAGATTGTTACACATCCCACCAGTGATGTTCCTTTCCGGCCTGCATCTGAAAAACGCAGACAGCCAAAACTTAAATCAATGAAATTATATGAACTTGCTCGATATTTTAGCGCCTACAAAGTTGATGTTGAAATAATCGCCGACCTCGAAGCCTTACTTGTTCGAGGATTTTGCAATGATGTTCTAAACACAAAGATGGAAGGGTTTGCCACAAACATTACTCCTTTGAAGAAACACGGTCACAAGAAGACGAGAAGGAGTAAAAACCGAAGCAGATAAAAGGATTTGGTCAAAACAACTATCCATAACAACGGCTTTACGTTCGCTACACCCATTGCCTTGTCCCTGTCGGTAGGGGATTAAAAGTGGTCACGTCGTAAAGTCGCACACGTTATGCGGCAGTCTGTAGGATTTAATGAACGGCTATTATCGTCATGAAACCAGAACCCAACTTTTATATTAGCCACGAGAATTTCAAGCAGCTGATTGAGGGCCCGGGCTTTTGGTACAAAAACGATGTGCCACCCGAAAGATGGGCGCAGGTTGGAAAACACTTCAACAACGACGATTCGTTTGCAGTTTTTGCTAGTGGAAGTGTGGTTCGACCAGTTGAGTCAAAAGGTGTTCAAGCGGTCGGTGGAATTGACTGGATTAGGTTGGAAGCAAATCCGAAGGAAGGAAAACCACAACTAAGAGTCTATCACTATGTGATATACCAACCCGATGACAAGGGTTATCCAGTCTACGGTCCTTATAGGGATGGTTGTCTCGTTCCCCACTGGTGCTATAATATTGATGACCTCATTGATAAGTACTCTTAGAAAGATGACTTATGGCAGACTGGCTTGAAATAACTAACACCTATATAAACCTCCAGACAATGGAACGGGTTGGCGACGTTTCACGTGCTCAACAGCAAGTCGCTAATCAGATGTTGGCAGTGGAGTATCGAAAGCAACAGGATAATGCGCTTCTTTCTAAGCTCGTCGACATCCTTGTTAAGGTAAGGCAGTTCATTCAAGATGAACAATTCTTGGATGCGCTCTTGTCTGCAGGCGTCGGCACCCTTGCTTTCAAGCAAGTGTATCCACAAATACTTGATGCCGAAACTAAGCTCAAGGCTTCCGACATTCAAGTGAAGTTACTGGAGACAATGCGTTCAACCGTTTCAGAGCCTTCCTTCAAACAGACTCTACAATCGTCGCTCGCTCAATACTTGTCAAGTATTCATGGTCGCCTTGCACAGACTCTCCCGCAGTTGAAGCAGTCTCAGCACCACCTTGTTTTGCTCAACCGCAAGCATGAACCGGCAATAGCTGTGGGAAAAGAGTTAACACCAATCCAAGATGCCACTGGTCTCTCAAGCAAGATCGTCGTTTTCCGCAAAGGGCAACTTTACTCTGTTGTCGAGGTGAACACCACAGGCACTAAAGGGTTTTACCTAATCAATGATTACGGTCAGAAATGGTATTTATTCTTTGGGAAGAAAGGTGGGACGAACCTGTTCGCATTTTTCGATCCACCACTACCTTCTTTAGAGAAAGAGATTGTGGTTTGGGAACTATGCGATAAATTGTTTGGCGACGAGTTCTTGAATGAGAATCTTAAATCGGTTCAGACAGAGATGCTTGCACTTATTCAACAAGCGTATGATCATGCAAAGCTGACACGGGCTAGTTTGGCATCTTCCGTTCAGGAATACAAACAACTGCGCCAAGGAATTGTCAATCGTGCTTTACAGTCTCCACAACTTCAAGCCCATACAAAAAACCTGCAGTTCAACACTTTCTCCACTAAAGAATGGGGCATCATGGTCTTGATAGCAGTAGTCATCTTCTTATTGATTCGTCATTGTTAATAGATTGCAACTTGTGTGAAGCCATATAACAATCGCATCGGTGGCATTCGCTTTGTTGATAGCTTAATTGTTGTACTGATTCTACGCCATTGGGTTTTGTCGATGCGTCACTTCTGGTATCTTTAGGTGTTGTGTCAGGAGCTACTCCTGACGAAGAGGATATCTGTCAGGACTGAGGTCCTGACAGAACGTAAACACAAGAATCTCAAGTCCTCTCGATTCTCCATTTACCCCATCTTCTCTCTGGCTGAAGGTCAAGTTATTTTACTTCGATTTAACCCATCGTTAATCCTCCCGTAATTGTGCCCTCTATATTACTGCTGAAACCAAATCATCACTTTCTTGGGGAGGATATGAAATGAGTCTGATTTGGAACGAAATCGAGGAGCATGTGGTCAGATGCGAAAGCTGTATTATAAGACTCCAGTGTTTACCGGGGTCTTCCGACACGGATGACAAAAAGCAGGTACCAGAGCCTGAAAGAGCTAAATATGTCAGACGGGAACCAAGTTATTGGAGACGGAAGCAGTGGTCAGAAGTCTCTCCTTTTGGGCTTTTAGACAACAGGATTTGTTAACTCCGATTTAACCTGCCGTTAATCCAGCCGCAATTTACCCTTCGTTTATACTGATGAACTTAAAGAGAGGCGAATGGCGAAATGGTTTATTTTGAGATTGCGGTTTCAACGATCATGTTCCTGGCAATGGTTACAGCTCTAACAGTACTGGCTACGGGAAGAATAAAACCCAAACCCATTATTCCAGGAAATGTTCCATGGATATTTTATTTGATTGATAAGATGTTTGACCAAAACAATTCATCCGCAAAGGAGGTGAGAGAAAATGAAATGCCCGAAGTTGATCAGCGCCAAGATAAAGATGTGCGATTCTGATCTGTTCGATGGTATGGTGCCCAACCTTTCCGAGCTAAATAAGTTCTGTGAAGGCGGAGAATATCACCTGTGCCCGTTTTTCATCGGCTCCAAAGAAGTGGTGGAAAGGGATAGAATCGCGCATTCTGTTTCTGACTGGAACGTTTTCCACCGGGAGTTGGTTGGAGTTTAATTGAAGGTGATCCATTCATGTTCGGAAGGGGTAATTTATGATTGGAGAAAGAAGGAGGCTTCCGCCTAAAACCTGCTGGGTGACCTATGGTTTGCAGGGCTTGAGCACGGAGAAGTTTCTGAAAGTGGTCCAGAGAATCCTGGATGGGAAGCTCATGCTTTTGGGCGCTCATAGAACTGAGCCTGAGAGTCCTCAAACGATTGAGGAATATTTCCTGGGCGTTAGTGAAACTGAGCACGAGATGCTAAAGACAACTGAGGGGCATTTTTTCATAGGGAATGACTTCAATCCTGAATATCCCGAGGTGATTGAGGAGGATTTTGTAACACAGATTTAACATGGATGTTACATGGGGAAGTGTATTTGAATGAATTATGAAACGGCGGAGTTGATTATCGGCAGAACATAAAGGAGGTGATAACCTTCATCTAAGCTAAGGGTATAGAGGCTGAAAAGTTGGAAGATGCAGACGTTAAACCACCAAAACCCTAACAAATGGGGAGGGGTAAAATGAGAAAGACAGCATTTGTAGTTTTGATTTTGCTTGTGTGTTTGAGCTTCAACCAATCCTCGGCCCAGACGCCGGAGGATAGCGCAAAAATCGAGCTTCAGGCGTTGAAAGACCGACTGGACGGCGTAGACGGAAATTTAGCGACATTGAACAGCGATGTGACCATTCTCAAGTGGGTGAAGATATCTGGTTACATTCAAGCCCGGTATGAATATAACGACAGCTCCCAAAACGGGATCGCCGGAGGATACGACGCAACCAAGAATCTCAATGCCAACAACTTTTACATCAGACGGGGAAGGATAAAGTTCACGGTTCAACCTGGTTCCTCCAGCAAGTATGTGATCTACTTCGATGCTTCCAAGAACACGGTCTCGCTGAAAGAAGCCTACGTCGAGTTGTACAAGGCGGTGCAAGCTCACAACTTCACCTTAACCTTCGGACAGTTCAACTGGCCCTTCGGCTACGAGATCGAGTATTCTTCCTCCAAAAGAGATTTCCCGGAAAGGAGTTTGGCCGAGAACAACCTTTTTCCCGGAGAGAGAGATCGCGGAGCAAACTTGACCTGGGCTTTGCCCCAGTATCTTCAATTCAACGTCGGAGCTTTTCAGGGTTACGGTATCCAGAACTCAAACTTCCCCTGGGTTGATCCTACCAAACCGAAGGATGTTATCGCCCGAGCCAAAGCCAAATTGGGAATGGTCGATTTCGGAGTCTCGGGATACTGGGGAAAAAACTACATCCCAGGAAGTGCGGCGGTTGCTGGAGTAACAACCTGGTATGACAAGAATGGAAACGGAGTCATAGACCCAGGTGAGACTAAGACCACTGCACCCAAAGACCCAATTCCAGCCGTGGAAAAGGACAAGATCAGATATGGGGCGGATGCCCAGGTTTACTTAGACTTTCTGCCACTTGGTGGAACCGGATTAAGAGGCGAGTTTTACTCGGCCAAGGATTACAACTCGAAAGCTGCTGATTCCCTGGCGAAAGAAATGGGTTGGTATCTGTGGTTGTCCCAGAACATCTACACCAAGTTTGGCGCGGCAGTTCGCTATGACTACTGGGATCCCAATACCGATAGCAATGCCAAGAATGACGCCTTTGGGACTCTCTCTCTCGCTTTGCATTACTACTGGGATTCCTTCGTCAGGATCACCGCAGCCTACGATATCCCGCATCAGCTCAAGGACAACTCGGTTTTTTCAAAATATGCAGGTGACAGGAAAGACAACAGATTCACCTTGCAGTTTCAGTTCACGTTTTAGATATTGAAAAAGAAAGGAGAACGAAATGAAAGAGTCAAAATTGAAGTCTGTCGGTCTGGTGCTTCTGGCGATTCTGGTTTTGTCGGCTTCCTCTTGCTTCACCGCATATGCCGGAAAGTCGATCACTCTGAAAGGCTCCGACACCATGCTCATTTTAGGGCAGAGATGGGCCGAGGTCTATATGAACCAGAATCCGGGAGTGGTCATTCAGGTTACCGGGGGGGGATCGGGTGTGGGGATTGCCGCTCTGATCAATGGTGGCACCGACATCTGTCAGGCATCCCGGCCCATGAAAAGCTCGGAAATAGACAAATTGAAGGAGCGCTTCAACACCAAAGGAGTCGAAATCCCGGTGGCTATGGATGGAATTTCTCTTTACTTGAATGAGGAGAACAAAGTATCCGAGCTCACCTTAGATCAGGTCAAAGGAATCTACACCGGACAAATCACCAACTGGAAAGACGTAGGTGGAGACGACGCCAAGATAGTGCTTTACGGCAGAGAGAACAGCTCCGGCACATACAGTTTTCTCAAGGATAACGTTCTGAAGGGCGCGGATTTCGCCGCTCAAACCCAGACCCTTCCGGGAACTGCGGCCATCGTCAACGCCGTGGCAAATGACAAGAACGGTGTCGGCTATGGCGGAGCCGCCTATGCCAAGGGGGTGAAATACTGCAGTGTCAAGAAAGATGCGCAGACCCCGGCTTATCAGCCCACGCTGGATAACGTGAAAAGTGGTAATTATCCCATTTCGCGATATTTGTACTGGTATGTGCGCAACAAACCCACCGGGGGAACGAAGAAACTGGTCGATTGGGTTCTATCCGAACAGGGCCAGCAGATTGTGACCCAGGTCGGATATTTCCCGTTGAAGTAAGGTAAGGGGTGCGCAGCGATTTGGGAAGCGAAATACCCCTCCTCTCAAAGGCGCTTCCTGTGTTGGCAGAGGACGCCTCGTTCTCTGCCAACTCCCTCTTTGTTCTTGCCGACGAGGGTGTCAGGGTAGCGTCAAAGGCATTTTGGCTCTTCCCTGATTTAGTTATCAGGGTCCTTGACAAGAGAGAGTGTCTTCCTAACTTAGGTAGCATGACAGCGTGAAAACTCACCCCCTATTCATCTCTCTTTTCAAGAGAGGGGGTAAGTTCAAAGAAATCTGTTGGTTTTCTTTGTGGCATAGACATAAAGGACCGCACATCAGCATGAATGCTTTACGCCGGCCTATTCTTTAGCAACTCTGTCAGAGAAGGACCTTTGTTCTTTGCGGAATTGGAAAGATGAGCTACCTGAAGACCATTGAAAACAAAGCCCCGGCTGAATCCATAAGCTTGGAGAAGAGATTTCGCCTGTCGGAATTCATTATAGAGAAGATCATCTTCCTCTCCTCTTTTTTGGCCATTCTAGGCGTGATTCTGATATTCGTTTTCGTCTTCCGGGAAGCTCTGCCGGTGTTGATCAATCCTGAGGTCAAAAAAGAGGCCAGCCTGAGGCTTTTCTTTTCCACGACCATCTGGCAACCGGTCTCGGATTGGCCCAGGTACGGTTTGATCACCCTAATCGTGGGCACCCTCAAGGTAGTGGTGGTTGCTCTTCTGATCTCCATCCCTCTTTCCGTGGGGGCGGCCATTTACACCTCGGAGTTTGCACCGCTCAGAATGAAGGAGTTTATCAAGCCGGTTGCAGAAATCCTAGCCGGGATTCCGTCGGTGGTCTTGGGATTCTTTGCTCTCATGGTGATGGCCTCGTTTTTTCACGGCATCTTTGGCTCCACCATGCGTCTGAATGCTCTCAATGCCGGAGTGGCTTTGAGCTTCGCCATAATTCCCTTGATTTACTCCATAGCTGAGGATTCGTTAAACTCCGTCCCCCGGAGCTTAAAAGAGGCTTCCCTGGCTTTGGGAGCCAACCGCTGGCAAACGGCTTCTCGGGTCTCTCTTTCTGTGGCCATGCCGGGAGTTCTGGCGGGAATAATCTTGGGACTTGGCCGGGCAGTCGGAGAAACCATGATAGTCTTGATGGCTTCGGGAAACGCTTCCATCCTATCAGCCAATATCTTTGACTCGGTCCGCACCATGTCCGCCACCATTGCTGCGGAATTAGGTGAGGTGGTTCACGGGAGCGCCCATTACAACGTTCTCTTTTTCATCGGCGCCTCTCTTTTTGTTTTCACCTTGTTCATCAATTCATTGGCCCATTTCACGGTTGGAAGATTACAGAGAAAGCTGGCAGGAAAAATATAGATGAAGATCAAAGCGAGCATAACCGGATCCTTTTTCACCGGCCTCACTTTGCTGGCCACGTTGATTATTCTGGTGATCCTGTTTGTGATCATCGGAAATATCGTCTGGCACGGCCACAAAATCATAAGCTGGGAGTTTGTCAGCCAGGCTCCCCGGGAGGGAATGACCGCCGGTGGAATCTTTCCGGCCATTTTCGGCACGGTGGCTTTGGTGATTCTGATGATTATCGCAGTCCTTCCCGCAGGGGTGATGACCGCCATTTACCTGCATGAATATGCCAAGATGGATTCGATTTTCACCAAGACCATCCGTTTTGCCGTGAACAACTTAGCTGGGGTCCCATCCATAGTATTTGGTCTTTTCGGGTTGGGATTTTTCATTCAATTCATCGGAGCAGGCGCGGACAAGTTTTTCGGACTGGAGGCGGTCTGGGGACAACCGTGCATCATGTGGGCGGCTCTGACCTTAGCCCTTCTGAATCTTCCGGTGGTGGTGGTCTCTGCAGAGGAGGCCTTGCGGGCGGTGCCCAAGGAAACCAGAGAAGCTTCGTTGGCTTTGGGCGCCACCAAGTGGCAAACCATCCGCCGGATCGTGCTTCCTCAGGCGCTCCCCGGTATCTTGACCGGTGCCATCCTTTCCATCAGTCGGGGCGCGGGAGAAGTTGCACCCATCATGTTCACCGGTGCGGCTTACTTTTTGCCTTATCTGCCGCACAAGCCGACCGACCAATTCATGGAATTGGGTTATCATATTTACGTGATGGCAACTCAATCCCCCGATGTGGAAGCCACCAAGCCGATTCTCTACGGTACCGTTCTGATACTTCTGATTTTGACTTTACTTTTGAACTTTGTTGCTATATTCATTAGGTCGAAGATCAGAAAACAAATCAGGCAGAGTTTCTGACCATGAGTCAGGAGATAATGGAAGAGAAGACAGAATTCGAGGCCCAAATCCCTTCGGACAGTGCGGAAAAGAAGGTGAGCCAGCCTACTGCCAAGGTCCTGGTGGAGAAGCTTGATTTCTACTATGGCCAGACCCAGGCTTTAAAAGACGTTTCCATAGCCATAAAGGAAAATCAGATCACCGCTTTCATTGGTCCCTCCGGCTGTGGGAAGTCTACCTTTCTGAGATGCCTGAACCGAATGAACGATCTGATTCCGGGAGCCAGGGCCTCGGGTAAAATCTTGGTTGACGGAATCGACATTTATTCAAGGGCCATTGATCTTTCCGAATTGAGAAGAAAAGTGGGGATGGTCTTCCAGAAATCCAATCCCTTCCCCAAGTCGATCTTCGAGAACGTGGCTTATGGTCTGAGGATTCGGGGCGTCACTGACCGGGCTGCGCTTCAAGAGGCCGTGGAGAAAAGCTTGAAGGATGCCGCCTTATGGGACGAGATCAAGGATAAGCTGAATCAATCGGCGATGAAGCTTTCCGGCGGGCAACAACAGCGGGTCTGCATAGCCCGGGCTTTGGCCGTGGAGCCGGAAATCCTGCTGATGGATGAGCCGGCTTCGGCCTTGGACCCTATCTCCACCGGGAAAATCGAGGAGCTAATTCAGGACTTAAAGAGAACCTACACCATCGTGATTGTGACTCACAACATGCAGCAGGCGGCCCGAACCTCCGACTTTACCGGATTCTTCTTTTTAGGCGAGATGGTGGAGTTTGATGAAACGCCCAAGATATTTACTAATCCAAAAGACAAAAGGACCGAAGACTATGTGACCGGTCGTTTCGGATAAGATTCTGAAAGGAAAACCCCAATGACAATTCATCGACATTTAGACGAGGAGCTGAATCTGGTCAACGAAAAGCTGATCTTCATGGCCAGCCTGGCGGAATCCATGATCTTCAAGGCCATCAAGTCGCTGACCGAGAGAGAGGATTCCCTGATTAAGGAAGTAACCGAAGACGAAAAGAGAGTCAATCTCCTGGAGATCGAGATCGACGATTTGTGTTTGAAGCTTCTGGCGCTGAAGCAGCCCATGGCCACCGATTTGCGGTTCATCACCTCCGCCATGCGGATCAACAGCGAGCTGGAAAGGATCGGCGACATGGCGGTAAACATAACTCAGCGTGCGGAGGTCTTAATCAAGCAGCCTCAGCTTAAGCCGTACATCGACATTCCTCGAATGGCGGACCTGGCGCAAAAGATGGTCAAAGATAGTCTCGATTCCTTCGTCAAACAAGATGCAGAATTAGCCCGCTCGGTTTTGACCCGCGACGACCAGATTGACGCGTTGAAGGACCAGATATTCCGTGAGCTTCTCACCTTCATGATAAGCGACCCCTCCAGCATTCCCAGAGCATTGGAGTTGATCTTGGTTTCCAGGCACTTGGAGAGGATTGGCGATCACGCCACCAACATAGCCGAGGACGTGATCTACCTGGTGAAAGGCAAAGACATCCGGCACCACATTGAAGAGCGTGGAGATCGCCGGAAGTAAAGAATCGCTTTTCCAAGGACCGCCCGCCGAAGTTTCCCGTCCGCTTCTTTCTCCATAATTGCCTGGGTTGCGCATAGCAGGAAAAAGATCATCGGGGATCTCAAGCTATGGCATGTGTGACCGCGCCCCGTCCTGCATCACCCACATCATGAGGAGAGACGCCCCCAGAGCCTGAAAATTGCTCAAAGAAAACGTTTGCGAAGAAAGACCAGAAGACGTATTTTCCTATAACCGAGAGACCGAAAAACGGTCTTTCGGAAGGTATTCATCGGCGCTGGGTGATTTACCGCCTAATTCAGACGCCAAGAAAATTGTCTGCAAAATGATAGAGTGATAGCAACAAGGAGAGATTTTGATGAGCAACATGGGTTCATACCAAGAAACATATCGGAATTTCGACTGGAAGATTGCTGAGGAGGAGCTTTCCTTTGGCCAAAACGGCCCGATCAACATCGGTTATTTCTGCAGTGATCGGATTTGCGAGTTAGGATTCGGTAAAAAGCTGGCCCTGATCTGGGAAGGATACACGGGAGAAGAAAAAAGATATACGTACGATGACATAAAGGCTTACAGCAATTCCTTCGCCAAGTTCTTTCAAGGGATCGGGCTGAAGCCTCAGGATCGGATCTGCATATTCATGGATCGAATCCCGGAACTCTATATCTCGTTTTTGGGGATTCTGAAAATGGGTGGAATTGCTCAGCCGCTTTTTTCTGCATTTGGCGAGGAGGCATTGTTCACCAGATTGGACGATGCCAAGACCCGGGCCATTCTCACCACCAAAAAGCACGTCGGTAAGGTGCGAAGAATCCGGGAAAAACTTCCGGAGCTCACTAAAATCATCGTGGTTGATGCCGACGACTTCAAACTCCAGGAAAGAGAAATCGCCTTCTCCATGGAAAGATCTCCGAAAGTGGAAAAGTTCGATATCTTCAAAGCTGAGCGGGAAACCCCGTCGGTTCTTCATTACACCTCGGGTACCACGGGCAAACCAAAAGGCGCTCTGCACGTCCATTCTTCCATCCTCGCCCAATACCTGACCACCAAATGGGTTTTGGACCTTCAAGCCGACGACATTTATTGGTGCACAGCCGATCCGGGCTGGGTAACCGGAACTTCCTACGGCATAATCGGCCCCTGGTCCAACGGCGTCACCCAAGCCGTTTTGGATTCGGGATTCAGCACCGAAAAGTGGTATGCCTTCATTCAAAAACATAAGGTCACGGTCTGGTATTCGGCGCCGACTGCTATTCGGCTGCTGATGAAGGAGGGGACCGAGACGGTGAAGAAATTCGACCTTTCGTCTCTAAGGTATCTTCTGAGCGTGGGTGAGCCGCTCAATGCCGAGGCGGTGATCTGGTCGCAGAAGGCATTTGGAAAACCATTTCACGACACTTACTGGCAGACGGAAACGGGAAGCATCGTGATAACCAACTTCCGCGGGATGGAGGTCAGACCCGGCTCTATGGGAAGAGCTTTTCCCGGAATCGTTGCCACCGTGGTCGACCCCAAAGCCTTTGAACCGATGAACAAGCCGGGCGTGGTGGGGCTTATTGCCTTGAAACCCGGTTGGCCCTCCATGTTCAGAACCTACTGGAACAATAAGGCGATCTATGACGCCAAGTTCAAGAACGGCTGGTACATCTGCGGCGACCGGTCGAGCATAGACCAAGACGGGTATTTCTGGTTCGTGGGCCGGGATGACGACGTCATCAATACGGCAGGTCATCTGGTGGGGCCGTTTGAGATCGAATCGGCGCTTATCGAGCACCAGGCCGTGGCAGAGTCTGCGGCGGTGGGGAAACCGGACCCCATAAATATGGAGGTAGTCAAGGCTTTCGTCGCTCTCAAACCCGGTTTTGAGAGAAGCGATGACCTGGAACTGGACATCATGAATTTCATCCGTAAGAAATTGTCGCCGCTGGCCATGCCCCAGGAGATAGAATTCGTCGAATCTCTTCCCAAGACCAGAAGCGGCAAGATCATGCGGCGTCTTCTACGGGCCAAGGAATGGGGTGAACAGATAGGGGATACGTCGACTCTGGAGAATGATTGAAAGACCGTCCACCGTCTCCGGTCCCCGCAAGGGTTAAACCGGAGTGCACCAGCTTGCTGGTGCGATTTTCGACGGCTGATGGATAGGCTTTTCCGAAAAAGGCTCAAAGTCTCTACACCTACTACACAGAAAAGCTTGCGGAAAAACACAAAGAAGGACTTCTGCACAGTGCAAAGATATTTGAGACAACAAGAAAAACACCGGCTCAGCAAGTAGAACCGCGAAAGCAAGCTTTCGCACTCCTAAACACGAAAGGAGCAGTTAGATGGATCCGACGAAGCAAATGATCATCGATTACGTGAAGAAAGAGTTCTTGGAAGACGATAGTGACGTGGAGGTCAAAGAGGATACCCCTCTGATCTCTTCCGGAATTGTCGATTCCTTCTCTATGGTCTCTCTGAAGACTTTCTTGGAAAAGAAATTCAAAATTTCCATTCCAGATGATAAAGCGACTCCGGAGGCGTTTGATTCGGTGAACAAGATCGTGGATCTGTTGAAGGAATTTGTGAAGTAACGATCCTATGACGAATGACGAATAAAAGAGACCCTCTCCCCCGGTGGGAGAAGGTAGGGAAAGACGGAAGATGTGTTGGAACAAAAACCGATATCCCCTTTCCCCTTTTTGAAGAAAGATGGGAGGATTTATGGCTTATTCGATTAAAGCGAAGGAATATTACCAGAACGAGATCAAGGGAATCAAAGAGGCGGGACTAAACAAGGAAGAAAGATACATTCATACCCCGCAAGGAGCAGACATCAAGGTAGAGTTTCCCAGCGGGGCGCCGGAGAAAGAGGTCATCAATTTCTGTGCCAACAACTACCTTGGGCTTTCCAGCCATCCGGACGTGGTCAAAGCGGCTCATCAAGGATTGGATGCCAGAGGGTATGGCATGTCGTCGGTTAGATTTATCTGTGGAACCCAGGATATTCACCGCGAATTGGAGAAGAAGTTCAGCCAATTCTTAGGGACTGAAGATACCATCCTGTTCCCCTCCTGCATGGATGCCAATGCTGCCGTCTTCGACGTGCTTCTTTCCCAACCAGACGCCATGATTGCGGATAAACTGGTACACGCCTCGATCGTGGACGGGATGAGACTGTGCAAGGCCCAGCAGTACGTCTACAAGCATTCCAACATGGAACACCTGGAGGAGAAACTGCAGGAGGCACAGGAAAACCGCTTTCGGATGATCATCACCGACGGCGTTTTCTCCATGGATGGCGACATCGCCAAGTTGGACAAAATCTGCGAGCTGGCGGAGAAATACGATGCCATGGTTTTGGTGGACGATTCTCATTCCACCGGCTTTGTGGGCAAAACCGGCAGGGGAACGCATGAGCATTGCGGGGTGATGGGCAGAGTCGACGTTATCACCACCACCATGGGCAAAGCCTTGGGAGGAGCTTCCGGCGGCTGCGCCAGCGGCAGGAAAGAGCTGATCGACCTGTTGCGTCAGAGAGCCAGACCCTATCTTTTCTCCAATACGGTTCCTCCGGTGATCGTGTCCGCCGCCGCCAAGGTTCTGGACTTGATCTCTAAGACCACGGAAAGACGGGACAAGCTGGAGAAAAACACCCTGTACTTCAGAAAGAAGATGACCGAGGCGGGATTTGACATCAAGGAAGGCATTCATCCCATCGTCCCCATCATGCTCTACAATGCCAAATTGGCCTCCGATTTTTCCAAGGATCTGTACTACGAAGGGATCTACGTGGTCGGATTCTTCTTTCCCGTGGTTGCCCGGGGAGAGGCACGGATCCGGGTTCAGATTTCCGCTGATCACGAGATGAAGCATTTAGACAAAGCCATCCAGGCTTTCACCAAGATCGGAAAGAAATACGAAATCCTGGGAAAAGGGAAAAAGGAGATAGTAGAAAAGTACGGCCTTTAGGCTTGAGAATTGAGATCGTAGGGGCGATTCACGTGGTACCTCCCGCCGGTGGTGTGAACCAAATGGTTCATACCGAAGGCGGGGAATCGCCCCTACTGCTATGTCGGTCAATGCATCAAGCGGATCAAACGGATGAGAATGGCGACCTAAAACATCCGTTTCATCCGCTAAATCCGTTGACCGGTTCTTGTGTTGTTGCTCTTTCAAGAAAGCGATTGAGGTTGAATTTGCTCCCTGCAAGATCATGGAAAAAGAAAAGGTTCGTCTGTATGCGTTGACAAGATTTTCGGTCAGCTTCGCCTTAGGCACTATCCTTCCGGCTTACGTTCTTTATTTCCGTCACTATCGGATAACCCTTTTTCAGATCGGCCTGCTGGCTGCGGTCTTCGAAGCATCCATCCTGCTTTTTGAAATTCCTACGGGATTGGTGGCCGACGTCTTTGGAAGAAGAATGTCGGTGATATTATCCGCCGTCGTCTCCTTCATCTCGGGGTTGGTTTTCATTCTGTTTCCATTCTTGGGAGCATTTATCGTTGCCGAGATCGTGGGAGGACTGGGTGAGACCCTTAGGTCCGGAGCTTTGGAGGCCTGGCTGGTTGATACTTTGAAGCACGAAGGTCAAGAGGATTCTATCAAGCATGCTTTTGCTCAGGGGACAAAGTTCAAGACTGTCGGGAATCTCTGCGGATTGATCCTCGGAGGATACCTGGCCACGTTGGACATCAGACTGGTCTGGGTTCCGACCGCCATCGTCTTCTTCGTCCTGGGCATGTTCCTACTTCTGAAGATGAGGGAGGAGTACCGACCTGAAAAAGAAACCTCCGAGAGGATCGTCCCCAAGCTGTCCGATACGACCACACGAAGCTTACGGGTCATAAAGAGTCAGAGACTAATCCTG
Source organism: Candidatus Zixiibacteriota bacterium (assembly GCA_049694315.1). GTDB lineage: Bacteria > Zixibacteria > MSB-5A5 > MSB-5A5 > SM1-73 > CAIVRH01. The sequence continues at coordinate 49,117 of JBAVQU010000047.1, forward strand.
GCTCTGGTGCTGCTGGCACTTTTTTCTGAGTTCTCTTTCGAGACCATCTCGCAGTATTGGCAAGTCCACTTCAGCGAGAGTTTGCTTATCAACACTCGGTACTTTGGCTGGATTCTGGCCGTCGCTTCTGTTTTGACCATTTTGTTCATAGGCCGGGTCACCAGATTCTTCGAGAAGCTAAGGGACGGGGTCCACTCGCTGACCATCCTGACGGTTCTTTTCCTCTTGAGCTTACTTTTCATCGCTGTTACGCGCTCGCCTCTTCTCGCTGTGGCATTTTTCATTTTCCTCCAGATCCTGGTGAATTTCAAGGAGCCGATCTTCTTAGACTTGTTCAACCGGCACATTCCTTCCGAACAAAGGGCGACCTTGCTTTCCTTCCAAAGTCTGGTGGGATCAGGTGGAGAGGTTTCAGCCGGGCTTTGCATCGGAGTCGTAGCAGAAAACTTCGGATTGCGCACTACCTTCGGATTAGGAACGGCAGTGCTGTTTTTGGGAATCGTAGTCTTCCTTCTCCTGGCTACCGCAAGACCAACCCGCTGTGGAGCGCAGAAACTGAAGGCGGGATGAATTCCCGCCCTCTGTTGGGCACTTTGACTTTCCACCCATAGATCACGCATTTAGATCCGCCAACCGGCTTTTTGATACCCCCTTTTGGCCTTGCCGACGATTCCGATCTGGTGGGCGAACCCTATCATCCATCGGCGAAGCAAGTAGTTGACAACCTCTTCCCCGGAGAAAGAATCCAGGAGTTGAACTCAGGATCAGATGAATCGCATTGCAGATAATGTGAAATGTGATTGCGCACATGACCTGCATCTTGCGGGCAGAATCCTATCCCCACCAGAAATGTCCGCATTCTCTCGATCGACGCTCTTCGGATAATTCTCTGAACACCGGCAACTTACAGTGGCCATCTTTGACCGTCCCCGGTCAAGTTCCACAAAATGCCTTGCCGCCACGGTTAAACTCGTCAACGGCACTGGCTTTGCTTTTAAGCCTGGTTGAAAAACTCACCGGGAGTCAAAGATGTCGCGCAGGCTCAAAAGAATCTCTCTATTCCTCTTCATACTGTTCTTCTTCTTTAAGTGCTTTGTTCTGTTCGCCGGTCAGGTCAGCCCGAATCTGCAAGCCCAGGTGAGCCACCTGAAGGCGGATGAGTTCACTTCCTGTCTGGTGGTGATGAGAAATCAAACCAATGTCGATCCGTTGGTTTTCAAGCTCAATTCGGAGAAAGCGACCAGAACCGTAAGACATCAGTTGATCTTGAATTCGCTTCGTAGCAGCGCAGAGAACTCTCAAACAGACATAATCCGGTACTTAAGTCAGAGGACTCTGGGCGGAAGCGTCAAGGAATTCAAAACCTTCTGGATAACCAATGCGCTTCTGGTTACCGCAACTAAAGATGAGATCACCCGGATGGCATCTCGGCCGGATGTGGAAGTCATCGACGAGAATTATCCCATAACGCTGGTGGAGCCGGTATCAGTCCAGAAGGCCGGCGGCGGAATAGCGGAGAGGGAAAGATGCTTTTCCGCCATCGGCGCTCGTGAGGCCTGGAAAAAGGGTTATACCGGAAAAGGACGCTTGGTTTGCAGTTTCGATACCGGTGTGGACGGACATCATCCCGCCCTCACTTCAAACTGGCGCGGGAACAACGGAGGATCACTCCAAGCCTCTTGGCTTGATCCGTTGAATTCAGGGTTTCCCAAAGACGATAAAGGACACGGAACTCACACCATGGGGATAATGGCGGGAATTTCGGACACCGACACCATTGGCGTGGCCTTCGGAGCGCAGTGGATTGCCGCGGCGGTCATAGATCGAGGCCTGTCCCTCTCCCAAACCATTGCCGACATACTCGCGGCCTTTCAGTGGGCGGTGGATCCGGATGGAAATCCCCAAACCATGGACGACGTCCCGGACGTGATCAACAACTCCTGGGGAATTCCTCCGGGATTCAAACCGGCCTGCGATCAAACTTTCTGGGATGCCATTGACAACGTGGAAAGGGCCGGGGTGGTGGTGATATTTGCAGCCGGAAACGAAGGCCCAAATCCACAGACCATGAGAACCCCGGCCGACCGGATTTCCTCCCCCACCAACTCCTTCTCGGTCGGCGCCGTGGACGTCCAGAGCTTCGGTTATCCGGTTGCGTCTTTCAGCTCGCGAGGCCCATCCGACTGCGATAGCCAGACCATCAAGCCGGAGGTTTGCGCTCCCGGAGTCAACGTTTATTCCTCTTACAAAAACGGAGAATATCGCTTGATGAGCGGCACCTCCATGGCCGCACCCTTTGTCTCCGGGGCGGTGGCCATCCTGCGGCAATACAATCCCGAGGCCACCGCGGAGGAAATCAAACAGGCCCTCTTGGAGTCGTGTACCGATCTGGGTCCGGCCGGTGAGGACAATAGCTACGGCCGGGGATTGATAAACATCGGAAAAGCGCTGGAGATCCTGCCCAAGCCTGATATGCCCAACTTGTATCTGGACAGCTTTATGGTAGAAGGAGGAAACACTCCTCAACCTGGACAAGAGGTCAGCTTGGAAGTCCAACTCAGGAACAGCGGAAATCGTGCAGAGGGTGTCTCTCTTCTTCTTTCCGCCACAGACTCCTTAGTTCAGATGCTTTCGGACAGCGTCTATCTGGGTGATGTGGATAGAAACGAGGAAGTATCCAACGGCAGCTTTCCTTTCCAAGTGAGCTTCGATCCGAGGATGCCTTTGGGCAGGATCGTGCAGTTCACTCTGCGGATAGTGGGTCAAGCAGGAGAATATCAATCCGACCAGAGTTTCTCGGTAAGCGTTGGTTCACTACCCCCGGCATCCCTCGGGGAGCATAATGTGGGAAACTTTGATTTCACGATCACCAATTTCGGCCAATACGGCTTAAGCGATGGGTCGTTCAATCCGCTGGGCGGCAAAGGCTTCGTCTATCCGCGGGATGGAAGGAACAACCTTTATGAAGCCGCACTCTTAATAGGGACAAGCCCCGATCAGGTCTCAGATGGGGTCAGAGGAGAAGATGGAAAGGCGCCGGAACGGGATTTCGAGGTGCTTCCCGGCGGAGAGCTTTCTATCCAGACGCCGGGCAGCCTTTCCGACCAGGATGGGTATTGCAAATTCTCAGATGGAAAAGCAAAGAACCCTCTGGGTCTGGAGATCTCACAGAGAAGCTTTGCTTACGCCGATCCGGCTAACGACGACTACCTGATCCTGCAATATACCTTAAGAAATGCGAGCAGTCATCCGGTTCAGAGTCTTTATGTCGGGCTGTTCTTTGATTGGGACATTCCCTTAAGCTCGCCCAATGACGATCAGATTGGCTTCGACTCGGCTTTTAGCATGTGCTATCAATTTGACCCGCAGAGTCAGATATATCTAAGTTTGGTTCCGCTCTCCAAGGCGCCGCACTTTTCGAACCAGATAGATAATGCCCTGTGGTTGTATGATGGATTCTCAAAGGTGGAGAAGTATCAGTTCCTCAGCGGACAGGCTTCGAAGAACTCCACCGATCAACTATCCACGGAAGCCAAAGACTGGTCCCAGATCGTCTCTTCCGGACCCTTTGATTTGGCTCCGGAGGAGAGCACGGTGGTAGCTTTCGCCGTCGTCGGGGGAACGAGTCTATCCGACCTGGAGGAAAACGTATCGTCAGCCCAAACTAAATATGAGCGCCTCTCCACCGGCTCCGACGCCGGGAATGATGATAATAGTCAGCCCTCCCGATTCTCTTTGTCTCAAAATTTTCCTAATCCATTTAATCCGGCGACCACGATCGCTTTCGAGCTGAAGCCCGAGAACCAGGGTGGCAGTTTTCCGCTTTCCTCACAGAAAGGCAAGCAGTTCTCTGTGCCTCAAATCCAGAGTTTATCCAGAATTCAGACTTCCCTTGAGATCTACAATGTCCGGGGAGAGGTGGTCAAGACCTTGATTAATGGAGCATTGCCTCCGGGGAAATACCAGGCGACCTGGGATGGAACGGATCAGACTGGTGAAAAGGTTGCCTCAGGTCTTTATCTTTATCGCCTCAAAACCCCCCAGAGCCAGACCACTCGAAAGATGATTCTCCTAAAATAGGCTGCAAGTGGCGCCCCAACCGGCTCTTGCGTCGACTTTGCCCTTCGACCGGCTCAGTTTGATCAAAGACGCTTCGCTTTGAGACTTGGTGTGGAAGAAAACGCTCAGAAGAAGACACCGGCGACCACGAAGGCCGCTCCTACCTGTTCTCCAACTTTCGGCAAAAAGCTCGTTCCGGGCATTCTGCGTGAGCCTTTGATCGTCCGTATAATAAAATGATGGGTTGCAGGTTTATTCGATCAGTGGATTTTCTTGTCACCAAGACGACGGAGCCAAACGTGAAAACGCAGCTTTTTAGATTACTTCTGGTGGGTCTTTTTCTGTCTTCAATAGGGCACACTTATTCCGATGCGGTCTCTCTTTCCAACGACGCAGTGGAAAAGCTCAGAAGTGAGGGAAAACTGCAGGAATGGATGGAAAGGGCTGATTCCGCCAGGGCCAGGGGGGTTTGGCAGCCAGTTTCGTGGTCTGCGGTGTCGAAAGCCGGTAAGGGAGTCACCACGACGGTCGACAGCCTAAGAGCCATAGTCCTGTTGGTCGATTTTCCCGACAAGCCGCACGTCAAAGACTCCAGTCAATTCAATTCTCTTCTCTTCACTCAAGGGATCTATCCCACCGGAAGCATGAGGGACTACTACAAGGAAACCTCTTGTGGTCGATTCAACCTCACCGGGGTCGTTTACGGATGGATCAGGGCGCCTCAGAACTACTCTTATTATGTGAACAATCAAAACGGGCTGGGTGATTGGCCGTATAACGCCCAGAAGCTGGTAGAAGACGCAGTGAGCTTAGCCGATCCTTATGTGAATTTTGCCAATTTCGACTTGGATGGCGATCACCTGGTGGATGCCTTGTTTGTGGTGCATGCCGGGCCAGGGGCGGAGGAGACCGGACTCAGCACCGATATCTGGTCGCATGAATGGAGTACTTCCTTTCAAATCTCAGTGGATGGCGTGAAGGTCTCGAACTATGCCATGTGTCCGGAAAGGACGGCAAGCTCCGACTTAGCCCATATTGGGGTCTATAGCCATGAGTTCGGACACATTTTGGGCCTGATCGATCTTTATGCCATAGATACTGGAAACGGCTTAGGGAATTGGTCGATCATGGGGACTGGCTCATGGAACAACGCAGGCATAACTCCGGCTCAACTTGATCCATGGAGCAAAGCCCGACTGGGCTGGATCCAGATCGACACGGTGACTTCCAACCGAACCAACGTGGAAATCCATCAGATCGAGACCTCGCACCGAGCCTTCCGCATTTGGGCCAATGGCACAGTCGGGTCCCAATACTTCCTGGTGGAGAACAGGCAGAAGATCGGTTTTGATTCCTACCTTCCCGGCAGCGGGTTGCTAATTTACCACGTGGACGATGCCGCACCCAACAACAACCATGGCTGGTGCCCCGGAGGCCCGTCCTCTCCGCACTACCGGGTAGCTTTGGAGCAGGCAGACGGCTACTTCAACCTGGAGGCATGTTCTGGCGCTGGGAACCGGGGGGAGGGGGGCGATCCTTTCCCCGGGTATTCGGTCAAGAGAGTTTTTGAGGACACGACTGTTCCCAGCTCACGTAACTATACTGACGTTTCCACTCAGGTGGCGGTGTGGAATATTTCGGATTCTGATACGCTCATGCACGCCAACTTCGATGTAAGTTGGTCCCGACCCAATCTGGTCCTGCAAGATCTCTACTTCAACGACTCCACTGGCGGGGATGGAGACGGGAGGGCCGAGCCGGGAGAGACGGTAAAACTCTACTTTGTTCTTACCAATACCTGGGCCGGTCTCTCCAACGCTTATGCCATTGCCTCGGCAGATACGGCGGGAATTTCGTTCTCCATAGATTCGGTGAGCTTGGGGAGTATCGGTTCACCGGATACAGTGGACAACTTGGGCCATCCCATTCAGTTCACCGTGGCCTCAGGCTTTCCCAGCAAGATGGTCAATTTCACTCTTCACATCTGCGGGAATGGCGGAGGCTATTGTACCGACCGCTCCAGAAAGATGATCGTGGGTCCGGCCGAGATTCTTTTGGTGGACGACGACAACCAGCTTGTCGGAGATTCCAATTACGTCGCCATTTACCAGAAGGCGCTGGACTCACTGGGGGCAGTCTACGAGGTATGGGACCGCAAGGCAAAGAGCAAGCCTGCGGTAAATCTTTCGGCCTATCCCATTCTGATCTGGTTTACCGGAAACCACAGGGATTCCGTTTTATCCTCTCAGGACGTCCAGGATTTGACCAGCTATTTAAACGGTGGTGGAAAACTGTTCTTGACCAGCCAGGATGCCGCGCAGAAACTCTCCACTTCAGGCAAGAGCGCTGATTCACTCTTTCTGGCCAACTACCTTCATGCCCGATATGCGGGCTACTCTACCAGCCATTTGGTGGTAGGGGTGCCGGCGGATCCGATTGGAGATACCATGTATATCTCGCTGGGGGGAGAAGGCTATGCAGTCGACAATCAAGTTTCCAAGGATATCCTGCTGCCCTATTCCGGGGCTTCTCAGAGCTTGAAATATGCGGGTTCATTCTTTTCGCCGACGGATTCTCTCGCAGGAACAAAATACCAGGGGACCTTCAAGGTAGTACTTTTCGGATTCGGCTTCGAGGCCATAGACAGCACCGGGCGCTATTCTCATGGACACTATCTCTCCAAGCCTACTTTGGTGATGGGGAGGGTATTGAATTGGCTAAGGGGAGGCTCAGATGTTCTCGACGATGGAGAAGAGATAACCAGCCTGCCCAAAGCTATCGTGCTGTGTCAGAATTATCCCAACCCATTCAACCCTTCTACCAGCATTCGGTTTACCGTTCACCGTTCACCGTTCGTAGTCCATAGCCCCATCCGCACCAGCCTGGCAATCTACAACATCCTGGGGAAGAAGGTCAGGGTCTTGCTGGATGAGGAGATCATGCCCGGGGATTACCAAGTTGGTTGGGATGGTAAGGATGATTCAGGAAATGAGGTGTCGAGTGGAGTATACTTCTATCAGGTAAAGGCTGGAGGATACTCCGAGGTAAAAAAGATGGTATTCTTAAAGTAGACTTGCTTCCAGCTCTTGGGAATCGAGAATAATGGTAGTCGCGCCGTCGCCAGCGGGGCGTTTTTCTTCGCACCTGACGGTCTTCAGCTAAATAAGCTAACATTCCTTACTTCCACATAAGATTGGGACCTAGTTCTAAGCCCACGTGGGAATTAACGACCTGACTAAAGTCAGTTAGAACAACTTATACCTACAAGAGATATCAAGGTGAATAGTTGATGACCATAAGGGTGCAGCTACGCCAACCCCACCATTTTCTTGAGTTGCGTGGTTTCGCCTTTTGTAAGATGCCTCCACTGTCCGATCTTCAAACCTCTGGCCGTAAGATGGGCGAATTCTATGCGCGTCAGATGAGTAACCCTCAGGCCAACCACATGACACATGCTTCGTATCTCTCGTTTCCGTCCCTCTTTCAATTTCAGTTCAAAGATAGACTCCCCTTTTTCCGCCTGGATGATCTTTCCTATTCCCCGGGCAATCACGCCTTCTTCGATTTCAATGCCCCGTTTGAATCCCTGCAAAATCTGCTGATCCAGCTCTCCTTTGACCGTTACCAGATAGGTCCTCTCGACCTCGAATTTGGGGTGGGTCAGGCGGTAAGTCAGCTCTCCATCATTGGTCAGGAGAAGGACTCCCTCTGTGTCCTTATCCAATCTTCCTACCGGGAAGACCTTCTGGTCCTTCCCGATCAGATCGAGCACTGTGGGACGGCGGAAGCTGTCTCTGACTGTGGAGAGATAGCCCTTCGGCTTGTTGAGGAGGATATAAAGGAGGTTCTCTCGAAGTGAAACTCTTTTGCCGTCGACCGAGACCCGGTCTTGTCTCTCGTCGATTGTACTTCCCAGCTTCTGTGCCACTACGCCGTTGACCTCCACTCTGCCGGATTGAATCAAAAGGTCTGCATTTCGTCGGGAACACACGCCCGATCTGGCCAAAAACTTATTGAGTCTCATCATCCGGCGAAAGTGAAGAGGGAGGGTCTGGCGGGATTGTGACGGGGATTTCGGTTTGGTCTGTCTCGATGGCCTTCTCTTCCACTACTTCAGTTTTCAATTCTTCAGGAGTGGAGGGTTCTTCAGGCCCTGCTTTCTCAAATGCCTTCTCACTCTCTGCAAGCTCTAAAGGTAGAGCGGAGACCTCTCTTCTTTTCAATATCGCCTCCAGCTCTTCCATTCTCGGAAGATCATCCAGATCATTCAAACCGAAGTGAGTCAGAAACTCCTGAGTAGTACCGTAAAGAAGAGGCCTTCCCGCTCCGGGCTTTCTCCCCACTATGGTGATGAGCTTGCGATCCAGAAGGGTGAACAGCGGCCCCTCACTGTTGACCCCCCGGAAACGATCGATTTCCGATCTAACGATGGGTTGCTTATAAGCCACGATGGAAAGCACCTCCAGCGCCGGAAAGGAGAGCTTTTCTCTTCTCGTATGCGTGAATAGGGCTTTTATCCAAGGGGCGAAATCGGGGAGGGTGTACATCTGGTAGCCTCGCGCAATCTTCTTTATGGCGAAGCTGTGTCCCCCGTCCCGATATTTCTCGTTCAAGGAGCCTATCGTCTGTTCGATGCGTTCCGGGGTCATGTCTTTGACCACCGCCTGAATGCGCTCCACGGATAGGGGCTTGTCCGAGGCGAACAGCAACGATTCAATTATCGAATGGTGATTGTTTTCGGTTTCCAATTGTGTCCTCGTGTACCCCACCCCCCGTCTCTCCTTCCCCACGAAATGGAGAGGGGACCAAGGGCGGAAGCTCTAAAATGACTGCATTCTCAAATTCTCGACAGGTCCTCATTGGTCTCAGACTTTGTTCTTAATCGCACCCTGAAAAGCACAGTCATGGTATGGTTTCTGGTATCCGACTACGCATCACTGGTCATCTGCGGATAAATTTTGGCCTCCTCTTCTCCTCTGAGAACCCTTAGAGCTCCTAATGCCAGGGCTTTCATCTCATCCTGACCGGGATAGGTCAGAATCTTGGCGATGAATTCCACCCACTCCTTCAGTCTTTCCACTACGTAGTCTGAATGGGCCATTCCCCCGGTCAGGACTATGGCATCCACCTTGCCCTTTAGGGCCACCGCCCGGCTGCCGATCTCGCAGGCGATTTGATAGATCATGGCTTCATAGACTCTCTCCGCCTCTTTGTTTCCCTCCTGGATCATCTTTTCCACTTCCCGGCAATTGTTGGTATTAAGATAAGCTACCAGACCTCCGCCACCCACCACTCTTTTCTTCACCTGTGCGAGCGTGGATTTGCCGGAAAAACACCAGGCGGCGAACTCCAACATGGGAAGGGTTCCAGCCCTTTCGGGAGTAAAAGGTCCGCTATCCAAACCGTTATTGGCGTCGATCACTTTTCCCTGGCGTATGGCGGCGACAGAGATGCCCCCGCCTAAGTGAGCCACCACCAGGTTGATCTGGTCCAATTTCTTCTTCAAATCAGAAGCCGCCAGCCGGGCGGTCGCCTTGATATTGAGAGCGTGAAACAGGCTTTTTCTGGGGAATTCCGGCAATCCCGAATACCTGGCGATGGGGTCAAGCTCGTCTACGGACGGTGGATCCACAATGAAAGCGGGGATATGGTAATCCCAGCCCACGCCAAAGGCCAAAACCGCACCCAGATTGGAGGGATGCTCTCCTCCGTAAGCCTTCCGCCCGTCTTCAATCATCAACTCATTTACCACATAGGTTCCGCTGACCACCGGACGGAAAAGCCCGCCTCTTCCCACCGCCGCAGACAATGTCTCCGGCTTCATGTTGGCATCTTCCAAGGCTTCCTTAATCAGCTTTTTGCGGAACTCATATTGATCCCACACCCGGGCGAAAGGCTCCAGCTCGAGCTTACTATGATTTATGCTCCGGGAGAAACTCTCGGTTCCATTCTCAAACACGGAGATTTTAGTTGAGGTCGAACCGGGATTGATGACTAGAATTCGAAATCTGTCACTATTTTTCATTGATCTTCTGAATAACGTTTAATATTGTTTGCCTTTTGCTTCCGTCCGCGTGGGATTGCAAGACCTTGATTTGTCAAACCATGAAAGCATAAATAAGTCCTGATACTCGTATCTATGTGAGCTTTTTGATGCCTTCAAGAAATTCTTCCGCAAGTTCAACAAACTCCTTCGCATCTTCAGAGGAGAATTCAACCAATTCCTTATAATCCCCTTCCTGCCTGGCCTCAAAGATTCGGTGGATCATCTTTGAATAGCCCTGGTCAATCTTGCCTCTATGAACAAACTCAGCATCAAATATGGCGATGACTCCGGAATGTTTGCTGGTCTTTACCTTTGTATCATGCTTCAGAAAAAGCGCCAGAACACCATAGAACATTGAGTAGTATGCTCTGTTGATTATGGACCTGGGGCTGAGTTTGTCCTCAAGCATTTTCTTGGCATCGAAAAGAGTCTCCTCTGCCTGTCTTAGCCGATACAGAAAAAGAGTCTCTCTGTCTGTCATACTTCAACCCCTTCCTTCACGATATTCTCTACTATGGGTGAGGCTTTCAATGGAGACTCTTCAATCTCATGCCTGGTAAAAGTGAGGGGCGAAATGACAACGAAATGTTGAAAACCGACCTCCCATACAATATCGGAAATCGTATTTTTTGTTTCCTTGTTTAGTGATTCGACTTCAATAAAAACATCCATATCTGAGTATTGATCATTATCCCCGCGTGCCCTCGAGCCAAAAACCCTGAAATCGATCAAGTGGACAACCTTGGATAACCTTGCTTTTAATTCCTTAGCTATTTCAAAATCCTTCTGTTCCATTATTTTCTTCCCCAAAAGTAGCTATGGGTCAATATGCTCTTCACCGCACCCACTCTTTTGATCCTCTCCTCCGCCATCTTGCAGGCCGCCTCATACGGAGAGATATTCTCCTTTTTGGAGACGGCAATCACTTTTGCCATAATACTATAGATTTTCTTGACCGAGGCTAAGGCTTCCTCTTTGGAGAGCACCTTCAACGCATCTTCGGTCAAGAACAATTCCCCTGCGTTGACCACAAAATCAGGGGCGTAAAGTATGCCTCTTTCGGAGAGCTTCTTGCAGAGCTTTACGTCTTCCACGATGTCATAGGCCGCCCCGGCAATCACCTTGCACTTGAGCTGGGCAACGTTCTTCTCGGTGATCACCGGTCCTAAGGCGCATGGTGAGAGCACGTCGCAGGCAGTGGAGAAGACGTCATCGGGTTTGACCACCTGGGTATCGGGATGTTTATCCTGCACGTCCTTTATGGAGTCATAGTTCAAATCAGTGACGATGAGCTTCACCTTCTCCTGTTTTAAGCAATCGACCAGCTTCTTCCCCACGCTCCCGACTCCGTGAATGGCAACGGTCAGCCCGTCCAGAGAGGAGACCCCGTAGATTTCCTTGACGCAAGCCTTCATCCCCCAGTAAACCCCTTGAGCGGTCAAATCGGCGCTTTCTGCCTTGATGCCGGTGGCGGAACCGGAAGGAAGGACGTAAGCGGTCTCTCTCCGGATGTATTTCATGTCCTGAGTGTCTGTGCCCAGGTCGGGATAAGTGATGAATCTTCCCCTCAAGCCTTCTACGAATCTTCCCAGGGCTCGGAAGTAAGCTTCATCCGTCTCTATGTCCGAATCCTTCCACAGAACCGCTTTTCCTCCGCCGGTGTCGGAGTCTGCTACTGCGGACTGATAGGTCATTATTCGGGAAAGCTTCACTGCATCCACCAGCGCTTCCTTTTCCGACTTATATCTCCATAGTCTGCATCCGCCCACGGCATTTCCCAGGGTGGTGTTGTGAATGGCAATTATCGCCTTTAGTTGGGTGGGCTGGTTGTAGCAGAACAAAACCTCTTCGTGCCCGTTTTCTTCCATTAGCTCAAAAATACCCATGATGCTTTCTCTCCGGAATCTATTCTTCGGGTCGGATGAATCCGACCCCTACGCTTAAATCCCGCTTATTGACTGCTTTCCCTTCAGCTCGATCAGGACTCCATGCGTACTTTTTGGCTGAAGGAAAACTATTTTCGTACCCCCCGCTCCGATTCTCGGTTTATCCACCAATTCCACGCTTTCACCTTCCAACTCTTCTGCTGCCTTATCCACGTCATCTACTTCAAAGCAGATATGATGAATTCCCTCGCCTCTTTTGTCAATGAACTTCGCTATTGTACTCTCCTTGTCTGTAGCCATCAGGAATTCCAGCTCTACCCCGGAAATGTCGGTGAAGGCTATTCTCAACTTTCTGTCTGGAACCTCCGTCTCTTCTGATATCTTGCAGCCAAAGACATCTTTGTAGAACTTGGATGCCTCTTTTATATCCTTCACCGCAATCCCAATATGGTCAATCTTGTTCAATCTCATAACGTCTTCTTCTGATCTTATCCGTTAGATCCGTTGACGGTTTTCGTGTCGGATGAATCCGACTCCTAGGTAAGAGCTTGATTGATCAAGCCCGCATTCGCTTTTTGGCTGTGGACGGTGGACCGTCGACTGTGGACGTCCTCTCACACCAATACATTCTCCCGATACTCTCCCCACACCGACCTCAGCACGTTACATATCTCACCTAACGACGCGTAAGACTGAACGCACTCGACTATAGGATACATCAAATTCTCATCTATCAAAGTCTTTTCTTTCAGATTTGCCAGGGAGTCCCTGACCTTTTGCCCGTTCCTTCTTTTGCGTGCTGCCTTCAATCGACCTACCTGTTCTTTTGCTACCTTGGGGCTAATCTTGAAGATATTTTTGATTTTCTCCTTTTCGGTCTCGAATTTATTGACTCCCACGATGATTCTTTCCTTGCGCTCGACGGCCTTTTGATACTCATACGCACTCTTTTGAATTTCCTTTTGGTAGTACCCCGACTCTACTGCCCACAGGGCTCCGCCCTTTTCCTCGATATAGTCGATGTACTTTCTGGCCCTCTTTTCTATCTCGTTGGTCAGATATTCCACGTAATACGATCCACCCAAAGGATCAACCGTGTCCGGGACTCCACTTTCGTAGGCAATGATTTGTTGGGTTCTTAATGCAATCTCTGCTGATTCTTGAGAAGGAAGACTCAAAGCCTCATCTCTGGAATTGGTATGCAGCGATTGAGTTCCGCCCAAGACTGCTGCCAGGGCTTGCAAGGTGACCCGGATTACGTTGTTTTCCGGCTGCTGGGCGGTCAAGGTACAGCCGGCGGTCTGGGTATGAAAGCGAAACTTAGCTGAATCAACATCCTTGGCGTTGAACTTCTCCTTGATGATTTTGGCCCACAATCTGCGTGCGGCTCGAAATTTGGCTATCTCCTCAAAGAAATGATTATGAGAGTTCAGAAAGAAAGAGAGTCGACTCCCGAACTGGTCGATATCCAGCCCGGCTTGTTGTGCCGCTTTCACATAAGCTATCCCGTTGGCCAGGGTGAAGGCGATCTCTTGCACTGCGGTAGAGCCGGCTTCCCGTATATGATAACCGCTAATGCTGATCGGATTCCACTTAGGGAGATTGTCTTTACAATATCTAAATGTGTCGGTGATCAGGCGCATGGAGGGTTTTGGAGGAAAGATATACGTTCCACGGGCAATGTATTCTTTGAGAATGTCATTTTGAATGGTGCCGGAAAGGACGTTCAAGGGGATATTGTTCTTTCTGGCGAGGACCACATACATAGCTAAAAGCACCGAGGCGGTGGAGTTGATGGTCATGGAGACGGAAACTCTGTCCAGCGGGATTTCTTTGAACAGAATCTCCATATCCTCTAGGGTATCTATTGCCACGCCGGTTTTGCCCACTTCACCTTGGGCTAACGGATGATCGGAATCGTAGCCAATCTGGGTGGGAAGGTCGAAGGCAACGGATAAGCCGGTTTGCCCCTGCTCCAGCAGGTATCGGTACCTCTTGTTGGTCTCCTCCGCTGTGCCGAATCCCGCATACTGCCGCATGGTCCACAGTCGACCGCGATACATGTCCTTATATATACCACGGGTGAAAGGATACTCCCCCGGACAACCCAAATCCCTTTCGTAATCCAGATCGTATATTGAGTGAGGGGTGCAGAGGGAATAGATTTCAATGTCTGATGAAGTCGCTTGTTTCTTATCGTTCCTCAAAAACCTTCTCTCCAAATTACTTCAAATGGTTGTTTCTTGCGTTGTGTTATCAGACTCATCGAGAGCTTCTATCCTCGGGTCATCAGGAGATTTTTCTTTAGCCCTGTCCTTAACAACCTCAAGGAAATCTCTATGCAGCGTCTCAGCAGTTCTAAGCAGGTAATCCCATTCAATTGATTCAATATTCTTGGTTTTTAGCATTTCCCTAATCTCCTTGGTCCCATCATCAATTTTCCCACAGATCAGCAAGCCACCCACTACCGATTTTTTAAGAGGACCGTCTGTAGCTTCGTTTTCGGCTCTTTTCCTCACATAAAGAACATAATCCCTAATTTGATCCATATCTTCTATGCTTGCCTTCTCGCCTGGTCTTTTTAAATCTATGATATAAACGGATCTTGAATCACCAAGACTGAAATAATCCGGGATTCTCCTCCCTTGTTTGTTTTTTGATTTTGGGATTCCAAAATGTTCATATAGCAAATTGTCAATACTTTTTTCTCGCTTAAATGATTCCCAGCCAGGGTTTACCAACCAAGGATGCTTTTCTATGTAGTCCTGCATATCTGGCTTTTCCGGAACCTCGTCTTCGATCATTTGGCGGAATTTCCTAATTATTTCCACTCGTCCCTTCACCTTCTGAGCAGTAGACACGGCCTCCATTATGTCCCATTCCGACAGAATCTCGAACACCTTTTTTCTGTCTTCGCTTGAAGCTGCATTGATTTGCCGGATTACCTCTAAGAATCGGTAATTGGTAAGGGCATTGTAACCAAACTGGATTAACTCGTCTAAGATTTCTTTGTCTTTATCTATTTGTGGTATAGAGCATATTTTGTTAACGAAGGAATTAAATATCTTCCTGTCTTTATCCGGCAGCCTCTCGGCATAAGCTCGATATTTTGAAACTGTAGGTCTTTCAAGCTTTGCCTTTATTCTTTCCTTTGCCCATTCGCCCAATAGTTCACGAATTTTTTTCTCTCCCCAATCTTTCAAGGCAGCCGGAACAGCTTCTTCCCATAGCGCACCTGCCCGATCGGTGGCAACGAAATCCTGTCCCTCAGTTAAATCCAATTGTTCAGCTATTACCTCGCCCGTCATGTACTGCATCCCATGCTGCCCAGTAGCACCACCACTCAGTCCAAAAAACCACGGAGCTTGAGCCATCTTGCCCCTGGTGAATACCACTATTCCTCGTGCCTCTTCATCCTGAATGGGTTCTTTTTCGAAACCAATCCACCACCTTATTTGTCCAACACCGGCTATGTCTTCTGAAATCCAGGTACCGGGAGTGTCGGGGTAACGAAATTGGAACTTGCACTCTTCTTTGGCAAGTTTCTGACCGTTGATAAAGACAGAAAACTGCGGATCGTTAAGTATGGTGAATCTTCTGGTCATACTTTCCCTGAAAGACTTGCTGCTAATAGCGCGTGTTAGTTTGAGTTGAGTTAGAGTAATGGTCGTTCCGTTTGGCTCATCTGTTTTCTTTCCATCGTCTTCCAACAAATCTGGATGATACGATTCTATGAATTTGTTACTTCTGGTTATCAAATTGTACTCCATTGCAAAATGAGTGACAAACCCATCTTTTACTGTTCTGACTTCTATCCTGTTAGATATGCCAAACCCTGATAGCTTACCTATTCCCTTTCTTGACATCAATTTTCTCTGTTTGATTTCGCCGTATTTTTTTGTATGGTCCCCTTCTTCCAGACGTCGATCCCTACCAATGACGAGATAGTGATTATCACATTCCTCAAAACTCATTCCGTGTCCATCGTCCTTGACTACTATCTGGTTACTCTCTTCCAAGCTTTTGTCAAGGGGGATAGTAATGTAGACATTTTTTGCCATTGCATCCCATGCATTTGCTATCAATTCTGCTATGGCCGGGACCGCACCCGAATACATTTGTAATCCCAAGTGCTTTACTAGACGACCGGCGAAACTCATAGTGAGTTCACGTTCTTTTGCTCCGACCTTCTTCTGTGCCTTCATTTAAGGTCTCCTATGAATCCTAAGCTGTTTTAAAGCTTCAACACAGGTAGTTGCCACCTTGCGAACAAAAAGATAAGGAAGCGCATTACCGACCAGGTCGCAAACGGTATCCATAAACTCTGTGTCGAATTTGTAGTTTTTTGGGAAAGTCTGTATCAAAGCTGCTTCTCTCACGGATATTGTGCGAAGCTGATCAGGATGCCCAAACCTGCCCTTGGCGGGAGTGGTGCATCCCCCCGTGATAGTTGGCGGAATCTGATCCCAGCTAAGCCTTCCGTAAACATTTGGAAATCCTTTTTCCCTATTTCGGTGACATCTTGGCCGCAAGTTCATTGGCAACGAATATCTGCACGCTCCAGGTTTTGTCGCCTTGTATCGCTGAACGCTTGTTTCGGTTAAGTCTCTTACAACGTGCCAGTTAAACTTTTGGGGACCGCCTTGCTGTATAGCGGTTGAAAGCGTCATGGGTTCAGCCATGTCTTTGAGCACGTCTGCTAGCGTTAACCACGGCTTCAGCTTTGCTTTTTTATCGCCTTGGTCACAGTGAGTTCGCTTGGGCATAGGGATATGAAAACCTTTGCCTGCTAGCAATACCAATCGTCTCCGTGATTGCGGTACCCCGTAGTCGGCCAATTGGAGAACCTCTTTGTTTACCAAGTAATCGAGATGTTCCAATCTTTTTACCAACTCGTCCAATATCGGTTTTCCTCTAGTCGCAAGCCCAGAAACGTTTTCCATCATCACCATTTTTGGGGACATTTCCTGAACTAATCTTGCCATCTCAAGCACTAAATCGTTCCTTGAGTCTTTCCTACGATACTTGTCAGTAAGTTTTGAAAACCCTTGACATGGAGGGCAACCAGAAAGAAGATCAATTGATTTCAAACTGGTTAATTCAAAAAGTTCCTTACCTGTGACTTCCCGTACGTCTTTTATTAATAATTTTGTATCTGGGTGGTTAGCTTGGTAGGTTTTTGCTATTTCGGGATACAATTCGACACCAGCAACGACATTGAATCCTGCCCTCTTTAATCCAAGCGTTAACCCCCCTGCTCCACAAAACAGGTCTATTGCTGTGAAACGCTCATGCTTTTGCTTCATTCATTATTCTCCGAAGCCTATTCTTTACCTTATCTGTTTTCTTAAGTATGTCCGTATCCCAAAAACGCCAAACTGACCATCCCGCTCTGCGCAAAGCGCGGTTATTACGCTCATCTCTTTGTTTATTTCTGGTTAGTTTTTCCATCCAAAGAGCACGGTTTTTTCGAAAGGCTTTTCCCGTAACTTCCTTTTCCCTTCTCCCATGCCAAAAAGAGCTGTCGCAGAATATCAAAATGTTTGTGTCCTTGATTCTGAAATCTGGATTCCCCTTAATCGCAGGTTGCTTTTGATATCTTATTGCTGTATTCCTTAATATCATTTCCATACACTTTTCTAGGTTAGTTCCCCGACTCTTGATTTTCTTCATTCTTTCTGATACTTCTTTTGATGGCGTTTTGAAGTTTTTCTTCATTATTTGCCAAAAACCTCATCTACGATTTTTCGATAGATTTTGTGATAAGGGCGCCATATATTATCTCTTTCTTCTATCGTCAATATAGCCTTTTTATCTCTCTTTCTTTTCTGTTCGAATAACTTCTTTTGTTTCTCAATGAATGGAGCCTCAGCTTCTTTTAGCCGTTTCTTAAATTCTTCAAACTTAGCCTTCTTTAGCTCATATTTTTCAGCGTCTGATGCCCATTTCTCAAAAAGGTGTTCCCAATCGTCTCCATCGATAGGTAAGTACATATTTACCTCCTTCAGTGTGAAACAATAGCCTTAGATTGCAAGCCATAAAGGCTTGCCTACGCATTTTATTCAAACACCCTCAACACCTGATCCTTATCCATCGCCTGCTGTTCCTTCATCTTTATGGCTTTAAATCAATATCCCAATCAAACCTCAATTCAAAATCACCCAGTTCTCAATGTGTCCGCTATTGGCAAATGCTTCTCCATTACAGGTAAGGGTATCAGCATCCCGCGCTTGCTTGGAGATTATCAGCGCTTCTCGAGAACTGACGCCACGCGCCTGATACCCCTGAAACACCCAATCAGTCATCACATCGAAGTATGAAACCAGCTTCCAGCCGCCCGGAGTATTTACAGCGACGGCAATGTCTGAATAGGTTTGTGAGCCGATGTGGGTTCCCAACTGTTGACCTGCGTTAATCACATCTCCAACCTCAAGCGGAACAGCTAAATTGATGTGAAATATGATGAAACAGAATGCCGGATATTGCGTCGATTGTATCTGAACCTGCGTGCCCGCCCATTCTTCAATCATTCTAAAGACGGTACCTTGGACCGGCGAGAATATTTTTATGGCCGACCAATCGACTGCATCTTTAGCCTGGAAGTAGTGTTTCATGCTCCGGCACGACTCAAAATTATCCGAGTAACTATGCCCTACGCTCGACCGAAACTTGGAGATAGAGTAGATTTTGTCAAGTTCGATGTAATCTACTTCTGTGAATTTGGGGATTCCATCGGCATCCACGTCGTAGATGTCATCTCGGAGAGTTATCCAGTTTTCCAAGCTACCGCTGTTGGTAATGGTTTCTCCATCGCAGACCAGAGTATCTGCATCCCGCGCTTGTTTGGAGATGATCATCGTATCCCGGGAACTGACCCCCCACAACTGGTAGCGTTGAAATACCGAATCAGTCATGACGCTAAAGTATGAAACCAGCTTCCAGCCGCCCGGTGTGTTTACACCGACGGCAATGTCGGACATGGTCTGTGGGCCAATGTGGGTTCCCAACTGCTGGCCTGCGTCAATCGCGTCTCCGACTTTAAGCGGATTGGCGAGATTGATATGAAATATGATGAAGTAGAAAGCCGGATACTGGGTTGACCTTATTTGGACCTGCGTGCCGGCCCATTCTTCGGTCAACTTGGAGACGGTGCCTTTGACCGGAGAAAATATCTTGATGGTAGACCAATCGACTTCGCCTCTGGGCTCGAAGTAATGCTTCAAGCTCCGGCATGATTCGAAATCGTCCCAGTAACTATGTCCCACGCTCGAGCGAAACTTAGAGATGCGGTGGATCTTCTGAATCTCGATGTAATCTGCGGCCGCAAACTTGGGAATTCCATTAGCGTCAACGCTATAAGTCTCATTGCGGGACGGCGAGGTGCCTTTCTTGGAGCAACTGGCGGCCAGCAGGATGCCTGCCAACAAGAACACTAAGCAACATGTCTTAAGCCCTTGTCTGCCCATTGGAATTCTTCCTCTATTCAAACACCACCAACACCTGATCCTTGTCCACTGGTTGATGTTCCTTCACCTTGACGGCTTTCACCTTTCCATCGAATTTGGCCTTCAGCTCGTTTTCCATCTTCATGGCTTCCACGATCATCACCCCTTGACCTGCCACCACGTAGTCTCCCTCTTTCACCTCTATGCCCGTCACCAGACCGGGCATGGGGCTTCTCAGTTCTTTCTCTTTCTTGGCGTCGACTTTGAGTCCCCCCAGTCCTTTCAATCTCTGGGTCTTTTCGTCCTCCAGCACGCATTCATATCTTTTCCCATTTATGAAGACAGAGACCTTCTCTTCATTCTTTGAATACTCTAAGTCAAACGATCTATTGTTAAACAGAAAAGAGACGAAGCTATTCGCTTTTATCTGCACCGAATCCGCCTGAACCGGCTGGCCATCTAAGCTCACCAGTACCTGTCCGTTTTGTTCGCTGATGTCCACCTGATAGCTTTTATCTTCGATTTGAACCAAGTATTTCATGTCCTTGACCGATGCTTCTGTAGTTGCTCGATTTATTGAAAATCCCGCTTTAGCGGTGATCGAGCGGTTTTGAAGTTGTCCAACGAAGTGCGCTCCTGTCTGGGAATTGGGCTATTGCGAATTCCGACCTCTCCCCCTATATCACCCTCTCTACAAATGGTGGAGAGGGGGACGAAAAGGATTGAGGCTTTCACCTCAATCCCATCTTTCGCCCTTCGATCTTCCACGGGCTGTCTTTCGATTTACTTTTTGAGAAGACCGGTTTGGCTTTCTTCTTCTCCTGATAATCCAAGAGGGCAGAGAAAACCGCAACCACTTTGAGACGCTCTTCTTTATCCAGTTCGTCCGAGACTCTCTCTTTTCCGAATTCCTCATCAATAAAGTGAGTGTGAATCTCTCCTTTTTGGAATTTAGAATTATCCATAACCCGAAGATGAAATGGTATGGTGGTTGCCACACCTGAGATGTGATATTCGGATAAAGCCCTTTTCATTCTCTGAATCGCTTCATCCCGATCTTTTCCCCAGGCGAGCAGTTTAGCTACTAACGGATCGTAATAAAGTGATACTTCGGCTCCTTCGTAAAGTCCAGAGTCGACTCTGATGCCAGGCCCGGATGGCTCCCAGTAGGAATGGACGACTCCAGCTGAAGGGAAAAAGTTGTTTTCCGGATCTTCAGCATAGATTCGGCATTCAATGGCCGAGCCTCTCCATCGTATGTCCTCCTGTCGATAGCCCAGTTTCATTCCGCTGGCTATCTTCATCTGTTCTTTGGCAATGTCAATTCCGGTGACCATTTCTGTGACCGGATGCTCTACCTGAAGACGGGTGTTGGATTCTAAGAAGTAGAAATTCCGCTCGGAATCGACCAAGAACTCAATGGTGCCCGCATTCACATAGCCGGCGGCCTTAGCCGCAGTCACTGCCGCTTCTCCCATCGCTTTTCTCATCTTCTCATCCACCACCGGAGAAGGTGACTCCTCCACTACCTTCTGATGCCTTCTCTGAATGGAGCATTCCCTCTCTCCTAAATGAATCACATTGCCGAATTTATCCGCTAGTACCTGAATCTCTACGTGCCTGGGTCTTTCCAGATACTTCTCTATGTAGATTCGGGGATCGGCAAAGGCCGACTTTGCCTCGGAGCTGGCCGCTCTCAAAGCGCTCTTAAGCTCCGATTTTTGTCTTACGATCCTCATCCCCTTACCACCGCCACCACCTACCGCTTTAATCAGGATGGGGAAACCTACCGTTTCTGCGATCGAGATCCCTTGATCTTCCGAGCCGATCTCCACCTCTGTTCCTGGCACGATGGGGATACCTGACTTTCTCATGGTCTTCCGAGCGGCAACTTTGTCCCCCAAAAGCTTCACCGCTTCAGCCGGAGGCCCGATAAAGATCAGCCCTTCGGACTCCACTCGCCTGACAAAGTCGTAGTTTTCGGCAAAGAATCCATATCCGGGATGAATGGCCTCCGCTCCGGATTTGTTTGCCACCTCCATGATTTTGTCCATGTTTAGATAGCTCTGCGCAGCTGGGGCGCGACCAACTAAATATGCCTCATCCGCCAAACGAACATGCAGGGCTTTGCGGTCGATGTCGGAAAAAATCGCCACGGCTTTGATTCCCATCTCGTGGCAAGCCCGGATGATCCTGACCGCTATCTCCCCCCGATTGGCTATGAGTATCTTTTTGAGCATAGAGGTTTATTGTAGTTGCCCAATTCATTGGGCGGTTTCAAAATCTACAACTCAGTTTCTACCTTACCCCCTCTTGTTACCCTCTCCTTGAACAAGGAGAGAGGGATAAGGGATATAGGGGGAGAGGTTTATTGTAGTCGCCCAATTCATTGGGCGGTTTTGGCTCGATGAATCGAGCAACTACAATTGGACTTGTTTTCTCGCCCGATGAATCGGGCAACTACGTTTCATAAATCTGCTCTAAATCAATCACCTCTTTCAGTGAATTGTTCTGGATGTACTCTCGAATCTTAAATAGTGCTTTTTCGTTTCTTATGACATGCTCGTAATAGTTAGGCTGCCAAAGTTTGATTCCTGTTTCTCTACTGGCTGAGGCTTTGAATCGTCTTATAATTTCACCTAAAGATAGTCTGCACTCTGTAAGGATGATAATCAGATGTACATGTGTAGACATTACGATAAAGTAGTCCACTGTAACACCATCGATGTGGTTTAGCTTCTGGATAGATTCCGTAACTTCCTCCTGAAGGTCAGATAAGTATGCATAATGATAGTTTGTGCAGATGGTGACGAAATAATATCCATCTTGTGAATAATCGTAATGTTTCAAGCGAATGGATTTTATTGCCTTCATAGTTATTGACAGCTGTAGTTGCCCAATTCATTGGGCGGTGTTAGCTCGATCACCGCTAAAGCGGGATTTTCAATAAATCGAGCAACTACATAGCCTGATAAATCAGGTAACTACAATGGTATATTGCCGTGTTTCTTTGGTGGCAACGATTCCCTTTTATTTTCTAACATCGAGAGTGCCCGGATCAGACGAGGGCGGGTGGTTTTAGGCTCTATCACGTCGTCAATGTAGCCTTTCTCAGCCGCAATGTAAGGGTTGGCAAACTTCTCGACAAACTCCTCCACCTTTTGATCTATCGCCTTTTCCGGATCGGGCGCATCTGCAATCTCCTTTTTGAAGATTATTTCTACTGCTCCCTTCGGTCCCATCACCGCAATCTCCGCCGTGGGCCAGGCATAGTTGACATCCGCCCTTACGTGCTTGCTCGACATAACGTCGTAAGCGCCACCGTATGCTTTGCGGGTGATCACGGTTAGTTTGGGCACAGTGGCTTCACAATAAGCATACAAAAGTTTTGCCCCGTGTTTGATGATTCCTCCAAACTCTTGGGCGGTTCCGGGCAAAAAGCCGGGAACGTCTACGAAGGTGACCAAGGGGATGTTGAATGCGTCGCAAAATCTGACAAACCTGGCTCCCTTTATGCCCGAGTCAATATCCAGCACGCCAGCTAGAACTGCGGGCTGATTTCCCACGATCCCCACGGATTTTCCACCCAATCTGGCGAAACCAACGACAATATTGGCGGCGTAATGTTCATGCACCTCCAGGAACTCCCCGTTATCCACCACTCGCTTAATCACGTCCGTTATGTCATAAGGTTTGTTGGGATTCTCCGGAACCAGGAAGTTCAGTTCCTCGTCTGTCCGATCGATGGGATCATTGCATTCCAATGCCGGCGGATCCTCCATATTGTTCTGCGGGATGTAGCTAAACAACTTCCTCACCAGCGAGAGAGTCTGCGCCTCGTCATCGCCGGCAAAATGCGCCACTCCCGACTTGGTGCTGTGCACCTCCGGGCCGCCCAACTCTTCGAGGGTGACATCCTCGTGAGTTACGGTTTTGACCACGTTCGGACCGGTGACAAACATGTAGGACGTGCGTTTGACCATGAAGATGAAATCGGTAATGGCGGGTGAGTAGACCGCTCCTCCGGCGCAAGGACCCAAGATCACGGAGATCTGAGGGATGACTCCTGAAACCAGGGTATTGCGCAAGAAAATATCTGCATATCCGCCTAAACTTTCCACCCCTTCTTGAATGCGGGCGCCACCGGAATCATTCAAGCCGATCACTGGCGCTCCCATCTTTAGAGCCATATCCATGATCTTGCAAATCTTCTCCGCGTGCGTTTCGGACAATGATCCACCAAACACCGTAAAATCTTGGGAGAAGACGAAGACTAATCTTCCATCGATGGTGCCGCAACCCGTTACAACGCCATCCCCCAAGTATTTTTCGTTGTCCAGACCGAAATCCCGGCAGCGGTGCTGGACGAACATATCGAACTCCTCGAAGCTCCCCTCGTCCAAGAGCAGGTCCAGCCTTTCTCTGGCGGTCAGCTTCCCCTTCTTGTGCTGTGCCTCTATCCTCTTGGGCCCGCCACCTAATTTTGCCTGTTCTCTTAGCTTTTTCAAATGATTCAACTTTTCTTCTAACGACATAAGTCACTCACCTGTCAAAATGATTTGCATGTGATTCCGAGAAATAGACTATTGAAGTATATTGTCTTTAGATTGATTGAAACCGTAGTTGCCTGATTTATCAGGCAAAATCGCCCAATAAATTGGTCAACTACAGGTTGTCATGCTGAAGCTTGACACTCCAAATTATTTTCCCTTCAGTTTTTTATGAGTAAATATCTTTTATTTTAATCTCCTCTCCCACTTTTTCCAGTTTGCCTATTTTCACCTTCAAATCGTGATCAAAGGCTAAGGCCCAGCCATCTTCCAGGCACATTTGCAGAAATCTTCTTTTCTGCGACATTGTTTCCCGAGGAAAAAGATCGACTGCGGCCACGTAGGGAATTTTCAGATGGTAAGTGGATGGAATGATGTCGCCCGCCCACAGAAGCTTGAATTCCTTGTCCTCTATCAAGACGGCCTGATGTCCCGGTGTATGTCCTCCGGTGTTGGTCAGCTTTATGCCTTTTGCCACCTCATCATAACCGTCCACCAGTTCCAGAAGATTCTCATCCTCCAGGATCTTCAGATTTGAGGTGAAGTAAGTGGCGGCGGTTCTCTCGTCCGGGTGCATGGCGTCTTCCCATTCCTTGAGCTGCACCACGTGTCGTGCCTTGGGAAAACGGGGAGCTTTCCTTCCGTCTTCTCCCACCCTTATCACTCCACCGGCATGATCGGCATGTAGGTGAGTGAGGAGGACTAAATGAATGTCTTCCGGAGCCAGTTGGTGAGCAGACAGAGCTTTCTCCAGCTGAGATTCCTTTTCTATTCCAAACATCTTCTTTTGTCTTTCGCTTAATGCATCGCCCACACCGGTGTCGATCAAAATGTTTTCGCCATCGGTCTGTATCAAGAGCAAATTAATGTCCAGCTTCACCATGTTGTCGGCATCCGGCGGGTTGAATCTCTGCCAGATAACACGAGGGACCACACCATACATGGAGCCGCCATCTACCTTAAAGCTATTCTCCACGATGGAGAAAATCTCAAGATTTCCCAATTTCACGTTTCCTTCCTCTGTTTGCCCCTCATCTTGGTCCTCTCCCCCGGGGGAGAGGAGATGGCACCTCTTTCCCTGTCTCCCCCTCTCCACATTTGCGGACAAGGGGACCAAGGGGGTGCGGCTATCTCAGATAGTTTGCCGAGATCACCAGTCTCTGAACTTCGGATGTCCCCTCATAAATCTCGGTGATCCTCTGATCCCGATAAATCTTCTCTATCTCTGAAAACTCGCCGATGTAGCCATATCCGCCGTGAATCTGCATGGCTCGGTCGCAGATGTAGTTAGCGGCTTCTGAGGCAAAAAGCTTTGCCTGCGCCGCGGTCAGATTCACAGATTCCCCGCGATCTTCCATCATCGCCGCTTTGTAGGTCAAAAGCCTTGCCGCCTCTAATCTGGTGCTCATGTCCGCAATCATCCACTGGATGGCCTGAAGTTTGGCAATGGGGGCGCCAAACTGCTCGCGTTTCTTGGCATATTTCACCGATTCATCGAAAGCTCTCTGCGCGATGCCCAAAGCCTGAGCCGCCACACCGATTCGGGCACTATCCAGCGTCTGCAAAACCATCCTGAAACCCTTCCCCGCCTCTCCCAGAAGATTGGATCGGGGAACACGTACGTTATTCAGCTTCAATCGGGCGGTGGTGGAGGCGTGAAGTCCCATTTTCCATTTGAGCACCTCGGAGGAGAATCCGGGCGTTTTGTTCTCCACGATGATCGCCGAGACCTTATCTTTCTCTCCCTCCTCCACAATTTTGGCGATCAGCACGGTTAAGTCCGCCACATTGCCGGAGGTGATGAAGGTTTTCTCTCCGTTGATCACAAAATGGTCCCCGTCCACCGTCGCAGTAGTCTTCTGATTGGCAGCATCTGATCCGGCATTCGGCTCGGTCAAGGCGAAGGCTGTGATGATCTCTCCCTTAGCGATCCCGGGCAAATACTTTTTCTTCTGTTCCTCGTTACCGAATTTCTCAATGGGATAACAGGCCAGGTTATCTACCGCTATGATGATGGATGACGAGGCATCGAACCAGGCGATCTCTTCAATCAAGGTTGCATACTCGATCTTGCTTTTACCCAGACCCCCATACTCTTTGGTCATGGGGAATGCCAAAAATCCTGCCTCTGCCGCTTTCTTGAAAAGGTCACGGGGGAATTCTGGCGGTTTGCGATCCATCTCCACGGCGATGGGAGCGATGTATTTCTCTCCGAACTCCTTCGCTATCTCCCTTACCTTTTGCTGGCTTTCCGCCATGTTGTAAGTCATCTCTCCTCCTGTTTTTGAGTATGTGAACTATTTGTTGTTTTCCTTTTGTCGGCAGTATGAACCGGGTGGTCCGTACCTGTGGTGTGACGCGAATTCCTAAAAGTGCGCAAGCTCATAATTAATGCATTTTTTCAGCAGATTCAACAGGAAAATGATGCTTCAGCATAATTTGACGAGGGGACGCACAGATCGGAGTTAGGGGTAAGTAGTTCCGGGGGGATGGAGAGGCTTGCGAGATTTGCGCGGAGGAAGACTTTGAAACGTCCCTAATACCGGTGAAGTGGAAGCGGAGGCATGGGAACTATCCAGAGGCACTGGACAAAAGTCATTGCGAGAAGTCCCGCCGTTGGCTGAAAGCCGAAGCAATCTGCAATGTTGCCCCGCCTTCTTCATTGGTTCTCATCAGCAAGACTCCGTCCTTGGGCGCATTGGATATGACTAAAGAATCTTCTCCTCTTTTGGCCTTTCACCCACCGCTTTTTTCACATACTCAATGGCTTCAGTGGTAGTGGTTCCCGGTGCGAAAAGCATCCCCACTCCCATCTTCTCTAATTTCGTGATATCTTCCTTGGGGATGATTCCTCCGCCAAAGAGAAGGATGTGATCTGCTCCCCTCTCCTTCAGAAGCTCCAAAACTCGGGGAAAAAGGGTCATGTGGGCGCCGGAAAGGATGCTCATTCCGATACCGTCCACGTCCTCTTGAATGGCCGCCTCCACGATCATCTCTGCGGTTTGTCGCAAGCCGGTGTAGATCACTTCAAATCCCGCATCCCGGAAGGCGGCGGCAATTACCTTGATCCCCCGATCATGCCCATCCAGACCGGGCTTAGCTAAAAGAATTCTAATTTTTCGTTGCATGAATTTCCCTTTCTTGTTTATTGAAAAGATGTTTTAGCGATGTTATACAGATTTTTTAGGATTTTTATGGTTTGAGATTCATCTCTCATTTCTTCTGTAACACCGCAACTCCATAAGAAGTCTTTACATATTTCGATTACCAAACTCTCCAAATTTTCATTTAGCTCAGCAACACAGGATATTTTTCTTATATGAATGTTTGGCTCAATTCGATTGGTGCACCAAGGATGTCTCTCTCTGTAATTCTCAACCACACATATTCGCTTTCCCAAAATACCCCCTACCTGCACATCTATCAGTATACTTCCATAGTATCCAGCTTTTTCATAAATGGCGAGGCTTACTGATACAGTTCTGTAAATGTGCGTCAGAAAATATGAGACATCAAATAATTCTTTCGTTTTGGGGTCTGAATTTTCCCATAAACCTTGTTTATTATAGACCAAACCGAAAATGTTGAACTCAGTATAACTTAGACGGTTGGAAACCTCCGGAAAACAAAGGCTCCCTGCACATGACATGGGTTTGTTCAGATAAAAAACTGGGTCATGTGAATCATAGTAAGTATTTCTTAAATCCAATAACTCTGAGTATTCTAACAAAGTCCTGCTGGGGAAAAGTGGAATTATGGATGCCTTTCTGTAAGAGGAATACAAATCTTTGTCTCTTTCTCGGATTGGCAAAAATGCCTCTTGGTTGAATGGCATGCTTAGAAAGCGCTGATCAGCTCTCTCCATTAATGATTCTCGATTCTCAACAGCTTTTTGTCTTCTATTTTTTAGCCAATCAATTTCGTCGATTGTGGCTTTGCGGAACGGCTCATTTTGGCTTTTGATTCTAAAATATACATCTGTATTGTTATTTATTGCGTGCGGGGTTTGATGGCTTTCATCAACTTTCATGAAAACAACTATCTTATCTTCACCTTTCTCACTTTTGAAATCACATACTTTTATTATTGATGGAAAATAGGGAGGAGAAATTCTTTTCAAACAGATGCTCGTCACTGTTTCCACTGAACCTTCTATTGGGTTTATCCCTTTAATTGGCATGATAGGAGTGTTTTTTATTTTATCTGCCTCTACGCCAATTAAAATAATGCCACCATAAGTGTTTGCCATAGCAGAAATGCTTTTTTCAAGATTCGAGGGAAAGCCACCTTTATATTCAATAATTTCTCCTTCGGGGTTTTGCTCTTCGCAAAATCTCTTTATTCTTTCGAAATTGATTTCCTCAAGCTTCGAGGTAAACATTTTGTCCAGCCCTCTTTGTCACGGACAGCCACACGGTTCGACAAGCTCACCGTCCCTGAGCGAAGTCGAAGGGAAGGGCTGTCCCCTACGCTAATTTTTATCCTCTCCCCCGGGGGGAGGGATCATCAAGGCCTCAGTTATTGTCCGAAAGTCCTTCGGACATTTCGGACCTACGGTTAAATCAACGGTGGTTCGATATATTCTCCGAACACCTCTCGCAGAACGTCGCATATCTCACCTTCGGTGGTGTAGCAACGGACGCATTCTATGAGAGCGGGCATGGTGTTTTCCGTCCCTTGAGCAATTTTTCTCAAATTCTCCAATGCCCTTTTCACTCTGTCGTTATCTCTTCTTTCCTTCACCTTTCGGAGATTTCTCACTTGGTCTTTCTCTACCTCCGGGTCGATTCGCAAGATAGGAATCTCCACCTTTTCATCCTCAAGCACAAAGTCATTTATGCCCACCACAATTCTTTCTTTGCTCTCGATCTGCTTTTGATAGCGGTAGGCCGCTTCAGCAATTTCTCTCTGGAAATAACCCTCCTCAATGCATTTCAAGACTCCACCTCGTCTTTGGATCTCCTCAAAATATTTCTCCGCCTCCTGCTCCATCTTGTTGGTCAAAGCCTCCACGAAATAGGAGCCTGCCAGAGGATCGATGGTGTTTGCCACTCCCGTCTCGTGGGCGATTAATTGTTGGGTTCTCAGAGCTATAAAAACCGCTTTCTCCGATGGAAGGGCATAAGTCTCGTCCATGGAGTTGGTGTGAAGGCTCTGCGTGCCTCCTAAAACTCCGGCCAAAGCCTCAAAGGCGGTGCGGACGATGTTGTTTTCCGGCTGTTGGGCTGTTAGACTGCATCCGGCTGTCTGGGTATGGAATCTTAGAAGCCAAGACTCCGGCTTTTGCGCTTTATATCTATCCTTCATATGTCTTGCCCAGATGCGTCGGGCCGCCCGGTATTTGGCGATCTCCTCAAAGAAATCGAGATGAGAATTGAAGAAAAATGACAGCCGGGGAGCAAAATCATCCACATTCTGTCCGGTCTTCAATGCCGCCTCCACGTAAGCAAAACCGTCGGCCAGGGTGAAGGCCAACTCCTGTACTGCGGTCGACCCAGCTTCTCGGATGTGATAGCCGGAGATAGAGATGGTATTCCATTTGGGGACATGCTGAGTGCAGAAAGCCATCAGATCGGTGATCAATCGCATGTGCGGTTCCGGGGGAAAGATCCATTCCTTCTGGGCAATGTATTCCTTGAGAATATCGTTCTGCAAGGTTCCGGTGAGCTTATGCGATGGCACTTCCTGTTTTTCTCCCACCATGATGTACATAGCCAAAAGGATGGAGGCTGGCGCATTGATAGTCATGGACGTAGAGATCTTGTCCAGTTGGATTCTATCGAAGATTATTTCCATATCTTCCAGCGAGTCAACCGCCACCCCGCAAATACCGACCTCCCCCAGAGAGCGTGGCTGATCAGAGTCCCATCCCATCAGGGTAGGGAGATCAAAAGCCACCGATAACCCGGTCTGCCCCCGGTCCAAAAGAAAATGGTATCTTTGGTTGGTCTGTCGAGCAGAGCCCATTCCAGAGAATTGACGCATGGTCCACAAGCGTCCACGGTACATGTTGTTTCTTACTCCGCGGGTATAAGGATATTCCCCTGGAAAGCCTATGTCTTGATTGAAATCTATGTTCTGAATATCCAGCGGAGTGTAAAGCTCTTTGATGGTTTGTCCGGAGACAGTGATGAATTTCCTTTCCGGAGGACACTTGGCCTGCTTTAGCTCCTCTTCCCACTTCTTTTGACGCTGGGCAATCTCATCCAAATTGAGTTGGTTCGACATAAAATCACCTCTTTGGTTTTTTTCAATATTAGTTAGTAGGGGCAACTCATGAGTTGCCCCTACAATCTAAGGGAATTAACACAAGGAGGGCAAAGAAGTCAAATATAAAACCTCTCAACTTGTATTCCCCATCTCCCCCGCTTTGGTGGATCAACTTCGCTCCCTTCGACTTGGCTCAGGGACAGTGAGCAAAATCGAACTGTCACCATCCTGAGCCACTCAAAGGGCGGGATTTTCTACATAAAATGGAGAGGGGGATAGAAAGAGAGCTCTTGCTCCCCATATGTCGGGAATCTATCGGGCGTATGATGACGTAAATTCCAGTCAAATCTCTGACTGTATGGTTACACGGAAGATTTTGGACTAAGGGAATTTGATTCGTTCGATGGCCATGGCGCCAAGGCGAGTGATGGTATCCATTATCACCTGATTCTCCGGAGACATTACCTGCTGGTCCCTCGGAAAAAGGAAACCCATCACCCCTATGACCCGCTCTTTTGTCACCATGGGTAAATAAAGAGCTTTCGCCTCCGACAGGGTCCCGGTTCCGCGGCCGGCTGGCTGCTTGTTCAGCAGAACCCAGGATGCCACCCCTAAAACGTTAGGATCTATTTCAAACTCGAGAGTCTTGGCAACAACTGCCAGTTCATGGTCAGCCGGCAAGAAGATGGCCATTTGACACGGGAAAATCTGGGTGCTGTGTCGGACAAGTATGGAAAGGACCTGCTCCATGGTATGAACAGTTACCAGATCCCGGCTTAATGCATAGAGTGTGTTGCTCCTCGATTCACTCTGCCGAAGCATTTCCACTTTGCCCCGCAGCTGGGATGCAAGATTGCTTATCACCACGACCACAATTACATAGACGACAAACGAAAGGAAATATTGTGGCTCAGAAACGGTGAGAGTGAAGTAGGGGGGAACAAATAAGTAATCGAAAACCAAAATCGTAGTCAATGCGGCCAAGATAGACGGGCCCCTCCCCAGGTATAGCGCAGTCAAGATAAGAGGTAAAAAAAGCAAAAACAGCAGATTGACCTGGCTCAGCGTACCCCGGAGGAGAAAGGCAACCAGGGACATCACGCCGACCGCACAGAGGCCGAGGGCATAATTCACCGGGTGGGAATGGGTGATGAGCTTTCGGCGAAGCGGCTTCGACTCGGTCTTGGCGTCCAAAAAATAGATGTCGATGTTGCGCGTTTTCATCAGTAGCTTTCGAGGAATCGAAGGAAATATCCCGAAGCGGCGCGGTTTACCTATTATGATCTTGGTCACATTGTGATCCTGTGCATAATCCGCGATCTCTTGGGTTACGTCAGATCCCTTTATCCAGACCACCTGCGCTCCCAATTTCCTGGCCAGCTCCAAAGCGTTATTCAGCCAGTTCTTCTCCCGCTCCGAAAGTCCCTTGTCTCGTTCCGTTTCCACATGAAAAGCAATGCATTCTGCATCGATTTGACTTGCCAGCCTGAAGGCTGCACGGACCAGCTTTTCTGCATAAGGGCTGGCAAATATCCCTACCAACACCCGTTCCTTTACCGGCCAGGGTCCGGCTATGGCATGAGCCTGCATGTATTGACGCATTTCATCGTCCACACTGCCCGCTACCATACGGAGAGCCAGCTGCCGTAGCGCAAGCAAATTCGCTGGACGGAAAAACTCATGTACGGCAATTCCAACTATGTCCTTTACGTAAACCTTTCCTTCCTCCAGCCTTTTTAGCAGTTCCTCTGGCGGTAGATCGATCAACATGATTTCATCGGCTTTTTCCATCACGGTATCCGGGACCGTTTCCCGAACGCGAATGTTGCAGATTCGGAAAATAATGTCGTTGAGACTCTCTAAGTGCTGAACATTCAAAGTGGTATAAACGTCAATACCAGCATCAAGAAGCTCAATCACATCTTGCCAGCGTTTCGTGTGTCTGGATCCGGGGGCATTAGAGTGAGCCAGCTCATCGACCAGCACCAGCTGCGGACGCCGCTTAAGAATAGCGTCTAAGTCCATTTCCTCAATTGTAGTATTTCGATATGAGATTTTTTGACGAGGGATGATCGGTAGCCCCTCGGTCAGAACCTCGGTCTCTGCTCGACCATGCGTATCAACCGTTCCGATCACCACGTCTATACCTTCTTTTAGGCGACCCTGAGCTTTTTCAAGCATGGCGTATGTTTTACCTACGCCTGCGGACATACCGAAAAAGACGCAGAGTTTGCCTACTTCAGCATCCGGGTCAGTCTTCTTGAGGGCTTTTAACAGGGCGTCAGGATCAGGTCGGAGTTCGTCGGTCATAGGTTTACTTTGAAAATGCTGAGTCTAATGCAAAATTAAGTCTTAGGACATTGACTCCTGGTTCGTCAAAAACTCTACAAAATGGTTTCTCGGCATGTTTCTCTACAAAAGCAATTAATATCTTTTCTGCTCAATGTCAAGTTCTTGAGCTGGAGACATTCTTTAACTGTGGTTCATCTCCAGTTTAGTAGCTAAAAAAAGGGGTTCGAGGGGTCGGGGATTCTCCGCTCCACAGGAACGAAAGATTTACGTAGACTTAAGAAGATAATAAAAGAGAGACGAATTAGCTAAAGATGTTCATGAGTTATTAGAAAACAAATGCGTATGTACTCATGCGAGCACTTGAACCCATGACCCCTCGAATCCTTGAATCCTCCTTAGCAACCCTTTTGGAGAAAAACCTAAATTTGTTATTGAGTTACAGCGATTGTTCCTTTCTACCTGTATACCTACTGTGATCTTGGCGTGCCCGGATGTGGTTACAATGGCGCTCCGTAACGCCTTCGGAGTTGGAGATTGACTTCAAGCACATTAATGAACTTTTCCCCCGAAAGCCCTGCTAACGGTGCCGAGGCGTTTTCCTGTAATATCTGCTCGATCTCTTTTCGGACTGCGGCCGGGTCGCGTTTTAAGTTGGCAGCCCATTTGGAGGCAACCCGATCGAGCTGATACTCAGCGTTCTGAAGGGTAATATGAGGATCGAGCCCGGAGCCGGAAGTGGTGACTAAGTCGCCGGGAATTTCTTTAAGGTCAGCTTCGGGATGGTCCTGTCGCCACATGTCAAAGAAGATCGACTGAATGTCCGAGCCGATGTTGACCAGCTCGATCATCGTTTCACTCTTGCCATCCGCTCGTGTATGGGTGATGGTAGAAGGGAACTTGCCGGGGTTTTCCTGGGAGAAGCTTTTGAAGAACACGATGGCAAGATCATCCTCCTTTGGTGGTTGGGTTCCGGGATTGTCCTTAATGAACTGGGTGATCAAGCCTGGATGCGTCTTCATCCAACTGTCCACGTATGTGGTATGTGTCGAGTCCGCCTTCACCCAAGCTTGAGCTAAGGAATTATGAAGGTCCGCCCACTGAGCCACTAGGTGCGGTTTGTCTTGGTAGAGATCCTCCTGAAACCAGTTTTCGATATCTGCTGCTACGGATTGTCCGGCTTTGGGACCGCTTCGATATTTCACCATTGGTCCGAGTGCTCGGGCGATCCGGTCACGTAGCTTGTAATTGGAAGCTGCCAGGCTCGACGAGCCTGAGGCTGACGCATCGTAAGATACAGCGGAGGGACGGGGCTGGAAGTACTCATCCTTAGAAAACGGCTGGGCAATGAGCCGTGATCCCACGGGCTTGCCATCGGGACCTAAAAGCAGGCTGCCGTTGGCCTGGAAGGGAAAGACGGTCTGCCCGACTAGCCATAACCCCAGCGGATAAAGAACGCAACAGATGAACACTAGCACTAACAACAGCAAAATGCTCTTTGAAAGGTATCGCCACATGTCTATTCCTCCTCAATTCAATGAAACGTCAGCCCACCAAACGTAAACCCGCCATGATGAGGTCGATAAGTTTGATTCCGATAAAGGGCATGATCACACCTCCCAGTCCCCAGATCAGCAGATTCCTGCGCAACAGGGCATCGGCACCTAAAGGCCGGTAGCGGATTCCCTTGAGCGCAACCGGAATTAGCGCAGGAATGATAAGCGCATTGAAGATCACAGCAGACAGGATAGCCGAGGTAGGCGAATGCAGATGCATGATGTCGACCACCTTCAGCCAGGGCAAAGTGCCTGCAAAGAGCGCGGGGATAATCGCAAAGTATTTGGCTACGTCATTGGCGATCGAGAAAGTGGTTAGGGAACCTCGCGTCATCAAGAGCTGTTTTCCGATTTCCACCACCTCGATCAGCTTGGCAGGGTGACTGTCCAAATCGACCATGTTGGCCGCTTCCTTAGCCGCCTGCGTGCCGGCATTCATGGCTAAAGCCACGTCTGCTTGGGCCAGAGCCGGAGCATCATTGGTGCCATCTCCGGTCATCGCCACCAAATAACCTTTTTGTTGCTCACAGCGAATCCGTTCCAGCTTGGCTTCGGGACGCGCTTGAGCAATGAAGTCATCTACACCCGCCTCTGCGGCAATGGCTGCGGCGGTGAGAGGATTATCTCCGGTGATCATAATGGTCCGAATGCCCATACTTCGCAGTTGGGCAAAACGCTCTCTCATGCCGCCCTTAATGACATCTTTTAAGTAAATGATGCCGAGGAGTAAAGATCCGTCAGCCACAGCCAGGGGAGTGCCTCCTGCATTGGCGATTCTATCTACCGTTTCCTGTATTTGCGATGGAAAACTACCGCCGTTTGTCTCGATATATGATTTTATGGCATCTACAGCACCTTTGCGAATGTTCAGCAAGGTCGTTCCATCGTCATCCACAACCTCAATCCCGCTCATTCTGGTCTGGGCAGAAAATGGCACAAATGTCGCTTGGCTGGGGGTGAGCGATTGAGCGCGCAACCCAAATTTCTCTTTAGCCAGAATAACAATTGAACGACCTTCTGGTGTTTCATCAGCAAGTGATGCTAGTTGCGCGGCTTCGGCTAAATGATCGCTAGTGATCATGGGAGCGGGGATAAATTCGGTAGCCATGCGATTGCCATAAGTGATGGTGCCGGTTTTATCCAAGAGTAAAACATCGATATCGCCAGCCAGCTCCACCGCCTTACCGCTCTTGGCTATGATGTTGGCTTGAAGAGCGCGATCCATGCCCGCGATCCCGATAGCTGCAAGCAAAGCGCCAATGGTGGTGGGAATAAGACAGACTAACAGCGCGATGAGCGTAGGAATATCGGTGCCCAAGCTTTTTAGGGGTTGTGGGATGCCCAGATAACCCATCATGTATTGCTCGGCGTTTTTGGCCATGGGCCAAAGCGGAACTACCACGATCAAGAAGATCAGCGTGAAGGCTGAGAGGAGCAGGGTGAGCGCGATTTCATTCGGGGTTCGCTGGCGGATGGCTCCCTCTACCAGCGCGATCATCCGGTCCAAAAACGTGTCACCGGGACTGTTGGTGATCTGGACCACGATGCGATCGGAGAGCACGACAGTCCCCCCGACCACGCCGGAGCGGTCGCTGCCGGCGGCGCGAATGACCGGCGCCGACTCGCCCGTAATTGCAGACTCGTCCACGGCAGCTACTCCTTCAATAATCTCCCCGTCGCTGGGAATTATCTGTCCCGCCGCCACCACCACCCGGTCGCCCGGTTTTAAAGCCGTCGATGAAACCTCCTGGATGGCTCCCGCCGCATTCAAAAGATATGCCGCCGTGTCGTGACGAGTTTTCCTGAGCGAATCTGCCTGGGCTTTGCCCCGAGCCTCAGCCAAAGCGGTAGCAAAGTTCGCGAATAGCACGGTCAAAAAAAGCCATGCGTCAACTGCAATGAAATAGCTTATCGGCACCTCGCTGGTTACCCCGCCCCAGGCTGCCCGTACAATGAAAAGCAAAGTCAGGATGGCTCCGACCTCGACTACGAACATCACCGGATTCTTCCATTGGATGTCCGGTCTCAGCATGACGAAAGCTTGCTTCAACGCCTTCATCCCTGTTTCCTTCTCCAGCAATCGTCGCGGTTTCACACGGCGGTGCAGCCGCGATTGCTCGGAAGGCAAAGCGATGTCCCGTGAAATTTCTGCATCGTTAGGTTCTTGATTCATGGTGTATGCCTTTGAGTGATATCAAATTCTCCATGATATGCCATTAATGACATTTCAAGCAGAATTTGTCATGATATATTCATCTCACGATTCCTGGTTATGACTTCAGCGGCTTCAATAAATGTAAAAGTTTCCCCGTCAACCGCCGAACGGGATAGGGCCAAAGTGCTCCGCAATCGGCCCAAGCACGGCGACCGGCAAAAAGAGCAGGGCTCCGATGATGAGAATCGTTGCGAGCAAGAGAATGCCAAAGGTAATGGTGTCATCGCGCAGAGTTCCCAATCCAAAGGGACTGGATTTCTTCGCTCCGAGAAATGCCGCCATGGCGATGGGCGCCACAATAGGCAGATACCGGCTGAAGAGCATCACCAGGCCAGCTGCTATATTCCATGGGATGGCGGTCGGCGCCGGATTCGGATTGTTGGCTAAACCGTAGGCCACCGCCAGTCCGTCGAAGGCCGATCCGTTATTGGCGGAAGCTGAAGAGAAGTTGTACAGTATTTGTGAAAAACCATGCGGACCAGGATTGCTGACGGCTTTGAGTCCCCAGCTCGTCGCCGCAAAAAGACCGGTAGGCATAAGAATCATGAAGGGATGGACCAAAAGGGCAATGATGGCGAGCTTAACTTCACGCGCCCCGATTTTCTTACCCAGATACTCAGGCGTCCGTCCCACCATCATGCCAGCCACGAAAATCCCGATGATCACGTAGAGCAACATGTTGATCATCCCCACCCCCTTGCCGCCGAAGAGGCAGTTTAGCCACATCCCCACCATGGGCGACAAGGCAGCGATGGGGTTGAAGCTGTCGGTTTCCGCGTTCACCGCGCCACAGGTAACGTCTGTCGTCGTTGCTCCGTAGGTGGCGCCTGCCGATATGCCAAAGCGTATTTCTTTACCCTCGAGGTTGCCCAAGTGCTGGTCCACCGGCAAGCCCGCCACCGCCGGCAGGGTCACCAACCGTTTTCCTCCCGGCGCTGTTGCGCTGGGGACTTCAAACGTCCTGGCTATTGGATGTTTGGTCAATGCCGGGTTTGGCGTCAGCGTGTCAAAGTAGACTGCCCAAACAATAGTGCTGGCCATCAAGATCAACATAACCAAAAAAACGACAAAGGCATGCCTCCTCCGACCAAGCATCCGCCCGTACATCAGCACCAGCGCGAACGGGAAGATCATCATGGCCAGAGTGTTCAGAAAGTTAGACCATCCGGTGGGATTTTCAAACGGGTGTGCGGAGTTCATACCGTGGAATCCGCCTCCATTGGTCCCGAGCATCTTTATGGATTCAAATGCCGCCACCGGACCTACGGTGATGGTCTGTGGCTTCGCCTCGCCCTGGTCCGTGGTTCCCATGGCCGCAGGCTCGAGCGTCGAGACTTGACAAGAGCTTTTAAAGGTCATGGGACTGCCTTGCGTCAGAAAAACCAGGGAGAGGACAAAGGCGATGGGCACGAACATGTAGACCACCACCCGCCACATGTCGACAAAGAAGTTGCCGATCCTGGACTCGCCACGGAGGAGCCGGATGATCGCGGTCAGAGCGCATAAGCCGACCGCTGCCGACATGAAGAGCATGGCGATGCCAAAGAAAATCTGACTAAAGTTCGACAAAATCTGTTCCCCGGAATAATGCTGGAGGTCCGTATTCGTCATGAACGAGGTCACGGCTTGAAAGATGGTAGTGGGGAAAATCATCCCTTTCCCATCCGGGTTCAGCGGCATCCAAGGCTGAAGCGCCAAAACCAGGAAGCCGAATACGAACAACACGGCATTGAAAAGGAGCAAGGAGCCGGTATATTGCTTCCAGTTCTGGGAGCCGCAGTTCAAACGTTTCTCAAACCAGCCTAAGACCGGCAAAGGACGGTATTTTCCGTCCATGATCCACGCTAAGTAGCGACTTAAGGGGAACGCTATGACGGTCGCTGTTGCCAGAAGCGCAAAGGGAAGAAACCAGGTTTGAATAAACATTGTTTTAACTCCTTTCTCAGTATCTACTGCCGCCCTTGCTCAGAACCATTCCGGTCTTACCAGAGCCACGATCAGGTAAACGAACAGGAAAGCCACTACCACCACTGTGAAATAAATCATTGTTCTCATCACCTCGTCTTTTATATTTTATCGCAAGCTTCCATGAACAGGTAAAATAATCCCATCGCTGCCAGACCCAAAAGAAACATCGCTGCCAACCATAGTAAAATGCTCATTTAGGGATTCCTCCTATGAGTCAAATGCCTAGAGTGAAATCTTTTCATAATTCGGTTTTACGAGATTCTGCCATTTTTGTCTTAGCCACCGACTGTATCTTATGTTGGTTCGGGCGGGGGTTTAACCCCGCCCGAACAATGATATTCGCCTTCGAATATGTTTTCTCCAATAAAAAAGACCAGAGGGGATCCCATGGTCATAAAAGAATACTATGGTTCCTCTCATTACGCCTGCGAAGTTAGCTGTCGGGCTCGGATTGAGAGCTAACCCTACTCCCCACTTATGGCGGGGGGATTCGCCCCAAAAGTATATTGGGTCCTCCGCTCCCCCGCCAGAGGCGAGGGATTAGGCGATACCTAAAATATTAGGCGCAAAAATATGAGGCGTCCCGTAGTCTGTCAAGTGTTTTCTTGGGAATTTGTTGGAAATTCTTGGTCAATCAGTACGTGTGCTTGATCAGTTGCCCTATTCCAGCTTACGGTAAGTTGGTTATCTTCACCTGCTTCAAAACCTGTTCCACGCACGAATAGGGATCATCCTCACATCGAAAGACTTTCTCGGCAAGTTTGTCCACATCGAATGAATTCAAAATTCTATCTTCGACCAGTTCTCCCACCTTAAGTTCTAAGATTTTCTTAATGTCTCCTTTGATTTGGTTCTTTCGGTGTTCTTCGAATATTCTGTGGCTACTTATGAATTCTCTGTGTTCTTTGATCTTGGAAAGCAACAGATCCGTCCCTTTGTTGTTCACCGCTTCGGTGGAAATCACCGGATACTCCCACTCTCCTCTTTTGCGGCGAATGTCCAGTATCATGTCTAACTCGGTGACAATTCGGGTAGACCCTTCCCGGTCGGATTTGTTCACCACGAAGATGTCTGCGATCTCCATCAACCCAGCCTTCATCGCCTGGATGGAATCGCCTGACTCTGGTACCAGGATCACGATGGTCGTATCGCAAGCATTGACCACGTCTAACTCCACCTGCCCCACCCCCACGGTTTCAATGAGAATATAGTCCTTGCCAAAGGCGTCCATCACTAGGGAGACCTCCTTGGTGGTGGTGGCCAGTCCGCCGTATGATCCTCTGGTGGCCATGCTGCGAATGAAAACCGGCTCCATGTTGGTCAAATCCTGCATGCGGATCCGGTCTCCTAAAAGGGCGCCGCCGGTGAAGGGGCTGGTGGGATCAACGGCGATTATTCCGATCCTCTGCCCCTCTTTGACCAAAAGAGAAGTGAGCTTGTCCACCAAGGTGCTCTTCCCTGCCCCCGGAGGTCCGGTAAATCCCACCCGATATGCCTTACCCGCTTTGGGATAGAGCCTGGACAATACGTTCCGATAACCTGGAGACTGATTCTCCACGTGGGAGATTATTTTGGATAACGCGATCTTGTCGCCTTGGTAGAATTTGTCAAGAAGGGTCATGGTGATTGAAGATGTTATGACGAGGCTCGTTTGTCGGCAAGGAGGCTGGTTTCGGTTTCGAAGATCGGGAATCGAAGCTCGAAAACCCCTGATAACCAGAGTATGCGAGCCTCGAGTTGCGAGCTTCGTACTTCGATGCGAGCTTCGATACCGATAAACGATCTTCGAAGGTTTTGCTTCCTCAGATATCCGCGATTCTCAAATCCTTTATTCGGAGTTGAATCTTGTAAGTATCATTCCAGTAATTGGTTTCCACCACATAGGCCAGATCGATGCGGATCCCGGTCATGGAGAGCGGCTTGATCATGTCTCCCATCCCGAAGCCGATGCAATCGAAAACCGCTCCCTGTTTTTTCACCCGGAGACGAAGATGATTGTTGCCCACCACGTGAGGCTCCCCCCAGATGTTCAGACTCCGGGTCAAAAACACCGGGCGCATGTTCTGGGGACCGAAAGGTGCAAAAAGCTCCAGCACCCTCATCAACTCGGAGTTAATCTGTCCTAATTCCAGCTCGGAATCGATGAGCAGTTTGGGAATCAGATCCTCCTTGGAAAGTCTCCCGTCGCAGACCTTTTTGAACTTCTCTCTAAACGGCAGGATGTTCTCCGGCAGGATGGAGAGCCCTGCCGCATACTTGTGACCGCCATATTTGAGCAGGTATTCTTCGCATTCCCGGATGGCCTCATACAGATGGAATCCGGGGATGCTTCGGGCCGAACCCTTCCCTTCGTCTCCATCAATGGCGATCATGATGGTCGGGCGATGGAATCTCTCGACTAAACGAGAGGCCACGATTCCGATAACCCCCTGATGCCAGCCGGACGAGGCTAAGACTATGGCCTTGTCACCGTCCAAATCCACGTCGTTTTCTATCAGGCTCAAGGCTTCGATCAGGGTGGTCTCGTCAATATTCTTCCTCCGTTTGTTTTCCTCGTTTAAGGCCCGGGCCATGTCTGCGGCCTTGTGTTCGTCTCTGGTGGTGAGCAGCTGGATAGCCAGGCCCGCGTCTCCCAATCTTCCCACGGCGTTTATTCGCGGAGCCAGGATGAAGACCACCTGCCCGGTCCCTATCTTTTGCCCCAGTATTCCGGAGACGAACACCAGTGATTTCAGTCCGGGCTTGGTGGTTTTGGCGACCTGGGCCATCCCGAACCTGGTAAATATCCGGTTCTCTCCCACCAGGGGGACGATGTCGGCTGCCGTTCCCAATGCCACCAGATCGAGATGATCCTCCAGATCGCTTTCGTCCTGCCCCAGCCTTCGGTAAATGGCCTGGGCAAATTTGAAAGCCACTCCCACCCCCGAAAGCTCGCCTCCGGGATACTCCTGTCCGGTAGCCTTCGGATTGATAATGGCTGAGGCTTCGGGGAGAATCTCCTTAGGCTCGTGATGGTCGGTGATGACGGTATCGATCCGTCTGGCTTTGGCAAAAGCCACTTCCTCCACCGCGGTGATGCCGCAATCCACCGAAACGATCAGCCTCACGCCGCGCTTCTCCGCCTCCAGAATCCCGTCTTCGGAAAGACCGTAGCCTTCGATTAATCGGTTGGGCAGATAATAGTTGACGTCCGCCCCCAGCTTATTTAGCACCAGATACAGAAGAGAGGTGGCGGTGATTCCATCCACGTCGTAATCGCCGAAGATCATGATCTTTTCTTTTTCCTTCAGAGCCTGGATGATTCGCTCCACCCCTTTGTCCATTTCGGCCAAAAGATATGGATCCAAAAGATCGGCCAAAGACGGAGTCAGGAACCTCGCGGCTTTTTCCTTGGTGTCCAGCCCGCGGTGGACCAAGATTCTGGCGGCCACCGGAGGTAAGGAAAGCTCCGCGGCCAATTGGCTCACCACTAATGGGTCCGGCTCCGGCAGCAATTCCCATTTCAGATGCATCTGCTGTTTCCTAATGTCAGATTCGCGCTCTGTCCATCACACAGTCTCTACCATGCAAACTTGTATAACACTGCACCCAGCCCGGATGAGGACTTGTATATCTCGATCATGCTTACGTTCGGATCTTGTGGGGTCTTAGAGCTGTCTTTCAAAGGTTCCAAAAGAAAAACCAGATCGTTGCGCCAAGAGGCCTCTTTTCCTAAGCTGACCAGCAGGTAGCCGATTCTGTTTCTTCGCGCGAACTCGATCATTCTATCATATGAAGCAAAAGGGACGGTGAACGTCACCCGATTGCAGTAGAAGAAAAAGGAGTCCCCGGAAAGAAACATGACCGTCGCGTCCCTTGGCAGGATCTGATCGGCCCACAATCCTAACTTCTTAAATTCATCGCTTTCTGAGTTCAAAGCCTCGAAGGTGCTCCGGTAATCCTTCGCCATTCGGTCTGCTTTCGCCAAAGAGAAGAGCGAAAGCACCACTACGGTCAGGATGATGGCGAAAGAGCCAAAAGAGAAACCCAAATTCGGTTTTGGGTTTTTCTGGACCGAAATCGCAGCCTTTCTCACGTTCAAAAGCCCCTGCACTGACAGCAAAATCAACAGGGGGGCGTAGGGTTCTATAAGTCGGCCGG
The DNA here is from genome assembly GCA_049694315.1 of Candidatus Zixiibacteriota bacterium. Lineage (GTDB taxonomy): Bacteria > Zixibacteria > MSB-5A5 > MSB-5A5 > SM1-73 > CAIVRH01. The sequence goes on from JBAVQU010000047.1 coordinate 91,481, forward strand.
CTGGAACGAAGAAAACGGGCATGGTGAGCATCGGGGAAAAGGCGGACAGCAGAAAGACCCGTTCTTTCCACCCTTGGTGATCCACCTTCCACGAGAACATATAAGACAGAGACAATAAAAGAAAAGGTAAGAAAAAAAGATTCATTTGCTTGGCCCCGGCGATGGTCCGGTTGACGTAGTCAGTGAGAAAACCGGGGGCGGAGAGAAAGCTCAGCATGCTTTCTTCTCCCAGAAGCACCTTTCCCTTGATTTCTCCCTGAGGCGTCAGTCCGTCCAGCACCTCGGCGAAGGCTCTTCTCTGCTGATTGTAGTTCAGCGAATTGGAATAGGCCCTTTGTTTTAAGATGTTGTGCGCCGTTTTGCCGCTTAAAATCCAGTGCCCGGTTTGAGAATGCATGAAATTAACATAGGGAAAAGCCAGGATCAAAAAGCCCAGAAGGGAGATTAGAATTAACATCAGAGAATGCGGTTTTCTGCCGGGCTTTCCTTTGATCTCAACTAACCCGAATACCAGAAGCATGAAGACGAAAGCCACCAGGGACTCCGGTCGGGTAAGATAGCAGATCCCGGCAAAGATTCCAAAAGCCAAAGCAGACAGGAACGATCTGCCGGAGACGAGAAGCCATCCGAAAAGAACGGTTACCAAGAAAAACAGAGTGTAGGTTGCTTCAGACAAAGGGATGGCCGAGATTACCACCAAGGCGGGGAAGAACGCCACCAGGACGGAGCCGATGTAAGCGGCCTGGTAATTGAAGATTCTCTTTGCCAAGAAGAAGAAGGGAACCACGATCAGGCTTCCCCAAAAAAGGGAGACGGTGAAAGCGGCAGTTTCCAGGCTGCCCGTCAGGAGCGAGAAGAGAAACGTCATAAATGGATAAAAAGGGGACCAGACCACCGACCACCAGTGAAGCCCATGTCCGTTCTTGATACCCCAGGCGATCTTGGCGTAGATGGCGGCATCTCCGCTCAAGGACGCACGAAAGTATTTGAGAAACGAAAGACGGATCAAAAGGGCGATCACAAACAGAATTCCCACGAAGGTGAGTTCAACCCATTTCTTCTGCAGGGTTTGATCCGCCCTTTGCGAAATCAGGCTGATTGGTGTTGGTTTGGCCTTTGGAAAGGATGAGAGTCTGCTCTTGTTCTCTTGTTTCATAAGTTGCGTCTGATATTATCGGTGTCTACCCGTTTTCTCCCGCTTGTTCGCAAATGCTCCTTCCCAGCCGAAACCCAAGAATGAAGCCCTTGGCATTGCCATCAATAAACCACAATTGTCCCAAAAGTAAAGAACCGTTTTCGCCTCTTCTCATCCTGTCTGGCTTCAGAGGGTCAAAGAGAATCGGAGAGTGCAGCTTCAAGCCTTAGTCTTAAGTAAGAGAAAGGGTGGAATTAGAGGGGATCTGCCGTGATAAGTACGAGCTTCGGCTTTGGTGGTTCTTCAGTAATGGGTTTCTTCAAGCCGGTGTTTCTCTCGAGGCCATCAAAATAAATCGCCAGAGCAGAAAATAAGCCGAGTTCTGTGTCCCCCGCCTTTGGCGGGGGTGATGATCATCCATCTGGGATCTTTGTCGCCAAAGACCTCAAGCAACCTACCCGTAAGTAATTCCTCACTTTGCGGCGAGGAGCGAGGCGGGCAGCCTCTCCTTCCTTATTTGGTCTTGCTCTTTCGGTGGGGTTTGCCCAGACCCATGTTACCACGGGAACGGGTGGTCTCTTACACCGCCTTTTCACCCTTGGTCTTTTCCCGCCAAAGGCAGGGATCAGGCCGGTCTGTTTTCTGTGGCGCTTTCCGTTCCTTTCGGACCCACGCGTTACGTGGCACCTTGCCCTAAAGAGCTCGGACTTTCCTCCCATCGATCCCGCCATTGGCGGGACTTGAGGGCGATCATCTATTCTGCTCTGGCAACTCTAACTCACTTTCGGCATCCTCTCTTTTCGACTCAAGCCAACCAATAGACATACGTTTTGTCTTTTCAAAACAAAAGCAGGCTCTTTCTGCCATCCTTTGTACAGAATCTTGGGATGAGATTGGGATTAACCCGTATCGGAGACATTCACCAACCACCACTGCAGTCGCTCAATCTTTCTGTTTTTCCCAGTTTGAGTAAAAGCCGTCATAGATTCCCTTTATTTTCTCCGGCGACAGTCTGCCGCTTTGGATCATCCTCACCAAGAAATTCCGAAATAGCTCGCCCTTTTGGTTGTAATTCTCGTCTTTCATCACTTGGTACAGGGCGACTGCGAAAACGTGCATTCCGTCGTCGCTTTCTTTCCACCGCCGATGGGCTTCTTTTTCTATCTTGAGTTTTTCATCGATGATCTGCTCCAGCGCTTGGACGCAATCCTCTTCGATGAAACCTTCGAGAGAATTATATCCAAAGGCAGGGTTATGATGAAGAACCTTGTCCATTAGGAATTGGTCTTGCTTTAGAAGAGCCAGAGTCCTCTTCAGTTCCTCATCCTGAGGAAGATCATATGGCGGATGCATCATCTCATGCACGGCGTTCCGCAATACTATCTGGAAGGGCCAGGCAACGTCTGTTAGGAACCTTGTGCCCGTAACTTTGATGCCGTGCGGCTGCGAATAGTAGAGCATGTACACCGTGATCTTGTTCGAAGGCAATGCAAAACCGAGAAGGGATTCCACTTCCTTAATCACGTTATAGCTCGGCAATCCCTTTTGAATCTCTGCGATTTTTCCATTCACTTTTGGCAAGATGTTCTGCGTCCAGTAGGATTCGAACTGAATATCCTTCAGAAATAGGAATATGGTCTTTAAGTCCTCCCGAACGGATTCATATAGTTGCCAATCATCCTCACTATAATAAGGTGTCAGTTTCAAATTGCTCCGCATCCTGTCACTGTTATTTAGTGTTTTGAGCATGTCCTCCAGCGTCTTGTCGTCCGTCGCTGAAAAATAGAGGCACAAAGAGGCCGAGATGATACTTTGGTTTTCGTCTTTGATCTTCCGTTTCAGGTTCGCCAAAGCGGTCTGAGCGGTGGGCGTTAGCTTCGGCTTGAACTTGTCATATTCGCCTTGATAGTATTCGACGTAAAACGAATCACCGGTCAGCGTATTCAGAAAGCACAGCGCGTCAAATTTCAAGGAGGGTTCTATTTGCCAATTTGTAGTATTGTGCATTTTGGTTTTCGTTTTAGGTACTTCCTTGCCAGCCCCGGCCCAATTGGTTGATATGACCAGACCGCAGAAAATCACGGTCACTGCTTCAAGAACCCGTCTCGTTCTCACTTTATCTCCTGGGTTGGTTCCTTGTACATTCCGTCGTCTTCACGCGCCCGATTGGTGACGTTTGAGGGTAATGGAAAGGATTCCCACGTTTGTGAGGTTCTAGGTGCTAACGGATTCATCCTGAATGGATTCACGGTGAACGGACAAAATGTCCGTTACCAACGAAGAAGGGTAATTCATGAATCACCCCTACAATGCCTCACTCTCTTTAATCAATCCTCAGATCAATCTGTTCTTCTAACAATCTGATCAAACCTTCTGCGTCCATTTTTCTCCAAAGGCTCCATTAGCTTCTTGCTCTTCTTGAACATCAACTGAAATCTTTCTTGCAAGGTCAAAGACAAAAGATAGGAGAGCCTAAATTCGATCTCTCGGTCTTGATCGTGGTCCTCTAACTATAATATGGTGTCATTATGTTGTCCCACTCTGTTCCATTTAGTATGTCTAGGGGTTAACCTAAGAGCATGCTAATGAAATCTCGCTCTATGCAAAAGCTTTCCATGGGGACTGAATTGAAACCCTATCTTTTATCTGAAAGGAGCGCAAGACATCTCTGTGATGAAAAAAGTGCCTTCTTTAACCAAATAGCACTTGACGAACCTTCGGATTCATGCTTAACCAATCCGTAATGTTTCGACTGAGATCCACAAAGGACACCTTATCCGGATCTATACCTAGCCGTCTGCAAGCCCTTCTAAAGTCACGTTCAAATGCTTGATATCGCAAAGAAATGTGGACGTCAAAAGGAATGGTGGTTCTTCTTGATGAGGCTATCAGCCGATTTCTTATGCGTGTGATTACTCTCCTGATGGAGTTGTCGTGATCTTTTATGTCCACCCCCGAGAGGTCTGAAATGAACGCTCGGTACCTGTACTTTCTTCTTTCCAATATAATGCAGCGTTTGCTCCGCTGGTGAGCCTGCCCGAAAGTTTTAGCTGCATAGAATATCCCAAGCTCAAACGGCATGTTGAAACGCGGCAATCCGGTGACATTATCAACCTCCACCCGGGACAGATCATGAACACCATATTTACACTGCTTAATGAGCTTAACTATAACACGCAATCTGAATTCAGTTGCATCATCTTCTTCTAATGAACACCTCGGTATGAATCCACAATCATGTATTGCGAACACAATTGCCCGGAAAAGTCTCACATACTGCTCATCAAAAGGACAGTTAATGAATATTTGGTCGCTGTATTTACCGGTTTTCATGTCTACCAAGAACTCTTTTTGCTCGGCGCGCCTTAGCCAATGCTCTCTTTGATTTGAGCGATGGTTTTGTTGCTGCTCTCAACCTTGGTAGCTCCCGAATGAGGTCTTTCGGGGGGCGAAGGGTTTCTTTCACATGCGATAGAGTCTTTCTCAAATTTCTATACGGCCCAATTACAGCGAGAAGGTTTGCATATGCTTTTCGATACTCCCGTGACGCTTTGGTCGTTCTCCAGATGTTCTCTATGATTTTCTCGTCCTCCGGACCTGGGTGAGCCGCTTTCCAATGGTCTTTAGGGGCCTTGCGATAGCATTTGGAGGGCCGAGTGGCTTTGCTAATGTTCTCTATTGCTCTCGTCACTTCTATACCTGGCTTCGTCAGCTTTAGGAGGTTTGCATCGGTCTTGCGAATTCTCTCTATGGCTTCAGTTGCTTCAGGACTCCGCTCAGCCGCTTTCTGAAGGTCTCTAATCGCCCGGCGAATTGCCTCCTTAAGAATAATACTGCTTTTATTAACATCGATGTCCGGATGGTATTTAATTGTCCTTCTCGTAGTGCGCATTTTGATGTTCCTGTTTGGGGTTAGACTGCCAATGTGACTTTACTTTGAATTCACAGATTAGATTTCGCCTTCCCAAACGCCAGATGTAGTGACTCCATGCGGTCTTTCACTGCTTATCAGATTTGTCATCCGTAGCAAACGCCCTCAATCGTGAGGCTCGACGGTACTGGCAGGGTGTTCTTACCAGCAAAGCCTCTGGCTAAATGTTCGTCTCTTAATTCTCACATCTTTACTGGAAATCCTGACTTATCTGATAATTGGGGGCTTCTTTGGTAATGATTACATCGTGGGGATGGCTTTCTCGCAAGCCGGCATACGTGATGACCATGAACTCTGCCTTTTGGGAAAGCTCTTTGATGGTCCTTGCCCCGCAAATTCCCATGCCCGCCTTAAGTCCCCCCACCAGTTGATAGACCGATTCGGATAGATTCCCTTTGTAAGGAACCCGCCCTTCTATCCCTTCCGGCACCAGCTTCTTGGCCTCCGACTGGTGCTCCTGGAAATATCTTTCCTTCCCTCCTTTTTTCATGGCTTCGATGGAGCCCATCCCCCGATAGACTTTGAAAGTCCTTCCTTCAAATAGTATGGTCTCGCCGGGACTTTCTTCGGTGCCGGCGAATATGCTTCCGATCATCACCGCGTTTGCCCCTGCCGCCAAGGCCTTGGCTATGTCTCCGGAATATCTTATTCCTCCATCCGCCACTATGGGTACGTTGTGTTTTGAGGCCGCTTCGGCCGAATCCATGATGGCAGTAACCTGGGGCACTCCTGCCCCGATGACCACTCGGGTGGTGCAGATGGAGCCGGGACCAACCCCAACCTTGACGCAGTCGGCTCCAACTCGGATCAAATCCTCGGTTCCCTCTTTGGTGGCCACGTTGCCGGCCATCAGGCGAACGTGGGTGAACTTGTTTTTGATCTTTTCGACTGAATCCAACACCCCGCGGGAATGTCCGTGGGAGGAGTCGATCACCAGAAGATCCACCCCGGCATCCACCAAAGCAGAGGCCCGGGCCAACATGTCCTTAGCTACCCCCACCGCCGCTCCCACCCGCAATCTGCCCCGTGAATCCTTGCACGAGTTGGGACACTCGATATTCTTCATGATGTCCTTAACGGTGATCATGCCCTTCAGATTCTTCTTGTGGTCTACGATCAGAAGTTTCTCGATCCGGTTTTTGTGCAGGATTTCCTTGGCTTGCTCCAGAGTAGTCCCCTCTGGCACGGTGATCAGCCTCTCTTTAGTCATCACCTGGCCGATCTTCTTGCTTAGGTCTTTCTCGAACCTCAGGTCCCGATTGGTCAAGATCCCCAAAAGCCTCCCCTTTCGGGTGACCGGAATGCCGGATATGGAGAACCTCTTCATCACCTCCAGAGCCTCTCCTATCATCTTATCCGGAGGGAGGGTGATCGGGTCCACGATCATTCCGCTTTCCGATCTTTTGACCTTGTCCACCTCGGCTGCCTGTTCCTTGATGGTCATGTTTTTGTGGATCACTCCGATTCCCCCCTCCCGGGCTAAGGCGATGGCCAAGCGCGACTCGGTCACCGTATCCATGGCTGCGCTCAGCACGGGAATGTTCAGCTTAATCTCTTTGGTGATAAAAGTGGATACGTCCACGTTCTTGGGGAGCACTTCCGATTTCTGGGGGATCAACAAAACGTCATCAAAGGTCAAGCCGGCTTTGTCTCTGATTTTGGTCTTCATTTGTCTCCATCTCTCCCGGGACAGATTCTTGAAGTTGAACTTAGGGCTTGGGATTCGGGTTTTCAATCATCCGGACTCCTGCGTCCAGATCAATATCCTTCCGCAGTTGTCGCAGGTGTAGATTTTTTCTCCCTTTCTTATCTCCTGGATGATCTGGGGAGGAACCGACTTGTGACAGGAGCCGCAGGCCCTCTTGCGTATGGTGACCACCACCTGATTGCCCCTTCCCTTCTTAACCCGCTCGTAGGTGCCCAAAATCTTCTTGTCTATCCGCACCGTGATGTTCTTGCGATCCCCCTCCTTGATCTTTATCGTGTCCTCAATCGAGTCCAGCTTTTCCCTTAAGTCCACCAACTGGTTGGCATTGTTCTTTTCTACCTCTTCCGATTTGGCCTGGTACTCTTTTATCTTTTCCTTCAAATCGTCGATGCGGGTTAAAGTCTTCAATATCTCCTCTTCCGTGGCGGAGATTTTCAATTTGCGGTTGGCAATCTCCGTGGTCAAGGCGTCATATTCTTTGTTGGTTTTGATGTCGCGCATCTGCTTCTGGAATTTGACCAGCTCTTGACTGAGGGTCTCCAGTTCCATTTCCATGCTGCGGTGAAGCAGGTTCTGCTGGGTTAGATCCTCTTCCGAGGCTTGGAGCATCCGGCGCGTTTCCTCGATTTCTTTTTCCAGATTACTTATCATTTCCGGGAGATAATCCTTGGATCTCTCTAACTCTCCCAGATCATAGTCAATGCTCTGAAGCCTCCGAAGCATCTCCATGTCTTTTTCTAAGTCCATTCGGGTTCTCCTTGCTGTAGAAAAACAAAGAAGTGCACAGAATCACTTGTGCACTTCATAACCTGCCTTTATGTCCATCCGCTCCAAACAGTATAAGAATGGCTTTTTCAAATCTCCCTCACTTCGGCAACTACCTCACCCGTTCTTCGGTTCTCCTCAAATTATGGGTCCACGACGCTGGTTTAATGGGTACCTTTGAGTTAATCGCCTTGGGTTTGATTTGTCTGGTCGTCACTGGTGGGCAATACTGGATTTGAACCAGTGACCTTTCGGATGTGAACCGAACGCTCTAACCAACTGAGCTAATCGCCCATCTTCACTTTCACGCTTTTCCCTGCCACTCCACCGAATCTCTTGCACCTCCGATTTCACCGAATATATCACAGTCGACGCTGTTTGTCAATACCCTCAAACTCTTTCACGCAAGAAATTCTCATTCCGTTGGAATCCGGACTTAACCGGGATCTTCTGACGTAGAATGCGTTTTTCTCTTCAGTCAGCCGCAGGCTACTCGGACGAACGACACCAGATTCCTAACTGCCAGAAAACAAAACTCCAGATGTCGGTGTATTCCTCTATCGACTTGGAGAGGGGCGTTCCGGCACCGTGACCGGCTTTGGTCTCGAATCGCAAGAGAATGGGTGCATCGGAGGAAGTCGCTGCCTGCAGCCGGGCGGCCATTTTCTCGGCATGCAGAGGATCGACCCGCGTATCGGAGTCGGCGGTCAGAAGCAGCGTAGCCGGATAGGGTGTTCCATCCCGCACCCGATGATAAGGAGAATAAGCATAAAGCCACTTGAACTGGACCGAATCGTCAGAGGAGCCGTATTCGGGAATCCACAATTTGGCGATCAGAAACTTGTGATATCGGATCATGTCCAGAAGCGGGTTGGCGCAGATCACAGCTTTGAACAGATCCGGCCTCTGGGTGAGCGCCGCCCCCATCAAAAGCCCTCCGTTGCTTCCTCCGGAGATGACCAGCCGATTCGGGCTGGTGTAACCGTTGGAAATCAGCCATTCTGCGGCGGCAACAAAGTCGTCAAAGACGTTCTGCTTTCTTTCCAGCATCCCCGCCTTGTGCCACTCTTCGCCGTATTCCGATCCTCCCCTTAGGTTCGGCACCGCATAGATGCCGCCGTTTTCCAGCCAAAAGAGAATGGATCGCTGAAAGTAAGGAGTCTGGCTGACATTGAAGCCTCCATACCCGGTCAGGAAGACAGGGTTGTTGCGGTCCAGCTTGATCTCCTTCTGGTGGACCACAAACATCGAAATCCTGCTCTGGTCCTTGGACTGGTACCAGATCTGCTCCACTTGATAAGGCGAAGTATCGATGTGGGATCTCACTTGATCGATGCGGCCCAGCGTATCTGCTCTGAGATCATAACGGTAAATGGTGGGGGGTATGAAATAGGATTCGAAACCAAACAGAGCTTCGGAACCGTCCCATTCTCCATTCAATCCGTAGACGGAGCCCAAGGTGGGAAGCTGGGGATCTTGGAGATGCTCCCCGGAGGAAGAGAATATCCTCAGTCGGGAGGAGGCATTCTCCATGTATTGAGTCACCAGCCGGTTTCCCACGACCACCACCTGCTGTAGAACCGACTTATCTTCAGGGATCAGTTCCTTCCAATTCTCCCTGGCGGGAGTTCTCAAGTCAACCTTGAGCAAGCGATACTTCGGGGCCTGGTAGTTGGTATGGAGATAAAGAATGTCTCCCACAATCTGCCCGGAAAAGAGGGCATCTTCTCCCACGGCAATGGGAACGAATTGATCCGGTTGGGCGATTCCTGGGGATGATTGAAGGTTCTGAAAATATACATCCGACTTGTCCCAGCCCTTGAATATCGAGAGCAATAGGTAATGATTGTCTGGCGAAAGAGACACACCGTACATCTCCGTCATGTCCCTTCCTTCGCCAAATACCTTGGGGTCTCTGTCCGGGTCCGTTCCCAGCGCATGATAGAAGAGATGTTGATGATAGTCCTCTTCCCCTTTCGGCACTCTGCCGGGTTCGGGGTAACGCGTATAGTAAAATCCAGTGTTGTCTTTCTTCCACGCTACGCTGCTATAGCGAGTTCTGCTGATCACGTCGGACAGCTTCTCCTTGGTCTCTGTGTTCATGACATAAAGCGTGCTCTGCTCATTCCCCTCCTGGGAAAGACCGTAGGCCAAAACCTTTCCATCATCAGATGGGAACCACCAATCCAGGGCGACCAGACCTTCGTGGCTTAGGCTGTTTGGATCTATCAGAATTCTCTCTTTGCCATTCAAACCTTCCCGCAGGTAGAGAACCGGCTGGTTCTGCTGCCCCTCCCTTTTGGTGTAAAAGTATCGACCCTTGCACACCTGAGGTGCGCCGAGATAGCCAATGGACAAAAGCTCCTCTAAGCGCGATCGGATCTTTTTTCGATCGGGAAGAGAATCCAGAACCGAGCGGGTATAGCCGTTTTGTTCTTCTACCCACGACTTTACCTCCGGGCTTTCGGAGTCCTCCAGCCAGCGGTATGGATCGTCAACTCTCTGCCCGTGGATGATTTCCACAACGTCGTCCACTCTGGTTCTCGGCGCCTTTCCTTTCATAGCCTTCTCCTGTGAATTCAATTTGTCGACGCAGATGGCTGTGAACAGAAATACCGAACAGAACATGGGCAAAAAGAGGCTTCCCCAGACAGGTCTTCCCCGGGGTCTTGTTTGAGCCACCAGACGTCCTCCTTTCTGTGCTCCAAATCCTGGTTTCTTGATCTCTCAAACCGCATCCGCAGCATCCTGCTTTCTACCATTGGTTCTGATGCTCGGAAGGGAGTAGCTGCGGAATCGATCCGGTCCGAAGCAACTGATCAGCCTGAATCCTCATGGCACCTGAAGATATGCAAACTGGCGGCAGCGGGCAACAAGAAAATCCGGTCTTGGGGACATGCCGTCTCTTTAGTCACAGAGTGCAGCCTTGCACTCTACGATTTCACGCGGTCGAGCCACCCAGCCTACACTAGCCAGCTCAGCGCTTCCATGAGCGTCCGGACCACCTTGGTCTTTTCAAAAAAAGGCAAAAAACCAAAAAAACAGTTGACAAACCGGACTGTCCACCTTATACTTGGGCAAAATTTCAAGAAGATAGGAAAGCAAGGACGGTCAGGCCAAGATGTCACATGAAAGACTCGATAAGATGCGGAAAGGGGGTGAGAGAAACTAAATAGTTTGCGGAAAAAGGAGGGGTAGTCTTATTCCTGCCTAACCCTTTTAGATCAGATGAGAGGAGGGAGAACTGATGAAAAAGGCACTTATACTCCTGGTTTTGTCAATCTTCATATCCGGCGCCGCCTATGCCATGGACATGTCTAAACACATAGGTTTCGGCGCCTGGGCAGGGGGTGTCATGCCGGTAAACGGAAAGATTAAACCGAACGACAAGCTGTCAGATTGGTATGGCATGTATGGATTTCCTGCGGTGGAGATAAAATATGTGATCATAGATAAAGTAGCCGTGGGAGCGAATTTGGGCTATATGTATATGCCGATTAAGGACGATAAGAAGCCGGAGGGTATGAAGGACTTAACTCCTGCCCTAAACATGCCGTTTGTTAGCATAAACGGCACTTTCAACTTCGGACCGATGATGAAGGACAAGGAGAACAAGCTCAATCCCTTCGTCACTGCCGGAGTCGGAATGTACATGTGGTATTTCTCTGAAAACCAGAGAACTGGTAAGCAGCTCGCAGCGAACGGCGAAGAGGCCAAAGCCTCCAGCCTTGGGATCAACGGCGGCGCCGGAGTGGAGTATTTTGCCGCCGAAAAGCTGGGCGTCTTCGGGAGGCTGAACTACCACTACGTGATGATGAAGAACAAAGACAAGTTCGGGCCGGATTTTACCGACCAGGGATTCTTGACCTTTGGCGCGGGAGTGACCTACTATTTATTTGCCGGGAAGAAGTAGAGGCAAGATCGCTGTAACGCCCGTCTAGCCAGGTTATCTGCACACCCGACGGAATTCGATCTTATAGGAGAACTAAGCGGGCACAGTAATGCCGACCACCCGGCTAAAGAAACCACCAAGAGCATTCTTCCGTTAACTTTAGCCACAGGGGACCAAGGAGGTGATGACCCGGCTGATAGTGATGATCTTTTGCTGTGTTCACTTCAAACCATAACCTCTTGACACGAGGGGATAAGAAATGAGAAGAATAGGTTTTGTAATCGTAATTTTGTTGGTGGCATCGTTGGTTCCGCTCAGCCTTGCTTTCTCGACTGGCAACTCGAAAGCTGCATCCGGCGGCGATGAGAAGACCGCCAAGGGAAGGATCGAGCTGGGAGGGGGCGTTGACTTCACTCACTACTCCTATGACGCGGGTTCCGCAACCTACATAGCGGTTATGCCAAGAGTTGGCTATTTCGTAATCCCGAAGCTGGCCATTGAGCCCACGCTCATGATCATAAACTCCAGCACCAGTCCGAAGGAGGGAGACAGCTATTCGACAACCGATTTCGGCGCGCAAGTCAATGTCGCCTATCATTTCGAGGGAACGAGTGATGCCAAGTACGTTCCTTATCTGATCGGCGGACTCGGTTTCGTCAGCTATTCCGGGGATGTGGGGGACAACAATAACATGTCTTTGGTTGCCCCGTACTTGGGCGGAGGCATCAAATACTTCTTCACCAACGCCGCACTCGTCCGGGCAGAGCTCTTCTATGAGCACGTATCCAATGCCGGCGGTGTGAAGGATGCCAAAGCGGATGACCTCGGGCTGACGGTGGGCGTCTCGATCTTTGTAAAGTAAAAAAAGCGGTTTTTCACAGAATAGCCCCGCCTGTGGCGGGGCTATTCTGTAATGTGATCACAGGAATTATGTTCACGGCGAGGAGAGAAAGCAAAGAAGCGGGTCAGGATAGTAATAAGTGCAAACAGGTTGAAAAAGGACGGTGGGGATACTCGAGTCAATCTTAGCCACAAGAGACAAAGCAGGTGATGGTCTGGCTAGGAGCAAAAATTCTTTGCTAAGTCAACTTTAATCAACAGCTTCTTGAGGCAAGGGGATAAGAAATGAGAAAAGTAGGTTCGATAATCGTGGTTTTGTCGTTGGTAGCCTTGGTTCCGTTCAGTCTTGTTTTCTCAGCTGGCAAGTCGAAAGCTGCATCCGGCGGCGAAGAGAAGACGGCCAAGGGAAGGATCGAGCTAGGAGGGGGCGTTAACTTTACTCATACCTCCGATGACGCGGGTTCCGCAACCGACATAGCGGTTATGCCGAGAGTTGGCTACTTTGTGATCCCGAAGCTGGCCATTGAGCCTACGCTCACGTTCGAAAACATAAGCGCAAGTCCGAAGCAGGGAGGCAGCACGTCCGCAACCTTTCTTGGCGCTCAAGTCAATGTCGCTTATCATTTTGAGGGGACAAGTGAAGCCAAGTATGTCCCTTATGTAATCGGCGGACTCGGTTTTCTCGCCCGTTCCGGTGATGTGCACCCCCAGAATCCGAATTTGGTTGCCCCGTACTTGGGCGGAGGTATCAAATACTTCTTCACCAACGCCGCACTTGTCCGGGCAGAGCTCTTCTATGAGCACGTATCCAATGCGGGCGGAGTGCAGAATGCCAAAGCTGATGACCTCGGGCTGACGGTAGGTGTCTCGGTCTTTGTGAAATAACCCCCGCGGAAGAACACAGTCTGTTTGAAAAGATGCTGATCCTCAAAGAGGATCGGCATTTTTGTTTCCCTGGTCCGGGTGGGGGTTGAGCACCCGCCCAAACCAGGATAGCATCGAGATGTTGCATGAATGCAATATTCGTAGGGGCAACTCCTCGCCTCTGGCGGGATGTGTCATATGAGTTGCCCCTACAAGTTTTTTTTTCTGTCAAACTGCCGATAATCCGTAAATAAGAACAAACCGCCAATGGGTCATTGGTCTCTGTCCCATTTAGCTTGACAGGGAAGTGGGATTGGATTATAATATTTAATCGATATGGACGGAGGAAAAAAAGCTAATGCGTTTGAACGACTTGCCCAAGCACTACCACCCCAAAGAGACCGAGGATAAGTGGTATCGGTTCTGGCTGGAAAAAAAGCTTTTCCATGCGGACGTGAATACCAAGAAAGATACATTCAGCATGGTGATCCCGCCGCCTAACGTTACTGACGTGCTTCATGTGGGCCATGCGCTGAACAATACCTTGCAGGACATTCTGATCCGGTGGAAGAGAATGCAAGGATACGAGACCGAGTGGCTTCCCGGAACCGATCACGCCGGAATCGCCACCCAGGTGGTCATTGAGAAGAGGCTGGCTAAAGAAGGAAGCTCGAAAGAGAAGTTGGGAAGGGAGAAATTCGTCAAACTGGCTTGGGAGTGGAAAACGAAAAATGGCGACGCCATCCTTAATCAACTTAAGAGGATCGGCTGTTCCTGCGACTGGGACCGAGCCAGATTTACTATGGACCAGGGGCTCTCCGAGGCGGTGCTTGAGGTTTTTGTCCATTTATACAAAAAAGGGTTGATTTACCGGGGAAAGCGCATCATCAACTGGTGCCCGCGTTGCCAGACCTCCCTTTCGGATGACGAAACCGAAAGAGAGGAAAGGGATGGACATCTCTGGTACATAAAATACAAGCTCAAAGGATCGGACGAATACATCTCTGTGGCCACCACCCGCCCGGAGACCATGCTGGGCGATACCGGGGTGGCCGTCAACCCGAAAGATAAGAGATTCGAAAAACTGGTGGGCAAATCCGCCATCCTGCCCATACTCGATCGGGAGCTTAAGATCATAGCCGACGATTTCGTGGATCCGGAATTCGGCACGGGTATGGTCAAGGTAACGCCGGCTCACGATCCTAACGATTTCGACATGGGGCAAAGACACCACCTGGAAAAAATCAACGTGATGAATCCCGACGGAACCATGAACGAGAATGCTGGCAAGTTTGCCGGCATGGATCGGTATGCATGTCGGGAGGCTTTGGTGGCTGAACTTAAGAAAAAGAAGTTTTTAGAGAAGATCGAGCCATACCGGGTGGCTTTGGCTCTGTGTTACCGCTGCGGGACCGAAATCGAGCCCTATCTTTCGGAGCAGTGGTTCGTGAAGATGAAACCCTTGGCTGAACCGGCTATCCAGGCAGTGAAAACCGGCAAGGTGAGATTCTATCCGGAGCGGTGGACCAAGACTTATATGTACTGGATGGAAAACATCCGGGATTGGTGCATCTCTCGCCAGTTGTGGTGGGGACATCGAATTCCGGTTTGGTACTGCCTGGACTGCAACGAAATCTTGGTCTCAAAGACTGCCCCGGCTGAGTGCACCAAGTGTAAAAGCCATGATCTGAAACAGGACCAGGACGTGCTGGACACCTGGTTTTCTTCTTGGCTATGGCCTTTCTCCACCTTTGGCTGGCCCCAAAAGACCAAGGAGCTGGAGAGATTCTATCCTACCAAGGCGCTTTTCACGGCCTCTGAGATCATCTTTCTGTGGGTGGCGCGGATGGTAATGGCGGGATATGAGTTCATGGGAAGGGAGCCGTTTTCGGACGTTTACATTCACGGGACGGTGCGGGACGAACATGGGGTGAAGATGAGCAAGTCCCTGGGCAATGGAATAGATCCGTTGGAGATAATTGACGAATACGGGGCGGACGCTCTGAGAACCACCATGATGTTGGTGACTCCAGAGGGACAAGATACCCTTATTGCCAAAAGAACCTTTGAGGTAGGTCAACACTTCGCCAATAAGCTATGGAATGTGTCCAAATTCGTAATGGGGAACCTTACAGAAGAGAATGCGCCCGTAGAGACAAATCATGGGGAATCACCCGCCCCAGCCGGGGAGTTGTCCCTGCTAGGTCTCAAACTCGAAGACCGTTGGATTTTGAGCCGGCTGAATCGCACCATCAGAGAAGTCACTGGTTTCATGGACGATTACAGATACAATAGCGCCGTCAAGGTGTTGTATGACTTCATCTGGCACGATTTCTGTGACTGGTACGTGGAGATGGTCAAGCAGCGCTTAAGCTTGGCGGATGGGGAGAAAGACAAAACGACCGCTCAGACCGTGGCCCATCTGGTGCTTAACCACATACTGAGATTGCTTCATCCTTTTGCTCCTTTTGTGACCGAGGAAATCTGGCATCATCTTTATGGACGGGGAACGGATGATAACGGTTCTTCGCTTCTATCGGCTCAGTGGCCGGTTTCTCAGGAGGCACTTATCGACGAGAAGCTGGAAGACACTCTGAACCGGGTGCAGGAAGTGGTCACCTCCATCCGCAATATCCGGTCAGAGATGGGTGTGCCTCCCGTCAAGAAGTCGGACGTATTGATCAGGGTGGACAACCAAAATCTAACCGCGATATTGGAGGAAAATCGAAATCACATCAGCAATCTGGGTAAAGTGGAGAATCTCCGCATCGGGACTAAGATCACTAAGCCCGAACACGCCGCCAGCGCAGTGATCAGGGACGCCGAGATATTCATCCCGCTCGAAGGTCTGATAGATTTGGAGCAGGAGCGAAGCAAGTTAGAAAAGGAGATTTCTCGAATCACCCAGCTTTTGGAAAAAGCCAACAAGAAACTCTCCAACGAAGACTTCCTGAAAAACGCGCCTAAAGACATAATTGAAAAAGAAAAAGCTAAAAGAGACGAATACAGCAAGATGGTGGAAAAGCTGAACCGAAACTTGGAGGAGATACTCGGTTGGTGAGAGTTAGACCATCGTGTCTCCGGTTTTTCGCGGTTTCTTTCAGGCGCGAGGAATAGGAACTCTCGTGCCTCAGACGATCTAATCAGGCTCCGGTCGGACCGCCATGCTGACCGATCACAGGGATGCAAGAAAAATCGGGGATTCCTTCCTTGTTTTTCCAAAGCTCCGGCCATCGGAATTGCTGAAGCCTTGAACCGTGCGGGGACGGCGCCGTCCGATCGGCGTCACTAAGTATCTTCTGGATAGTTTGATGAACTCTCTTCCTTGGATTAAAGAAGGCGGTGAGCTCTACCGCATGGGGAATAGAAACCATATCTGAATTGTATGGAGTTACAGAGAACGGAAGAAAACGTCAAAAAACCGGAAGGTGGTGAATGAAATGATGAGTTCACTTGCATCCAAATCGGTCGTTACCGGATTTACGCTTCTCTGGCTGAGTTGTCTCTTGCCAGGCATTTCACCGGCCAATGCGGAGGTTTCGGTTACCATTTACAACTCGGACTTGGGGCTGGTCAAGGACGTGCGGGAGCTGGATTTCCAAAAGGGAAAGAGCATCATTAAGTTCACGGATGTGGCGGCACAGATCGATCCCACGTCGGTGCACTTCATGCCGGTCGATGCCTCCGATCACGTGAGCATACTGGAACAAAACTACCAGTATGATCTGGTCAGCTCCTCCAAGATACTGGAAAAGTACGTGGACAAGGAAATTGAGCTTTTCACCAAGTCTACCCCAACCGCCGGGCAGGAGAAATCATACAAGGGGACCCTCCTCTCCTATTCTAACGAGAATGTAACCATCCAGGAGCCTGGAGGTGCCATCCGCATAATCAGGTTGGATGAGGTAAGGGATCTCTATTTTCCGACACTGCCCGAGGGTTTGATCACCCGGCCCACCTTGGTCTGGCTTTTGGACAGCCAGGTGAGCGGAAAGAAGAAGGCGGAGGTAAGTTATCTTACGTCCGGCATTAACTGGCATGCCGAATACGTGGCGGTGGTCGACCAGAAGGATCAAAACTTGGAATTGGCGGGGTGGGTATCCATCGACAATCGCTCCGGCGCCACCTACCAGGATGCCAAGATGAAGCTGATTGCGGGAGAAGTGCATCGGGTCCAAGAGGCGCCTCCGTCCCGATATGGAAAGGGACTGGCCTTAGAGATGGCGGCGGCCCCGTCCCAGTTCGAGGAGAAACCGTTCTTTGAATATCACCTTTATACTCTTCTGCGCCCTGCCACCATCAAGGATAACGAGATCAAGCAGGTTTCCCTTTTCCCTTCCGCCGAGGTCAAGGTCAAGAAGATCTTTACCTATGACGGAGCTAAGGACGACAAGAACGTGAGAGTGGAGTTGGAATTCAAAAACGCAGAGAGCGAAGGGTTGGGAATGCCGCTGCCCCAGGGGAAGATCAGAGTTTACCAGGCGGACGTGGACAAGTCTTTGGAATTTGTGGGCGAGGACCAGATCGATCATACTCCCAAAGATGAGAAGGTAAGGGTCTTTTTGGGGAACGCCTTTGATCTAGTGGGAGAAAGGAAGAAGACCGATTTCAAACAGATATCAGATGACGTCACCGAGGAGTCCTATCAGATCAAACTGCGAAACCACAAAGAGGAGTCGGTGGAAGTGGTGGCGGCGGAGCATCTCTATTCTTACGTCCAGTGGGAGATAAAGGAATCCAGCTTGCCGTACGAGAAAAAGGACGCCAGCACCATCGAGTTCAAGATTCAATTGGCCAAAGACCAGGAGGCGACGCTGAACTACACGGTCAGATACTTCAGATAAGCGTGCTCGTTCCGAGCCTCGCCAACCCAAACGGTCAACGGTCCAGAGTCAGGGCAGTTGCAGGCCATTGGGCTCAATTGAGCATCAGCCTGCGCGTCGTCCCTGCGTAGATAAGAATCGGATCATGTGGACCTAAGCGTCTGGTGAGGTCATTAAGACGCGTTACTTAACGTGGGAGGTAAGATGAAGCTCTCGAATGTTGGAGATTTCGTCAAGCAATGGTTTTTCCCATCTTCTTTTTTCCTGTTGGCTTTTCTCCTGTCCGGCTGCGGGGCGAAAAACCCCGGGCTGACCTCGGCCAAGATCTATCTGAATCTCATCCCGCCGGATTACGATAAAGCCACGGAACAGCTTCAGATCGCATTGAAGGCAGATTCTCTAAACGGCGAGGCGCATTTTCTTTTGGGGAAGATCTATGCCGGAAAGGACATGTATCCGGAGATGCTAAGCCAGTTTGACAAGGCGGAAAAGTCAAGGCTCAAACCAAAAGACTCGAAGATCATCGATGAGATTCACCAGATAAAAAAGCAGAAATGGACTGAGGTGTTGAACTCCGCCATCCGTTTGGGAAGGAGCCGGCAGCAGATCAGCCAATACAAGCTCGATCTTTTGACCGATTTCTCCAAGTACTCCGGATATAAAGACAGCCTCAAAGCCATCTCGACGGACTTGGGAGTGGCGGACCGATTCGCCTGGGATTCCTACCAGATGTTCAGCCAGACCAAGCCGGCGATAGAGGAGCTGGAAGGAGTGGTGGATCAGGAGACTGCACGCCGGTACCAGACCGCCATCTTGATCGATTCCACCCGGTATGAGGCTTTTCTCAACCTAGCGGTGGAATACGTGCGCCGAGACGAATCCAACCAGGCGCTGGAATATTACCGCAAAGCTTATCAACTCAAACCGGACGACCCTAAGGTGATGAACGATTATGCCATTGTCTTGCTGTCTACCAGCAACTATGAAGAGGCGGAAAATCTTTACGAGAAGACTTTGGAGAAAGACTCCACCAACGTTAATGCTTTGGTGAATCTGGCCATGATCTACGCCAAGAAGGGCGATAACGAAAAAGCGCTCTCCACCTATTCGAGGATCATCTCCATTGACCCGGAATATAAGGATGCCTACTTCAACCGCGGGCTTCTGCTTCTGGCGCGGACCCAGGAAAAAGCCTCGGTTGTGAAATCGCAGAAGGATTCTCTGGCCAAGAAGCCCAAAGACAAAGAGCTTTTGTCGCAATACCAGTCTGCCTGGACGGACTACAGCCAGATGCTGGCAAGAGCAGAAGCTGACTTTCAGAGGACCGTTCAAATAGATTCAACTGATAAGGATGCTTACTTCCATCTGGGTCTTCTCTACTTAAGCCGTGCCCAGCTCTCGGATGCAGGAAAGAGTCAGGATGAAGATTATGGCCGGGCGGAGGGTTTCTTCAAGAAGAGCGTGGGGCTTGATTCACAGGATATCGAAGCCCTCAAGTATCTGGGATTCACTCTTTTAAGCGAGAAAAAATGGGAGGAGGCCACGAGCCACCTGGAGAAATCGGTGGAGCTTGTTCCCACCGACAGAGAAGCTTGGGGCTACCTCGCTATTGCGTACGCCAGATTAGGCCAAAAGGATAAGGCGGAGGCGGCTTTCAAGAAATCCGGTAGGTAGTCCACCGCTTAAAACCGTCTACAGTCCACGGTCGGCAGTCCACAGTTAAATCATTTCAGTTGCAGACCGTAGCGGTCGGATTATGGTCATCAACAATTTAATTTGACATCTCTTGTAGCTATAAGTTGTTCTAACTGACTTTAGTCAGGCTTAGGTGCTAACACCACTAAAGTGGCTAAGAACTGGACCTTGATTTTATGTGGAAGGACGGTAGGTTAACTTATTTGGTTGAAGACCTTCATCCGACCCGAAAAAGTGATCTCATCTGATTAATCCATTAACAATTCCCTTTAGTCAAACGAGCAGTGCCTGAAAATAAAGAAGACAAAAGGATATTCCTCACCCCCGCCGGGGCGATGGTTGTCCTAATCTGTTTTTTCCTTCCCTGGCTCAAGGTCTCATGTGCTCGCACGACCAGATCATTCTCCGGGCCACAGATCGGAGGCATCATCTGGCTCGTCTTTGTGGCGGCGATAGCGATAATCGTCGCATTTTTCTATTTGCGTAGACGGAAGCAATTGGAGAAGACATGGTTTTTCGCGATGACCGGCTCGGCACTGGCCTTTGCAGCCATATTCATAAAGTATGTAACTCTGGTCTGGGGACAAATGAGCGTATTTGTCAGGGCTGCTTCCAGACCGATTAACTTCCACGTTCACATTGGCGCCATCGGCACCCTGCTTGGTTTTGTCCTAGCCATGATCGGTGCATTCTTCTTAAAGACTCGAAAGCGAAAGTCCACTACACACTTGTCAGCGGATTGAACGGATGTAACGGATGCCTTGACCTTACCAGAGGCGCTTCGCTTCAAGCACCTGTCTGAATCCAAAGAGATACCGTCCTGCCTTCCCCCGTTTCCTACTCAATTCGACTTACTTTCTTGCATGTCCTTGGGGAATCAAAGTTGAGGAACGGGTGAAGTCCACCTGCTACTAGACTCCGACTACGGTCGCGGAATTCACCAATCGAAATCCAAAAAGTACTTGACATGCAGGCCCTAGTTGCATAAGATGGCAGTGACAAGGGACGAGGATATGTTAAAGAATCAAGGGCTATCGCGATTCTGTGGATGGCCGTACTGGGGACGCTCGTGTGACCATAAAAAGCGAGCCAAGATTCGGGTATGGTTTACTTACAAGGCTGAACTCAGCTAAAGAAAGGAGAATAACAGTAATGGGCATAGGAGCGCAAGAGTTATTGTTAATACTACTTGTTCTTGCGATAGGAGTAGGGGTGGGTAGAGCTATAGCTTCTGGACTCAGAGAGGATCAGTGTAAGATCGTTGGTGGTATTGCGCTCTTTATCGGTGCGGTCTTGGTTATATCCGGGATTAGTAGTATCAATTCTGCTGAATCGCAAATAATGAGAATGATGGGGATGATGGGTATGGGCAAACAAGAAGGTTTATTAGCTACTATTGGTTTTGGTCTTATAGTGGCTGTAACTGGCATTGTGTTGATTGCCTCGAAAGGTTCTTCGCGACAAGTGAACCACCTGTCCGCCACAAAAAAATGCCCGTCTTGCGCTGAAACAATTCAGGGCGATGACAAGTTTTGCCCGAATTGCGGGACGAAGATTCAGTAATTATCTGACTCATAAATAGCAAGAGGATTTTAATGCGTATATCCAGAAAGGAGGAACTCAAATGACCCTTAAATCTGCCACTTTAGTGGCACTAATTGGGGTTGCTATATGTTTTGTTCTCGAAATACTCGATCTCGCACGACCTTTATATTATGGACAAAGAAACCTCCTTTATTTGATTGGCGTAATTGTGTTTTACCTATCGTTAATCATATTTTTCTGGACCCTATACTCTAAACAAAAGTAGCCGAAAGGAGGGTTGCGCGATGCCAGAGGATTTAAATTCAATTCTTGAACCAAAACCCGAATCGGACAAGGTATCGGAGAGCATTGAGAACAAAAGCGTGTTTCTCAGTCCTGCTGGAGCAGTGATTGCTTTAATTTGTTTTTTCCTTCCCTGGGTGAAATTCTCTTGTAGCGGAATTGAGCAAACAGTTTCTGGCTCTCAGATAGGAGGTGAACTTTGGATTATTTTTGCAGCTTCTGTTATCATATTGGTTGTGTTTTACCTCTTCAGAAACCAAAAGCAATTAGATAAGGCATGTCCAGTTGTTATTCTGAGCTCTTTAGCTGGGCTGGCTGTTCTGCTCTTCAAGTTCTTGAAGTTTGCAACCCCACAGAAGACCGAGTTTGGAACGATTACACTGAAGGATATAGGCTTATCAATTCAATTCGGTGCAGTTGGTACAGTTATTGGCTTGCTTATGGCGTTAATTGGTTCAGGTTTCTTAAAATCGCAAGAGAATCTCAGGATTACGGCTCATTTTTGTGCTGATTGTGGAACTAAACTGCAGACTGATGATGAGTATTGTCCCACTTGTGGCGCAAAAGCCGACTGATTTGTGACTTTGAAAAGAAGGAGAGGACGTCGTGGCTAAATGTTCAAAATGCGGTAGCGTGGTTAAGGAAGGGGCGAGGTTTTGCACCAAGTGCGGTACAAAGATAACTCTTATTTCGCCTGAATTTACTGCCCAAGTTGATATTTTGAAAAAGAGAATCGAAAGGGATTCTTTGAATCCAAAGTTGTATGTAGAGCTGGGTTTGATGTTCTTGCAAAACAATTTTCTCCAAGAGGCGCTTATTGAATTCCAGAAAGCGGTAAGTATTGATAGCTCAAATTATGATGCTCATCTAAGATCAGGTGAGATTTATCTTGGCTTAGAGGAATTAGATAAGGCAGAAAGTGCGTATCAGAGAGCATTAAGCCTTAATCCGACTTCACCGGAGGCTAAATCGGGTTTGTTTAGGGTGTATCATCTCCGAAAAAAGTTTGAACAAGGCCTCAAGTTGGGAGAAGAGCTTGTTCGTACTGATCCTAACAATCTGGAGGTTCATAGAGCGTTAAAAGAGATGTATGATGAGAAAGGGATGAGCGAAGAGGTCTTCAAGGAATTATTGACCATAACCACTTTAACACCGAGCGATAAGGAATCTTTGGAGGAGCTAGCAGGATTTTATGGGGAAAGAGAGGATGTGGAAAACGAGATTAAGTGTTATCAAAAGGTTTTAGAACTTGATCCAAAAGATGTTGTGAGTCGTTTCAACCTTGGAAAAAGCTTTTGTTTAAGAGGAGAATACCAAAAGGCAATTGAGTATCTCAAAAACATTGTTGCAGAAATGGCTCCTCCGTTTGAGTCCTATGGTCATCTATACCTTGCCCTCGCCTATATAAGTCAACAAGACTTAGATAATGCTATACAAGAGATAGGCTTAGTGTCTCCGTTGGATTATGAAGAGCTAACGGTCAGCGACAAGAAGTTATTGGCTGAAGCTCATTTCAAGATAGGGTACGCCATTTTTCAGAAAAAGAACTTTTTCTCTGCTATTGATTATCTTCAAAAGGCGATAAAGTATGATCCATCTAGAGTGGAATACCAACAGCAGTTAGAAACAGCAAAATCCGAGCAGGCAAGGTTAAAAAGTAAAGCAAGGAAGAAGAGATTAGCAATTACCATAAGTTTTCTTGCAGTGGCAATTATAGTAATCGCAGGTTGGTATTTGTCTCATGGGAAAATTCAAGTCTTCATTACTCCTGCTGAAGATTCCAAACTGTATGTTAATGGGAAGCCACTTGAAGGGGCTACTGCTCTGAGACCCGGATTTGTTATCTCTCGTTCTTTGTTTTTTGGAGTTCGCAAAATTACAATAGAAAAAGACGGATATGAAAAGTGGGAAAAGGATGTTAGGGTGGGTTACGGCAAAACAGCAAGTATTGAGGCTAAATTAGTTCCTATCTATGGTTCTCTAAAGATTAGTTCTAAGCCTTCAGGCGCTGAAGTTTTTCTTGATCAGAATCCTCTGGGGAAAACACCATTAGTACTAAAGGATGTATTAGCAACTAATCACGATCTAGTACTAAAAAAGGCAGGATACTCAATATATATGTCAACAGTGACCATTCCAAGAAAAGATGCACTCGATTTATATATTACTTTGGGAAAACGGTTTTCAAGACATGGCTATGACGATTGCCGTCAATCGCCAGCCACTACCGAGTGTTGCTGTTTTATCACAACTCACGTCCACGATTTAGGTCAGGTTTTCCCAGCTGGGGCTCGATTACAGATAAAATATCGAGCAGGCACACCTAATGGTCACTGCAGAGAAAGCGAAGCGTATTTCTATGTCTCGACGTCAGAGGAAGGCGGTTGGACCCTATTGGGAACGGAGCGGGTGCCAGAAAGGCGAGAGGACGATTTTGTTCATACCAGAGATTATTATCCGTCCCAAGTTTTCCGTTTTGTCAAAGTAAACATACCAGAATGTTATAATGATTGGTCAAGCGCAGAGGCTTGGTATGAATTCTATGAGCAATCCCCACAGGAAGAAACTATCTCATCGCGAGAGCAGGAAAACTCTGAAAAGAGAAGCTCGGGTGGGAATAAGGAACTAGCGCTCAAAGAAGAGTCAACTGATAAATTGTCATATCCTAAAGAAGCGATGTTTCGTGCGAACCAGGAACATACCGGTGTATATAATACAAAAGGTGTTCATGAATTTAATGGATTAAAGTGGGAGTTCAAAGTAGAAAGCGCAGTAAGATCGTCTCCAGCCATAGCCGGTGGAGTAGTTTATTTCGGTAGCTTGGATCATCATCTCTACGCGGTTGACATCAGCACGGGAGAGGAGAAGTGGAAGTTCAAAACAGAAGGTGAGGTTGCCTCTTCGCCTGCGATCGCCGGTGGGGTGGTATGTTTCGGGAGCTATGATGGTAATCTTTATGCGGTCGACGTCAAGACAGGGGAGGAAAAGTGGAGGTTCAAAACAGGGGGATGGGTGGTCTCTTCCCCCGTTATAGCAAATGGTGTCGTGTATTTCGGAAGCTGGGACAGCAATCTTTACGCTGTAGATATCGAGACAGGAGAAGAAAAATGGAAATTTGGAACAGGAGCGAGTATTGGTTCTTCTCCTGCTATAGCTGATGGAGTAGTCTATTTCGGAAGCCTGGATAATTATCTCTACGCAGTGGATATCAACACGGGGGAAGGAAAGTGGAAGTTCAGAACAGGCGACCAAGTGTTTTCTTCGCCTGCTAATGCTGATGGGGTGATCTATTTTGGGAGCAGAGACGGTTATCTTTATGCCGTAGATCACGATACAGGAGAGAAAAAGTGGACCTTTGCAACTGGAGCTAGAGTGGACTCTTCTCCTGCGACAGCTGACGGGGTGATCTACTTTGGGAGCTGGGATGGTTATCTCTATGCAGTGAACTCAAAAACAGGTCAAATTAAGTGGAAGTTTAAAACACAGGGCGAGGTGTCATCTTCCCCTAGCATAGCAGACGGGGTTGTCTATTTTGGTAGCAAAGACAGTCATTTCTATGCGGTTGACATCAAGACTGGCGAGGAAAAGTGGAAATTCAAAACAGAAGACCAAGTGACTGAGTCCCCGGCGATCGCTAACGGGGTGGTCTATTTCGGAAGTTGGGATGACCATCTTTACGCGGCGTGGTAACCCCATTCTTGCTACCGTTGGTGCGTCACCCAACAGGAAAGGTAACGGCGGGTGAAGAACACCCGCCGTTAGCATGGGATTTAGTCTGCTGTCTGCCTGCTGTATACTGCCTACATTCTCGTCACTTCCTGTTTGAGCCAATCCGTGGTTACGCTCTTGGGCCGCTCAATTGCCAGACCCAAGGCTCTATCCCAGATCAGTTGTGCCAGAACGCCCATGGCGCGGGAGACGCCAAATAAGACGGTGTAAAAGTCATATTCTCGAACTCCATAATACCACTGCAGCACGCCTGAGTGCGCATCCACATTCGGCCACGGGTTCTTGGCTTTGCCATGCTTCGTCAGAATGTCCGGAGCGGTCTCGTAAACCATGCTCACCAGTTTGAAAAGCTCATCCTCCGGCATGTGCTTTAAGGCAAACTCCCTCTGAGCTACATACCTCGGATCTGTCTTTCTCAAAACCGCATGCCCGTAACCTGGAATAACTTGCCCGCTGTTTAAGGTATCCCACAAAGCTTTGGAAAGCTCCTCTTTGGTGGGGACTCTTCCACCCAGCTTTTTCATCAAATTCTGAATCCAGCGCAGGACTTCCTGGTTTGCCAGGCCATGCAGAGGACCGGCCAATCCGTTCATGCCGGCAGAAAGGGAGTAAAAGGCATCGGATAAGGCCGAGCCGACCAAATGTGTGGTATGCGCGCTGACGTTCCCGCCCTCATGGTCACAATGCAGAACCAGATACAGTCTCATCAAATCGTAATATTCCGGATCGTCGATCCCCATCATGTGGGCAAAGTTGGCTCCCCAATCCAGCTTCGCATTCGGCGAAATCCTCTTGCCGTTCTTGTAGGTCCGGCGATAGATATAGGCGGCAATGGCGGGAAGTTTCGCCAAAAGGTTCATCACGTCCTCATACATCGGGTCCCAGTAATTGGCCTTCGGAATGCCTTCGTCGTATTTCTTCGCGAATTCAGACATAGGCTGAAGAGACATTATCCCGATGGAAAACTGGGTCATGGGATGCATCTTCTTGGGGAGAGAATCCAATATCTTCCAGGTTGCCGGCGGCACCTTCCCCCTGGTCTGCCATTCCTTGGTGAGTGCTTTTACGTCCGCTTCCGAGGGCAGCTCCCCGGTCATGAGAAGCCAGAAGATACCTTCCGGCAGGGGCTCTTCTCCACCTTTGGCCTTGGGCAGCTTCTCCCTGACCTCGGGGATAGAGAATCCACGAAATCTGATTCCTTCCATCGGGTCCAGAAGCGAAGTCTCCCAGACCATGCTTTTTATCCCTCGCATGCCGCCATAAGCTTGTTCGACGGTGGCTTGAGAGATGACCTTCTGGCCGTGTTCTTTCACCAGGTTCTTGACTTCTTCCCTCAATTGCGGAATCCTCTTGGCCAATTTCTCTTTCAAGGGCATAATTATTCCTCCTGTTTATATTTTGTGAATCATTTCACAAGTCATATTTCAAAAAAAGAATTTGGATTCGAACTTGACATTGCGGGCAGAATCGGACGCATGGACTGCATTTCTTCTCCCGTCCAAGGCCAGATCGTGCCGGATGGTGCCCTTCTTGGCATCTTTGGGATCGGTGGCCCCGACCAGCTCCCGCAGCTTTTTCACAGCATTAGCTCTCTCCAGTTGAACGGCCACCACCTTGCCGGAGGACATGTATTTTACCAGTTTTTCGAAAAACGGCTTGCCCTCGTGCACCTGATAAAACCTTTTGGCGTCAGAAAGCGAGAGCTTCGCCATCTTTAGGTCCGTTATCTCAAATCCCGCAGCTTCTGTCCTTTTCAATATCTCCCCGATGAGATTTCTTTCCACCGCATCCGGTTTGATCATCAAAAAAGTCTTTTCCACTCTGATACTGTTCTCCTCCATCTTTCTGTCCGGCTGTTCCTTGGAGATAGCGATGTGCGATCTTAACTCTCTTTTCCTGCTCTCTTCTTCTTTCGACTCAACTCAAAACCGATTTCCACGGCCTTCAGATTCCGCTCCTCGGTTCCTTTGGGGGCTCTTCTTTTCACCACCTCCAGCAACCCCTGCTTGGAAACTATCTTGGTCAAGCCGGCGATGGCTCCCAGGGCAATTATGTTAGCTGCCACAGGCGTCCCCAGCTGATCCCGGGCGATCTGGGTGAAGGGAAAACCGTGCACGTTATGCGCCGGAAGCTGAGTGACCAATCCCGAGTCAACCACCAAGACTCCATCCTCCTTCAGCGCCTGGTAATAGGCGTCACACGATTCCTGGGTCAAGGCCAAGAGCAGGTCCAAGCCCAGCGGTTTAGGATAGTAGATCTCCTTGGAGCTGACCACCAGATCGGATCTGGATGCGCCCCCACGCGCCTCCGGGCCGTAGCTCTGGGTCTGGCAGACGTTCTTACCATCTTCGATTCCGATGGCTTCGGCCAAGATTGTACCTGCAAAAACCATTCCCTGGCCACCCGAGCCGGAGAGCCGGATCTCGTATCTGTCGTCGACTTCCGCCGATGGTTTTTTCGCTCGATCCATTTTCCCGTTGGTCCTCGTTACTGCTCCTCTTGATGCCAATCTACAGCCTCCCTTGAGCTTGAGCGATCACTTTGTCGTATTCCTCGCAATACTCAGGGAAGTTTATGTCCCACAAAACCCCGGTGAGGAATTTCCCTCTCAGTTTCTCCGGAGGGACTTTTCCGGCGGCGCTGATTGGAATGGCATGATCCCTCTGCCATTTCATCATCTCCACCGGACCCCCCTCTTTGTTCAGCCTTCCGTACAGGGTATGGCACTGGCTGATCACCTCCACCAAGGAGAACCCTTTCTTCAGAATGGCCTGTTCCACCAGTTTCTGCAATTGTACCACGTGATATACCGTCCCCCGGGCCACGAACGGCGCTCCTGCGGCGATGGCCAGCTTGGATATGTCGAATCCCCTCTCCCGGTTGCCATAGGGGGCGGTGGTTCCGATCTTCATGAAAGGGGTGGTGGGGGCCACCTGTCCGCCGGTCATCCCGTAGGTGGAGTTGTTGATCAGAATGGTGGTTAGGTCGATGTTACGACGGCAGGCATGGATGAAATGATTCCCTCCGATGGCCAAAGCATCCCCGTCGCCGGTGATTACGATCACCTTTAAGCCGGGCTTGGCCAACTTCACTCCGGTGGCGTAGGCCAAAGGTCTTCCGTGCGTGGTATGAAGCGTATTGAAATCGACGTATACCGGCATTCGGCTGGAGCACCCGATGCCCGAGATCATCACCACCTCATCCCGAGACAGCCTCAGATTGTCTATGGCCCGGATGATCGCCCCCATGACGGTCCCGATGCCGCATCCGGCGCACCACACGTTGGGGAATTTCTTTTTTGTCCTCAGATATTTGTGGGTTACTTCGGATACCAAGGCCACCTTACTTCTCCTCCCTGATCTTCTCGAAGATCTGGTCGGGAGTGATCAGCTCCGAATCGTAGCGGTGCAGGCCCCGGACTCTGGTCTTCCCTCGGTTGACCCGCACCACCTCCCCAGTCAATTGTCCCTGGTTCAACTCTGCCACGATGACTAAATCCAGTTGCTCCAACGCATTCTCCAAGTAAGCATCCGGGAAGGGCCAGATGGTGAGAGGCTGTATCAGCCCGGCCTTAATTCTCTTTTCCCTTGCCATCCGCACCGCCTGCCTGGCCGCGCGGGCCACAATCCCGTAAGCAAAGATGGCGATGGTGGCATCTTCCATGAATTCTTCTCTCACCTGAACGATGTCATTCAAGTTGTGGCAGATCTTGTTTTTCAGTTTATCCAGCTTCTGCATGATCTCTTCCGGCTTTTCGGTGGGAAACCCATAAGGATCATGCATCAGCCCGGTGACGTTGAATCTGTATCCCTCCCCGAAGGAGGCTATGGGAGAGACAAAATGAGGATTTATCTCAAAATGCTGGTACCACTCCGGAGGAACCGTGGGCTTCATGCGGTTTACTATCCTCAGCTTCTCCGGGTCAGGTAAGATGACCTTCTCCCGCATGTGTCCCACCACCTCGTCCATCAAGACTATTACCGGTGTCCGGTACTTCTCGGAAAGATTGAAGGCGCGAACAGTGAAGTCAAAACACTCCGCCACCGACGAAGGCGCGACGGCTATGGCGTAATGATCTCCGTGAGTTCCCCACCGGGCCTGCATGGTGTCTGCCTGAGCTACTTTGGTGGGAAGTCCGGTGGAAGGCCCGCCTCTCTGCACGTCCACGATCACACACGGGACCTCGGCCATATAAGCGTACCCAATGTGTTCCTGCATCAAGGAAAAGCCGGGTCCGCTGGTGGCAGTCATTGATTTCACCCCGGCCACCGATGCTCCGATCACCGCCGCCAGGCTGGCGATCTCGTCCTCCATCTGGATGAACTTTCCCCCGACCTTGGGCAGCTCGGCAGCCAATACCTCGGCTATCTCAGTGGATGGAGTGATGGGATAACCCGCAAAAAACCGACAGCCGACGGCAATGGCGCCTTCCGTGCACGCCCGGTTTCCCTGCATCAGTCTCTCTTCGGTTTCGGTAGCTGGCTTGCTCATTTGGGTTCCTCAGCCTGGTCCGGTTTTGCCTCTTTCTTTGCTCTGGGTCTTACGGCTAAGGCAAAATCCGGACATCTCAATTCACACATGCCGCATTGGGTGCATTTTTCGGGATAGGTTAGCACCGGGAAGCCGTCTTTGTCGGAGGTCAAAGCGCCGGTAGGACAGAAAGCCACGCAGATGCCGCATCTCTTACACCAGGCTTCGAAAACGTGGACTTTCTCCTGGTCCGTTTCTTGCTCTTTGCTTAACTGCGTCTCGGCTGTCTGCTCTGCCAAATTGACTCCTTGGTTGGATCAAATATGGCTTGACTTTGGTAAGTATACATATTAACGTGATTACGTTGAAAGTCAAGCTTTTTGCTGAGACTTTGCAGCCTTTTTCGCTGCCCCGAAAATGTCCTTAAAATCAATAAACTACAAATTCAAGCACAAGCTGAACTCCACTTTGGGGGGAGAAGCCCACAACTACTGCTACCAATGCGGCGCCTGCGTGGGTGATTGCCCGGCTGCCATGTATTCTCCGGATTTCAACCCCAGGGAGATACTTCTGAAGGCGCTTCTGGGGGAGGAAGAGGCTCTTACCGGAGAGGATTCTCCCATCTGGAACTGCACCAATTGTTACACCTGCTATGAGAGATGTCCGCAGGCGGTCAGGCCGGTGGAGGTGATCATTGCCCTGAAGAACATCTGTTATCAGAAGATGACCGCCGCACCAGAAGTTAAGCAGATCGTGGAAAGCGTCCATACTACGGGTCGAACGGTGAAGACCTCCTCGCTTTCTGACAGAAGAAGAAAAGAACTGGGGTTAAAAGAGGTGAAGATGGTTCCGGTCGAGGAGCTAAAAGAGCTTTTTGAGCCATGAAGGACTTGTAACCAGGGTCATGAAAGTAGCCTATCGGAAGGTCTCCGTATCGGAAGACCTTCTACTCCCTATGTATCTATAACGGCAGCATTCAGTTATGGCAAGACGGGAAGTGACCAATGAGATTCTCGTCAAGGGGATAAGTATCAGCCCCTTAAGTGGAAAGAATCCTTGAAGGAAGAATAAGATGAAGTATGCTCCCTTTTTCGGTTGCATGATCACGGTGAAATATCCCCAGATGGAGGCGGCAGTGCGGAAAACCACCAAGAATCTGGGGATGGAGTTTGTGGATTTGGAAAGTTTCTCCTGCTGCCCGGATCCCATCTATTTCAAAGCTACCGACAAGCTGACCTGGCTCACCCTAGCTGCAAGAAATATCTCTATCGCTGAGGAGGCGGGCTTGGATCTGGTGACCATGTGTTCCGGCTGCACCGCCACGCTGTCCGAAGCCAATTTTCATCTCTCCCAGGAACCGGAGGTTAAGGAGAAAGTAAACAAACGCCTGAAGAGAATCGGACGAGAGTATAAAGGGACCGTCTCCGTTCGCCACATCGTAACCGTATTGCGGGACGATCTGGGAATCGAAAGGGTTAGAGAATCGGTGAAAAAACCTCTCGAGGGCATCAAGGTAGGAATTCATTACGGCTGCCATCTGTTAAAGCCTTCTGAGATCATGCGGGTGGATGACCCGGACTATCCTACCATTTTGGAGAAGCTGTTTTCCGCCATCGGGGCCCAGACAGTTCATCATGACAAACAAGCTCTCTGTTGCGGAAAGGCCTGCATGAGCGAGAGCATCCCGGAGAAGATGACCTACGACGTTTTGAGCTCTCTGAAGAAATCCGGCGCCGATCTGATGGGTTTGATCTGCCCGACCTGCTTTGACGAGTTCGACTTGGGGCAGATCAAAATCTCTCGAAAATTCAATGAGGACCTGACCATTCCGATCATATACTATTTCCAGCTGTTAGGCCTAGCCCAGGGACTCTCTCCTCAGGAAGTAGGGCTTCATCTGCACAAGACCAAGACCGACAAGATATTAGAAAAGTTAGGCTGTTCCGTCTGATTGCATATCCCCAAAAGAACTGCGCTGACATTTAAGGTATTCGGGGAGCGAGGTGACTATTGTCCATCGAGACACCGAACAGTTGGATCAATGTCGGGTAAGCTTGCGCACGATTAAAGAAACTCTGACTCTCAGCCGAAAGCTATCATGTCATGAACAAGACACTCGGAATCGCATGCATTCTTCTAACCGCGCTTCTGGCTCTGGTTACGGGTTGCAGTAAGAAGAAAAGCACCAAGCCGGAGCCACCCAGGTACAAGTGGACTATCTTGGGGTACTTTGACGGTAATAACGCGCAGGATCAGGATGCCGGCGGTCACTCCTATGTGACCAGGGACCTTCAGGAGATGGAGCAGATTGACTCCACTGAGCAAGTCCAGGTGGTGGTGATGCTGGGTTCTTCGAAAACTCTGGGGAGCTGCAAATACTATCACCTTCAGAGACACTTAAATGAACCCCCGGATTCAGTCAGCTCAGAAGTGCTGGCCGATCTGGGGAAGAAAGACATGTCAAATCCCACCACTTTGCGGGATTTCCTGGACTTTAGCGTGCAGAGGTACTCGGCAGAACACTACATGTTGATCATTGACGATCACGGAGCAGGTTGGAGAGGGCTTTGTTCTGACCAGGTCAATGGCGATGGCCGTTGGATGAGTTTGCCGGAGTTTTCCTCTGCTCTTTCCGGGTTCACCTTCGAGATAATTCTCTTTGACGCTCCCTCTATGGCTTTGGCAGAGGTGGCTTACCAGGTGAAGGACTATGCCGAGTATATGATCGCCTCTCAGTTCAAAAGATACCCGGACAATATCCTGGCCGGGTCCAGATGGCTTTCCGGTCTGGTTTCTGATCCGAGCTTAAGCCCTAGGCTTTTTGCCAACACCATTACCGACTCAATCTACCAGGCTGCCAAAGATGCAAATCCGTCAAAAGCGGTTGAATCTGTGCTGATTCATCTCCCCGAGATAGCAGATCTGGCCACGGCTGTCTCAAATCTGGGTAGGAGTCTTGTTGACAGCACCGGTCCCTATTGGAGTGAGGTGTGGGGACCATGGGATAGCAGCGGTCACGTCTACGATTACTGCGATTCCTCGCATGTGGATCTTCAGACATTTGCCAGACTGATTCAGGGAGAGCCTCACCTAAAAAACTCCATCAAGAACAGTGCTCACACGGTTGAGGCTTTGGCTGGGACGGCCGTGCTAAGAGCATTAGTTTACCCTGAGGACAGTCGGTTCGCTGGTCTTTCCATTCATCTTCCCTGGAACGAAGGTCTGTTCGATTCCACCAATTACGCCCAGCTTGATTTTGCGACGACCAACTGGCAGAGTTTCGTTTCCACATTCATTCAAACCTTTTCTATCAGCTTTGCCGGCACCCTGGACCTCTCCAGCAGACCGACCGGGGCAAAAGTATACCTCGACGGAGTGGATACCGGCGACACCACAAATGTGATAATTGGGGGACTCCTTCCGGGACTTTACGTACTAAAGTTGAGCAGAGCCGGCTACCCTGAGAGAACGCGAAACTTTGATATCCTCGCTCGCACCACCACCTTCCTGTTTGTCGATCTCGCACACGGCGAATAGTCACTGATTGCCGGGCATGTGATCGTTCAGTCCAAGCCATTCTCTTGTAACAATTGCCGCTCGGCATCTTGCCTCCGTAGACCAAGAAAATAGGACAACCTCTGGGCAAGATTTCCCTTGACAAGGATATACCGTTCTATTATCCTGCGTTTGACCGACAGAATATCGAAACCAATGGGTTAGAGGAGGGCATATTTATGCGGACGATTCCAAAGTCTGTTAAGGTAAACCTACTGGATGATCTCATTTAATCACGGGGTAGCAATATGAAAAACCGCCGGTTACGAAGATCAGTGTTTCTGCTCATTTTCGCCTTTTTTTTCCTGCTCAACTCATCGCTGGCTCAGCACTTTGTTAAGATGACAGATCGACAATGGGTGGAACTGGCTTTGGACATGATGAGAAAGGGGATTCAGCAACAGGATACTACCAAGATCAACATGGTGGTTGCCCCCCAAGTTTGGGTTGAGGGCAAGGGAGTTCGGACTCAAGTCACTCTGAGCAGACAACTTCAAACCATTTTTAACAGTTCTTACAAACGAGATAACCAGCTAAAGAAACCGTACTTTCCCAGAGCGGACAATCCTTTGCATCTTTCTGGTTTCTGGGATTTTGATATCCTTGACCCAAAAATCAGAATGGACGGCGATTCCGCCGTTGTGGACTGCGAACTGATATTGTGGGGCGCACTAGCGGATAAGAGGAGTAACCAGGCAGTCGGAGATTCAGCCAGAGGCGGTAGCAAAAGAATGAAAGAAAGATTCGTTTTCACCTCTCCGCCTAATATCGAACAGACACCACCAGAGGGGGATTGGCACAAATGGCCGAGTTCATCTTCAGGAAAAAGCCCGACGGCCGGCATAAGAACCTGGCAGTTAACAGGATTTGAGAATCTTCTGGAGTTGTTAGATGGGGAGGTGAATCTGTCTCCTAAAGGAGGGGAGGTGAGATGACAAAACAATTCCTCAAGAAGATTGGGCAGCTAACTCTGATAATAATTCTTTCCGGGCTTTTTTTGAATTCATGTAAAGAACCAAAGCAAGTGAATCCCCCGCCGCCATCTCAGTATTGTGGCGTCGGGAGCGGAGACCTCACTTTCGAGACTGTTGGCTCCGTAGATACAACCTTTAACTGTAACACTTCCGGCCGTTCCGTAGTCAACCTGCGGCCAAACGTAGACGATGGCTTCATCGGATTTAACCGTCTTGATCTTGAGCTTGTAAGCGGTGGGCATACCTATCGTAGTAATTATGTGGAGTTTAATTCTGACCAAGAAGGGAGTCAACAGTTAGAGTGGGGAGGGTCCTTACCATCCGGGACGTATGAGATCAGAGGGATTTTGGAGAATATTCAGCTTAACTCGTCATGCTATGATAGCATCTACAGAGTGGAAAATCTCCATCTGGGCAACATTCGGATAACCCAATTTACCAGTCCCTCGAAGGTGATGCAGATTGAATATTTTTGCCAGGACTCAGACACAGGCATCATTGACAGATACGATGTCTTCTTAAGCCCACATACCAGTGAATACATGAACATCGCCTTTAACATCGCCAATACCAGAGATAGCGTTATCACTTATCAAACGGATTTGCCCTGTTCTCTTATATTGAACACTGATCAAGCAATAGCGGAATATATTTATGATCACAAGCAGTTCGATGACCGGATGTTTCTTTGCGGTATAAAGGGGTTTAAGGATGCTCAAGGACATTTAATCGAGAAGGCAGGATCAACGATTTGGACAGACACCATATATTTTACCCCGAGTTGCTGGAGTGGGAGTTTAGTAGCAGTGAAATCAATAATAAACCAGTGTGGAACACTATATAATGTGAATTACAACGATATTATTACAGCTACGACTATCCATGAATTAGGTCATCAGAGGGCAATTCTCCATCATCATGATGACTTTGGAAATCCACCCAGGCCATTTTGCATAATGAATAACCATCTTATATACTCATCATTTAACCTTTATTCGAATCCTCATTTTTGTAATGAATGCATAAATAAAATAAAAAACACTAACTGGTAAGGAGGTTACAGATGTTCCGGCAAAAAGTCTTCATTATAATCCAAATGCTCCTATGTGCGATTCTTTTTATAAATTTCTGTCTTCAAAAAAGCGCTACCGCTGTTTGTCCCTTTGAAATAAAAATTCACAGTGACAAGACAGAATACTTGACCAGAGAACCTATTTCAGTCCGTTATGAAGTTAAAAACATTAGTGATTCAGCTATTTGTTTTACCTTTGACAATGTGAGAGAATTTTTCAACATCAAGGATCAGATGGGGCGAGGTTACGCAAATATTGAGACAGGCGATTATATCACCTGCCCCGATACTATCCATCCGGATGAGG
Organism: Candidatus Zixiibacteriota bacterium; assembly: GCA_049694315.1. Classification (GTDB taxonomy): domain Bacteria; phylum Zixibacteria; class MSB-5A5; order MSB-5A5; family SM1-73; genus CAIVRH01. The sequence continues at coordinate 127,068 of JBAVQU010000047.1, forward strand.
TGTTTAAAGGTAGTGAGTGTATAGACTCAAGATATAGAATCAGTCAACCGGGCGAATATACTTGCTTTATAGATTTCTCCGGTTGCAAATCTAATGTGGTAAAAATAAAAGTGAAAGAGCCAGTAGGTGATGAGAAAAAAGCTTTGGGTCTCTATTTGGAAGCCCAGAAACTTCATTGGTGTAAGGATAGAGACCCCAAAAAATGGGAGCAAGCTTTTTATAAATATCTGGAGTTGGCTGACAAATATCCCATCAGCGTTTATGCCCCCATCTCACTTTATACTGCTTTATTTAAGGCGAATGTGATAAAGGACAAAACCATCGTTATCTCCGTCTGTAAAAAGCTAATTGAGAACTATCCTGAATTTTACTATATCGACGACACTTTTTATAATTTAGTCGGAAACTACAAAGCTTTGGAGTACAAAGCTAGCGCGATGGAATATATGAAAGAGCTTATAAAGAAGCATCCTAACACCAAGATTTCGGACAGGGCGGAATATTGGCTAACGCAGATTCAAAAGTGGGAATCTAAGTAGAAGATCCTTGGGGCGCACAGTAAATCTTCCTTACCAAGAGGAGGAGACAATTATGAGAAGAGGCAGTTATTCTATCATAAGGGTGGTTCTGCTATTCCATCTGGCTTTCTATGAGATTGGTGCGTCTCAAAGTCAAAGCCAATATGCTTTGATTCGAAGACCGGTCTTTGAAGATCCTTTAGTCTGGCGACTTACCAAGAATTTTACTTGGAGCGAGTGGGGGACGCAGCTTTTTGTTGACTGTCAGTCTGTGGCTCAATCCTATGTCATGACCCCGCCGCCTCAGCCTCAGCTCCTTAGCGCCGTATCGTTTCACCTGGACAATGGTTGGAACAGGATGCTATATCAGGAGTGTTTGGCTAACTGGATTTACGCCTTTGGACAGAGAGGAAGCGGAAACAATCAGTTTCTGTGGCCAACTAAGTTGGATGCTCATGCCCTCTGCAATTACCAGGGATATACTGATTTGTATTTTATCTTTGTGGCGGACGCCAGCAACAACCGCATTGTTAAACTCAGATACGCTTGCGATTATCAGATTATGGATTGGCTTGGCACAATAACCGGCGGAGGATTGGACTTCCCCACGGATGTGGATATAAATGACGGAGGTACATTCCTCGCCAACTCTGACGATTACTTATGGGTATTGAATGGTCAGCAGATCAAGAGATTCACCCCGGACGGGGTGTTAAGGAATACGTACGGGACTTATGGATGTAATCCGAGCGGAATTGGCAACTTCTGCCGTCCCACTGCGGTGGTTTGTGGGAAAACGCCGTTTGCATTTGAGCGATTTTCTAACGACAATGATATCTACGTGGCGGATGATGGAAACCACCGGATAGTCTGGCTGAGCAAGAACCCATACAACGAGACTATCACCTGGAATAAGTCTCTGCCCCTCCCCTCTAACTCTCGCATTGCGGATCTGGAGACGGACAGTTACGGACAGGTTTGGGCGGTGGACCATGATAACGGAAGGATCTACAAGTATACTTATGATCTTTACCCTCTGTGTTACTTTGGAAGCTTCGGCACCGGGGACAATCAGTTTTACTATCCCGCGAGTTTTTCCAACACCGGAGGATATTTAGGTTGCGAGGATGCTTTTGTCGCTGAAGCGTGGACGGACAATAGTGGAGGACTATACTTCGCCATGGGCACAGACATACTGGATTTCCAAGTCACCTCTTCTGTGGACTACCGCTGGCATTATATCAACTATACGCTGATCGACGTATCGGACGATACCATAAAAATCTATGATAAAAACAATCAGCTGGTAAAGACTCTTTTTGGAGGCATGGAATTGTCAGGATCATGCTCGCACGTCTGGGATGGCACAAACCAGTGGGGTCAGGAGTTGCTCACCGGCTATTATCGGGTGGTCGTAACCGACTCAAGCATAAGTGCGGATGTGCAGACCGGAACACGCGTAAACGGAGTGGTGAAAGAAGCCTGGGTACATCATTCTAATCCTCATTTGCAGGCTGGCATACAACTCTGGGCATACCAATCTGGACCCGATCAGGCCACCCTGGGTTGGTATGACTATTACACTAACGAGGATGGATTCACCGTCTATTGTGATGGCTGCCTGTGTGGGACTGCAGGTCCAAACGATACTAATTATGCTAGTTGTTACGTTGACTCGGGACTGATTCCCGGTCTGCCTTATGTGTACTGGGTGAAGGCATATCTTGATGACACTGAATCCCGTCCTTCAAATGCCGACACAGTCACGTGGGGTCCGAGACTTCTCGGTCCTTCCGTCAGCGATATATTCCCGCTTGACCAGGGTTTTAGCGATCTAACCCCTCCCTCTCCGCCAAAACAGGTTGATACTTGTGATCTGGAAATAATGTACAAGTCCGCATATCCAGGCCATTTCTATCAGATGGATCTGAGGCTCAAAAACCCACAACCCATCTGTGGCTTCAATTTTCTGATCAAATTAGCTGGTGCCGATGTGGCTGATTTTCACACCAAGAGAATCTCCACAGACAGCGTTCTCATCGGTTCCAACTGGGTCCGATATGCAGTGCGGGAGTGCTCGATCGATACCAGCGGCTACCCACTCAGCCGGTTCAACTCGTTAAGTTGCCGTGGGCAGGTCGCCGATACCGCTTCACCCCACTGCAGGTATTTTTGGGTTGAGGGTTGGGGTCCGCCGGATGATTGTCTGGGAGTTTCGCTAAGCTACCGAACTCTTTTCAAATTCGGAGTAGATGCTCACTGCATACCGGACTCCACGGAGGACATCCGAAGATGTGCATTCTTCGACTTGGCTTTCGCGCGCCTATACGGCCCGCAATCTGAAGAGATTCCACTCAGATACCTTCAGGGAGAGTTGACCGTCTGGTGGGCGCGGCCTGGAGACGTTAACGAAGACAGCCTGGTCAATGCCGGTGACGTCATATATTTGATCAACTACCTTCTCAGGGGAGGTCCTCGCCCTTGCGTTCCGGAGGCCGCCGATGTCAACGCCTCCTGCGTTGTGGACGTAGGTGACGTGATCTATTTGACTTCCTACCTTTACAGGGGCGGTCCCCCACCCAAGCCGGGATGCTGGCATGGCAAAGACTGACGATTGGGTCATGATCTCCAAGCGTGAGTCCCCTTGACTCAAAAAGAGTGGGCCACCCGAAGCGCTTTAAGCTCATCCCAGGAGTTTTCTTTCGCTTCCTTTCCATTCTTCCAAATTTCTCTTTTGGTTTTCCTTCGGGTTCTTATATTTGATTAAATCAGATGAAAGACACAACTCACCAAAACCGCGAATCCGACCTTGACCCAAGCTTGCGAGTAGCTGCCCTTTGCTCAGATATCGGGCGAGGACATCCCAGCTATCTGGACAGTGTGATTTCAGTGCTGAAGAGAACCTATCCCGATCTGATCTATCGAACGGTCTTCGAGGAAGGCAGGGGCGTTTCGCTTCTTTCCTGGAAATTCCTTTCCTGGCTCTACAGCATAAGTGGAAAAGGTGGGCTTCAGACGAGATTCTACCATCTTATCCGCAAGAGATCGGAAACAAACTTGGCGGATTCGCAATTGACAAAGATTTTGGGCCGAGACTTAAGACGACTATACAGGGGTTTCCCGGGAATTTGCCTGGTGGATCATCCAATCGTGGCCCGAGCTTTGGCCGGTGTGTGCAGGGTGTGGTACGTGCACGGAGAAATCGCAGCACCTGCGGAATGCGCCGCCACAGGTGCGGAAAAGACCTTCGTTCCGTTGCAGGGGACCAAAGAGAAGCTGATCTCCTGTGGCGCGGACGAAGAAAGTATCGTGGTCTGCGGATTGATGATTGAGCCTGGACTTGCGGACTCCGCAGAGACGTCCTTCGAGCAGAGATTGGAGAGAATCAGATCGGACCAGCCTTTGACCATTGGATTTTTCACCTCCGGAGCTTATCCGAAGGAGCACATGGAGAAGATAGTCGAAGGTGCGCGATCAGTAATTGAGAAAAGGATGAAGGCGATCATCTTCTGCGGGACCAATCCCCAGAAGCTTGAGTGGGTGAAAGGCAAGGCCAGAGATTGGAGAGCAAAGTTGGCTGTGGACACGGAAGGTGAATCGCACGAGAACCAGGAATTCGATCTGATGCTGGTGACCAGAAAAACCAGGCAGGAGGATACGCAGAGAGCAATCGAGCTTGTTCCTCGTCTGGATGCCTTCGTGGCGGCTTCCCATGAAAGAATCAATTGGGCGGTTGGTCTGGGCCTGCCCATGTTTGTTTTGTTTCCGCTAATCGGCACTTTCGCGTCACAAAATCTTGAGTTTGCACAAAAACAGAAAGTGGTTTATCCTTTGGACTCGACGGAGAAAACGAAAGACCTGGGCGCAATCTTATCTGAACTTAGACAAAGCGGTCAAATCCTCCAGATGGCACAGAACGGGTTTGGAGTCCATAAGATAGACGGGATAGATACTGCAGTGCTCCGCTTAGCAATAGGTCCGGCCTTATAGCTCAAGATTCAAATTCGGCAGGCTCTCAGCCAGGCTCGCAATTCCCGACGAATTGATCTTCTTATTGCGCGACAATCTGTTGGCTTGACAAGTCGATGGTGCGCAGGCGAGCGGTTCGGGGTTTCTTGCGAGGTTCTGTTTCCGGTGTTTGGTCTCGGCGCCATTCCCACCCGGATGGCTTCTTAATTCACTGCATGAAAATAAGTTACGCTACCCTAAAGGAAACCTCTCGAGCCGCGAAACCTGGCATGACTCTTGCCAACTGTACAATGTAGCAACTTGTGTTCATTATCATTGGGGATTTCATCTGACCTGAGGCCAGAAAGATAGATGACCTTAGGAAGAGGTGGCCGTGAGGACGAAGAGACTGTCTCTGCTAATCTTCAGTTTTTTGATGATTTACCCTGCGAAGAGCATCCCGGCAGTGAATTCGCAAGGCAAGTGGACACTCAGCGCCAAGGGAGGTTTGTGTCATTCTCTGGCAGGCGGCTTCGATTTCGATACGGAAAGGGATGGTAGGTATGGAGTGGGAATAAGTACCGAGTACCGCTTCTTAGAACCGCTATCCGCCGGCTTAGCGTTCACCTACAACTCGTTTCAGGGTGTGTGGCAGGGGTCGATGATTCCGGAGGACCAGTCCCACTATTCGACCGGCTGGAACTGGACCAGTGTCAGCCTCTTTGCGAGATTTCTTTGGGCGCCACAAAACGACGCTTCCCCATATTTCACCGCGGGAATGGGGCTTTATTTCCCCAAAGTGAAAGACAGGTGGTTTCTCGATCCCGCCAGAGTTGTCACGCACACATCTTACGGCAGGGGACAGTTTGGCTACCATCTTGGTTGCGGAATCCAGTATTCAATTAAGCAGAAAGTGTTCGTGTTCTTGGAAGTTCCATTAACCGTCGTTCGCACGCGGGATCTGGAAATTCAAGGCCACGGGTTTTCCGAGGACACCCAGTATTTCAACATCTTCGCTGGTATCTCCTTTTTGTTATGACGCTTGAGTGATAGCGTTTGTCGCGTAACTCAGACCGGTTCCCCGGTGGGGACGTTCGTCAGGACGCAGCCCGAGCTGCAAGGGACTGATGTGCTCCACCCTATTGAGAGAAGGACATTTCTCTCTGGTTAAAGCCAGGTATATCCCTCTTCAATGTGCACATCCGGGCGCCAAAGCCGGGCCTTGCCGAAAGAGATAGTTGACCAGGGATACCACGTCTGCCGCATCCACCACGCAGTCCGCGGTCGGATCCCCCGCTTCCATCATGCAAGGTCTGGGGCCGTTTTTGAAGAGATAGTTAATCATAAAGACGACGTCACCGGCATTCACCAGGCTATCGCCACTCGCATCTCCGGGCACAGACCACCAGGCGGATAGCTCGCCTTGATGATACCGGAAGGGAACCAGTTCACCCGCGGGGTTGGACAAGAAACTGCTCTGACCCGGGAACATGTAGAATGATACGCTGCGATCGGTAACAGTATCCGATAAACATGACAGGTCCATTCCGAATTTGAAGAGCCTCTGATAGCTGCCGGAAGATGGGAGGGGATGGCCGTTTTTGGCCAGTCCCAGGACCATCACCGACCTGCACGTCAAGAGGCTGGTGTCCCCGGCATGGCAGTGACACACAACCCACTGAAAGTCACTTACCGGAGAGCCTACGGTGTCGATATGACAATGCGATACCGTGACCCGTACCAGACTATCTATATAACATGAATCACCGTGGGGTTGGGGGCCGGTGCAAGTGTCGACGCGAATGACCGTGCTATCGACGGTGACGCTGTCAATGTGGAAATTGATGAAATCCGTGCCGCCGAGGATGATCTCGAATTGAAATCCGGCAATCGGGTCCGGATTCTTCAGCCTTACCTCTACCTCGGCGAAACGGCCCGGATAGGAAGTCGTATATAATACCTCAACCTCCGCGGTGTCGTATGGCATGGTCGAAGATGAGCGCAAAAAATCGCTCTGCCCATGAGCCTCCGGTCGAGCTCCGCCGATTTCCAGATTGATACTCTGAGCCAGTACCCCCCTCTCTGTAGCTGAGAAAAGACAAAAGGCGAAAACGAAGCAGACGAGCAGGCGACACCAAGACGTTTTCCGCTTCATTTCGATCACTCCTTTCTTTGAAGGGTTTGTGGTTTGATTTCAGTTAGCCCTCTGACTGAATTGCCCGTTTTTTTCCCTGACCTCGCGAAACCGAGGACAATCTGACCTCATTCCATCCACGGTCCAGAGAGGTCGGACGGACAACAGTACAGAACTATAGCTGTGGGTATGGTTACTTCCCTTTCAAGTGAGTGGTCAGTCTAAATATACCTTTCCCGTCCATCCTGTCAAGTGATTTTTCGCTTTGCACGCAGGAAAAGCGTGGCCAGCCGAACCGAGAGCTGCTCAGGCCAAACAACCGGGTTTGAGTGATTCCGCGGTTCCGAATCGGCTCCCTATTTTGATTGACTTTTGCCTGTTCGGGTGTTAATATTCGTTTTTGAATTTCTCAGAGGCCCAAATTAGTTGAAACGGAGGAAAAAGTTGTTCAGAAATCCAAATGATGTGATAAAGTTTGCTAAGAAAAACAAAGTGGAGATGATCGATTTGAAATTCATCGACCTTTTCGGAAGATGGCACCATCTCTCCTTGCCCAAAAGCCAGCTGAACGTCGACATGTTCAAAAGGGGCGTGCCCTTTGACGGCTCCGCCACACCCGGGTTCAAGTCGGTGGAATCGGGGGACATGGTTCTGCTTCCGGACGTCAAGACTGCCAAGTTGGATCCGTTCTGGGATGTCCCCACTCTGAGTTTCATCTGCAGCTCGGCCGAGGCGGACACCTTCAAGTTCTATAAAAGGGAGCCGCGAGGCATCGCCCGTAGAGCAGAGGAGTATTTGCTCCAGACCGGCATCGCCGACCAAAGCCTCTGGTCGACCGAATTTGAGTTCTACATTTTCGAGAGCATCAGCTACAAAAACGACATCAACATGGCTTCTTACATCATAGACTCCCACGAAGCCGACTGGAATTCGGGAATGCTGGAAGGGAAGAACTTAGGTCACAAGATCCCCTCACACGGAGGATATCATGCCATCCCCCCTTTAGACGATCTTTTCGACGTGCGGGCCGAGATGGTCAAGACCATTGAGCAGGGCGGAATACCGGTAAGATACCATCACCATGAGGTAGGCGGCCCAGGTCAATCTGAGATTGAGATCTTAGAAGACACCCTGACCAACATGGCTGACATCACCATGTGGGTCAAGTATGTGATCAAAATGGTGGGGAGAAAGCATGATCACACGGTCACCTTCATGCCCAAGCCGCTTTACAACGAGGCGGGAAATGGGATGCACTTCCACCAACACCTTTTCAAAAAGGGAAAGCCTCTTTTCTATGACAAGAAAGGCTATGCCGGCTTAAGTCAACTCGGATTGTATTACATTGGCGGGCTTCTGACTCATGGCAATGCCCTTCTATCATTGACTAATCCCAGCACCAATTCCTTTAAAAGGCTGGTTCCAGGGTTTGAGGCGCCGGTCAAGCTGTTTTTCTCGCTGGCTAACCGGAGCGCTGCCATCCGAATTCCTAAGTATGCGCAGAAGCCGGCGGAGAAGAGATTGGAGTTCCGGCCCCCGGACGCCACCTGTAACGTTTACCTGGCCTTAGCCGCCCAGCTGATGGCCGGTATCGACGGAATCAAGAAGAAAATCGATCCCTCCAAAGCGGGATTCGGTCCGATCGATCAGAACGTCTTTGCCTTGCCTCAGAAGGAAAGAGACAAAATCAAATCGATTCCCGCCACCTTAAAGGAAGCCCTGGATGCTCTAAAAGAAGATCACCAGTTTCTGCTGCAGGGAGGGGTTTTCACCCAAGACATCCTGGACGTCTGGATTGACTACAAACTGAACCGGGAGTACAATGAGGTGAGAAACCGACCGCATCCCTACGAGATGTCTCTTTACTATGATGTATGATTTACAGAGTAGCCTAAATTGGAGTTAGGTTTACCAATTGGCTAATTCCGTCATAATCAGTATATCCAGAAAGAGGTGAAAGGTCATGCCCAAAACCAAAGATGAGGTTTTAGCTTTAATCGACGAAAATAAGGTGAAATATATCCGCCTGTGGTTCACCGACATTTTGGGGCAGTTGAAGGGAATGTCGATCACTCGTAGCGAGATCGAGCACGTATTGGAGGAGGGGCAGGGATTCGACGGATCGTCGGTGGAGGGATTTGTCCGCATTCACGAAAGCGACTTGGTAGCCATGCCGGATCCGCTTACCTTCCGCATCCTCCCCTGGCAGGTGAACGACGAAAAGGTGGCCCTGCTTATCTGTGACGTGTTGAATCCGGACGGCTCACCCTTTGCCGGTGATCCGCGGTATGCGTTGAAGAGGACTTTGGCGACCGCAGCCAAGAAAGGCTGGAAATTCTACTGTGGTCCAGAGATCGAATATTTTTACTTCCCCCGAAAGGATGATCCCACCCCGGTAGACGAAGGTGGGTATTTCGATTACAGCACGGTGAGCGCGGGGACCCGAATGCGCAAAGCGGCGGCCTCGGCTTTGGAGGCCATGGGGATTCCGGTGGAGTGCACTCATCACGAGGTGGCGCCCTCTCAGCACGAGATCGATTTGCGCTATCAAGAGGCTTTAATCATGGCGGATTTTGTGATGTTCTACCGTCTAACTGTGAAGGAACTGGCTTTGAGGGAGGGTTACTACGCCTCGTTTATGCCCAAGCCGCTCTTCGGTGAAAACGGTTCGGGCATGCATACCCATCAATCCATATTCGAAAACGACAGGAATATCTTCTTCGACCCAGGGGAGACCAAGTACCACCTTTCCCAGACTGCAAAATACTATATCGGAGGGCTTTTCCACTACGTCAAGGAGATGTGCTTAGTCTTGAGCCAGTGGGTCAACTCGTACAAGCGCCTGGTGCCGGGGTACGAGGCGCCCGTCTACATCTGCTGGGGAACCCGGAATCGCTCGGCTTTGGTTCGCATTCCGGAATACAAACCCGGAAAGGAGAAAGCCACCCGGATCGAGCTGCGCTCACCCGATCCGGCCTGCAATCCCTATTTGGCCTTTGCCTTGATGCTGGGAGCAGGAATGAAAGGGATAGAGCAAAGGATGGAGATAGCCCCGCCGGCAGAAACGAACATCTTCAAATTGTCGGATAGCGAAAGACAAAAACAAAACATCGATTGTCTTCCCGGTTCTTTGGAGGAAGCCATAAGGGAGTTCGAAAGAAGTCAGTTGGCCAAGGAGGTACTGGGCGAACATATCTTCAACTCCCTTTTGGTTAATAAAAAGATGGAATGGGATCAGTATCGGATTCATGTGAGCAATTACGAGCTGGAGAAATATTTGCCCTGGCTTTAAGAATTAAAGGAATATGGAAGAAGGAAAATAAAAACCAAAGAGTATCGAAAAAGGGATATAAGACGGAATTAAATGCCGAAGGCATTAAACGTTTATAGCAACACACATCCTATCTTTTTCTTCGATTCCTTCGGAATCGCACAAGGTTAAGCAAACACAATAGCTATAAATGTTATACCCCTTCGGGGTAAAACCATTATGGATGACGGATAAAAGCAAAACAAAATGGGATGAGGAAAATGTAGCTGAGGTCTTTAGACCTCCTCTTCTGTTGCCGTAGGGTCCCCCGGACTGACAGCATTTGAGACTGCTAGGTCAGGGGACCTGGCAGGCACAGTAATATGGTGGTACGACTTGAGGTCTGTGTGGAGGAAAGGCATATGAATATAGAATTAGATGACAAAAGATGGGAAGAATACGTTCTTAACAAGCATAAAGAATATTTTGACCTAGCTTCTTCTTTTCTGGTATGTGCGAATAATTTGCAAGCTGAATGTGTAAGGAAGAGGATAACCAGGGAGGAACTCGGAGCAAAAGGATATGTGCTTAGCTTTCTATTTGCCAAGAGCTATAAAACTACTAAAGCCGCTTTGCTATTGTGTAAAAGTGGCTATACAGAGGACGCTTTAATTTTGGCGAGAGTCAACTTTGAGGCGGCACTCTGGGCTCTATACATTATTAAAGACAAAGAGAATGCGGAGGAAAAGGCACAGGCTTTTATTAAATATGATGCGATTGATCGAAAGGAGAGATTGCAGAAAATTCTGAACCACTATGAAAATAATGACGAGTTCAAAGAAAAACTGCGAGAGGAATTGGGACAGGTCCAGAAAGAACTACCCGTCACAGAGGATGAATGCAAGAGAGTTTGTAAACTTGCCAAGAAAAAAGTAAGAGAATTGGCAAGCGAATCGGCAATAGACAGCAGGCTATCGCAGTTATTGTATGGTAGTTTTTATTGGGAGAGTTCCAATTACACACATAATAGCATTAGGAGTTCAAATTCCTATGTTTCGGATACAGAGGGTCACATTCACTTTCTGTTAGTTCCAGCGGAAAAGGGGTTACGAAATGTTCTTGTGCATCTATGCCTTTTCTTGTGGTATGTAATGGATAGGTTTAACTTTTTATTCGAGTTAGGATTAGAAAAGACATTAACGGACAAATTTGCGGAACTGAGTGACTTTTGCAAAAAAACGGACCCGCGGAATTGAGTTATCAAGACCAATGAAATCAAGCAGGCTTCGACACGCTAGACCTAAAAAAGCTGAGATTCTTCGCTGTGCCCTGTACCATTTAGTACATGGCTTCGTTCCCTTCGACTTCGCGCAGGGACGGTGAGCAAAGTCGAACCGTCAGAATGAAAAATAGGGGATTCTCAATATGAAGAAACTAAATCTAGTAGTCTTAGCTTCCGGTGGGGGCACCAATCTGCAAGCCATAATTGACCACATCGAAGCTGGAAAGCTGAATGCTCAGATCAGAGCGGTGATAAGCAACAATAGCAAAGCAGGCGCTTTGGAGCGGGCACGGAATCACCATATTCCGGCAATTCACTTAAGCCACAAGCAATTTGCTACACCCGAAGAATTCGATCGGAAGCTTCTGTCCATTCTGAAGGAGAACCAAACTGATATGGTGGTTTTGGCGGGATACATGAAAATGCTTTCCCCTACCGTGATCAGAGAATACAAGAACAGGATAATAAACATTCATCCGGCGCTCCTTCCTGCTTTTGGCGGAAGCGGCATGTATGGAATCCACGTGCATGAGGCGGTGATAAAATCCGGGGTGAAGGTGACGGGTGTGACCGTGCATATGGTGGATGAGGTCTACGATCACGGTGCGATCGTGATGCAAAAGACTGTTCCGGTTATGGATGATGACACTCCCGAAAGTGTAGCAGAAAGGGTTTTAAAAGTTGAGCATGTAGTTTACTCAGAAGCCATCCAGCTTTTTGCAGAAGATAAAATCGAGATAAGAGATAATCGAACATTCATAAAAAAATGACGCAAACATTATTGCGTCGCTCGGGTTCCCGAGCTAATCCTGCAAAATGTGGAGCCGGATTAGGGAACTTGGCAGGGATAAAGGAGAGTGCATTATGATTGCAAAAGAATACCTTATATCAATCAATAGATACGACTGCCCATCCTGTGACCTAAAATCCAAGAACAATATAAAAATTGCCTTAGTTCCACCACCCAACGAAATTGTAGGAGTTATCATTTCACATGACCCTCCCGTTCGTTGGCTTCCCTTTTACGGATATTTCACGAAGGAATTTCAAGCAGACACTCGTCGGAAAATGCTTTTCGCCAGTGCGATCCTCCGTTCATTGATGGATAGAGTTCTGCAATTTATGGGGGACCGAATTAATGATAATGACAAGCAATGTCTATTTAATACAATATTTCAAAAAGTATATTGGACACACCTGCATAAGTGCTTTACCGACGCTCAAAATGAATTCAAAAGATCAAATGCTTATAAGTGCGCTGACCATTGGCTAACACAAGAGCTTAATACAATAGCTGACAGACTAAAATTCATAATTGCATTGGGGAGAGATGTCCAGACGTGGGTCAACAAATGGCAAGAAGAATATGGGAGAAGCAAAGCAATAGAAATTATTAACCTACCGCACCCATCTGGACTAAGTCGTAATTGGAATAATAAGGACGACAAGGGTATCTTGAAGGGAATCCAAGATTTATTGAGGCTATGCAAAGAAGATTAGGTTTTTTTCAAGGTAAAAGTAGCATTAGAATAATAATATCAAGATTTCTCTGTTGGTAACGGACACCCTATCCGTTACCATTGAGGTCATGTACGGTGGCGTCCGCGACCAACTGGATCGGAAAGAATAAGACCTTCCTTAAAAAATGTCCCCAATGTCTGTAGAAAACGAAAACCGCAAGTATTTCAAATACCTTCTGTATCTTATCCTGGGCACGACCCTTTTCCGTTTGATTTACATCAACATCCCCAATCTGGCCCCCCAGGAAGCATACTACTGGAACTATTCACGGCATCTGGCGCTCAGCTATTTTGATCATCCCCCCATGCTGGCCTGGTCGATTTATCTTTTTACTCACATAGGAACACAAAGCGAGTTTTTTGTTCGAATCGTTTGCGTGTTAATCTCGGCGGGGCTGACCTATCTGACCTATCTGATCGGCAGATTGCTTTTTGACGCCAAAGTTGGATTCTACTCTGCCCTGGTCTTGAATTGCATTTTGGTTTTTTCCCTGGGTGCCATGATTGCCACTCCCGACACACCCATGATTTTCTTCTGGGTACTTTCATTTTACTTCTTCTGCAGGCTGGCCGTGACTCAGAGGAAAAAGTGGTGGTATCTTTTGGGAATAAGCACTGGGTTGGCTTTGCTGTCAAAGTATACGTCCGTCTTCATCATTCTTTCCGTCTTTCTCTTTCTGATATTCTCAAAGGAAAATCGAAAGTGGCTCTTCTCAAAAGAGCCATTCTTGGGCTTGATCTTGGCACTCCTGGTTTTCTCTCCGGTGATCATCTGGAATGCTCAAAACCACTGGGCATCTTTTCTTTTTCAATCTTCCCGGAGGGCCGGCGAGCTGCATGGCTTTTCCGCCTGGCATTTTTTCGGCTACTTGGGTGCACAACTCGGCGTGGTCTCTCCTCTGATCTATTTCAGTTTGATCTATGCCACCATCAAAAGTGGGATAATAGGATTCGCGCGCAAAAATGGCACGAGCCTGACCCCTCACCCTAACCCTCTCCCCGGGGGAGAGAGAGAATTGCCGGGCGGGAAGGAAGAATTTCTCCTCTGTTTCTCTTGGTCTTTTCCTATCATTCTGTTCTTTTCTCTGGTGGCAACCAGGTACTGGGTTAAGATGAATTGGGTGACTGCCGGCTACTTCTCTGCCCTGATTTCCGGGGTAGCACTGTTCCTTCGATTGAAGCAAAGAGGAAAACCATGGGTCAGGGCTTGGGGCATCTGTGCACTAATTGTTGGCTTGCTTTTTGTCGTAGTTGCGCATATTTTACCGGTGGTGAAGTGTATCCCGGTGTCGCCTTCGATGGACACTGTGACCGGATGGAAGGAATTGGCCGAAAGAGTGGAAAGCGAAAAAGCGAAGATGCCGGAAGGAACGATAGTGGTGGGCTACGGCTACAAAGTCCCCAGTGAGATCGCATTTTACACTTCGCTGGAAACGTACTCGAATAACATCGTAGGCGAAAACGGCCTGCAATTTGATTTCTGGTCGAATCCGAAAGATTTTGTGAGGAAAGACGCTATTTTTATCTATGATCAGAGGGAAAGCTATAAAAACCCGGAGAGACTGAAGAGCTTCTTTACGTCGGTGGAAGAGACGGAACCTATGAAAATTCATCGAGGCGGAAGAGTCTTGACTACTTTTCGTATTTTCAGATGCCATGAGTACAAAGGTTCTGACAACTAAATTGGGAAGGGAAAGCTGTTTTCCTGTGCTCGTCAAGGAATTTGGCACGCACGGAAAGTAAAGTAAGAGACCCTGCGTCCGGACAGTGAGCCGAGTCGAGGTGCCACCCGGACGAGTTTGTCGAAAGAGAGGATAGCCATCTGAAGACAGAGAGGAGAATGCAATGAAGGAGTACAACTACATTATTATTTTAGAAAAGGAAGAGGACGGTGGTTATCATGTCTTCTGTCCTGCGCTTCCTGGATGCCACACGCAGGGTGATACTTATGATGAGGCCATGGATAAGATAACAGACGCCATCAAGCTTTACATTGAAAGCCTGAAAGCTCATCAAGACCCTATACCAGAGGAAGACATCACCATCAAACCATTGAGGGTGGTAGTGTGAATCCGAAACTGCCTCAGATTAAAGCCAAGGAGTTGATCGGGGTCGCTCTAAAATTGGGGTTCGAATTCGATCGGCAATCGGGAAGCCACGCCATTTACTATCGCACGTCCGATAAGCGACGAATAGTCGTGCCGATCCATTCGGGTGAGGACCTGAAGCCCAAGACCTTAATTGGAATAATCAGAGATATGGGTTTGGAAGTAAGTGAGTTTGGGAAACTGCTATGAATTTTCTAAGAAACCCGAGAAGGGCTTCCTGCGTGTGTTGTCCCCTGACCCGGTCCGGCAAGATGTGGGGCCGGGAGTAGGGATTTGGCGGGCGCAGCTGGCTATCCACGGGAGATGTCCACCACAACAAAATCAATTGAGGTAAGAATGGAAGCGGTGGTTTTGGAGACTCACATTGATGAATACCCTCTGTATGCCAAAGGGAAGGTGCGGGATGTATATGATCTGGACCATAAGCTATTGATCGTCGTCACCGACAGAATCTCCGCGTTCGACGTCGTTCTTTCTTCCGGAATTCCGGGCAAGGGGAAGATCCTAAACCAGATGTCTCTATTCTGGTTCGACCTTACCAGCGATGTGACAGAAAACCATCTGATAACCTCTGACGTGGACGAATATCCGGACACCCTGAAGAGGTATGGGGACATTCTGGAAGGGCGATCCATGTTGGTGAAAAAGGCCAAGCGAATCGACGTTGAGTGCGTGGTCCGGGGTTACATCGCCGGCTCGTTGTGGAAAGAATACAAGAATGCCACGCTTTCTTTGGGAAAGTCGGATACGATTGAGCTTTACGGCATACAGCTTCCTTCTCACTTGACCGAATCAGAAAGATTGCCCTATCCCATCTTCACTCCCACCACCAAAGCGGAAGAGGGGCACGATTTGGGTTTAAGGTTTGACGAAGTGAAAAAGATGGTTGGCGATGAGATGGCTTTGAACCTGCGAGCCAAAAGCATACAGGTTTACAAGAAGGTGGCAGACTATGCGGAGAGACGAGGAGTAATCATCGCCGATACCAAGTTTGAATTTGGAATGCTGGATGGCAGGCTGATCTTGATCGATGAGATATGCTCTCCGGATTCCTCCAGATTCTGGGACAAGAAGCTTTACCACAAGGGGCGCTCTCAAGAGAGCTTCGACAAGCAATATGTGCGGGATTACCTCGAATCGATCCATTGGAACAAAAAACCACCGGCTCCTGTACTTCCCGAGGAGATAATTCTGAAGACGCTGGAAAAATATCGACAGGTCTATCAGAAACTGGTCCAGTAAAACTCACGAAAACCTCTCCCCGGTCCTTCTCTCCATTTCATAGAGAGCGGGATATAGGGGGTGAGGTTAGGAGAATGATGATGCCCAAGAAGGAGACTGACCGCATAAAGATACGCCGGGCGCTTTTGAGTGTGTCCGATAAAACAAACCTAATGGAGCTGGCCAAGGTATTGACCAAGCTGCGGGTAGAGATCATCTCCACCGGAGGAACCCAGGCTGAGCTGAAAAATGCCGGCATAAAGTCGGTGTCGGTTTCATCCTTCACCGGTTTTCCGGAGATCTTAGGGGGAAGGGTGAAGACGCTTCATCCCAAAATCTTTGGGGGAATCTTAGCCAAACGGGAGGACAAACAGCAAAAGGAAGAAGTGATAGAGCAGGACATGAAATATATCGACCTGGTGGTGGTAAACCTCTACCCCTTCGGTCGGGTGATAAGCCAGAAGGAGGTCAAAAAAGAGGAAGCGATAGAGAATATCGACATCGGCGGTCCCAGTATGCTAAGGGCGGCGGCGAAGAACTACAGGTCGGTGGCGGTGGTAGTGAATCCCAACCGGTACGGCGAGATAATCAAGGAACTGGAAGAAAACGACGGCTCGCTCTCCCTGGAGACTCGCTTAAGCCTGGCCAACGAGGTCTTTCAACATACCGCCTACTATGACAGCATGATCGCCGGTTATTTCAAAGGACTGGTCCTGGCAGAAGAAGACGAGTTTCCACCATACCTCACCTTTGGATGGGAGAAGATTGAGAGCTTAAGATACGGGGAGAATCCTCATCAGAAGGCGGCATTTTATAGGGATCCGACGTACAAGGGGGCCAGCATCGCGCGATGCCAGATACTTGCGGGAAAGGAACTCTCATACAACAACATCAACGACTTGGACGCTGCCTTGGCCATGGCTGAAGATTTCACGGAGAGACCATTCGCGGTGATACTGAAGCATACCAATCCATGTGGGGCTGCGTGCGGCGATACGCTGGACAAAGCATACGAGGATGCGTTAGCCTGTGATCCCGTATCCGCCTTTGGATGCATAATCGGTCTTAATCGAGTAGTGGACCTGGCTACAGCCCAAAAGATTCACGACACCTTCTTTGTGGAGTGCGTCCTTGCCCCCGGCTATGAGCCGCAGGCGCTGGAGCTTCTGAAGGCCAAGAAAAACAGGAGATTTTTGGCTTGCCCGGATCTCTTGGATTCTAACAGAGTTAGAACTAATGAGATCAAAGTGATTCAAGGGGGTGCCTTGGTGCAGACGCCGGACCGGCATCAGACCAAGGAAAGTGATCTTAAGGTGGTCACGGAAGTGGCCCCGACACCTGAGCAGACCAAGTCGCTTCTTTTCGCCTGGAGGATGGTCAAACATGTTAAGTCTAACGCCATTCTTTTGGCGCAGGGAGAAAGAACCGTCGGGATCGGAGCGGGCCAGATGAGCCGCGTGGATTCGTCGATCATAGCCGCCATGAAAGCAGGCGATAGAGCCAAGGGAGCGGTTTTGGCCTCCGACGCCTTCTTCCCGATGCGAGACGGAGTAGATGCTGCGGTCAAGGCTGGAGTGGTGGCGATCATCCAGCCGGGAGGATCAAAAGGGGACCCGGAGGTAATCAAAGCCGCCAACGAACACAGAATTGCCATGGTCTTCACCGGGATAAGACATTTCAAACATGGATGAAAGACATTGATATTGGCATGAAGATTCATCATGCTGAGGATAATTCAAAGGCTCAAGAGTTCAATAAACTCGGCATTTGAAACGTAGGGGTGGAGCTAAAGCTCCACCCTTCAAACGGGCGAATCTTCAGATTCGCCCCAATAGAAAAAACAACCATAAAATCCACAAATGAGGTTGGAATGAAGAAAATCGCTATTGTTTTTATCCTGATGATCATTTCAGCGACAACATATGGTCAATCTGGTTGGGTTTGGCAGAATCCTCTGCCCCAGGGAAATCCCCTTCGTAGCGTCTATTTTATAGATGTCAATACCGGCTGGACAGTAGGGGATATTGGGACAATCTTCCACACCACAGATGGGGGAAGCAACTGGATTCCTCAGACCTCCGGGACTTTGAATACACTTTATGGTGTTTATTTCGCAGATGCCAGTACTGGTTGGGCAGTAGGAACAACTGGTACTATATTATATACTACGAATGGGGGAAACGACTGGCATCCTCAAACTTCTCACACTTCAAGTTACCTTGAGGGAGTCTATTTCGCAAATGCCGATACTGGCTGGGCAGTAGGGCAGTCTGGGAAAATCTTGCATACTACCAATGGTGGGAATAACTGGAATGCCCAGACTTCCGGAACTTCTAATCTTCTTTTTGGAGTCTGTTTTACAGATGCCAATAACGGCTGGGCAGTAGGATCTAATGGCAAAATCATACACACCACTAATGGCGGAAGCAACTGGGATTCTGTGGCAACTGTAACTTCCAAGTACCTATATAGTGTCTGTTTCACAAATGCCGATACTGGCTGGGCAGTAGGGCAGTCTGGGAAAATCTTGCGTACTACTAATGGCGGAAGCAACTGGGATTCTCTGGCTTCTGGAATTTCTTATGACCTTCTTGGTGTTTATTTTGCAAATCCAGATACTGGCTGGGCAGCAGGCAGTAATGGTAAGATTTTGCGTACCACCAACGGTGGAACCAATTGGAGTCTGCAGACTTCCGACATTTCGAGTGATCTCAAATCTGTTTATTTTGCAGATGCTCATACAGGCTGGGCAGTGGGGAATGGGGGCATAACCCTGCACACCACCAATGGGGGAAACAACTGGAACCGTCAAGGTTCTGGAATTCCTCAGGCTCTGGAAGACATCTTCTTTGTCAATTCCAATACCGGCTGGGCAGCAGGGGGGTCTGGGAGAGTCTTACGTACCACCAATGGTGGAAGTAACTGGGATTCTCTGACTTCTGGGACTTCAAGTAGTCTTCTCAGTGTCTATTTCGCAAATGCCGATATTGGCTGGATAGTGGGAAGCTCTGGCAAAATCATACACACCACCAATGGTGGAAATAACTGGAATGCCCAGACTTCCGGAACTTCAAAGACTCTTAGAAGCGTCTATTTTATCGATACTCAGATTGGCTGGGTGGTAGGAGATTCTGGCAAAATCTTCCACACCACCAACGGTGGAAACAACTGGAATCCTCAAACTTCTGGAACGGCAAATACTCTTAATGGGGTCTGTTTTACAGATATCAATACAGGTTTGGCAGTAGGATATACCGGCAAGATCATACGTACTTCCGATGGAGGCACCAATTGGGATTCTGTAACTTCTGTAACTTCAAAGAATCTTTATGGAGGGATCTATTTTGCTGATGCCAATAACGGCTGGACCGTGGGAGAATTAGGCACTATTCTTCATACCACCGATGGTGGAGGCAACTGGAATCCGCAAACCTCTGGGACTGCTAACCATCTTTTTAAGGTTTTCTTTACCGACCCTTATATTGGTTGGACAGTAGGAAATGCGGGGACAATGTTGCATACAACTAATGGTGGAAGCAACTGGATTCCTCAGACCTCCGGGACTTCGAATGGCCTTAATAGTCTCTATTTCACGGATGACACTACGGGTTGGACAACCGGAGCCGACGGCACGATACTACACACCACAACTGGCGGTTTCAGTGCTGTAGGGGAGGAGGACCATGAGTCGGTCGCTTTACCTAAGGGTTTCAATTTGGGGCAGAATTATCCCAATCCATTCAACCCGACTACTACAATAAAGTTCAAAGTTCAAGGTTCAAAGTTCAAAGTTCCTCTCCCCACCACCTTAAAGGTCTATAATGTTCTGGGGCAAAAGGTGAGAACTCTGGTGAATGAACCGAAAGCAAATGGGGAATATCAAGTGGTCTGGGATGGGAAAAGCGATAGCGGTCAAGAGGTGGGAAGCGGGATATATTTCTATCAACTGAAGACGGGAGAAGCAAGTGAAACGAAGAAGATGGTGCTGTTGAAATAGTGGAATGCCTCACCCCCTATCTCCCCCTCTCCATTTTATGGAGAGGGGGACTAAGGGGGAAAGGTTTACCAAGGTAAAATAAACATTTCTACCAAGATCCATAAAGGAGGTAGTGATGTTCAAAAAAATTGCTATAGTTTTAGGACTATTGCTTGTGGCAGCCACAAGCTATGCCCAGCAAGGCTGGTTCTGGCAGAATCCTCTGCCCCAGGGAAATCCCCTTCATAGCGTCTGTTTCACAGATGCAAATACCGGCTGGGCAGTGGGAGATGCTGGCACGATTTTACATACCACTGATGGAGGAAGTACTTGGGCTCCTCAGACTTCAGGAGCTTTGGAAGACCTCTACGACGTGTGTTTTGTAAATGCCAACACTGGATGGGCGGTAAGAGATTATGGCACAATCTTACACACCACAGATGGTGGCGATAACTGGAGCATACAGAGTTCTGGAACATTCAATTGGCTGGCAGGTTTGTATTTCAAGGATGACACCACCGGATGGGCGGTAGGAGGCAGCATTGCTCACACCACCGATGGAGGAAAGAACTGGACTGATCAGACTCCAGCATTCGACATCGTGCTTTATGGTGTTTATTTCACAGATAAAAACACTGGATGGGTTGTAGGAGAGATGGGACAGATGTTGCATACAACAGATGGAGGGAACAACTGGGACTCGATAAGCTCGGTAACTTCAAATGATCTGGAACGAGTGTTTTTTGCCAATGCTAATAACGGCTGGATAGTGGGATCGGATGGTATAATCTTACACACCACCAATGGAGGAACCAACTGGGATGTCCCAACCCCCTTAACCACCCAATATCTCTATGATGTCTTTTTCAAAGATGTCAATACCGGCTGGATAATAGGGACTGCGAGCACAATCTTACGCACTACCGATGAAGGAAGCAGTTGGGATACTCTTACATCTGGAACTAGCTTAGACCTTTATGGTGTTCATTTCTTAGATGCAAATAATGGTTGGATAGTCGGCGATGGAGGCATCATCATAAACACTACCAATGGTGGGGATGACTGGAACTCCCAGACTTTAGGCACCAGCGAGACCATAAAGGATGTCTGTTTTACAGATGCTAATATCGGCTGGGCAGTAGGGTTTAACGGTACAATCTTACATACCACCGATGGGGGAGACAGTTGGAGTTCGCAGACTTCGGGGACAACATATCAATTGAATGGCGTCCACTTTATCGGAGCAGATGCCGGTTGGTGCGTTGGATTGGGCGGAAAGATATTACACACCACTAATGGAGGAAACAATTGGAATTCCCAAGCTTCCGGCACGACCACTTTCCTTACCAGTGTTTATTTTGTTGACGTTAATCATGGTTGGGCTGTAGGATCGGCTGGTAAAACCCTACTTACCACCGATGGCGGAACCAGCTGGGATTCTGTTGGTTCCATCACCCCGTCTCAGCTCCAGAGTGTCTACTTCTCAGATGGTAATAATGGCTGGACTGTGGGGTACAATGGTAAGATACTGCACACCACCAATGGCGGAAATAACTGGGATTCAGTAAGCTCTGGGATTACCACCGACTTATATGGTGTTTACTTTGCAGACGCGAATAACGGTTGGATAGTAGGGCAATCTGGCAAAATCCTGCACACCACCAACGGGGGTAACAACTGGAATCTACCAACTCCACCAGGCTCCGAATGGTTTTCTGGCGTCCATTTTGTTGGCTCTGATAATGGCTGGATAGTTGGATATTCTGGTAAGATTTTGCATACTACCAACGGTGGTAACAATTGGATTCCGCAAACCTCGGGGACTCCCAATAATTTTAATAGTGTTTGGTTTAGCGATGTCAATACTGGCTGGATAGTGGGAGATGCTGGCACGATTTTACATACCACCAATGGTGGTTTCAGCGCGGTGGAGGAAGATAACAACGAGTCTGGTACCTTGCCCAAGAGTTTCAGTTTGAGGCAGAACTATCCCAATCCCTTTAACCCTTCCACCACCATCCGCTACACCGTCCACAGTCCGTCGTCCACCGCCCGCAGCCCCATCCGCACCACCCTAAAAATCTATAACGTTCTGGGGCAGAAGGTGAGAACTCTGGTGGATGAGCCAAAAAGCGCCGGAGATTACCAAGTGGTCTGGGATGGAAAAGATGAGAGGGGAAATGAGGTGTCAAGCGGGATCTATTTCTATCAAGTGAAAGTGGGAGAATTAAGTGAAACCAAGAAAATGGTGCTGTTGAAATAAAAAAGCTCAATCACTGATGCCCTCTCCCCTTTGGGGAGAGGGAAAGGGTGAGGGGAAACAAACATTGCATAACCCTCTTTCTTCGATAAAACCATGCTAAAGGAAAAGAAAATAATCGTCGGAATAACCGGGGGCATCGCCGCATACAAGACCTGTGAGATAGTCAGGCGATTAAAGAAGTCGGGAGCGCAGGTCATCGTAATCATGACCCAAAGCGCCCAGAAGTTCATCACCCCTTTGACTCTGGAGACACTATCGGAGAACGAGGTGGTCACCGAGATGTTTCCGGAGAGAAAAGTGGTGGGGACCAGACACGTCACTTTGGCTCACTGGGCGGATCTAATCTTGATTGCCCCAGCCACTGCCAATATAATCGGTAAGATTAAGGCAGGCATCGCCGACGATATCCTCACCACGGTAGTTATCTCCACCAACTCCCCGGTTTTGATGGCCCCGGCCATGAACGTTGACATGTATGAAAACCCCATCTTTCAAGAGAACATGGAGCATTTGAAGAAGCTGGGATATCGGTTCATTGAACCTGGGACCGGGGATCTGGCCTGTGGCACGGTGGGCAAAGGAAGACTACCCGAGCCGGAGATCATCGTGAGTGAGGTAGTCAGACTCCTGACCGGGACAAAGGATTTGGAAGGGAAATCGATCTTGGTAACCGCCGGCAGAACCGAGGAACCCATAGATCCGGTAAGATACCTTTCCAACCGCTCCAGCGGAAAGATGGGATATGCCATAGCAGAGGCGGCGCAAAGAAGAGGAGCGAAAGTCACTTTGATCAGCGGCCCCTCCAACTTGCCTGTGCCTGGGGAGGTGGACTTCCTTCGGGTGCAGAAAGCAGAGGAGATGCATTCGGCAGTGGAAACGCGTTTTGGCAAGTCGGATGCCCTGATCATGGCGGCGGCAGTCTCGGATTTCCTGCCTGTCACCGCGTCTAAGGATAAGATCAAAAGAGGAGAAGAGGAGTTTCTGCTGAAGCTGAAGCCAAGCATGGATATCCTAAAAGAGATGGGAAAACGCAAGAAACGACAGATACTGGTAGGATTCTCTTTGGAGACGGAAGACGAAATCAACAACTCTAAGAGGAAACTGGCTGACAAGAACCTGGACCTTGTTGTGGTAAACAATCCTAACGTCCCGGGCGCCGGCTTTGAGGTTGACACCAACCAGGTCATTATGATCGACAAGAAAGGAAAGGTGGAGAAACTCCCCTTGCTCTCCAAAAGAGAGGTAGCGGAGAGGGTATTGGATAAAGTGAGCGCATTGTTCAAGAAAGCTAAAGGAAAATGAAAGACGAAAGAGTCTTCAAGACCTCTCTCCCTTAGTTCCCCTCTCCGCACTTGTGGAGAGGGGTTCACCCTGAGGGGATTCACCTTGAAGGGGAGGCAGGGGGTGAGGTTTCATAGACTAGCTCCTCTTGCCCAGCCTTCTCATGTCTCGTATCAATAAGAGATTCCCTATGACGGCAAATGACGACTACGAAAAGAGGCTTCAGGCTTTCGCACTTACCAGGAACTTCATTCAACAACAGGTAGACTTGGGATTTGACGAGGTGTACACTCCATTGAAATCGAGAAAGCCGGCGCCCAAGAAAGAAGAGGTCTCTTTTGCTGCAAATCTGGGTGACTTTCACCAGCAGATAAAAAACTGCACAAAATGCCGTCTGGGTTACAGCCGCACCAATTTCGTCTTTGGGGTGGGAGATCCCCATGCCAAATTGATGTTCATCGGAGAGGCGCCGGGAAGGGAGGAGGACTTGCAGGGGGAGCCGTTTGTGGGAGCGGCAGGTCAGCTTTTGGACCGGATGCTGGCGGCTATTCAGCTTAAAAGAGAAGAAGTCTACATTGCCAATATGGTGAAATGCCGTCCGCCGGAGAATCGTGATCCCCAGCCGGACGAGATTGAAACCTGTAACCCATATCTTCGTCACCAGATCAAACTGATTCAACCCCAGATCATCTGTGCCCTGGGCAGAATATCAGCCCAGGCGCTCTTGCAAACCAAAAGCCCTTTGAATCAGCTCCGAGGACGATTCCATGACTTCAATGGTGTCAAGTTCCTGGTGACCTATCACCCGGCGGCACTCTTGAGATACCAGGACTATAAGAAGCCTGCTTGGGAGGATTTAAAGGTTCTGAGAAAAGAGTATGACAGATTAGGGTGATTAAGTGGTAGCCGCACCCTTTCCGCCAGGGGCGGATCTGTCTATGACAGACAGGGTGCGGGGTCAAGTGGAGACCTCTCCCCATTTAAGGAGAGGTGGATACACGGGGTGAGGTAATATCCATTGACAAATTCAAACGTTGACAGGAGTACCAACCATGGCTGACCGTCGCACTTCATCGCAATCGGAAAGAATCCCGCCGCAGGCAGTAGAAGTCGAGCAGGCGGTTTTGGGGGCCATGCTCTTGGATAAGGACGCCATCGGAAAGGCACTGGAGATAATAGACAAAGACTGTTTCTATCGGGACGATCATCAGAAAATCTTTGACGTGCTGGTGGGTTTGTTTGACAGAAACCAGCCGGTGGACATCATAACCGTCTCTGAGGAGCTGACCCGGCGCAGGCAGTTGGATGAGGTGGGCGGCAGGATGTATCTTCTCGAATTGACCGAGAGGATCGCCACCACCGCCAATGTCGAATATCACTGCAATATCGTGTTGGAGAAGTCCACCCTGCGCAAGTTGATCGACACCAGCACCCAGATAGTGTCTCAATGCTACGATTCCGCGCAGGATGTGGATGATCTTCTGGACCGGGCGGAGCAGGGGATTTTCGGCATCTCGGAGAAACGGATAAAAGAGGGTTTCATTCCCTTAGGAGAGCTTCTGCCGCATACCTTCGAGGCGATTGAAGAATATCAGAAAAAAGGCGGGATGATCACCGGCATACCTACCGGTTTTGTAGATCTGGACACTTTGACCGGCGGACTGCAGAGATCCGACTTGATTGTGGTGGCCAGTCGGCCCTCCATGGGCAAAACCGCTTTCTGTCTCTCAGTGGCCGAGCACGTGGCCATCGAGCAGAAAGGCGCGGTGGGCATCTTCAGCCTGGAGATGGCCAAAAGCCAATTGGCCCAGAGGATGCTTTGCAGCCGGGCACGGTTTTCTACCCACAAGATGAGAACCGGCAAGGTAAGCGACGCCGAATACAGCAACTTGGCGGTGGCGGTCGGTCCTTTGGCCGAGGCCAAGATATTTATCGACGATACCCCCAATCTGGGAATTCTCCAGATGCGGGCCAAAGCGCGGAGGCTAAAGGCCCAGCATGACGTGGCCTTAATCGTAGTGGATTATCTTCAACTGATGCAGGGACCCCGCAACACGGAATCCCGACAACAGGAGATCTCCATGATCTCCCGCTCCCTGAAAGGCCTGGCCAAAGAGCTAAACGTTCCGGTGGTCGCCGTATCCCAGCTTTCGCGGAAAGTTGAGGACCGGGGTGGCGATAAAAGACCTATGCTGGCAGATTTGAGAGAATCCGGGGCCATCGAGCAGGATGCCGACGTGGTGATTTTTGTCTATCGACCGGAGTTCTACGGAATCGAGAAATTCAGGGACGGAATGCCGGCTCAAGGGGTGGCGGAGATCATCGTCAGCAAACATCGAAACGGACCGACCGGCGAGATGCGGTTGACCTTCCTGAAAGATTACGCTAGATTCGAAAACATGGAATTCGTCCGCCGGGAGACGCCATTCTAAAAACAAGGCGAGGGAACCGCAATGATGCTGAGTGCATGCTACAATCTCGCTCTCCCTGACCCTCTCCCACCAGCCGACTTTGGCCAAGACCGGGAGAGAGGGAAGAATCTAAGGGTCGATGGTCGGACGACTCCTTTCTGAGGATAGGATCAACCAAGCCAGAACCTAATATGCGGTACTTGCGCAAAACAGAAGAAAAATGAGAAAAATGCCGTTTGTTCATACTCCCGAGAACCTGTTTGTCTTCTTGGGACGCAAGATCATGACCTTTTTTGAGGATGTTGGAGGTCTGGCTCTTTTCGTTAAGGATCTTCTTCTCGGCTTACCGCAGGCCGTTGTCCATTTTCACCTCACCTTGGACCAGATGTTGATGATGGGAGTCAACTCCCTTCCCCTGGTAGCTTTAGTCTCGGTCTTTACCGGGGCGGTCACTGCAGTCCAGGCGGTATATCAGATTTCGGAGTACATTCCGGTAAGGTATCTGGGCACGGCGGTGGGGAAATCCGTGCTCATGGAACTGGCGCCGGTGCTCACCGCTCTGGTGGTGGCGGGAAGGGTGGGGGCGGGAATCGCCGCTGAGTTAGGAACCATGAAAGTGACCGAACAGATCGACGCCCTCGAGACCTTGGCCTTAGACCCGGTGGACTATCTGGTGGTGCCCAGGTTTGTCGCCGGATTGGTGATGCTGCCGCTTCTTACGATTTTTTCCGACGCCATCGCTTTGGCTGGCGGAATGGGAATTTCTGCCACCACACTTCATGTCCCCCCGCCTGTGTTCCTCAATGGATTGAAAGCATTTTTCAAAACGATGGATTTGATGTCCGGGCTTTTCAAGGCCTTTGTCTTCGGCGGCATTATCTCCATCATCGGTTGCTATCAAGGATTTAAGACCTATGGTGGTGCTGAAGGCGTAGGCAGATCAACCACCCGGGCGGTGGTGCTCTCGTCGGTATTGATCTTAATATCGGATTATATTGTGGCAACGATATTGTTTGGGTGAGAAACTCCATCTGCCCAATTCATTGGGCTTGATGGATCGAGCGCCCACGTTTCACCTGTCTTAGAAGCTTCAACCAGATGGTATGATAGAAATCACGAATATCTTCAAAAGCTTCGGCGGGAATCAGGTCTTGCGGGGGGTGGATCTGACCATAAACAAGCGCGAAACCATGGTCATCCTTGGAAGAAGCGGATGCGGCAAAAGTGTACTTTTGAAGCTGATCATAGGGCTTTTGAAACCGGATTCCGGGAAAATACTGGTCAATGGAGATGACGTGACCTCCTTGAACGATAATCAACTGAACAAACTCAGGCAGAAGCTCGGCATGTTGTTTCAAGCTGCGGCGCTGTTCGATTCCATGACCGTGGAGGAGAATGTTGGACTGGCGTTAAGAGAACACACCAAGTTATCTGAAGGGGAAGTTAGACAAAAGGTGACGGAGAAGCTGAGAATGGTGGGACTTTCAGGAGTAGGAGGGCTAAAACCGGCGGAGCTTTCGGGAGGGATGAAGAAACGAGTTGGGCTAGCGCGTGCCATCGCCATGGATCCGGAGTGTGTGCTTTACGATGAGCCTACCACCGGCTTGGATCCTATCATGGCAGACGTGATAAATGGGCTGATCGTCAACTTGAGAAATACCCTCTCCATCACCTCCATAGCGGTCACGCACGACATCGTCTCTGCTTACAAGATCGCCGACCGGATCGCCATGTTGTACGAGGGAAAGATAGTCTTTGTAGGGACGCCCGAGCAGGTGAAGAACACGGACGATCCGGTGGTAAGGCAGTTTATTGAGGGGAGCGCGGTGGGACCCATCCCTACGTTGTAAGGAAGTCCACAGTCGACGGTCCATAGTCCACGGTAAAGGCGTAAGGAAGATGAATGGCACTAAAATTCGAGAAATTGGAAGTGTGGCAGTTGTCTTTGGAATATGTTGACAAGATTTATGATTTGGCAAGATTACTTCCTCATAAAGAAGAGTACAATCTGAAAACTCAACTGATAAGGGCAGCGACTTCGATTTCTCTTAACATTGCTGAAGGATCAACCGGCCAAAGCGATTTGGAGTTCAAACGCTTTGTGGGAATAGCGGTAAGATCGTGTGTCGAGGTTATTGCTTGCTTGCACTTAGCAAAGAGAAGATTGTATATTGACGAGGAAGTGTTTAGACAAACGTATGATTTCGGTGAAAGATTGCTTGTTAAACTCCAAGCATTGCGGAAAAGACTGAAATAGAGTCCACGGGCCGCAGTCGACGATCCACGGCGAGAGCCAGATAAACCGTTTTTAGCTGTGGACCATGGACTGCGGACAGTCGACAGGAAGAAACATGCTCAATCCCAGCAAAATAAAAACAGTCTTCCTTTGCCAATCCTGCGGGCACAAGTCCCCAAGATGGCTAGGGAAGTGCCCGGATTGCGGGGAATGGAACAGCATGGTGGAGGAGAGGGTCACCAAGCGCAGCGTCCGGCGGTCAACCGGGGAGATTTCGAGCGTCCCCTTGGGCGAGGTGGATGTGACGGATGAGGATCGGATCACGACCGGGATGAAGGAGTTCGATCGAGTGGTGGGTGGAGGAGTGGTCAAGGGATCGGTGATCCTGGTGGGCGGCGATCCGGGCATAGGCAAATCCACCCTGCTTTTGCAGATTTCTGAAAAAATCGCTTCCCAATATGACAAAGTCTTGTATATTACCGGAGAGGAGTCGTTGAAGCAGATCAAGCTCCGGGCTGAAAGATTAAAGATAAATCCGAATAGAATAGCCATACTGACCGAGACCAACCTCGATTTGATTTTGGAATCATTGAGGCAGGACGTGCCCTTCATGACGGTTGTGGATTCCATTCAGACCACGTACACCCAGAATATGGAGAGTACTCCGGGAAGCATCAGCCAGATAAGAGAGTGCGCCGCCGCTTTGATCGGCTTTGCCAAACAGAGCGGAAGCCCGGTTTTTCTGATAGGGCACGTCACCAAGGATGGTTCCATCGCCGGGCCCAAGGTGCTGGAGCATATGGTGGACACGGTCCTTTACTTTGAGGGAGAAAAGAGCTGTCTCTTCCGCATCTTGAGGGCGGTGAAGAACCGGTTTGGTTCGAGCAATGAGATCGGAGTGTTCCAGATGGAGGAGAGAGGGCTGATGGAGGTGGAGAACCCCTCCATGCTCTTCTTGCCGGAACGAGCCGGCGACGTTTCCGGCTCGGTGGTGGTGTGTTCTATGGAGGGAACCCGGCCGCTTTTGTTGGAGATACAGGCGTTAGTGTCTCCGTCGACTTACGGTACCCCTCAGAGGGTCTCCTCGGGAATTGATTACAAGAGGTTGGCTCTGCTTCTGGCTATCCTGGAAAAAAGAGAAGGGCTTTCTGCCGCGGCTTTTGACGTCTTTGTCAACGTGGCTGGAGGGGTCAGAATCGATGAGCCGGCAGCAGATCTGGGGGTAATCGCTGCTATCGCCTCAAGCTTAAAAGAGGTGCCGGCAGACAAAGAGTCGGTTTTGATCGGCGAGGTGGGATTGGGAGGTGAGGTTCGGGCAGTAGGACAAATAGAAAGGAGGATCAAGGAGGCGGAAAAGCTGGGCTTCAAAAGATGCCTGCTTCCGCAAGGCAATCTGAAAGGACTAAATCAGAATTCCGGGATAAAGATAATCGGAGTGAAGAGTATTCATGAAGCCATTAACCTGTTGTTAAGATGAACAGCTTTTTGATGAACGGAGGCGTAAGATGCGTTTAAGAGTAAAAAAGCAGCTAAAGGGCGGCGAGTACTTTGTCTCGTTGGAGAACGTGGATTTCAACTTCGACGAGACCGAAAAGATCGAGAAGTTCGGCATGCCCAGCGTGGATTTCACCGCAGACGGCCTGGGAACCCACCAGCTGAACGACCTGAATGTCTCCTTTAAGTGCCAGAGTGCGGACGAAGCGGAGAGGATGGTCGGCCATATCCAGCAGGATATCCGAAACAAGCTGACCGACATTTTGGCTCAAGTGGACAATTTCAGCGGAGAGGAAGTGGTGGAGCTTTAACGCAGCCACCGAATGCGGATTAGCCGCTCCCTCCTCAATCATCGAAATCTCTCAGTGTCGGATGAATTGCCATTGAAGGCGCTATCCGACATTTTTTTGCCTGCACAAGTAGGCGCGAACCTTCAGGCTCGTCCAAAAAGCGGGTGGAGCTCGAAGCTCCACCCTCACTTTTTTTCTCCCTCTCCACTGTGTGATTAAGCGGATTAGGAATGAGGGGTTATCTCTGAATTTGCAGATTAGGGTTGACAGACAATGTGTCAAACGTGATCTTTAATCCATGATAAGAAGAAAAAAGACTCAAAGAGTGTGGGTGGGCAAGGTTCCCATTGGCGGGGGCGCACCGATCTCCGTTCAGTCGATGACCAAGACTGACACCCGAGACGTGTCCGCCACCATAAAGCAGATAAGAAAGCTGGAAAAGGCCGGATGCGAGATCATAAGGGTGGCTGTGCCGGATATGGAAGCGGCATCTGCCCTACCTAAAATCAAGCGGGGAATCAAGATTCCTTTGGTTGCGGATATTCATTTTGATTACCGCCTGGCTTTGAAGGCCATAGATGCGGGTGTGGACAAGCTCCGAATTAACCCCGGAAATATCGGAGCAGAGTGGAAGGTCAAGGAAATTGTGAAAGCGGCAAAGGAAAGAAAGATTCCCATCCGGGCGGGGGTGAATGCCGGTTCGCTCCCTCGTGATCTTTTGGCAAAATACCAGAAAGCATCTCCGCCTGCATTGGTCGAAGCGGCTTTAAGACAGGTGCGAATTCTTGAGAACCTGAATTTTCAAGACATCGTTGTCTCCTTGAAGGCGTTTGACGTTCCGACAACGGTGGAAGCTTACCAACTCATCTCTAAGAAGACGAGCCACCCTCTGCATCTGGGCATAACCGAGGCGGGGTTGCCTTTGTCTGGCTCGGTAAGATCGGCTTTAGGGATCGGATTGTTGTTGGCTGCGGGTATCGGTGACACCATTAGGGTCTCTTTGACCGGTGATCCGGTTGAAGAAGTGAAGGTGGGATACGAGATTCTGAAATCCTTGAACCTAAGGGAACACGGACCCACCATCATCTCCTGCCCCACCTGCGGAAGATGCGAGATTGATCTGATTTCCCTTACCAAGAAAGTTGAACAGAAGCTCAAGAACCTTCGTGCGCCGCTGAAGTTAGCGGTGATGGGCTGTGTGGTAAATGGCCCCGGAGAAGCACGTGATGCGGATTTAGGGATTGCAGGGGGAAAGGGATATGGGCTTTTGTTTCGTAAAGGGAAAGAGATTGGGAAAGTGAAAGAAGAAGATTTAGTTCAAGCATTGATGGATGTGGTGAAGGAAAGTTTGTAGTCGCTCGATTTATCGAGCAAGGGGGTATTTATGTCAGAAACAAATCTCTTTCAAATTGCTTACATGCCATATGCGCCAATTAAGGAAGGCTTCCAAATTGGCAATTATGAGGTATGGCCATTTTACAAGGAGTCAAACACAAAAATAAATAATCAAAAAGCTATTGAAAAGCTGACTTGTCTGTTTAGACAGTATTTCGAGCGGAAATTTGATAAGGTAAAGGGTGGATATGACAAACCTCTTGACGAAGTGTTTATAATTTCACCTTTAAATTATGAGATTGGAGTCAATGAATTCACCGAAACACAAATCGAGGAGATTAGGGATGTCTGTCATACCATTTCATTTTGTGCAATAAATGAATGTGCCTTCGTCACTTCTTCGGCGGATTTATTCACACTTCACCGCTACAGTTTTCAACCTGGCTCTGACAGTTTTCGTTTGGGAATTACATACTTTTCAAACTTAGAAATGATTAAGTTTATGAAACCTAATTATTTGGAATCGAGTCTCTTGGAATTTGAGAAAACTGATTTATGTCATTCTCTCGGCAAAGCGCTTCAATTCAAAGATAGAAACCAAATAAAAAGAATATTCAGAACCTTAGAGCTATTTTATCATACAGCCACTCATAGCGAAATGATGACAGACGAGCATAGATTATTGTCTCTGGTGATGTGTTTTGAGGTATTGTTAAATTTTAACAGCAAAGAGAGTTTTGTAAGCAAGATAGAAACCATGCTTGAGAACTATAGACCTATTTTAGAGACAAAACCTGTTCCGAGGAGGAATAATAAAGTTGAGGATCTCACTTATTCAAAAACTGGTTGGTGGGCATATGATCTATACAACTTAAGAAGCAATATAGTTCATGGTAAAGACATAAACTGGGACTTTCAAAAATACGGCAACGTCTGGACCCGGATTCAGTTTGGTGGAATTTTGATAAAGAAACTAGTAAAGAAGATATTGTCTCAAGAATCGCTTTGGCCACCTGATGATGCATCTGATTCAGATATTATTGGAGATGCTATTATAGAGGCGGATAGATTAGACATAAAGCTGGAGAATATGGTTGCTGAGTTTAATGAGACATACATAGGTAAGGATAAATAATCATGGAGTAATCATCTAACCTTTTCACGCGTAACCAACGCTTTATGCCTTGGTTGGCAAGCCGTCCTTCGACACTGAGCTCAGGAGGAAGTGTAGAGTATTGCCTAAGCGGATTTCTGTTTATATCCATTGGTTCGCATGAATGCGATCCCTATGTTCTTTCCCCTCACCCTATATCTCTCTCCCCAGAGGGCAGAGGGAATCTAAAGGTCGCGGGTCGCATGAATGCGACCCCTACAGCGTTTTACAAAAAGCAATTTTCAATGGAGACACAACATGTCTATCTTTAATTTACTTAAGAAAATCCGACAGGTCAAAAATGCAGAAAAGATGACTGCTCAACAAATCAGGCTTCTGCAAGAAAAACGACTTAAAGATCTATTAAAACATGTTTCGCAGAAATCGAGGTTTTATAAAAGATATTATCAAGAGCAAGGAATAACAATTGATAAAGTTGACAGAATCTCGTTGCAGGATTTGCCCCTTATAAATAAGAAAATAATGATGGAGCACTATGATGATTTTGTCTGCGATCCAGTGCTTAAAAGAGAGGATTTAGAAAAATTTATCAGTGATCCCTCCAATCGAGGTAAGAAATATCGGAACTCCTATCATGTTATTCATACCTCTGGCTCCACCGGAACTATCGGTCTTTTTGTTTATGGAGCAGATGATTGGGATTGGCTTAGAGCTATGGTTTTGACTAGAGTATCAAAAACTAAAGTTAATTTCCTCAAGAAGACAAAGCTCGCTTATATTGGGGCTACCGACGGACATTACGCAGGAATAAGTTTGGCTCAGGGAGCACCATCATTATTCATGAACCTTTTGCCACTATCGGTTAACAGTCCACTTCAAGAGTTAAATCAAAAGATTAACAAATTCCAACCTCACGTTTTGAGTGGCTATGCCTCAGGGGTATATCTCTTGGCAGGGGAACAGATCAAGGGGAGTATAGACATTAAACCCAAAAGAATTATCTGTGCCGCAGATCCTCTTACTTCTCAAATGAGAGACACTATAAAAACAGCTTTCGGAGTTGAACCGGTAAATTTTTATGCCGCCTCAGAATCAGTTGTCCTAGCGGCTGAATGCGATGATTATCAGGGCTTTCATCTTTTTGATGATTGGCATTGTTTTGAAATAGTGGATGAGAATTTTAAATATGTAAATCCAGGACAGCCAGGAAGAGTTCTTTTTACTAATCTTTATAATTATACCCAACCTCTCATTCGCTATCAACTGGATGATGAGATTATCTTAGACGACAAACCTTGCCAATGTGGATGTCCTTTTCCGGTCATAAAAACCATTGCCGGACGACAAGAGGAATTCTTGTGGTTTGAAAAAGATGATGGGAAAAAAGAATACATTCATCCCATAATGATAGTGGAATTCTTTGTTCCTGGTCTTGAGAAATTACAGATCATTCAAAACCACAAGCATGAATTCTTAATGAAAGTAGTAATTCATGGTGATAAGGAAATCGTTCTTCAAGCGATTCGCAAAAGGATGAAAGAGATTCTTAAAGAAAAGAGATTGGATGACATGGTTAGTTTTGAAGTAGAGGAGGTTAATGAAATCACAATTGATCCTAAAACCGGAAAATTCAAGTTGATAATTCCATTCAAGGGGAGTAAGTGACATAGATTAAGTATGTCCGCCAGACGGCTTGACAAGAAGAGTTAACCGAGGGCAGGGGATAGAAAATACGGATCAACATAGAGGCCTGTAATATGAGCCCAAAAGAAATCACCATCGATACCAGAGTAAAACTCAACAATGGGGTGGAGATGCCCATGTTCGGGTTGGGCACGTTTCAAATGGGAAGCGGCAAGGAAACCCAGCAAGCCGTCCTTACCGCCCTTGAAGCCGGCTACCGGTTGTATCACTATGACGAAATAGGGAGAAAGGGGGTAAATTGTGTCTTTGTGCCATCCTTTAATCAAGACCCTCTCAGATTTCAGGAACAAGCCAATTTGGATTGTAAAAATTTTCATGTTGATTTGATACAGACAAATGTAAAGGAATATGGTGGATCGTGTATTATTGGGGTAGAACACGAAAAGGCTATTGAGCGGCTAATTAACGAAGGATACAGGAAGAGAGATGATTTCAAATACAAGCTTTGTGAAGCGAATGGTGAGATGCTTATAATCGCAGATCTTTGTATGGGCGGCGTAGAAGTACCTACATCGATGGATGCTAAACTGAGAATAGAAATAATAGCGCAATACAAATATAAATATGGATCGTGGAGAGGGTAAAGGTTTCTGAAAAAGTGTTGGGATTGGGCGGGCTTAGAGCCCGCCCCATGCGATCTGTTGTTGGAAAAGAATGACTTGCACTCGCGTAGGCGGGGCTCCCAGCCCCGCAAGAAAGGCTAAGAAAAGGAGGTCAATATGAACCGAGTAGAAGGCAAAGTAGCCATCGTAACCGGTGGAGCATTGGGAATTGGATTAGCAAGCTGTATACTTCTGGCAAAAGAAGGGGCAAAGGTGGCGGTGACGGATATACTGGACAGGGAAGGCCAAAAGGCGGCGGACGAAATCAAGGGGCTTGGAGGGACTGCAAAATTCTGGCATCTTGACGTTTCGAAGGAAAAGGAAGTGCAAACTGTATTCGCTGACGTTTCAAGGACTTTTGGCAAGATTGATGTCCTGGTCAACAATGCTGGAATATCCGGAGTGAGCAAGCCGACGCATGAGATAACAGAGGAGGAATGGGATAAGGTCATGGCGGTCAATGTCAAAGGGGTCTTCTTTTGCACCAAGCATGTGATTCCCTATATGCAGAAGGGAGGCGGCGGAAGCATAATCAACCTGTCCTCCATATATGGCATTGTCAGCGCGCCTGACGTTCCGCCATATCACGCCTCCAAAGGGGCAGTGAGGATAATGACCAAAACCGATGCCTTTCTGTATGCCAAGGACAAAATCAGGGTGAATTCGGTTCATCCCGGATTCATCTGGACGCCCATGGTGGAAAACTACGCCAAATCGCAGGGGGATGTAAAGGAAGTGAGGAAAATGCTGGACGGTCTTCATCCCATCGGACATGTGGGCGAACCGGATGATATCGCTTACGGGATAGTCTATTTGGCATCGGAAGAATCGAAGTTTATCACGGGAAGTGAGTTGGTGATAGATGGAGGCTACACTGCCCGGTGAAAGAGTAGGGGCAATTCATGAATTGCCCCTACGAGGGACTTCCGGCTTTGGCGAGACCCAGAATGACTGTGCTTACTCGGCGGGGCTTGCCTGAATTTCAAGCCCGAGTGTGAAAATGGATCACTACTATATGGATTCGATTCCAGATATTGAAACCATCCGAAAGGCGGCTCGACGGATCCAGCCTTTCGTCAAGCGCACTCCTGTGTTGACCTGCAAAAGCCTCGATCAAATGATTGGCGCTGAACTCTATTTCAAGTGCGAAAACTTCCAGAAGGTGGGGGCTTTCAAATTTCGTGGCGCCACAATTGCGGTTTTGTCCCTCTCTGACGAAGAAGCCAACCGCGGCGTCGCTACTCATTCTTCAGGAAATCATGCCCAGGCGCTCGCACTTGCGGCCAAGAATCGAGGCATCACCGCGCACATAGTGATGCCCGAGAACTCCTCTAAGGTTAAGATAGAGGCTGTGAAAGGGTACGATGGGCACATAGTCTTTTGCGAACCCACGCTGAAGGCCCGAGAAGATGCGTTGACGAAAGTCGTTGAGGAAACTGGCGCACACTTTATTCATCCGTATAATGACTACCGGGTTATAGCCGGGCAGGCAACCTGTGCATTGGAACTTCTGGAGGAGATTCGAGATCTGGAGGTGGTGATGGCTCCGGTAGGTGGCGGAGGACTCTTGAGTGGAACCGCGTTGACAGTATCGTACCTTTCACCCCAAACTCAGGTGATTGCCGCTGAGCCGGAAGGGGCAGACGATGCATATCGGTCGTTCTATCAGGGCAGGTTAATCCCTGTCGCAAATCCCAAAACCATAGCCGATGGACTACGCACGTCACTAGGTGACAAAACTTTTCCCATTATTCAGAGGCACGTTCGCCAGATTGTGACCGTGAGTGAAGATGCCATCGTCTCCGCCATGCGTCTTGTCTGGGAACGAATGAAAATCGTGATTGAGCCATCCGCCGCCGTGCCGTTGGGCGCGCTTTTGGAGAACAAAATCGACGCGAAAGGAAAGCGAGTCGGGATAATCATCTCCGGGGGGAACGTGGACTTGAATAAACTGCCGTTTTAACGACCTCACCCGCTATCTCGGCTTGCTCATCTGAGGAGAGAAGGCAGCAGGGGAGAGGCAATAGGAGGCAACTGTGAATGAGCAAGACTTAGCCATGCATTATGTTTGTGCCGCAAACGAGGCCAAGGAGCTGGTCAGTCGTCATGATCGGTTCTGGGTGGAGAATTGCGGATGCCGGGAGCGGCATGAAGGGGGTTGTGCCCGTTCGCGAACCGATCTTTGCCTGGTCTTCGGGAGTAACGTTGAGGCCAGCAGTGGGTCAGGCCGAAAGGAGATCTCCCGGGCTGAAGTAGATGAGATTTTTCGAGAAGCAAAAACCAAGCGCTTGGTCACCAGACCTTTTCGAAACCAAAAGGACAAGACCCAGACTGAAGGTGTATGCTTCTGCTGTGACGATTGCTGTGGCTACTTTCTGGACCCAACCGAAAGGTGTGACAAAGGAATCCATATCGAAAAGACTGTAATGGACGAATGCACCCACTGCGGAGAGTGTGCTGAGGTATGCTATTTCAAGGCCAGAAAGATGAAGGACGGAGAACTGACTGTAAACCGCGGTGAATGTTACGGTTGTGGTCTCTGTATGGATGCGTGTCCTGAAAATTGTATACAGCTGGTTCGTCGAAACTGACACCAGCTCCCCAAACCATGAAGGGAAACGAAGAGATGGCTCAGCCAGGTTTGAAGAATCTTCTTCAGGAACTGGAGAAGTTCTGTAGGGGCAATTCATGAATTGCCCCTACGTGCGATAACCCGCTTGGATTGGGCTTTCTTTGCAATCTCAAATAGTGGCGGGAACTGCTTTTCAGACCTCGACATGAACCGTGTGATTCATGTCCTTGACGCAGTTTTCGCCACCCAGACTTTTCCCTGTGCTGAATTTGAAGGTGACAGTAGAAATTCTGAGGTTGAGGACCAGGCTTCAAACCAGTGATTAAGGACATGAACAAGAATAACCTCTGTTTGCAATTGAAGATGGGATTATTCCGGAAAGGCGCATCTCTTGTCGGTTTCGCTGACCTAATGGAAATCCCGGCAGACGTTCGCTATTCCCTGAGGTTTGCGGTGTCAATTGCAGTGGCTTTGGATCCCGGCATCATCGCAAGCATCTCTAACGGACCAAACCAACAATACTATTCCGAGTACAAAAGGGTGAATGCTCTTCTGTCGGATTTGGGGGAACATGCTGCAAAGATGATTAGGAGCTATGGATATCAAGCTCTCTCCAGTCCTCCCACCATTGGAAGAACCGACACACAGACGGATGGCACTCCCCTCCCGCACAAAACCGTCGCCACGAAAGCAGGCCTGGGATGGATAGGAAAGTGCGCCCTGTTAATCACTGAAGAATATGGCTCTGCCATCCGGCTTACCAAGGTTCTAACTGATGCCGCCTTGGAAACGGCAATTCCCATAACTGATTCCCGCTGTGGAAAGTGCGAGATCTGCGTGAAGTCATGCCCTGGTAACGCACCTTCCGGAAGGGATTGGAGCATAAATTTGCGCCGGGATGATTTTTTCGATGCCTCCGCATGTTACAGGACTGCAAGAGAGCTGGCTTCGAAGGCTGGAATTGACGAAAGCCTCTGCGGAATTTGCGTTTCAGTCTGCCCCTGGACACAGAAATACATAAAAGGAAAAAGAACCCCAAGGAGGGCATGAAGAGTGACGATCCAGTGCAAGACTCAGGCCTTAACAAATCGCTCTCCAACCCGACCATGACAGGGTCACAGCTTGGAACGCGACTGAGCCGCGTACGAGGCTGGCTCGGTCTGGAGCGTAACATTCTCGTCATGCTGGTGATCATTCTGATCGTGGGCATGGGAGAGGAACTCTGGACCCGCTTTGTCCCCAAGTATCTGGAGCTCCTGGGCGCAACGGCCTGGATCATAGCGGTTTATGGAACGCTCAAGGATCTTCTGGACGCGGTCTACCAGTATCCGGGCGGCTGGTTGGCAGACCGGCTTGGTCGACGATCCGCCCTGATGGTTTTTGCCATCCTGGCAATCATCGGGTATACGATCTATGCTGTCAGTCCCCGATGGGAATGGATCCTTATCGGCACTTTCTTCGTGATGGCCTGGAGCAGTCTGACCTTACCCGCCATCTTTGCCATCATCGGCGACAACTTGCCCCAGACCCGTCGCTCTACCGGTTTTGGCGTCCAGTCGATTTTGAAGCGGATGCCCATAGTCCTGGCACCGCCTATCGGAGGCTGGCTTATCGCCTATCTGGGACTGGCCAAAGGGATGAAAATGGGGCTGGTGATAACGATCGTCCTCGCTGTGGCTGTCATCTTTATCGTTTTCCGCTACTATCGAGAGAAAGCTCCTGCTGCGCGCGACAGGATTCGCTTCACCGAGATTTGGCGCGATATGGATTCTCATCTTAAGCGGCTGCTGCTGGCAGACTGCTTAGTTCGGTGGGCTGACGGAATTCCCAAAGTTTTCGTCATCTTGTACGCAATTGATATCCTCAAGGTAGGTTCCTTCCAGTTCGGTTGGCTGACCAGCATACAGATGCTGACAGCAATATTGATTTACATACCGATAGCGAAACTCTCCGACCGGATGAACCGCAAGCCTTTTGTGCTCTTGACGTTTGTGTTCTTCGCCCTCTTTCCCTTGGCTCTGGCGAGCGCAGCGAGCTTCTTCTTCGTCGTGCTGGCTTTTATGATAGCCGGTTTACGCGAGATTGGAGAGCCGGCTAGAAAAGCCCTCATTGTTGACCTGGCAAAAGAGACGGCAAGAGGTCGCGCGGTTGGGATGTATTATTTGATACGCGGCCTGGTGGTCTTTCCTGCTTCGCTGGTCGGAGGATGGCTTTGGACCATGAACGCCAGAATGCCCTTCTATGCCGCCTCTCTGATAGGTGCGGTTGGTTTTGTCACGTATGCGTTCTGGGGCCCGGGAGAAACGCAAAAAACCAAGTTGCAGACATTATGATGAGATATGGTTTACGGCTATTTTTCAAAAGGTGGGTTAATTGAACAAAAGGTCGTTTGCCTATATAATTGTATCGGCCGGTCTATTCGGCATAAGCCCGCCCCTTGCCAAGCTCCTTCTTAAAAACATATCGCCGATAGTTTTGGCCGGACTCCTCTATCTCGGGGCGTTTTGCGGTCTGTATGTCTATTCGGTGATAAGAAAGATTCGAGGAAGCGGCTCAATGGCCAACGTGATGCCGCTACAGAGTAAGGATTACCCTTGGCTCGTCGGAGCGATTGTCAGCGGCGGAATAATCGCGCCCATAAGCATGATGTTGGGTCTCAAGTTTGCATCAGGTTTTTCAGCTTCCCTATTTCTCAATTTGGAAGGCGCAGCCACGGCGCTAATCGCGGCGGTTATTTTTAAGGAACACACCGGCAAGCGTTTGTGGCTGGCAGTCGCTTGCATGACCGTTGCCAGCTTATTCTTGACCTGGGACCCGGCTAAAGGCAGATTTACCATTATTGGCCCATTTTTGCTAATTGTGGCAATGATTTGTTGGGGAATGGACAATAATCTGACCCGGAAAATATCTGGCAAGGACCCGGTGCAGATTGCGATGATCAAGGGATTTCTTGCGGGTTCGATAACTACCATCATCGCCGTTATCTTCGGGCTGAGGATACCGCTGGGCATGGGAATTCTATACGCCCTATTATTGGGAACCTTCAGTTACGGTATCAGTCTGGTCTTTTTCATCAAAGCCCTTGAAGGATTAGGATCGTCAAGAGCAGGCGCGTTTTTCAGCTTAGGTCCTTTTGTTGGCGCCATTACCTCTCTTTTCATATTCAACGATTGGCTTGGATGGGTAATTGTTCCCGCAACGCTGCTTATGGTTATTGGCGTCTCGCTCTTACTCAGTGAGAAGCATATCCATCTTCATATCCATGGAATCACCCTGCATGCACACCCTCATAGACACGATGATTTGCATCACCAACATGCCCATTCTTTCGCCATTCAGGAACCCCATACCCATGAGCACACACACCCCGGGCTTGCTCACACCCACGAGCATCGGCCAGATAGCCATCACAACCACGATCATTAAGCATAAGTTATCAATAGGGTTAAAAACAGAGAATGTTCAAAATAACAAACATCCGAACCCGTGTTCAATGGATGCGCAATGCTCTGACTCCTTCGCACCAGTGGTATACACTGAAGGTGGTCAGTAAGGGAAGAAGGTCGATGGCTATCTCGAGGGAAAAAAGTTCATGGATTACACGCATAAAGAGCAAATAGACGGCAAAATCGGTCTCTGGTCAAAATCTGACTCACACGTCTTCTTTGGACGCTTGGGGGCGCAACCCACAGACAACCCCCCGCGAAAAAACCAAATGAGGAGGTACACAAGATGAAATGGATTACCCGTGAGAAAGTGCATGTTGACCGGGTGGCATGCCCCTGGTTGATCAGAAAGTTCGTTGATCCGGAAGCAGAGTTTCTATTTGCGCCGGCGGATAAGGTTATGGAGGTGGCGCGACGAGAAAAGGCCATCCCTTTTGATGCCTCCGGCGTTGAATTGGGTCATCACGAGGGTAAGTGCAGCTTTGAAGCCACAGTGGCGAAATACCAGATCAAAGACCCGGCTGTACAGCTTCTGGCTCAGATTGTACATGGAGCAGACGTGTCTAATGATCTTTATGACCGACCGGAAGCTGCCGGACTGGAGGCCATTGCTGAAGGCTTCCGGCATTTGGGGCTGAAGGATGACCACGAGATTTTGTCGAAGGAATTCATCGTTTACGACGCGCTGTATGCCTATTGTCAGCAAAAGATGATAACCGGACGCAAATGAGACACACACCATGTTGCACAGCAGCGTATTTGCAGTTATCAGAAGGTTTGAAGGAGACACGGTCTCCTGGTGGATTTATCGAGACAATCTACGCATGGGAGTAACCTGGGTGTTCAAACCAATAACCTTACAAACCAAGGGAGTGAAAAATGAGGATGCACTTGTTCACGTCTACTCTGGTGCTGATCTTGGTCGGGGGAGCAATGGTAATCGCGCTCTTCGATCTCTACGGTAAGAGTGACCAGGCATTCGCCCAAGACAAAGAGGCCAAGACCGAAACCATCAAGCTGCCGGAACCCAAACACGATGGTGAAGTGTCTGTAGAAAAGGCTTTGTCCGAAAGAAGATCGGTCAGAGCTTACAAAGACGAGCCATTGACCCTAACTGACGTGTCTCAGATTCTCTGGGCCGCTCAAGGGATAACCGATCCCAAGACCGGCCACCGAACCGCCCCGTCTGCCATGGCCCTCTATCTCTTGAACGTCTATCTAATTGCCGGAAACGTGACCGACCTGCCTATGGGAATGTACAAATACCAACCGCAGGGTCACGAACTGGTGAAGGTGGCTCCGGGGGACATGAAGGCCAAGTTATTCGAGGCAGCCGGTCAGGCCCCGATCAAGGCTGCCCCAGCCGCCCTAGTGATCACTGGTCAGTCGGAGCGTGCGAAAAGCCCGTCTTGGATGTACTTAGAAGCCGGTCACGCTGCCCAGAATGTGTATCTTCAGGCAGTCTCTCTGAAAATAGGAACGGTGGTGATGGGCGGTTTCAAGGACGAGAGTGTGAAAACTGCTTTGAATCTGCCCAAAGGAGAACAGACCATCTATATTATGCCACTAGGGAAAAAATGAAGACATTCCCGACGCTTCAGAGATGACAAGGTGGTCCAGCTAAGCTGGCCAAAGGCATCTGGCTGTGGAAGAGGCCAATCTGCAAGA
This sequence comes from Candidatus Zixiibacteriota bacterium, assembly GCA_049694315.1. GTDB lineage: Bacteria > Zixibacteria > MSB-5A5 > MSB-5A5 > SM1-73 > CAIVRH01. The sequence continues at coordinate 169,441 of JBAVQU010000047.1, forward strand.
CTAAATGCCCTGCTCTGTGGGCTTGTGATGAATTGGGAATCGAGGAGGCAAGAATTCCCGGAAGGGACTCCGTCATCCCGCCTCCATGCAAGCTGTTTTGAGTCCCGCCTGATTTACTCCTGAGATTATCCCAATACCTCTGCCTGTTCCGGCCAGATCCCCTTAACCGGTAAGGGGAAATCCCTTCTCTCCCGGCAGGAGAGGGTAGGATGAGGGGGAACGGCACAAACACAAGTTGTCCTCTTTTCAGCCCCTCCTTCTCCGACAAAATGTCTTTACATCCCGCCATGTCTGCCGTATAATTCAGAAGTTTTGTTGAAGACTGTTCCGAAAACCAATGCCCGTCACCGATTCTAAAAATGCTTGATACTAAAACAAGTCCGGAGCCGGAATCTGCAGGAACAAAACCGGGGCTTGTGAGAAACACCTTTCGCTCTCTCCGGCACCGCAATTTCCGGCTATACTGGTTCGGGCAAATGATCTCATTGATCGGCACCTGGATGCAGAGCATGACTCAGGGATGGTTGGTTTTGAGACTCTCCAATTCCCCCTTTCTTTTGGGAGTCGTCGGCGCCTTTGCCAGTCTACCCATCTTTTTCTTCTCATTGCCCGCCGGTGTTCTGGCTGACCGGGTCAAAAAGCGAAAGCTCCTGATCTTAACCCAGACCGGCGCCATGATTTTAGCTTTCATCCTGGCATTTCTTACTTATACCAAACTGGTAAGGGTCTGGCATGTGATGTTTTTGGCCTTGTTCTTGGGATTGGTGAACGCTTTTGATGCCCCCACCAGACAGTCTTTTGTCAAGGAGATGGTAGGAAAAGACGACCTTTTGAATGCCATTGCGCTGAATTCTTTCATGTTCAACGCTGCCAGGATATTGGGTCCCGCCGTTGCCGGGATCTTGATCAGTCTGGTCGGTGAGGCTGGCTGTTTTTTCCTCAATGGCTTAAGCTTTTTGGCGGTGATAGGCGGTCTCTTTCTCATGAGAATGCAGGATATCGTTTTTCTATCCAATAATACTTCTTTTCTAGATAGCTTCAAACAAGGAATCTCCTACGTCAAGGGAAACAGACGGGTACTGGCTTTAATCGTCATGGTCTCAACCATGAGCATCTTCGGCTTTTCTTATGCGGTGCTGATGCCCGTCTTTGCCCGGGACATATTGGGGGGAGGTGCCCGGGGATTGGGATTTCTGATGTCCGCAGTCGGGATCGGAGCGATAGCCGCCGGCTTGGGCTTAGCCTCCCGAAAGGCGGAGGAGAAGCTGAGATACATGCAGGCCGGAATTTTCGTTTTCTTTATCTCGCTGTTTCTTTTTTCACTTTCCAAGAATCTGTATTTCTCGCTTCTCTTTTTAGTCGGAACCGGCTGGGGCATGATCACCCTGGTGGCCACCTGCAACACGTTGCTACAGGAGATCATTCCGGATCACCTGAGAGGGAGGGTGCTGGCCTTTTACACCATGATGTTTATGGGGACCATGCCCATAGGAAGTCTGTTGGCCGGGACTTTCGGGCAAGCCATCGGGGTGATCTGGACGGTCAGAATCGGCGGTCTATTGTGCGCCGGAATCTCTTTTGTCTTCCTAAAAAAATTCGTCCACAAAGCAGTTGCGCTCAGTAATCCATAGCCAACACTCCGTCCTCGGCGCATGAGTTAATTCCCTTACGCTGAGAAGGTGCGTCAGAATCTCGATTTTGTAGGCGCAGGTTACTGGCGTTGCCCAGCCCGACTTCTCGCTGAAGCCGGGGAACCTCGGCTAGGAAAACCAAATCCTGCATGCCTTGACCCTTTGAACCCTCTCTACCAAAGCTTATCCAAAACACAAGATTCCCCTTTACCCTTCGCAAAAATCGATTATTATTGACCGCATGAGCAGTGATAACTCGGTCAACAAGAGAGCGGCCTTAGTTGTCGCCACCCTGACCTCCTTTCTCACCCCTCTCATGAGTTCCTCCGTCAACATCGCCCTTCCCTCCATCGGAAAAGAATTCGGAATGCATGCGGTCACCTTGAGCTGGATTGCCACCTCCTATCTTTTGGCTGCTGCCATGTTTTTAGTCCCCATGGGAAGAATAGCAGACATAGTCGGCAGGAAGAGGATTTTGAGATACGGCATAACGCTTGATCTGGCTGCCTCTGTTATGTTGGCGTTTTCAACCAGCGAAGTTGAATTCCTCATTTTACGGGTCCTGCAGGGAATCGGGGGCGCCATGATCTTCGGTAATGCCGTGGCAATTTTGACTTCGGTATATCCGGTCGGTGAAAGAGGCAAAGCCTTAGGAATAAACGCAGCCGCAGTTTACTCAGGACTGTCGCTGGGGCCTTTCGTTGGTGGATTTCTAACGCAAAATCTGGGCTGGAGAAGCATTTTTGTCTCCTACGTTCCTCTGGAGCTGGTAATCATCGCTTTCACTTTGTGGAAATTGAAGGGAGAGTGGGCGGATGCAAAGGGTGAGAAGTTCGATCTGGGCGGTTCCGTAATATACGGCCTTTCGCTGGTGGCTTTGATGTACGGTTTCTCCGTGTTGCCAGCTATCTCTGCGGTATGGTTGATCCTTTTTGGTGCCCTGGGGATTTTCGTGTTTGCCAGGTGGGAGATGAAGATAAAGAGTCCTGTTTTCGATATAAAGCTTTTCATGGGCAACGTCGTCTTCACCTTCTCCAATCTGGCGGCTTTAGTCAACTATTGTGCCACCTATGCCGTCGGTTTTCTTTTGAGCCTTTATTTGCAGTATACCAAGGGGCTAAGCCCTGAGAATGCGGGGTTGATTTTGGTATCCCAGCCTTTGATGCAGGCCATATTTTCCCCTCTTGCCGGCAGGCTTTCGGACAAGATCGAACCGAGGATAGTGGCTTCAGCCGGAATGACCATAACGGTCATCGGGCTTCTGCTTCTGGTTTTCTTAAGCCCCGCCACCACTTTGACGTTCATAATATTCAGTTTGGTTCTGCTTGGCTTCGGCTTTGCCCTATTCTCCTCTCCCAATACCAATGCGGTGATGTGTTCGGTGGAGAAGAGATTCTACGGTGTAGCCTCCGCGACGCTGGCCACCATGCGCCTCACCGGCCAGATGCTTTCCATGGGCATTGCCATGTTGGTATTTGCCCTCTACATCGGTCGGGCACAGATCACACCCGAAAACTATCCCGCTTTCTTAACCAGCGCAAAAACTGCCTTTATAATATTTGCTGTTTTATGTTTTGGTGGTATATTTGCGTCTCTTTCGAGGGGTAAAGTGCGATGAAGTTTCGCGTAGGGGCGGGGCTTGTCCCCGCCCGTAATCCATAGCGGACAGCCACACTTCGTGTTGAACTCAGTGCAAGCGAGGGCTGTCCCTACAAAAACCAGAGTGTGAAATCCGCCTTCATCATCTTCGCCGTCCTTTGTTTCGGTGGGATATTTGCGTCGCTCTCGAGGGGCAAGGTGCGATAAAATGTTTTATATTGCTCGTCGAGGATGTTATCCATGGCTGGCAAGCATCCTCGACAAAAACCTTCTGGCGGATGATAACATCCGCCAGGAGCAAAGTGATTTTTATAGAGGCGGTAAAGAACTGGTAGTTAAGAGAAGAGGTAGCTAATTCTTACGAAAGTGAGATATTATTGGAACTGTGTTCTTGTCAGAACAGTATTCGAGAGGCATGGACATTAGGTGACAGGTTACTAATATGACTAGATGGCAACATTTTTATGAAGAAGACGAAAGGGTTTTATCGGCTTCGCCGTCCTATTGTGCGCGCAATGCTGTGGAAGTATTTTCAAGATATAACAAACGAACTATTCTCGATCTGGGATGTGGTGTAGGAAGAGATTCCTTCCATTTGGTAGAAAATGGGTTTCGTGTGGTAGGCGTGGACTTAGCTGAGTCTGGATTAATGATTGCTAATCGTGTCAGGAAGAACAGACGAAAAGAGTTGACGTTGCTGAAAGCAGACGCAAGAAATCTTCCTTTTCTCAATGCGTCTTTTGAAGGTGTATATTGTTTCGGGCTTTTACATGAATTCACGGGGGAAACAAAAGAAAACGATATTGCTGAAGTAATGAACGAAATTCATCGTGTGTTGCAGTCGTCCGGGATATTAGTGCTTGCTGTATTATCTGGAGAACCGGAGAAAGGATTGCCACATGTTCATCTTTTTACAGAGCAAATGTTTGATGATGCTACACGACTCTTCCAAATTATAGAGAAGAGGGAATGTTATGATATTGGTTGCACCGGCAAAGAGGACTATAGAGTTTGGTATGGTGCATTCACAAAGTAATCCCATGTTCGCGTGGCTTGTCCCTGTCCGTGTCTTAAGAAAATTAAGGTTTCATTGTCTGTAGCGGGCTCATATGTATTATCATCCTCGACAAAAACCTTCTGGCGGATGACAGCATCCGCCAGCAGCAGAAAGGAGAATGCAAAATATGAGCAACATTCTACTTTACCTACTTTTGGGATTGATCGCGGGAGTATTGAGCGGAGTGATCGGCATCGGCGGCGGGATAATCATTGTGCCTGCTTTAGTCTTTTTGTTTGGGCTTTCCCAGCATCAAGCCCAGGGCACAACGTTGGCTTTGATGGTTCCGCCAATCGGAGTCCTGGCTGCATGGACCTATTACAAGGGTGGGTATGTGGACTTAAGAATTGCCGCCTTTGTCTGCCTGGGTTTCATTTTTGGCAGCTGGTTTGGTGCCAAGATAGCAACTAATTTGACCAACATAGTTTTGCAGAAGATCTTCGGAGTAGCATTGCTTCTCGTAGCATTGAAGATGATATTCACCAAATGAATTGTAGGGACAGGGCTGGTTGAGATAGCGAAATCCCGCCAAGGCGGGGTCCCTGTCCGCTCTTAAAATGGACAGCCACAAGGGCTGTCCCTACAACTTTGGTGGTGGTTTGATCCACCCTAACCCTCCCTTCCGACGGATCTTCGATTTCAGGGAGGGAAGCTGTAGGGGCAATTCATGAATTGCCCCTACGAACTCCCCCTCTGCCTTAATCCCTCTCCCACAAGGGGAGAGGGAATGAT
>JBAVQU010000048.1:0-55368 GCA_049694315.1 Candidatus Zixiibacteriota bacterium
CCGAAGAGATTAAAATAGTGTTCCCCCTTATGGGGAGGACGAAGAGATAGTTGGGAAAAAACCAAAATCAAAACCTTTAGCTAAGAAGAAAAATGTCTTGACACGGTAGCCTTTCAGAGATAGGTCATTGATTAGACGGTTATATGAGGGGAGGGGAGCTACTCTGGTGAAACTTTTGGAGAGCAAGATAAACAGTTTGACCGAAGAACGAGAGGAGATAGACAAGCTTTTAGGGTATCTGAGGCACAACGAAGAGGGGTTTTATGGAAACCAGGGATTGAAGGGGGAGATGGCGGATAAAGTTGGTAGTGGAGCAATAGAGAAGAACATAGAGTTGGTGGTGGGACGGAGATTTAAGAAGTGGGGGATGATTTGGAGTAACCCTGGAGCTCATTATCTTTTGAAACTAAGGCTCCTGAAATATGATCTCAATGCCTGGGATGAATTCTGGAATAATTAACCATACCGCATCAGTGGACGCAAACCCCGGATAGTTTTGTGTTGACATGGACAACGATTATCGTAGATTAGCATGGACGCTTACGGGAGTTTGACATGTCCAGCACGATTTTGATGTTTGCGGCAATCATATTGAACGTTTGCGGCCATCTGTTTTTGAAAGCCGGGATGAACAGAATCGGGGGCATCTCGGTAAGTCAGCTGGTGGCGAACTTCTCCAAGATCTTCACCACCCCTTTCGTGATCTTGGGGCTTTTTTCATACGTCTCTAGCGTGGCCATGTACATGGTAGTCCTGTCCAGGGTGAACGTCTCGTATGCTTATCCGCTGATGATGGGCTTAGGCTACGTTCTCATCGTCCTTTTTTCCTGGCAGATTTTTGCCGAACCGTTCTCGACCTTCAAATGGATAGGAATCGGCCTAATACTGATTGGCGTATTCTTCCTGGGCAGATGAGCGCCCTCTGATCCCCCGCCTCCCTTCCGAATTTTCGATGATTGAGTGTATTAGTTCAAAAAAAATCTTGCAAAATTGCGTTTTCATAGTAAATTCAGACTGTGCGACGCTGACACGGCCCCAAAAGAAGAGAATGAAGTGGTTGAAGTATACGGAGTGGGGTCAATTCAAAACCTGAAGGAGAATAATTCATGCCTCGGAAACTTACTACATTCGCGGAAAAAGTGAAAAGAGAAAGACACGTGAACTACTGCCCCAAGTGCGGAGGAGCACTTGAAGCGCTGCTCTATGTCGATTGCGTGAAGTCAGACTCAGGCTTCTGGAAGTTCAAGGAAAGACACGTCCACGTCTGCAAGTGCAATCACGACGAGTTTTACAAGTAGACGCACTCCACACGAGTGGGAGTTCATTTGTGCCCGCCAGGTACCTTGACCCGGCGGGCGTTTTTTTGTCTGGTAACCAAGTTTGCCTTCGATTCGGCGGACTCCACAGGCACAATGCTGCGGAGCGTCTGTTTCTCTCGATTGGTGGTGAAATCTCCCCTGACCCCTCTTTTCCAGAGGTATGAACCCTATGGTTCATACCGAAGAGGGGAAAAGACAATCTCCCCCTTTGAAAAAGGGGGATTTCGGAATCATCACCTTTCGCTCTAACATGCAGCAGTCATTAACGCATCTGCGAGAACGGGCAGTCAAGCGCCCGGGTCCGATTGGGGATTTACCTGGTCGGTGGTCCCTAAGGAGCAGCCGAAAACCTGTGCCTCTTCATGAACAGGAAGACGGCGGAGGCGGATAACAAAACCAACAAACACACCAACCCCCAGTGTGAGAGAACAGGGCCCGGAGGAGGTCCGACGTAGTTACATTCACACAAAGGCTCCAAAGTCACCATGCCAGTGACGAAGGCACCGGAATCCTGTTCACACGTATGCCAGGGGCAAAACCAATTCGACTCGCATATGATGTTGTCCCATATGGTGAAAGAGGCGTCGCATCGTGTGGCTTCATCTTGATCCTGCACCACTCGAAAACTGCTCATTAGGAAGGCGTTGAACTCTGATGCCGAGGGAGCTATCTGCCGGTAGTGGTTTGAATCCGTCGTTGCCATGTATACTGGGCCATCGCCCGCCTGTCTTGACCGCTCTGCCTCGGCGGTGAAGCAAGTGCAGGGTGCCATATTGAAATAGAACGCTACGGCAGTAGAGCCTGTCCAGTCACAGCTATACCCGGAAGGACATGGCGGACTGTTCCCGCAGGTAATATGGATAATCCAAATGTCCACGTTGCGCCAGCAGGTATCGACGATTGACTTGGTTTGAAACCGGGCCAGTTCTTTCATCAAGTCCCCCTTGAAATGGATACGATGGTCGAAGGTCCCGTCCCCATTGCTATCTTGGTATAAATAGAAGTCATTTGATGCTATCGAAGAAATATAAGGAATTACGATCAGGGCACCGAATAGGCATAGAACTGTTATCCAATGGAATCTCATTATGATCTCCTTTAAGGATTGTGTCATGTAACCAGCAACTTGCCCTTCCATCTGGACGACTCCGCAGTACGTGGTGGGTCTCGCTGTCCGTATGGGCAGCGAAAGCCGGTCAAGTGAATTTGAGTTGAGACGATAAGAAGAAAGCCGCCATAATCTCGTCGATTCGCTCAGGTAGAATAGCCGGGAAATTTCCTTTTTACTTGGTTCTCTGCAACTATTATACGTCTCTAATTCATTCCCGTCAAGTCCAAAATCATCGCATTGCGCGATGTCGTGGTTTGCTGAGAACTGGTCGTGGACCTTGTGAAAAAAGTCACAATTTCTCTTGCTTTTGAAAATGAGATTTCGTAAATTTAGGTGAAATGCTTCGCCGCAGTGCTTTCGCGGCTCAAGAATGGCTCTCTTATCGAGTGACCGGGAGTGGTTTCTTATGCCAAAGATCGAAGTGGATGAAAAAAGGTGCAAGGCTTGCGAACTGTGCATCGTGGCATGTCCTCATGACGTGATTGGGCTGGCTAAGCATTTCAGCTCAACCGGCTTCCATCCGGCCTGCATGGCCAAACCGGAAGCCTGCACTGGGTGCATGCTGTGCGCTTTTGTCTGTCCTGACGTGGCCATTGAAGTATACAAATAGCTGTAGGTCGGGAGTGGCGAGTCTTAAGAATAGCATTCCACCAACTCAAGACTCCAGACTGATCTTTAAGGAGTTGATTTCATGGGCGAAAGAACTTTGATGAAAGGTAACGAGGCCCTGGCAGAGGGAGCTGTCCGGGCTGGATGCCGCTTCTTTGCCGGCTACCCCATCACTCCCCAAAACGAGGTTCCGGAGTACATGTCGTGGAGATTGCCGGAGATGGGAGGCACGTTCATCCAGGCGGAAAGCGAGGTAGCGGCAATAAACATGCTGTTTGGCGCCTCTGCCTGCGGAACCCGGGTGATGACTTCCTCCTCCGGTCCCGGCATAAGCTTAAAACAGGAGGGTATCTCCTACACTGCCAGCGCCGAGCTTCCCATATTCTATTCCAATGTGGTGCGGGGAGGACCGGGCTTGGGAAACATAGCACCTTCCCAGGGAGACTACTTTCAGGCCACACGAGGCGGTGGTCACGGCGATTACCGGGTTTTCGTGATGGCGCCCAATTCAGTCACCGAGATGGGGAACTTCCCCCGCCTGTGCTATGAAATCGCCGAGAAATACCGGATGGTGACCATGATCTTGGCTGACGGACTCTTGGGCCAGATGATGGAGCCGATTGAGTTCGACTTTGAACCCATAGACCCGATTAAACTGCCCCCCAAAGAATGGGCTTTGGGCAAGCAGGATGGAAGGCCTAGGAGGGTGGTAAGATCATATGACCTAAAGCCCGGCTTCATGGAAAAACACGTGTGGAAGCTTGTAGAGAACTACAATAAGGTTGAGAAAAATGAGGTGAGATACGAAACCGCCATGGTGGATGATGCAGAGATTTTGATCGTAGCCTACGGCACCTGCTCCCGAATCTCCAAAGCGGCGATGTCCTTGGGAAGAAAAGACGGCCTTCGAATCGGATTGCTCAGACCCATCACCCTCTGGCCGTTTCCCATGAAGGCCTTAAACGACCTGTCGTCCAGGATAAAGAAAATCCTAGTGGTGGAGATGAGCGTCGGACAGATGGTCGAGGACGTTAGGCTGGCAATAGAAGGAAAGGCGCAGGTATTCCTTCATGGGAGACCAGCCGGCGGCATACCGACCGAATATGAGGTGCTGGACGTGATAAGAAAGATTCAAGGAAAGTGATCTACGATGTACTTTGAATCGTTGAGCTTTTGAACCTTTGAACTCTTAAACTTGCCTAATTAACTATGGAAAAGAAAGTCTTTGAAAGAACCAAAGGATTGACCGACATCCCTATGCGGTATTGTCCGGGCTGCGGGCACGGGGTGATTCATCGGTTGGTGGCCGAGGCTTTGGAGGAGCTGAAAATCAGAGAGAGAACCATCGGCATCGCTCCGGTCGGCTGCTCGGTGTTTGCCGACGAATACTTCAACTGCGACATGATTCAACCCGCTCACGGCAGGGGTCCGGCAGTGGCCACCGGAATGAAAAGGGTGAAGCCCGACTGCATCGTCTTCAGCTATCAGGGGGACGGCGACTTAGCCTCCATCGGCATGGCGGAAACCGTACACAGCGCGGCGCGGTCCGAGAATATCACCATCATCTTCGTGAACAACGCCATTTACGGGATGACCGGCGGCCAGATGGCTCCCACCACCTTGCCGGGCATGAGATCCACCACCTCACCATTCGGACGAGACCCCAAGGTGGCAGGAAACCCCATAAGAGTGTGTGAGCTTCTTTCTGCTCTGCAGGGCCCGGTCTATTTGGAGAGAGTGGCAGTGAACACTCCGGCCAACGTGGTGAAGGCCAAGAAAGCCATCAAAAAAGCCTTCCAGGTGCAGATCGACGGCTTGGGCTTCTCTTTGGTTGAAGTTGTGTCCCAATGCCCCACCGACTGGGCCTTGACACCACTTCAAGCCATCCAGAAGGTGAAGGATGAGCTTATCCCCTATTATCCTTTGGGAGTGTACAAGGCTCCGGAAGAAGCAAAGAAGTAAGGGTCAAGAATCGGGATCTCGGAGTGTTCGGCTTTAGCCGAACGTTGGATTTGACGAAACAAGCTTAGGACCTTTTTGCTACGGACGGGGGTGTGCACCACACGGCGCATACCAGCGGACGGTCGGCTGTGGACGATAACCGAGACGGAGGAAAGATGTATCAGGGTGTGATAATGTCAGGATTCGGCGGTCAGGGAATAATCTCAGCCGGTGTACTCTTAGCCTATTCAGGTATGATGGATGGAAAGCACGTTACCTTCTTCCCTGCTTATGGGGCAGAGATGCGTGGCGGGACTGCCAATTGTTCTGTAGTGGTGTCAACGGACGAGGTGGCCTCACCTGTGGTCTCCTCTCCCGATTCGCTCATCGTGATGAACGAGCCATCCCTTCTAAAGTTCGAGTCTTCTTTGAAACCTCAGGGCTTCCTCCTGATCAACAAGTCTTTGGTCTCCAGCCAGCCCAAAAGGACGGATGTTACCATCGTCACCATCGACGCCAACAAGATCGCCGAGGAGATCGGAACGGTTAAGTGCGCCAATATGGTCATGCTCGGCGCTCTTATTAACCGCACGCAAGCGGTCTCCATGGAGAGCATGATCCGTGCCCTTCCCAAGGTATTTTCTCACGCCAAAAAAGAGATGCTGGAGATGAACGAGAATGCCCTAAATAAGGGTGGGACTTATTAGAAATCTTGTCCTCGAGCGGAATAGATTCTTACGTCAAGCAAAGAAGGGCGTTCATCCTGTGATGTGACGCCTTTTTTCATGTTGAGTTCCTATTGGCTTATTCGCCGCGGGGAGCGGGATCGTCTTCAGAAGATAAATGAATTGCATTGGGCATCCCCTTTCCGAGAAGGATATGTCACTGATTATCGAAAATAGCCGATTTTGATAAAACGAAAAGTATCTCCACAGTCGTTTGGCAGAGTTTAAAACAGAAAGGCGACTCCAAGGGAACCATTATCTTCCAGCCATGAAGAGTGTCTTGACATACTAACAATTTCAGTTATCGTAACGAGCAAGCTCTTTCAGTCCAAGAGGCCAACTTATGGGTATTTTCAAGGGAAAAACCGCCTTTGCTCTGATATATGGTGCATTGGCATTTGGGTTGATTTGTCTCATGACCTCAGGAGGGCTGGGTATAAGCGCTGATTCTGAGAGTTATCTGGTCACTGCCAACCGTTTCACTCAGCAACGCTGGGGAGAATCCGTCAATCCCTACTGGCCACCACTCTATCCTCTGAGCATCGCAGCCGTCAAAGCGACGGGATTGGCGGGACTACTTGGCGCGGCACGAATTGTCTCCGTTTTTTCCTTCATCATCTCGATTGTCACCATATATCTTTTGGGCTTAGAGCTGGGGAAGAGATTTGTTGCTCACTTTAGTGTGATATCTTCTCTGTTCTTAGCCTCAATGATTTTTCTGTTTTGCTTCTGTTGGTCCGAAACCTTATACATTATGGTATCCCTTCTGTTCTTCTTGGTATTAGCTCGCCTTTTGAGATCTCCCGAGGGAAAAGAAACCAGATATTTGATTTTAAGCGGCACGCTCTCCGGCTTGGGAACCATTACCCGATTTGTCGGTTGCTCTCTGATAGGAACAGGTGTTTTGTGCATACTGTTCTTGTCCAATCATAAACCCAAAATTAAGAAACTAAAGGAATCCCTGGTTTTCATTTTTGCAGCCAGCATACCCGTTTTTCTTTACTTCCTGGGCTGTTTTCATTACTACGGATTGACCGGCAAAAAGCAATTTCCCTCCCCCTATTCCTTCTCCCATCAGCTTCTGCAATTCCCCATCACTTTCTATCATGATTTTCTTACATTCGATCTGATGTTTTGGAAATACACTTTGTTTTTTGATTGGAAATTTCCGTTTTTCTGGCCTAGGGCTTTTGTTTTGATAAGCCTGGTCATATTTCTATTCCTATTCATCAAAGCCATATGTTCGGCTCAACTGCAAAAGAGCGAGTTTAGGTCCCTCGGTGGATTGATGGTTTACGTAGTCTTGTATATTTCGACAATACTCGTCACCAGCTCTTCCCTTGCCATTGACCCCATAGGTTCCCGTTTCACTGTCCCAGTGTACCCCTTTGTCCTGCTTTTGGCCTTTTCAGCTATCTCCTCCATCTGGAAGACGTCCATCCAAGGAAAGCTCAAAAATTGGTTCTTGGGCATGGTGATTCTGAGCCTCGGAATATTCTGGAGTACGCAGCTGGTATCCACCATAAACATCTACAAAGGCATAAGCACCGGCTCATTTCCGGCCATAGAACATCCCGGAAATCTTAATCGAGGGAGCATAAAGTTCCTGAAGCAAAACGCAGGACCAAGCGACTGCATCATCTCCAACGTTTATCGCAAGCTAACGTTTATTTGGCCTCGACAGGAACCATACCTCTATGCTACTGAAGAGGATTGGGAGAAATCAATAGATGCCATAATGAACAAAGCTTCCCAACGAACAGTTTACTTCTTGATTTCTACCCAGGATTTTGCACCTGGCAAGATAACGGTCGAGGATTTGGACAGGGCTGATCATGGGATCGGCTTGTTTGCGTGGAAAAAGGATTTTGGAAACGACTACTTATACAAGACTAAACAGGTGGTTTTGCAGTCGCCCCAGGGATCGAAAGAAGGAGAATGAGGACACGATAACAAACTCCTCTCTTGGGAATTCAAGAATCGGGACCCGAGGATTTGGAGGCAATTAAGAGGGACTAACAGCCAACAAATGCCGAAGGTGGGATCTGAACCCACACGCCCGATGGGCACTGCGCCCCGATATGCCTTCTCTCTTTTCGCTCCCCCTACCCCATTTGGCAGGTCCCATCGCGGAAAGACACTCCTACCTGAGTAAGCCTCAACTCGAAGAGAAACTCGAAGGAGATTTCGGAAGCTCAGGTCGGCTGAGCAGGAGACCCACCGGTGGAAACTAACTCTGCGGTGTGTCCATTCAGAGCATGATCAATACTCTCCCCAAGGTGTTCTCTCGCGCCAAGAAAGAGATACTGGAGATCAATACCCAGGCTCTGAAAAAAGGCGCCACCTTCTAGGAATGGCATTTCCTAATTACATCCTGCCAAAGGGGCAACAAACCGGACAGGGACAAAACCACGTCTGTATAACCGCATCAAATAACCTTCATCATATCGACTTAAGTCTATTACCGAATTTAGCTCATGTTCTGAAGAAGAAAACGGTTTGGGTACAGATTTATCCTCCATTTCAAAGCCAGAGTTCTTTTCATCCTGTTTCATCTTTCTTACCTCCTCAGTTTGGTTATTGGTTTGTGGTTCATGGTTCGCTGTTAAAACCTTTTAACTTCTCCTTTTTTGTTTCCATAAGATTAGTCGTATGAAGTTGCTTCAAGTTCCCAAAAATATATGAAAACCTCACACCCTTTTTCCTCCTATACACTATGTGGAGAGGGGTTGTCCTGCACTTCGTCCTGAGTCGCACTGAATGCGCTCAGCATGAAGTGAGTCTCAGTGTCGAAAGAAAAGGATTAACCCAGAAGGGGACATAAGGGGGAGTGGTTTTGCAACCCAAGAAAACTACCCAGTATTCTAATAACAGATAAAAAAAGGACAGGGCAAAAGCCCTGTCCGTATGACTATAAGAGCGCCAACTTCCATAACATCTTTATTCCCAATCAATCTTTGATGGGGATACTAATCCCAAAACGATCATCTGGCCTCAAATTCTTTCCGTGATCTGAATCGAGAAGCAAACGCTCTGGTCCTCCGGAATTCTGAGACACACTCAAACTCGCCTGGTGGTAATAAGTTCCACCGCCACCATAGCTGAGAGCCAGTCGTTCTGGTCCTCCCATGTTCGGGTTACCCATCCATCCCATCAGGGTTAGGGCTAAGATCAATATACTTTGCATTTTTTTCACCTCCTCGGTTTGGTTATTGGTTCGTGGTTCATAGTTAATAGTTAAAACCTTTTAACTTCTCCTTTTTTGTTTCCATGAGATTAGTCGTATGAAGTTGCTGAAGGTTCCCAAGAATATTAGAAAACCTCACACCCTTTTTCCTCCTATACACTATGTGGAGAGGGGTTGCCCTGCACTTCGTCCTGAGTCGCATTGTCGAAGGAAAAGGATTAACCCTGAAGGAGACATAAGGGGGAGTGGTTTTGCAACCAAAGGAAACCACCCAGTATTCTAACAACAGATAAAAAAAGGACAGGACGAAGGCCCTGTCCGCATGATCGGATAAGACAGCTAACTCTATCTGCTCCCAGAATTAGTCCCTTTTAGGCACGTTTGCAGGTTCCGATTCAGGGCGAAGTTTTTTTCCATATTCCGCGTTCCCAGCTGGGAAGCTCTGCCCATCCGACATTGTAAGTCCTTCCGCCCCCGAGGACGGACAAGGCCTGGTAAACTCTCCCATCTGGCCGGACAACCTCCCTGGCATTCATGCCCGGAAAGCTGATCTGAAGCGTCAACTCCGCCGGAGTGGAAGACAGGATCGCCACCTCCGGAGGACTCTCTGTTCTGAATGGCTGGAAGGGAACCCAACCGTCGAAGGCAAAAACAGTCATGGCGGTCGCTGAGACCAAAAACAGAGCGGCACAAAGCATCACACTTTTCCTCATCCTCTCCTCCGTGAGTGAAAGGTTAAGGATCATTCGTCATTCTTTTAATTCGTTACTTGCGCCAAGCAAAACGACACTCCCATCTGTTAATATAGCTCAAAAACCTGTATCTGCAAATCGAATTTGCTTCTATTTAGTGGGTTCGGCGACTCGTTCTCCAAAGACCAGGGTCGGCCCATTTGTTTCTATTCTCCTTTTTGCACTATCTCCCATCCTCACCTCGTCGGGTCATCCGCAGGTACCATCCTGCCGAAGGAAATCTGTACCCTTGAGAAACCGGGACCAAACAAAGCAAGACACACCAGACAAAAAAATGCCGAAGGTGGGATTTGAACCCACACGCCCGATGGGCACTGCGCCCTGAACACAGCGTGTCTGCCAATTCCACCACTTCGGCTTGGGTTGAATATAACATCTTTTCTCAGCATGGGCAAGCATTATTTCAAATTTCTCTTGCCGGGACATTTCACCCGTAATATATTCTCCGGGTATGCCGAAGGACAAGCCACAAATCCGGGTAGTCGCCACCAACCGAAAGGCGCATCATCTGTACCACGTCATAGAAAGCTACGAGGCGGGAATTGCGCTGGTGGGAACTGAGGTGAAATCGCTGCGGGAGGGGAAGGTCAATTTGATGGATAGCTATGCTGCAGTGGAAAAAGGAGAGATGCTGCTTCACCACATGCACATCAGTCCCTACGATCAGGCCAGCCGATTCAACCACGATCCTACTCGCTCCAGAAAGCTTTTGATGCATGCCAGAGAAATCAAAAGGCTTCTGGGGAAGACGGTTGAGAGGGGGTTCACCTTGGTTCCATTGAAGGTTTATTTCAAAGGCAAAGTGGCCAAAGTGGAATTGGCTCTGGCCATAGGAAAAAAGCTGTTCGACAGGCGAAAGGACATAAAGGACAGGGATGTCCAAAGGGAGATGCGTCGCATCCTTAAGGAGCGCCAGCACTAAATCCTTGGGACGTTACACCTGCCGAGCTACATCCGTGCTAACAACAGTTCCAGTTAAGACTAAGGTCTTGACCTTAGAATCCGGATTCCAGGGGATGATCGTCGAATTATGAAAAAACAAGTTACCTTCACCATAGTCTGTGCCCTCTTCTTGGTCGCGACCCTCGTTTTTGCTGCTGTCGGTTATCCTTTTGTCTCGGTGCTCCATGATGCCGAAGGAAGTGATATCGATGCCCCAAACATGCAGAACATGGAATTCATCCGTGGGAACCAGCTACCCTCGATTCTGCAGGCAGAAATCGGTGGGGATCAATCCTCGAAGAGTGCAGTGTTGCACCCGGATGAACATCAGATTCTCTCGAATCACTCTTCCGTTGTCAGCTTCACTCATGAGTTGAAAGCTGATCCCGATCGAATTCAGGTATCCACGGGGCACTCTTCTTCACTCGCCGATACAGCCGAATCTTCCTCGTCCGAACTGTCTAACGAGCTTAAGGATCCCCTAAACAAACCCATTGATATCATTGTCATAGATCCGGGTCATGGTGGAGAGGATTCCGGCGCAGTGGGAAGTAATGGGCTGGTGGAAAAGGAAGTGACCTTGGACATGGCATTGAGGCTGGAGAGTCTCTTGCAAAAAGAAAAGGGAGTCAGAATCATTCTAACCAGAGACAAGGATGAATTAGTGCCTTTGGAGGAGAGAGCTAAGATTGCCAATCAAAAAGGCGCCGATCTTTTCATAAGCATTCATACCAATGCTTCCAAGAAGAAGGATGCTCAGGGATTCGAGGTTTTTTTTCTCTCCGCAGCCAAGAATGACGAGGCTCGTGCCGTCGCCGCCCTGGAGAACTCAGCCATACGATTCGAACGTGCGGACACCCTAAGCCAGAACCGGGGGGATTTGGACTTCATCCTCATGGATCTGGTGCAAAGCGAGTTTCTTTTGGAGTCGTCGGATCTGGCGGCTGCGATTCGGAAACACCTGAAAACCGAGCTTGACATTCCTGACCGCGGGGTTAATCAGGCCGGATTCAGGGTGCTGAACCAGGCATACATGCCGGCCGTTCTGGTGGAGGCTGGCTTCATCTCCAACCGCCAGGAGGAGGCTCTTCTGAAGAAGAGTTCATTTCGGGAGAAGATTGCCCGGGCGATATACGAGAGCATCCGGGAGTTCAAAAAGAAGTACGAGCCGGCACAGTGAGAACGGATGATGCCATTCCGCGCCTGTGAAGTCTCTGGTCTGCCAAATAGGTAGATCACCGAATAATGAAAATGATCACGACCCGCAAGAAATCCAAGTCGAGCCAGGGTAATCTAAATCCCATAGGGATTTTTGACTCGGGCCTCGGGGGTCTGACCGTAGCCAAAAGGATTTTCGAGCTTCTGCCTAACGAAAATGTAGTCTATTTCGGCGACACGGCCAGGTTCCCGTACGGACCCAGATCCAAAGAGATCATCAGGAAATTCTCATTCCAGGATGCCAATTTTCTTCTAAGCCAGAAGGTCAAGTTCATCGTGGTAGCATGCAATACCGCCTCCTCTCTGGCCCTGGAGCCATTAAGAAGGCGGTACCAAGTGCCTTTGATTGGCGTGGTGGAACCAGGCGCCTCCGCTGCAGCTGGCGCAACCAAAAACGGGAAGATCGGGGTCATTGGAACGGTGGGAACGATCCACTCCCGTGCTTACCAGAATGCCATTAGGCAGCTAAACTCCCAATTGAAAGTCTACTCCCTTCCGTGTCCGCTCTTTGTTTCCCTAGCTGAGGAGGGTTATGTCAATAAGAGAGCGACCCGTCTAATCTCTGAAGAATATCTTTCCCCTCTGGTCAAAAAGGGAGTGGACACGTTGGTTTTGGGGTGCACTCATTACCCCTTATTGAAGAACGTCATCTCTAAGACCATGGGAGGAAAGGTGAGACTGATCGATTCGGCAGACGAGGTAGCCAAGAAGGTAAGAGACTTCCTCAGCCAACACCAATTGCTCAGAACAACTGACGGAAAAGCTTTTCGCATGTTTTACGTTTCAGACGTGCCGGACAGGTTCATTGAAGTAGGACAGAGATTTCTAAGGGCAAAAATAGAGAAAGTAAAAAGGATCGACATAGACAAGTACTGGTAAATCAACGCCCGACCAGACTGAGGAAGCATGAAGATCGTTCTTGCGACCAACAACCAGCACAAGATTCAAGAGATAAAAGTCATCCTGTCCGGAGTTTCGGCGGAGCTTTTGACTCTGGAGGATTTTCCCGGTTTTCCTCAGGTTGAGGAGACTGGAGAGACACTGGAGGAGAATGCAGTCTTGAAAGCCGAGTGCATGTGTCGATTCACCGGCTTGCCCTCGCTGGCGGACGACTCCGGTCTCGAGGTCGATGCTTTAGGCGGGGCGCCCGGAGTGTTCTCCTCGCGGTTCGCCAGCGAGCATTGCAGCTACCAGGACAACAACCGAAAACTGCTCGCCCTGATGAAAAACGTCCCCTGGGAAAGAAGAGGGGCTCGGTTCGTCTGTGTCGTGGCTGTGGCAGAGGACCTCGATCATATGGTGACCGTGCGGGGGGAGGTGGAAGGAAAAATATCCCTTAAAGAAGAAGGAGAAAATGGATTTGGCTATGATCCGGTCTTCTATCTGCTACAGTTGGACAAGACCTTTGCCCAGCTATCTCTTGGGGAGAAGAACAAAATCAGTCACCGGGCAATTGCATTTGGCAAAGCCAAAGAATTGATCGGGAAAGGGTTTCTAAGTGATTGACACTATAACGTTCGACCTGTGGAACACTCTGATCTCCAATCGTCCCTTGGATGATCACAGATACAAGCAAAGGAGGGTGGAAGCAATATTGGGGATCCTGGCACAAGCCGGCCTGAATTCCGATTTTGACAGCTTAGCCCGCGCTTACGATAAGGGATTCGAGAAATGCAAGGAGATCTGGGACCTGAACCTGGATCTATCTACTGAAGAGCAACTGAAAATCATGTTTGACTCTTTGGATGCCGGGCAACGCACAACCATCTCCCAGGATTCGACGTCACGATTAGTGGAAGCCTTCGTCTCCCCTATCCTGGACGATCCACCGGTAGTAATAGAAGGTGCCAAGGAAACACTGGAAAAGGTGAAGAGACAAGACTACAAGGTTGGATTGATTTGCAACACCGGCAGGACGCCCGGAAAAACGATAAGGATTCTGTTGGAGCGATTAGACCTGATGAGCTATTTCGAGTGTGCCTCTTTCTCCGATGAAATGCGGGTCAGGAAGCCTGATTCCCGGATTTTTCTTTGCACTCTAAGCCAGCTCGGAAGCCGGCCAGAAAACTCCTTGCATGTAGGAGATACCCTCGAGTTGGACGTGCTGGGAGCCAAAAGCGCAGGTATGTTATCTGTGCATTTCAACCCGGATTCCGTTTCCAGTGAACAGATTCTTCCCCATTTCACTATAAGACGCCTACCGGAGTTGAACATGGTTTTGAGCAATCTTAAGTCGGTCCAACCGACATGAAGAATTGCTTTTAGCTTTCGTATAATGTTAGACCTTGGATTTATCGCACGGAAAGGAGTGAAGGCCGGTAACGGAGTTGACGACAATAACATGTGAATGGGGGAAGCGGGGTTTAGCCAAAGACATCCAGACAAAAGCGAGGTGAAGAAGCATGAGCAACAAGATTGGGATCTTGACTGGCGGCGGCGATTGTCCCGGCCTAAATGCGGTGATCCGGGCGGTGGTAAGAAAATCCATACTGAAGTACGACTACCAAGTGTTGGGGATACTCCAGGGATGGCGAGGATTGATGGAATATGGGTTGACCGAGGAGCTGAACTTAGACAAGGTATCAGGGATAATTCATCGGGGGGGCACCATACTGAAAACCTCCCGGACAAATCCGTTCAAAGAGAAGGATGGTGTGCAAAGGATCGTCGAGAAGAAGAAATCCTTAGGCCTCTCTGCCATCATCGCTGTGGGTGGCGAAGATACTCTCAGTGTGGCCGCCAAACTCCACGAAGAGGGAGTTGAAGTGGTGGGAGTTCCCAAGACCATCGACAACGATATCTGGGGAACCGACTACACGTTTGGTTTTGACACCGCGGTCAACATAGCCATGGACGCTATCGACCGGGTCCACACCACTGCCGAATCCCACAACAGAGTCATGGTGGTGGAAGTGATGGGAAGGCACACCGGCTGGATCGCCATCGAGGCTGGTATCGCCGGAGGAGCGGATTTCATTCTCATTCCCGAAAAACCTGTAAATTTGGACAAAGTATGCGATGCCATCTGCAAACGCCATGCCCGGGGACGAAACTTCAGCGTGGTCGTGGTGGCGGAAGGGGCCAAGATCGCTACTCAAGGGAAAGACAAAAAAGAAGAAGTCCTGGTGCTGCAGGACGAGAAGCTGGACGCTTTTGGTCACGTCAGACTAGGCGGCATAGGAAAAGTGCTGGCTGCGGAGATCGAAGAGAGAACGGGATTTGAAGCCCGCTTCGTCATCTTAGGCTACGTCCAAAGAGGCGGCACACCCACTGCCTTCGACCGCATGCTGGGAACCCGCTTCGGCATCGCAGCGGTTGACTTCGTGCATCAGAAGAAATTCGGAAAGATGGTAAGCTTAAAGGGCAACCAGATCGTGGCTGTCGAATTAAAGGAAGTCACCTCTAAAGTGAAGCGCATCGACGATGATCTTTATGAAATCGCCGAAGTATTCTTTGGATGACGCCATCGTTCGGCCATCCCCATTTGTCATGGAAAACCCATCAGCAATCCACGATTGTGGATTCGTCTGTTCAACCTTATCCTTTTGCTGAGTTCTTTCCCATGAAAACACTCATAATCATCTGCCTATTCCTGTGGACCACCGTCTTGGCTGGCAACTGTCTGGCTACAGATCTAAGCTCGACCCAGTCCATCGGGCTGCGCATGGGATTCTGGAGCGCCGTCCAGGCAAAGCACATCCCCGTTACTCCCGATCAAGAGATCCTGAGTAAGGTCACGGCGCCTTATGGAGAATTGGTAATCTTCACCGGCCTGAAGAAGGGATTCGGCTTAGAATTCTCCCTGGGCAGTTATTACCGTGGGGAGACTCGATATACAGTAACCCAAGGATATTTTTTCAAAAGAGTGACCATCTACCCGGTCTCGGTACAACTGAAGTTCTACCCCCTTTACGCCGTGAAGAAATCGAGATGGCAACCTTACTTAGATTCAGGCATCGGATTTATTTCTGGCATTGAGGACTTGCGGCTCGGTGAATATGCCGGGTCCCAGCTTTTTGTGGAAACCGGCACCAGCACCCATGCCACTCTTGGGTGGCAAGCAGGCGGAGGACTGGACTTTGAGTTAAGTCGACGCCTGGTGATCGCGGCAGACTGCAAATATCGAGGCGTGAAATTCAACCAGGATGTCGGTGGGCTAAGAGACTACAGCGGTCCGGAAGTGACTTTAGGTGTTATCTATATCCTGAAGAAAATCTAGCGCGTTTCCCTTCAGAAAAATCGACAGGGCACTTCTAGCATAAGAGGACGACGGTTTTCTTCAACCCGAAGTACAAGGAAATTTCGTATAAGTATCCTTGAAATAGAAGACTTCAGATTTCTGCAAGTTACCCGCAGAGAATTCATTTGCATGAAAGAGGGGTTTCTTTTATATTCTTGCACCGTTGAAGACAATTTGGTGTCAGACGACAAACGCTTAGTATAATTTCTCAATGTTGCCACAAAGGAGGAACCGATGGCAGTAAAAGTTGGCATAAGCGGCTTCGGAAGAATCGGTAGGCTGGTGTATCGAGCCGCCATGGGCAATCCCAAGCTGGATATCGTTGCGGTCAACGACATCACGGATGCTAAGACGCTGGCTCACCTTCTGAAGTATGATTCGGTGCATGGGGTTCTTAAATCCGACATCAAGGCCGAAGGCAACTTCATAGTGGTCGACGGAAAAAAGATCGAGGTCCTTGCGGAAAAAGATCCGGCTAGTCTCCCTTGGAAAAAGCTGGGGGTAGAGCTGGTGGTCGAGTCCACGGGAAAGTTCACCACGGGCGCAGATGCCAAGAAACACGTCGCTGCAGGGGCCAAAAAGGTGTTGATCTCTGCGCCTGCGAAGAAATCAGACGTTCCGGTGCTTACTATAGTCTTGGGTGTCAACCAGGAGAAATTCGATCCCAAAGCCGACGTTTTATCTATCGGTTCTTGCACCACTAATTGCTTAGCACCAGTTGTCAAAGTGTTACATGACAGTTTTGGCCTTGTGCGAGGTTTCATGACGACTATCCACGCCTATACCAATGACCAGAAAATACTGGATCAGCCGCATAAGGACCTAAGAAGGGCACGAGCCGCCGGGGTTAACATCATCCCCACTTCCACCGGAGCGGCAAAGGCACTGTCTTTGGTTATGCCGGAATTGCAGGGAAAACTGGATGGTGTGGCTCTGAGAGTTCCGGTTACTACCGGCTCCATCGTTGACTTCACCTGTGAGCTTTCCAAGGAGGTAACCGCCCAGGATATTAACCATGCCATGAAAGAGGCCGCTTCGGGAAAAATGAAGGGTATACTGCAGTACACCGAAGAGCCTATCGTCTCTACAGACGTCATTCACAATCCCTATTCATCCGTTTTCGACGGTCTCTCCACCATGGTTATGGGCAAAAACTTGGCCAAGGTCTTCGCCTGGTATGACAACGAATGGGGCTTCTCGGTGAGAATGGTGGAGATGCTGGAACTGATGGCGAAATAGGGAAGCTTCAGCTTGTATGAGGCGTTGTGGCTCTTGCAATTTTGCTTATCAGTCTTATACTCTTGTAGGTTGGGTTGCGATCCAGCCTTTGGGAGGAGAGCTACCCGACATTGAATCCGTCTTGTCGGGCAGGCATGCACCAGCCCAACCTACGTGACTCATGGAGGAAACATGGAAAAGTTAACCATCGACGATTTGAAACTGAAAGACAAGAAGGTTCTCGTTCGGGTTGATTTCAACGTGCCTTTGGACAAAAAAGGAGAAGTTACTGACGACAGACGCATTGTTGAGTCCCTCCCCACCATTAAGAAGATTCTCCAAGATGGAGGAAAAGCCATTTTGATGTCGCACCTGGGGAGACCAAAGGGAAAGACGCCGGAGTTGAGTTTAGCGCCGGTGGCAAAAAGATTGGAAAAGCTTCTGGGTCAGCCGGTGAAGTTCGTCGATGATTGCATCGGTCCCGAGGTCGAAAAGGCGGTTTCGGAACTGAAATTAGGCGAGTGTCTACTTTTGGAAAACTTGAGATTCTATCCTGAAGAAGAAAAGAACGATCCGGAGTTTGCCAGGAAGCTTGCCGGATTAGGCGATGTCTACGTCAACGACGCTTTTGGCACGGCGCACAGGGCGCACGCCTCTACCGAAGGTGTCACCAAGTATTTCAAGCAGTGCGCCGCCGGATACCTGATGCAAAAGGAATTGAAATATCTGGGCATGGCTCTGACCAACCCAAAACGACCATTTGTCGCAATCTTAGGCGGAGCCAAGATATCAGGCAAGATTGACGTGATCACAAACTTAATGGACAAGGTGGATGCGCTTTTGATCGGCGGCGGGATGGCTTTCACGTTCTATAAAAGCATGGGCAAGGAAATCGGCAAGTCTCTTCTGGAATCCGACAAGATCGACCTCGCAAAAGATATACTGAAAAAGGTTAGCCAAAAGAACGTCAACTTCATGCTCCCTGATGATTTCGTGGTAGCGCCGGAAGCGAAAGAGGATGCCTCTTTTCATGTGGTGGGGAAAGACGCCATACCCGCTGACATGCAGGGATTGGACATCGGGCCAATGACTCTTGCGAAGTTCTCCCAGGAGCTGGACAAAGCGAAAACGGTAGTGTGGAACGGCCCCATGGGAGTTTTCGAAGTAAGGAAGTTCGCCGTTGGGACCATAAAGATTGCCGAAGAGCTTGCCAAAATCACCCAGAAAGGTGCAATCACCATTGTGGGCGGAGGAGACTCAGCCGCGGCCGTGGCCCAAGCTGGTTTGGAGGGAAAGTTGTCTCATATTTCCACCGGGGGCGGAGCCTCGCTTGAGTTTCTGGAAGGGAAGACTCTCCCTGGTGTAGCGGCTTTGACAAATAAATGAAGTAGTTCCTGATAGTTGAAACAATGAAACCCATATTTAGCGGCGGACAGTCGACCGTGGACGGTGGACAAAATATGCGAATCCCAATAATTGCCGGCAA
Source organism: Candidatus Zixiibacteriota bacterium (assembly GCA_049694315.1). GTDB lineage: Bacteria > Zixibacteria > MSB-5A5 > MSB-5A5 > SM1-73 > CAIVRH01. Next base: position 18,749 of record JBAVQU010000048.1, read on the forward strand.
CTGGAAGATGTACAAAACTGAAGACGAAGCTCTCCATCTTGTGTCGGACTTGAAACAAAGGTTAAAAGATGTAATGGGAGTGAAGGTGATAGTTTGTCCTCCATTCACCGCTCTATCTGCTGTTAAAAGAGCGCTGGAAAATTCCCAGATTTTGTTGGGTGCTCAAAATATGCACTGGGAAGAGAAAGGGGCGTTTACCGGCGAGGTCTCCCCTACTATGCTGTTGACAGCTGGGTGTAAATATGTTATCATTGGGCATTCGGAGCGACGGAACCTTTTTTTTGAAACTGATCACTCCGTGAACTTGAAAGTAAAATCTGCCTTGAAATTCAACCTCTCCCCTATCATCTGTGTGGGTGAGAAGTTGGACGAAAGAGAGGCAAATAAAACTGAGGAAGTAATCGAAATCCAGGTGAAAGGAGCTTTTGAGGATTTGCAGCTTCACGAGGCCGAGAAGACTGTAGTCGCCTACGAGCCGGTATGGGCCATCGGGACCGGCAGGACCGCCACACCTCAACAGGCGAATGAAGTTCATCTCTTTATAAGACAGCTTCTGTCGGCTGAATTCGGCAAGGAGTCTGCCGAGAAAATCAATATCCTGTACGGAGGATCGGTCAAGCCGGACAACGCCAGGGAATTGCTCAGAATGTCTGACATCGACGGAGCATTGGTGGGAGGCGCCAGTCTGGACGCCGGATCGTTTGAGGCCATCGTGAGGAGTGCTGTCAAGTAGTTGTTCGCTTTGCCACCCAATGCGAAGCAGACTATCTCGAGCTTCGGACATCGAGCAACGATAGACCATACGAACATCGATACCGTTGAACTGAACTTGGAATTCGGACTCTAACTGCTTTTAGGAGGTGTTCTTGATAACATTATTGACTATGCTGCACGTGATCATCTGCATAGCCCTCGTCATGGTGGTTCTGATGCAGTCCGCCAAGGGTGAAGGTTTGGCCGGAGCCTTTGGAGGCTCGGGTATCACCGGAGCAGTGTTTGGCGGAAGAGGAGCCGCAACCTTCTTGTCCAAGGCGACTACGGTGCTGGCTATTGCCTTTTTCCTAAGCTGTATTGTGCTGAGTTTCCTTGCTCCCACAGGCGGAAGTAGAGCCGGAGCGACGTCCAGCGGGGTCCAGAGAGAGGCACAGAAGAGGGCCACCCAAGGATCTGCGCCCGCGACAAGCGTCCCTGGCACGGCACAACAGGGTACGCCTCAGGCTCCTTCCCAGCAGTCCCAGACTCCACCGGCTGGCGGCGGAAAATAGGCTTCTGACGAGAGTTCGTGGCTTTCGAAGAACGGTGCTTTTGAGGTGACGATCCATGGTCACCTCTCTTGCTGTGGGGATAGCCTTCCCGGCTGTCCGCCCCGACTGCGGAAGTGGTGGAATTGGCAGACACACCATCTTGAGGGGGTGGCGGCGCAAGCCATGCGGGTTCAAATCCCGCCTTCCGCATTTTTAACCTCCTCATTTCTAATTCGAATGTTTCTCAAAGATGGGGAAGATTGTGTCGCGTTTTATGATCGTTAGCCTGAATCTGATTCGAATACGTACGTAGCCTTATTTAGGTTCTCATATGCCTCAATCAGTCTTTTAGCTGAAACTTTTGCCGATCCATCATAAAATCCCAATATGGCGTGCGTTGGAGGACCAGGATTAAACACAAAAGTCTTTTTACGCTTATCGTTTTTTCCGATGTCCACAAAGATTGCATACCTGGACTCGACTAAAAAAGCTGCCAAGGCAAGATCAGTCGTTTCGTATTGGTTCATCTCTTTTTCCTTCATCTCTCATCCTCTCAATTCACGATCATTTTGAGGTTTCTCTATTGCAAGAGGTATGCCGAAAGTCTTTGGATTTGAACGGAAGTAGCTAACCGCAACTCAATAAAAGAGTTATATTAATCGCCTTGTTGTAGGCATTGGTGGGAATTCGAGAGCTAAAACGAAAACCCCCAAGTTTTCTTGGGGGTAGTGCCAACTTTTCTTGGGGGTATTTGAAAAAGGAAGGGTTACAAGTTAGGTTTTTTCAGTTTTTGGCGAAAAGTTTCGACACTTATACCCATCTCTCTGGCTGTTTTCGTTTTGTTCCCATTGTTGCGTTCCAAGCCCCTTCTTATCCACTCCTTCTCAAACTCAAACATAGCTTCTTTATAGGGGAATGCAAAAAGATCACCTTTTACAGGACGACGTTTTGACCACAACATAGACATTAAATTCCTATCATAGAGTGCTTTCAAACCCAGAACCCTCTTTTCATATCGTGTATGCTGCTCAGACATCCTTTTATACGCCTCACCGTTGGATTTCCACCAGTCAAGAATCTTTTCCTCATCCTCAGTCAACTTTTTCCTATCCTTCACTTTTTGCCAAAATATCCTTGAATTCTCTGGATGCGGACACTCAGCGAATACCTCGTAACTGTAACCTCTCGATTCCGGTATACTGTCCAATCGGATGTCCTCGTATTTGAAATACTCCTTATTACGACAGCCAGCCAATCTACACAAATCCTCTGGGAGTTTTTCTACTTTGAACGGCATAAGCTCTTTGAGTTTTTCTCTGTCATGCTCCACTGCCCAGCCAAGGACCGCAAAAATGTAAGCCGCAGGTTTGGAAAACACGATAGCTTTCTGATGACTTCCTCTATGAATAACCGCTGTCTCCGGAGACTCATTGTCCGGAAACTTATCATCCATAAAGTATCGCTCACCATGTTGAAAGTCCATTACATTTCCCGATGGACAATTTGCGTGGCAGGTCTTAATAAAGCCCCTCAGCTCCCGCACGTTTCCGGTCCAATCATGATTGATACAGAAAAAGAGCAGACGGAGGCTAAGTTTGTCGATATTCTTATGTGTCCTCTCGTTTTCTTGCCCTATAAACCATCGCATTAAAACCGGAATGTCAAGAGGTCTTTCTCTTAAGAGAGGAATCTGGATTAAGAAACCTTTTAACCTTTGATAGAGGTCATCTCTGAATTTGCCGTTCGCTGTTTCTGAACGCAGTTCTTTATTGGTAGCGGCGATTATTTTCACGTCCACCTTCATGGGTCTTTTGCTCTCACCAACCCTGACTATTTCCTTATCCTCTATGACTCTTAACAATTTCGCCTGAGCCTGTGGGCTCATATCCCCTACCTCATCCAGAAAGAGAGACCCACCGTCTGCTTGTTCAAACTTCCCTTTCTTATCCTTCAAAGCCCCAGTAAAAGCTCCCCTCACATACCCAAAGAGTTCACTTTCTAACAAAGTTTCTGGGAAGGCACTGGAGTTGACCTTCACGAAGGGTTTGTCTTTTCTTTCACTATTGGACTGAATAGCGTCTGCCACCAGCTCTTTGCCAACCCCTGACTTTCCAGTTATCAAAATTACCTGGGATGGGTCTAAATCCAAGCTGGTGTAAATATCTTTGTAAACTTGTTCCAGTCCATGCCCATAACTGATTATTTTCTTTCTTACTTCCTTTTCGAACTCGCTCCAAGCAGGTTTCTTATAAGTCTTCTTTCCTGCCTGTTTTTCATCTTCATCCTTTTTCATCTTTTCTCATCCTCATTTTTCCTTACTTGACTTGCGAACGTTCAAAATTCCCCGAAAAATAGACGGGGGGATAATCGATTTCCCTAACTACCCCCCTCTGGGCTTGGTGGGTCTCCACTGATTCAGGAATTAGAAAACCAAAAGGTCTATTTCTTCTTCAGCTTCTCCAACTTCTCCTTTAGCTTTTCCGGCAGAGAGTCCTCCTCTTTTAACACATTCCAGCTTTTTGAAAAATAACCTTCCTCACTGATATAGATACTCCATTGTTCCACCATTCCAGTCTGTGTATCAATCCTAAATATACTCGATGTAGTATGAGCATCCTTTGAACCCCAAGATTGTATTGTTCCCGCCGTTAATTGGTATCTGCCAACGGTTGATTCCTGTGGATTTGCCTTAACATCACGGGAAACCGTTATCTTGCCCAGGATGAATCCCAGGCAAAGCAAAACCACCACGCCCAACCAGTTCTTGATCTCAACCTTCATGACAAACCTCCTTTAGAAAAATTGTTTCACAAACAATCGTTTATTGAACGCCCCACATCCAAAGCCTTCCCTTTCTCCCATTCGATCTACAGGTGTAAAATAAATTGACGCCGTGTGCGTGTCAACATTAATAATCTGATCTTGGTCCTTTTACCCAAAGACAAGTGAGGCACCCCTTTGTGGAGTGCCTCACCCGGACTGTTTCACTTCTGTTTCAAGTAGGCTTATGTTTTCTTAGGTCTCCGTGGGTTATGATGGGCTATCAGAAATTCGACTGGCTTATGTTGGTAGTAGCCTATTCTCGAACGATTTGGTTGTAGTTCCTGCAAGTGTCCACTTTACATTATTTCGCAGAATCATTGTGCTCCCGTATTTAGACGAAACCCTTGCCTTTATTCATCGACAGTCCGCTTGTCCGCGTTCTGCCTTCTCCAAAATCAGAGAATAGGTTGGCGCATTACCCTAAAAAAACCTTGACAGACTTATGTGATGCTGGTATCATACTTTCAAAAGTGAAACTGGGGCTGAATACTTTATCCGATAAGCAACTGAAAGGAGGTGAAAACCGATGACTCGAAAGGTCGTGAGCGTTTGGTTTTTGGTTCTGATATCCGGTTTCTTGTTCTTGGGTGGGGCGGCATCTTCACTATCGTCCTCCTCTCGTGAGATCACGGGTGGAATCGGATTTACCAGGAATAACGACCAAGGAATTACGGTGAGGTGTTGGGCCGAGTTCGAAGTTAAGACGGTTTCCGATACTTCAACCAAGGGCTGGCTCAAGTATCATGACGCTGATGGACTCCGGTTTCGCATGGATGTCACATGCGTAAACATCGTCAGCGATCATGATGCAATTTTCTCTGGGCCGATAGTCTCAACAAGTGATACGTCTTACGTAGGCAAATGGCTCCTCATCAAGGTCCATGATGGTGGTTCGCCTGGCTCCAAAGGAGACACCATAGGCGGTGAGTTCCTCCGTTATGACCCGGGGTGCAACAATCCTCCGGCGGGTGGGCCAGCCAATGTAGAGAGCGGAAATCTGGTTGTCCATTAACCGACCAGTCTGGAAGTTCCCAAACAATAAGGTTCTGGGAAATCTTTTTAAAGGCCCTTCACCACGTGGGAGGGCCTTTTCCCTTTTTGGGAGATTCAGTCTCAAGTCTGAAAACAACCATCTCGACCTTTTAACCAAGCAAGATTTTCTCAAGTTCGAAGTATTTAACATCGCTCGGTTGCAGATCGCGACTACCCCGCCTTTAGCGGATAACTTCCAGTCATTTTAGACAGTGGTTTTGCTTCCCTCCCCCCTGTTTCAATTTTGTTTCAATTGGGCTTAAGTTTTCGTGGGTTTTCATGGGTTATGATGGGCTATCACAAATTCGATAAGCCTTTATCTATGTTTGTAATAGCCCATCATTCAACGACTTACGCCCAGGTTCCTAAAGGGTTCAAGTCCCTTTTCCGGATCTTTCAATCTGTGATGGTTGTTGCTTGACCTGATAGGTATCTAAATAAACCTTTTGTTGCTATTCGGCTCTCCGCAACTTGCCTAGAGAGAACAAAGACATTGATGGATAGATCGAGCGGCTTTGCGTCCGGCCCCCATGGCGAGGATGACGGTAGCGGCGCCGGTCACCACGTCACCGCCTGCCCAGACTCGATCTTTGGAAGTCTTCCCCGTTGCCTCGTCCGCAACAATATTCCCTTGTTTCCCCACTTCCAGTCCGGGAGTAGTGGCAGAGATAAGCGGATTGGGGCTGTTGCCGATGGCGCAGACCACTCCATCCATGGGAAGGATAGTTTCAGAACCTTCGATGGGAATGGGTTTTCTTCTCCCAGAGGCGTCGGGTTCGCCCAGCTTCATCTTCAGGCACTCAATTTCCTTAACCCATCCGTTTTCGTCGCCAACATACCGTATGGGAAGGGTGAGAAAATCGAAGATAACCCCCTCCTCTTCGGCATTCTCTACCTCTTCCAAGCGGGCGGGAAGCTCTTCCCTAGATCTCCTATAAATGATTCTGGTCTCTGCTCCCAGCCTCAGAGCCGTTCTGGCGCAATCCATAGCCACATTTCCACCGCCGACAACTGCGACCCGCTTATGATTCTTTATGGGAGTCTGAAACTGAGGAAAAAGGAAACCTTTCATCAGGTTCATTCTGGTGAGATATTCATTGGCTGAATAAACCCCATTTAGATTTTCGCCAGGAATGCTCATAAACCAGGGAAGTCCAGCGCCGGACCCGACGAAAACAGCGTCGTATTGTGCAAGAAGGCTGTCTACGGTTCTTGTCTTTCCCACCACAAAATCAGTCACTATTTCCACCCCCAGCCTTCTGAGGTATTCCATTTCCCTGTTTACAATGGCCTTGGGAAGCCTGAACTCTGGTATGCCGTAAACCAACACTCCTCCCATCTTATGCAGAGCCTCAAAGATGGTCACCTGGTGTCCCAGTTTTATCAGATCACCAGCCACGGTGAGACCAGCAGGTCCTCCTCCCACAATGGCGACCTTTCGTCCAGTTGATGGTGGAATTTCAGGTATCTCAAGTTGGCTTTGTTGTGCTTCCCAATCTGCCAAGAACCGCTCTAACCGACCTATGGCAATCTGACCACCCTTCTTCTGGAGAACACATGCCTCTTCACATTGCTCCTCCTGAGGGCAGACCCGCCCGCAGACGGCAGGAAGACAGTTTTTGTCCTTTAGTATCCGGATCCCAGAAATGAAATCTCTCTCCTCAATGCGCTTGATAAACCCGGGAATGTCTATCTCCACCGGGCATTTCGAAATACACTTTGGCTTTTTGCACTGGAGGCATCTCTTTGCCTCCTCCAGTGCAGTTTCAACTGGATATCCCAGCGCCACCTCGCTGAAATTGTGTCTTCGCACTTCAGGCGGCTGTTTGGGCATACCGCGCCTGTTCAAATCCAGTTTTTTTCGTTGCGGTTCAGACATATTGCACTGATTATGTTTTTCCCTTATCGGTTTGGGTTTCGGCTAAGTATCGGTTTCGGTTTTGCGGTACCTTTATCGCATTCTTTATTAGCTATTCTCAGCCGATAGAAGCTTATAAGATTGACGACTCACTCCCTACGACTTACGACAAACGATACGTAGCTGGAACCGAGACCTTTTTCTCACGAAGCCCATTTGGTTCTTCTGACGAACAGCTTATGCGTCAGGAGCAGCTCCTGATGCAACATTCTAAGCCTTCCGCTACATCTGTTTAAGAGCGTGTTCTTCGCACCCGCTGGTTCTAAGAGGTACAACCTCCTCGGTCAGGTAGGTCTTTCGGCGCTGCAAAAGCTCCGCCCAATCGACCTGGTGCCCATCGAAATCCGGACCGTGCACGCAGGCGAATTTGGTGGTGGATCCGACAGTGACACGGCACACGCCGCACATGCCTGTGCCATCTAACATAATTGGATTTAAGCTGACCACCGTCTTTAGGCCCAACGGTCGGGTTACATCCGATCCCCTCTTCAAAAGGAAAGTACAGCCGTTAATGATGACTCGGTCAATCGGTTCTTCGGGTGATTGAATGATCTCGGGGAGCCTTCCTACGTGTCCCCGCAAGCCCTTGGTTCCGTCTCGGGTGATGTAAATGAGCTTGTCGGAGACTTCTTTTAGCTTCTCGTCCCAGTAAAAAAGATATGAGCTTCGGGCTTCGATCACCGTGATGACTCTATTCCCTTTCTCCTTCAATGCACGAGCAATGGGAAAGATGCTTCCGATTCCATAGCATCCTCCCACGCAAACCACCGTGCCGAAATTCTCGATTTCCGTGGGATTGCCCAAAGGGCCCACCACGGTTGCCAGACTCATCCCCGCTCTAAGTGAAGCTAAGCTGTTGGTGGAGCTACCCACGTTCATCAAAAACACGGTCACAGTCCCTTCTTCCGCATCCCAATCAGCGATGGAGAGTGGAATTCTCTCCCCATCTTCATCTGCCCGTAGAATCACAAATTGACCCGGCTTCACCTCACGTGACACAGCAGGTGACTCCACCGTTAACAGATGGATGTTGGGGACGATCATCTTGCTCTTCATCACCTTAGGCATAGAAGGGTTCCAGGATTCCGGGGTTCAAGGGTTGAAGTGAAAACCTATTTTCACTCATCAAATTCAAACTCCTCTGAACACTTAAACTACCAAATCGTCAGTTCTTCTTACTTCAAAAGATAGTCAGCGCTTTCCTTCGAAAACTTCCATGACTTCGTATATGCATAAACCTGATACGCTTTTTGCCAAGCTTTTCCGCTGAAGACGGATCCCGCCTTTGGCGGGATAATTCGTAGTAATTCTTAAGCATTTAACTTGACCCCTCGAATCCCTGACCCCTTCAACCCTTTTTTCTTATCCTCACGGGATGCGGGTTAGGACTAATGGATTCGCCCTGATGCAGAGTGACGTGTAATGTTCCTTCGGGCTGATCACTTGTGATTCTTACTGGCCAGATTTTCTCGAAGATCTCGGAGGTAACCACAACTTCGTCACCCTGGGATATCCCAGCTTTTTGAGCATCTTCTGGACTTACACAGACCATTCCATCGGCAAACAACCTTTTTGCTCCTTCCACTCGACTGGAGAGAGGAAAACCTCGATAAGCGTGTTCGATCACTGAAGTGCTAAGCAGCAGGGGAAACTCCTGGTCAATCTTCTTTTCCCTCGCTGTCTTCGTTTGAGAAATGGTCAACTCTCCTTCACATATCAGTGAAACAGGCATGCGCTCAGGATTATCAAACTCTCCAAATCCTTTTACCAAACTGGAGATCTCTTCGTGAATCTCGGAGGCATTGGAGAAACCAAAGCCTCTCTTTCCTATCTGCCGGGCGATCCGGCAGAGTATCTCCCAATCCGGTAAGGCTTCACCTAAAGGCTCCACCGCCTTTCTGACCCGTTGAATCCGTCCCTCACCATTGATAAATGTTCCATCCACTTCGGTGAAAGCGGAGGAAGGAAGGACCAGATCGGCATCATACCAGGGATCAGGAGGATAGATGTTTTGGAAAATTATAAAATCAGCCAGGGATCGAAAGCTCGGGGGAATCTCTCCTATGAGGTAAAGCACCTTCATCCTTTTTCGGGAAGAAAGTGTTTCTGCATTCCATCGAGAAGAGAAATGGGGTAAATCCGTGCCCCATTTTTTCGTGAGATCATCTATTTTCCCTTGGTTGCTGGTAGAGAATCCGCCGGGAAGAAGCTCAGGGTAGACTCCCATGAGGATGGAACCGAATAGATTGTTCTGCGCCGGCAAGGGGAGAACCCAGGCACCAATATTTCGTGCCAATTTTCCAATAGCCTCAAGAATCTGCGCGCTTTCATCACCCTGCAAAAATTCTGAACCTACCAGAATCACAGGATCAGAATCTCTCTTGAGCATTCCAGCCGCTAAAGACACATCACCGCTTAGCGCCCGGCCTTTCCCCTTTGAGCCTGGGATTGGAGTTCTTGTTGTTTTCTTTGCGGTCAGCGTGGCAAGAGAAACGAGAAGATCGGCTTCCATCCCGGGTACTGGCTGAAGCCATTTATCTGCGATTATGCTTAGATTATGATGCCGGGGATGGATGGTGATGATTTTTGCTCCCCTTTTGAGAGCTTTTCGGAGTTCCACTCCCACCACCGATCTTCCGAATTGATTGTCCAAACCGATACACAGGATGACTGAGGTTTTCCGGAGGTTGGAAAGAGGTGCAGACATTTTCACAAGATCAATATAGCCATTAAAACCGGAACCATAAAAAGTCCTTGCAGAGGTATCAATGCTATTTGAGTTCAAGGCAACTCGGACGAATTTTCCAGCCACATATAAATCTTCATTACAGCAGTTGGGCGAAATAAGCATCCCGAAATCCTCAGGCGGGCAGGAAGATAGTTTTTCAGCCGCTAACTCCACCGCTTCATCCCAAGAGATCTCTACTCTGGTGCCATCCTGAGTTTTGTATGGTTTCTTTAGACGTTGATAGTTGCCGACTAGTTCGGCCACGCAGAACCTTCCCTTGACGCAAAGCTGTCCATCATTTACCAGTGGGTCTTCAGCAGGGAGACTGCCGATCACTCTGCCTTCTTTTACCAAAAGACGTATTTGGCAACCCACGCCACATAAGGAACAAGTTGTAACTGCCTCCCTTTCTTCTCCTCCATCCCACTTCCTGGCTTTTTCCGAAAGAGCACCTGTGGGACAGACGGAGACGCATGCTCCGCAGAATTCACATCCCGCTTCGAGGTGAGTTCGGTCATAAGCCGGGCCAATCACCGTGTAGCGTCCCCGTTGTTTAAAAGCCAAGGTGTTGGCGGTGCGAATCTCCTGACACATCCTTATGCATCTTCCGCAAAGGATACAAAGATTATAGTCCCGATCATAAAATGGATCATCTTTCTCCACTCTTAGACCTCGATAATACACCGGGTAACCGATCTCCTTCACTTCCATTTTATCTACTACGTTCTGAAGCTCGCACTGCCCATCATTGGGACAATACCTACACCCGGTGGTAACGCCCGCTTTGCGGATGGTCCCCATGAATTTCTTGCATTCGTCCTTTTCGTCACAGATCAAACAACTGGAAGTGTGTTCACTCAAGATCAACTGCAAAATCTCCATTCTCTCTGCCTGAACTTGAGCAGTGTGAGTTCTTATTATCATTCCCTCTTCGACCGGCGTAGTGCAAGCTGTGGGAAAACCGCGCATTCCCTCCACCTCCACTATGCACATTCGACATCCTCCAAATGGTGTCAGATCCTTATGGGCACAGAGGGTGGGGATATAGATTTGGTTCTGCTCCGCCGCTCGAAGGATGGTAGATCCTTTGGGCGCTCGAAGAATTCGATTATCTATATTCAGAGTTACAGTATCACTCTGCTTGCTCATCTGCACTTCTCCGTGTGGACCGGATGACGATAGCATCACCGGCTATGGCGTCGAAACGACAGATCTCATAGCAGGCCCTGCACTTTATGCATTTGGATGGATCTAAGTTGTGCGGTTCCGCTCTTGGTCCGGTAATGGCGCCGGTGGGACAAACGCTTACGCAGCGCTGACATCCAGTGCATTTGCCTGCGACCACTCGATATTCGATCAACTCTCTACAAACCGTAGCTGGACATTGTTTCTCCTTCACGTGCAGAAGATACTCCGGTCGGAAGTAGCGTAGCGTAGTTAAAACTGGATTCGGGGCCGTCTGTCCTAAACCGCAGAGTGAGCCTCTTTTCACCGTCTCGCTTAGGGTCTGAAGTCTGGACAGATCATCCGTTTGTCCTTCTCCTTTGGTGATCCTTTCCAGAATCTCCACCATATGCCTGGTTCCGACCCGACAGGGGGAGCATTTGCCACAAGACTCCTTCTGGGTAAAATCCAGAAAATAGCGAGCCACGTCCACCACGCAGGTATCCTCATCCATCACGATCAAACCACCGGATCCCATTATCGAGCCAGCCGCCGTCAAGGATTCATAATCTAAGGGCGTATCTAAAAACTCCTCGGAGAGGCATCCGCCAGACGGCCCACCGGTCTGAACTGCCTTAAACGGCTTGCTTGAACCCCCGCCTATGTCAAAGATGATTTTTCTTAGAGTCATTCCCAAAGGGACCTCGATTAGCCCAGAGCGACGTATCTTTCCTACCAGAGAAAATGTCTTGGTGCCGTAATTTCCTTGAGTTCCAAACTGCTTATACCACGAAGCCCCATTTCTCATGATGTTGGGGAGAGTTCCCAGGGTCTCCACGTTGTTGATAATGGTGGGCATTCCGTGAAGTCCAGCCACTGCGGGAAACGGAGGACGAGACTTGGGCATCCCCCTTTTCCCCTCGATGGAGGCAATAAGTGCGGTCTCCTCGCCACAGACAAAAGCTCCCGCTCCTTCTTTTATAGTGATGTCAAAATCAAAACCCGAATCCAGGATATTTTCCCCCAGCAAGCCATATTCTCTCATTTGGGTTATGGCTTTCTTCAAGCGTTTGATAGCTAACGGATATTCTGCCCTAATGTAAATGTAACCGTGGGAAGCACCAATGGCATAAGCCGCTATCAACATCCCTTCTAGAATCGAATGTGGATCGCCCTCTATCAGTGATCGGTTCATGAATGCACCCGGATCCCCTTCATCCGCATTGCAGATCATGTATTTTGTTTTGGAAGGAGAGCTTCGGCATATCTCCCATTTTTTGTATGTGGGAAAACCCGCGCCGCCCCTACCCCTAAGCCCAGCCTCCTTCACTTCTGCTATCACCCCTTCGGGTCCTTTCTTGAAGGCCTTCAGAATACCCCAATATCCATCATTGGCTAAATAGTGATCGATCTCCTCCGGGTCTATGAATCCGCAGTTTCGTAACACTACTCTTACTTGAGGCTTCAGCATGGGAAGATCGAAGAACCTGGGGATTCCATTGGTGAATTGGTAGTTCTCGTTACCGAAGTGTCCCACCGCAAGCTGAGCCTGCGGATCACCTTTAATTAAATAAGACTCAACTATCTTTTGAGCCTTCTCCGGATTAACATTAGCATAGCTAATTCGGGGACGACCCGGCACAGTTATATCCATAAGAGGTTCCAGATAGCATGGTCCAATGCAACCCACCTCAACGATTTTTGCTTTTAATCGGTTTTCTTTAAGGGTCTTCCGAACCGATTCGAGCACTTCCATGGCTCCGGCAGCCGTGCCGCAGGAAGCGGTGCCGAAATGAATCACCGGGATTCTGCTTTGCTTCAACAAATCCCATTTTTCTTGAGCAGATTTTCGTTTTTTTTCGAAACTATTCATATTTATTCAATATCTCTTTCAAGCGAATCACGGTCATGCGACTATGGACATCAGCATTGACTTGAACCACCGGCGCTAAAGCACAGCATCCTAAACAAGCCACTCGCTGAAGATCAAACTTTTGGTCTTTCGTGGTCTGTCCTGGAACGACATCCAGCTCTCTCTGCACCGCTTCGCATAAAATTTGCCCTCCTCTCACATGACAGGCGGTTCCCAAACAGACTTTGATGGAGTTCCTGCCCGGGGGATTAAATCGGAATTGGGAATAAAAGGATGCCACCCCAAAAATCTGATTTTCCGATATTTTCAAAAACCGGGAAATGTGTTTGATAGCTTCTTCAGAGATATACCCTAACTTCTCCTGAATCCTTTGAAGCAGAGGGATCAAATCCCCTTCCTTACCTCTGAGTCCGGAGAATATATCGGTGTAATCTTCATTTCTCATAGGATGTCATTTGGTTTAGCCAAGGATTTCATTCTTCCCCTTCTTTTCCCCCTTTTTCCGAAAAAAAGATGCAATCGGTGAGTTCCGCCTCTCCTCTGACAAAATCTTCGGCAAAAACCATGCAGGTCGGCGCACCACAGCATCCGCAGTCAGTTTGGGGGAGCTTCTGATATACCCTTTCTCTTTCTTTCATCCTCTTTATAGACGTTGCCAAATCGGTGTCGAAGTACGTGGTGGCACGGGGTAAAATCGGGTTTTCGATGAAATAATATCCTTCTTTCAGCTTTTGGTCAATTTCGTCATCGTCCACTCTAATCCGATTTTCGTACTTCGCTCTTTGTTTTATGTTGTTGGTCCTAGCCACGTAGGGGTTCTCCACATTAAGGGAACCACCGATGCATCCCAACATGCACGCCATGGCTTCCACGAAATCCACGTTTCGCAAGCGGGAGTTCTCTATATCATCGAGTATTTTTTTAACGTGATCCAATCCCGAGACCGCCAACCAATTCTCCATCTCCACTGCCCGGGTCATACCTCCCAATGTGGCCCAGCCTGGACTAAAGGAGAAATCCTTTGCCACGTCTTTTTGGTCAAATTTCTCTTTTATGGCCACTATGTGAGGGTGCAAGACGGAATAAACGTCCTTTATGGAGACAACTCCATCAAACCAAGACCTCGCTTTTTCCGCTGGCTGCTTGATGGAGACGATCTTTGCGGGGCAGGGAGCTATGTAGACTATCCCAATGTCCTCTGGCTTCAATCCCAACTTAACGGGCAGACTTTTTCTGATCTCCCGAGCGGTGATCTCCCTGGGCACGTCAAACGGCACTATCAACTCCACGAGGTCTGGATATTTCACCTGGATCAACCTGAGCATAGAGGGACAGTGAGACGATATGAGCGGAAGCCGACCATTATACTTTTTCACATATTTGACCATGGCTCTGGTCAAAGCCGCAGAAGAGGCGCTACCATCAACTACTTCGTCGAAACCCAGATTTTTGAACGCCAGATGAATGATGTAGGGATGGACGCTCGAATCGAATTGGGAATAGAGCACGGGCGATGGCACCACCACTTTATATTTGAAACGGGAGATCTCCGTAACGGGATCGGTAATCGGGACAATTGCCTCTGCGGGGCATACGGACAGGCAGGTGCCGCAATCAACACATAGCTCTTCGGAGATGAACGCTTTCCCTCTTCTTACCCGGATGGCCTGGGTGGGGCAGTGACGCATACAAGCCGTATGGCCACGGCACTTTCCCAGATCCACTTTATGAGCATGATAGTACTGGGGCAATTTTGTCTCCCTTCTCCGAGGAAGAAGCTTCTAGATGGAAAACTTCATTTTCAACCTGGTCCCTTTTCCCACCTCGCTTTTGATCTCCATCTCATCGGAGTTTTTCTTTATGTTCGGAAGCCCCATTCCTGAGCCGAACCCCATGGCTCTCATCTCTTCGGTAGCGGTAGTGTATCCCTCCTCCATGGCTAACTCCACATCCGGTATCCCCTTCCCCTCATCGTCAATCACCACCTCAATCAGGTTAGGAGTGACTGACAGATCGACTTTCGCTCTCCTGGCGTGCATAACCACATTCATCTCACCTTCGTAGGTTGAGATGGCAACTCTTCGCACTAACTTAGGATCGAATCCGATTTTCTTTAAGATAGACTTGACCTCCGTAGACACCATCCCTGCATTGGCGAAATTACTCCCTTCGATGAAGAACTGATGAGAAAGCAGCATTTCCTCGGTCTTTTGTCCCACGGAACTGGTGTCTGACTCTGAGTTCCTTCCTCTCTGAACAGCATCTATTCTAATGCAAGCATCATACATGTCAAACTCGGTAGAGAGCAAAACCAGATGATTATCCTTGGCGAACTTCTCCGCACCATCTTTGGGTTTCTTGCCTCGAATGAATACCACCCCTTTGAATTCTGCCATGTGGGCGGAGATGACCGCCTGCTGGGTCGCCAGTCCGGTAAGCAGGATAGAATTGGGCTTGCCGAAGGCTAAAACGTCACTCATCAGATCAGAAGCATAAATGTGATCCACGGTGGAGCCGAGTTTGTCCTCTCCCCCGATCACGCAGGCGTCCAGCGCGCCTTTTATCATTCCTATCTCCACCGCAGTTTCTCACCTGTTTTATCCATGTGGACTGCCAAGCAGTTTTCTCCGCAGAAATCCGCTGGTCGACTTCTGGATCAAAATTCGACCCCGCTATTTCGCTCCCAGACCCAACCCATACAGCTTTCCCACCAACTCAAAGGTGGGGAGTTCGGTGGACAGGATGGCAATGTTATATTTGTTGGCCAGATCGACCGTCTCCCGAGGTACCTGCTTACCGCTAGTAATGACAATGGCAGATACGTCCACCAGATTAGCGGCAGGGACAATGCTCTTATGCGTCTGTACTGTAAGCCAGAGATTCCCAGACTTTGCGCTAGCCATAACGTCACTCAACATATCCGAGACGAAAACACCGCTTACGTCCCGGTGTTCAAACTTACTCAAGGGTTTAAGTCCTATTTTTTCAATCAAGTCCTCAGTCGTCATGAAAGCTCTCCTGCTTGGTTGTTTTGGATGAATAAGGTTAAACTCAAAATAGTGGTCTTCTACCTTTCGGTGGTTCCAATGAAAGCATCTCTACATCGTGGATGAAATCGCCTTTGCACAGGGAGAGGTCTTTAATCAAACTAAATGGAATAATCCTAATTCTTGAGCGAGACGTATCCCTCCTCTGGTTGAAATAGTCGGTGAGTATGCTCAGCTTGTGTGGAGGGATCGGTTTGATCTTGGCATCGGGGAGAAAACCGAATGCTACCAGAATCCAGGTTCTCTCTGCTTCATGTTTCTTTCGCAGAATCTCCACCTCGCAATCCGGTAAACAGCTGGTGCAGTGTAAAAGTCCCATGAGATCATTGAACTTCTCGGTCTGGTTGCACTTAGTACATTGCAGGTCGAATCTGAAGGATTGGGCGTTCTCTACTCGGCTCCAGAAGTGATCACCTTCTCGATATTTATCCCCAAGGATAGGAGTATCTTCTACGGCAAAATAGGTTCTTAGAGTGTTGCAATGAAAGCACTTTTCGAAGACCACAAAGCCGAACTGAATGCTTGTCATTTCCCACCGGTGTTGACATTCAGACATTTTAATCTGCTCCCAATTGTGAAATGGTTAGATAGGTGCTTCCGAAATCAAAGTTCTGAGTTTCTGTGCAAAATACCTCGCATATCCGGTGACTTACTCTCGCTTACCCAAACTACCCCTTCTCTTTGGCCTTCAATGTCCTACGTTTTTGTAAACTCATCGAGTTTGTCCTATAATATAGCAAATCCTTCTTATAATGCAAGTGTATCTCAGATCATTCCTCTAGATTTTTTTATTCAGAGTATATTGGTGCAAACAATGGGGGTGCGGGCCTCCTGTCTCACCAGGTGGCTGGGCAGAACGAAGACAGTTTCCTTTGCTAAGGGATTCCTGGCTTCGAAGGACACCCACTGGCGCAGGCGGCAGGTTTTGAAGGCTGTTTCAATTTTGTTTCAATTGGGCTTAAGTTTTCGTGGGTTTTCATGGGTTGTGATGGGCTATCACAAATTCGATAAGCCTTTATCTGTGTTTGTAATAGCCCATCATTCAACGACTTGCGCCCAGGTTCCCAAAGGGTTCAAATCCCGCCTTCCGCATTTTTCACCACCCCATTCTCGCAATCTTTTCCCAGCATCGGCAGAAGTATTGCTTTGGCTGTTTTTTTCTCCCCTTGTGCATCTCCTCTTCTCCTCATCACGATTCTTAGCTCACATTCCTTCCCCCCTCCCTTTCTTTCCCCTGGGTTACTTTGCCCGTGGATTCAACCGCTCCCCAGGAATTCCCGGGTTCAGATACGGCTAGTTCGGGTTATCCGGATTCCTAACCTGGGCAGCTCCGAAAAAGTCAAAATGGGGGTATTGATGGTGAGGCTACCGAAGAGCCAGCAACCCAAGAAGGACCAGCCCGGCAACACCAAAGCGGTAGTAAGCGAAGACATCGAGCCGGTGGTTGGCCAAATAGCGCAGCAGAAAACGAATGACGGCGTAACCGACGACGGCTGCGGACACGATCCCGGCGATCATTGCGCCCTGCTCATCGGGCTTGAGTCCGTGATGGCCGAGGTCAAGTAGTTTCTTGGCGGCGGCACCCGCGACGACGGGTATGGACAAGAGAAACGTGAATCGGGCCGACTGATCGCGGCGGATGCCAGCCACCATCCCCGCAGCGATGGTTACACCAGAGCGAGAAACTCCGGGCACGAGCGCCAGGACCTGGGCTAGGCCAATGCCCAGAGCGGTTCTCCAGCGCAGCTCATTCATCGTTCTTGTCTTTGTGCCGACCCGCTCAACCACGAGAAACACTATGCCAAAGACGATAAACGTCGCTACCACGATCCAGGGTGAGCGTAATGATTCAAAAAAGTCATCGAACAATCCGCCGAAAATCGCCGCCGGAATAGCGGCCAGAAGAATCAACCATGGCAAACGTTGCTCCGGAGTACGAACCTGTGTTCGGAATGAGGAGAAAAAACCCTTAAGCAAGGCTCCGATGTCACGCCAGAAATACAGAACCAGCGCCAACAACGTACCGACGTGCAACGCCACATCGAACATCAGAGCATGGCCGGGGTCGTAATGCAAGAGATAGTGCGCCAACAATAAATGTCCTGAACTCGATATAGGCAGAAATTCAGTCAAACCTTGAATCATTCCGAAGAGAATGGCATCAAACAGATGCGACATGTTGATCTCTTCCTTCCTGATCCCGATCCCTTAAACGATTTCCTCAGCCCAGGGGCCTCCGCTTTAGGCAGAGAATAAGCCGACACCGTGTGCGTGTCAACAGACTATTCACCGTCTGGCATCACCGGGCTTTTTGGATTCCGTTTCAAAGTGGGTTGTGCCTTCTTGGGCTTTGGTGTGTCTTAATGGGTCATCACCAAGAAGCAACGCTTCTGTCTCTCCTTGTAATGGCCGATTACCGAGAGCGGTGAATTCAGACATCATAAAGCTTCAAATCCCGTCTGTTCCGTCTTGATTTTTCGGAGGCACGATCAATTTGTGGTCTCCTCCTTGGAAAAAGTGTCTAGCTAAGGATTACCTTAACATCGAAGCCATCGGATCCCAGGGCGGAAGCTCTTCCGGTTTGGTCTTGAGAATGTCGACTACACTCTGAGGTAGATATTTCTTGTTTACTACCACCTCATAAACATATTCATCAAACCATTGGTCATACATCGTCCAATATCCCTTGTTCCCTTTCTCATCTCCCCAACTGTTCTCCACTAACCATTTGGTCGGCTGACTATTGAGGGTATCAACTCCCACCAGAACCATGGCATGATTGGCGGAACTCTCCCTATACCGTAATCTGTCAGACTTGGTCAAATGGAGGTCCACTCCATAGAGCGATTGATAATCGTAAATACCCGGAGCCATGATCCCTTTTTCGCCATCCTGGTCCTTCCCGACATCGCAACCAAACCAAACCGGCTCATCTTTCAAAACGGACAAAAGAGCAAACTCTCTCAACTGCTTCATGTCAAGATTTATGAAGGTCACATCTGGACTGTCATACAGATTCCGCGTGCGCCGGATTTCATAAAGCTGATTATAGGCATGATTGGGAGAATTGACCAAGGACACATAATCGTTCAAATCAACTCCCACCACTTCTTTAAAAAAGGTCTGAGGAGTATAAGTCTTGGCTTGGCTCACCACCGTGTCCCTGTCCTCGTAACGCCATTGAAACTCAGTCGGAGGCATTCCCAGGTTCAAAACCAGCATGCGGTAAATCTCCTTGAGCATCTCCACTTTCCTTTCCCTGAGTTGGTCTATTTTGACGCCCTTCGCACTCACTTCTCTCAAGACGGTAGCATCTTGACGCAGTTTTCGGGCGATGAGGTTATCCATCATCCCGGTGCTGTTGCTGTTGTGGGTTTCGGGCATGACTGTTTTGGGGACTGCGCCATATTTATTTATCAAATCAACCACATAGCTCCAGAACCCTCCATCAGGAAAAGGATCGCTTAGAATGAGAACGACTTCGCGGTCGAGCAAGTCCCTCTCCCGGGTGTTAATCACATTTTCCAAAAATGTGTTGGCTTTTTCCATTTTGTCCCAGAAGAAGAGATAATTCTGGGAGAATTCAAAGTCATTCAGTTTTAATTTGGCTATGACCAGGGGACGCATGATATTAAGTCCGGCAAAAAGCCAGCAGCGTCCACTGTTCTTCTGATTGGTTATCCCCTTGGTCTTGATGCGGTGATTAAAGAGATCATTGTTGGACACTACCACTTCTCGACTCAAAGTTAGGTTGCCTATCTCGTTATTCGTTAGAGCATTCAAAATGGTCTTACTCTGACTATCCGTCTTAAAGGACTGCTCGATTTTGGACAAAACCTCCGAATTGAGACTTCCTTCTGGCGGGGTTTGGGGAAAGGACGAAGCAGAGGTCAAAACCATAAGTATTAGGAAACACGATGCGATTTTTAGAGACGTCTTCATCACTGCTCCTTTTTGAAGATGTTCATGGTGTTTCTTCTTTTTTGTTTTGCCAAACCAGGGACGGTTCCACACTCTTTACTCGTTCTATCCATCTTGCTGCTAAAGAATGTACGCTTCTTTTCAAGAAAAGAAAGAACGAATTTGCCGTGGTCAAGCGCGCAGGAGCGTTTCAACGATTATCATCTTTCTTCCTCCCTTCGTTGACTCCGGCCGGAGTTGGCGTTCCCACAAACAGGTTCTCCGGAAAAATCAGCCGGCTATTTTCCTGGAGTCAATTGCTTCTTCCAAGGGCAACCGATTTGATCCAAGAATCGCGGAACGCACACGAGCTTCTACTCTTCGGCAGCTAAATACCGTCTCCGGTCGGGGTCGGGATACTATGGCGCTCCAGACCTCCATTCGCCAGGCAAAAAACCCTTGCTCGTTTGAAAAAAGCACGTATATTGGAGTAAGAGAGCTTGATCATCAGTGGTGAAACTAATCCGAGGCAAAATGCGGCGTTTTCGTTTATCTCTTAATATGGGGATTGTGCGCCACCGAAGTCTGGTGTAAACCAGCAGAGCGGAACGAGTTCATTTTGCTCCTTCGTCGCCGACAAACAGAGTACAAAAACGTCAACCTTTTCTTCAGTAGGAGGCAATTGAAAATGTGGATTCCGACAATGCGTAAGACGGTTATTTTTGGTGCGATGCTCTTGTTCGGTGCAACGCTATCGGGCATCAACGGAACGGATAGCCTGAGGGCGGAGAACTTGACCATCACTCTTCAGGCTGGCAATTATCAGATAGTCAATCAGGATGAGGGACGTCAGGTGATAAGGATGGATGATTTCGGCAGCCTTTTGATTCCCGGCAAGCCTATGCTGCCGGCAAAGACCTTCATGATCTGCGTTCCTCCGGGGGCGAGAGTGCAGTCAGTCGTTACCGATGGCGGCTCGCCGATTCAGATTGAGGGAAGATACAACATAGCGCCGGCGCCCCCGGTCCTGCCGTCAGACGATCGGGACCAGATGGTGAAGGAGTGTCGCGCCCGGTGGCAAAGCAATTACCAGGCCACCTATTCTTCGGACCAAGGCTACCCCGCAGAACCAGGGAAGTATGTGGGAACAGGAGGACTGAGGAAGTACACCTTCGTCAGCGTGGTCTATGCTCCCTTCTCCTATTACCCGAAATCAGGCAAGTTGACCTTGAGGCCGTCTCTCACCGTCTCCATAGACTATAGCCTGTCGCCATCAAACAGCCTGGAGTATGAAAAGTCGCTGATGGACACGAAAGGCGACGAGCGTGCGTCTCGACTTCTGGTCAACTATTCTCAGGCAAGGCCATGGTATCTCCCCAGGCAAACGGGAGAATCTCCCAAGCAGACTTACGACTACGTGATCATTACCACCGATGCGTTGATAGATGCAGTAACCCCTCTGGTAAGCTGGAAAGATTCCTTGGGGTACACTGTGAACGTGGTGACCACGAGCTGGATAAACATGATGTACTCCGGCTCGGATTTGCAGCAAAAGATTAGGAACTTCCTTATTGATAAATACCTGGTGTGGGGAATAGAGTACGTTTTGTTGGTCGGCAGTGTCGACGTTCTTCCCATGAGACGCTGTTACCCCAATCCCTCGGATCATAGCTCAAGCTCGGAGTATGCTCCGCCTACGGACTACTACTATGCCGATCTTACGGGAAGCTGGGACGCAGATCACGACGGCTATTACGGTGAGTACGGCCAGGATAGCTTAGATTTCGTCCCCGAAGTCTCCGTGGGACGAATTCCTTTCAGTGATACGACAACCGTGAAGTCTATCTGCCAGAAGCTGGTGAGTTTCGAGAAAGACACGACCACGTGGAGGAACAATGCCCTGCTTTTAGGCGCCATGAGCAACTACTATAACGAGGACAGTTCCGAGCTTCCGCGGACGGATGGGGCCCAATTAATGGAGGTCATGGTTTCCCGCATGCTCTCCGGTTGGAGCTATACCAAGATGTACGAGAAGGAAGGGCTTGATCCGTGTACTTATGCTTGCGATTTCCCCCTTACCAGAAGTAACGTAGTGAGCAACTGGTCTGCCAATGATTACGGCGTCGTCAACTGGTGGGCGCACGGAGGTTCCGATGCCGCCTGGAGGAAATACTGGGCGGGGGACGATGGAGACGGGATTCCCGAATCGGGAGAGATGGCCTGGGAAGCCTTCCTGCAGAATTCCGATGCAGCGTCCTTGGACGATGGTCACCCGTCGATAATCTTCTCTTGCTCCTGCGACAACGGCTGGCCGGAACAAAATAACCTGGCCAAGATGCTGCTCAAGCACGGTTCTGCCGGGATCGTTGCCGCCACCAGGATTTCCTGGTACAATGAAGCATGGCAAGATGAGTCGTCCGGGAGCAATGCCTCCCTTGACTATTACTTCTTCTACTATTTGATCCACGAGAACCAAAAAGCCGGGGACGCCCTTTCTTCCGACCGGGTCTACTATCTTAACCATCTCTTTTGGTCGTTGAACGATCCCGACTGGACACCCCAAGCGAATCTGCTGGACTTCAATCTCTACGGTGACCCGGCGCTGCCCAGAACGGCAACGCCTCAGTTCACCCGTGGCGACTGCAACCACGACGGGACTGTCGACGCCGGAGATGTAGTCTATTTGGTAAACTATCTTTTTAAGGGCGGACCTCCCCCCAATCCTTTGACATCTGGAGATTGCACCTGTGACGGAGTTGTCAACGCAGGTGATGTGGTATATGTGGTTAACTACCTCTTCAAAGGAGGACCAGCGCCAACCTGTTAGCCAAAAACTATTCACTTGTCAGAGACCCAGCCGAGCCTCTAAATCAGAGACTTGGCTGTTTGTTTTTCACCTCCCCTTGTCAAGCGAAATCTTCTTGCTTTTTCGTAGAAAGTGGCTATATTAAAAGTACAGAATCAAACCCTTAACTAAGACGTTACAGGATGAAATACGTCCTTTTTACCTACTCCAAAAACCGGAGGTTCCCATGCGTTCCATCTCTATCGTTTTTTGTGGGCTTGTTGTGCTCCTTTCTGTCAATGCATCTCAAGCAAGAATCATTCACGTCCCAGCCGAACGACCCACCATCCAGGCCGGCATAACTGCTTCAGCGGATGGTGATACTGTCCTGGTGGCTCCAGGAACCTATTACGAAAATATCAGTTTTAATACCAGACGCATACTGGTGAAAAGCCAAGCTGGCGCTGAAAGCACAATCATAAACTCAGCCCAGGATTATTCCCCCATTGTCGCCTTTAGCTATGAGGAGGAAGATACCAACTCGATTCTTGACGGATTTACGCTCCAGCGCGGAAGGAATCTCAATGGGTATGGTGGAGCTGTGTACTGCGAGAGTGCCTCTCCAACCATTCGAAACAATATCATTAGAGGAAACAGGGCATCCGAAGGCGGTGCTGTGTATTGTGATAACGGCTCACCTTTGATCATAAACAACCATATAGAAGAAGATACTGCTGGTGTAGGGGGAGTCTATTGTTACGGTGGTTCACCTCTAATCAAGAAGAACATGATAAGCAACAACCACGGCATGGGAATCTATTGTTCCGGTGGCTCACCTGTAATCGCGGAGAATTTGATAAGCAACAACTCAAGTTGGGGTATATGTTGCAGCAATGGATCTCCAGCAATTAGCCACAACGTTCTCATTGGCAATTACAATTGCCCAATCAGATTGCAGTCCTGTTCGGGGAGCATTACATTCAACCTAATCGAAGAAAACACCGGTGGGGGTATATATCTGTCTGGGAGTTCTCCAATGATATTGAACAACACCATCGACAGAAATGTCTCTTCCCTTGGTGGGATCTACTGCTCTTCCTCCTCCTCGCCCGTGATAACGAATACTGTGGTCACAAATCAAGTTTCTGGCTACGGAATATACGCAGATGGAGCGAGCACTCCAACCATAACTTACTGTGACGTCTGGGACAACACATTAAACACTTATTACGGCTGCACGCCAGGAGTCGGCTGCATCTCGGATGACCCTCTGTTCTGCGACACGGTATCTGATAACTACCATCTTTCCAATTTGTCTCCATGTGCTGGCGCCGGCCAAGGTGGCGCTGACATCGGAGCCTTCGGAAGAGGGTGTGGCATTCTCCGCGGTGTAGACCTAACCTCGGGACCAAATCGGAGCGGAGGAACCCGGACAGATGTGTCTGTCGAATTCTATCTGCGGAACATCGGCCTCCTGTCTGATACATACGACTTAGACATAACCGACTCCCTTGGCTGGACTATCGTCCCCACTCATTATGCAGTTCCTCTGGACTCTCAAGAGATTGATACCGTCACGTTTACGGTATCAATTCCTTCCGTTTACCTCGGAACGGTTGATAAACTGAGACTCGTCGCTGTTTCTCAGGCCGACTCTTCAGTAACAGATACAGCTTTTCTGCTTGTCATTTGCTCGTCCTACAACGTTACTATCACCGACATCTCCGACGTCGGCAACGACCAGGGCAAACAGGTTCACATCGACTGGTCAAGCTTCCCTGGTTCAGACCCGTTGGTCAACAGTTTCTCAGTCTTCAGGAGAAAAGACTCTTTGCTAACTTCTCCACCTGCCACTCCCCCAACCGATCTAAACTTGGCGTCAACAACTTACCCACCTGGACAATGGGAGTGGCTGGTTACCATTCCCGCCTTCGGAGAGACCTTGTATTCAGCCGTGGTTCCTACCCTCAAGGATTCCACCCTCGCCCACGGTATGTATTGGTCAGCCTTCTTCATCAGAGCCGGGACCAACAATCCCATCGCCTATTTCGATTCCCCCGTTGACTCCGGTTATTCGCTCGACAACCTCGTCCCCTCTCCTCCAACCGGGCTTTTTGCCTCTCATGCACCAGCCATAACCAAGCTCATCTGGCATGCCACGCCAACCCTCGACTTCGACTATCATACCGTCTATCGGGATACAATACCGGGCTTCTCTCCGAGCCTAAGCAAAAGAGTAGGTTTCACCATAGATACCACTTTCACCGACTCAACCGCCAAGCTGGCGAGAACCTACCACTATCTGGTGACCGCTACCGACTTTTCCGGTAACGAAAGCGCTCCCTCCAACGAAGCCATCGGAATCCGCTATATAAGCGGTGACGCCACCGGAGACGGGACGACCAATGCCGGAGATGTTGTTTATTTGATAAACTACCTCTTTAGGAGCGGTTCCGCTCCTCATCCGTTACAAGCCGGAGATGCTACTTGTAACGGAGTCGTTGACGCGGGTGACGTGGTTTATCTGATTAACTATCTGTTCAAAGGAGGGACACCGCCGTCTTGTTAGTTCTGTCAACGGAAGGAACGGATGAAACGGATTAAATCAAGTGGGTAGTTATGGATGAGATATCCATTACCAATGAACTAATACCCCCCAAAGGAGGTTACCATGTTCCGCCACTTTAACCAATCTCTGGTTTGCCTTTTGATCGCTGCCATCTTCACTATTACTCCATTGACGACCGCTCGTTGTGCCTGTGGAGACTCCAATGGAGACGCGGTTACCAATATCGCAGACCTTGTTTATCTGATGAACTACTGCTTTAAGAATGGGCCACCCCCGCCATATCCTGACACCGCGGAAGCAGATGGCTATGAATTCTTGAATATCAGAGATGCGGTTTACCTCTGCAACTTCATTTTTCACGGGGGACCTTGGGCTGTCTGTCCTGCAACTAATCCAGAATACCAGTCGACCTTAGAGCCGCTGGATACGCTCAAGATACCTCCGGCTACCCTTTCAGCTAGGGATAGCATGATCTCAGTACCCATCTGGTACAAGAACTCCGAACCCGTCCGAGGTATTAGTCTTCAGTTGAAAGTGAATGTGGGTCAACAGGTTCCGCATATCGACTCTCTGGTTTTAGGTGGTCGAATGTCCGGTGTGAATAAGTGGATAACTTTGGATAATGTTGCTGGCACTGTGAATAGTGGATTTCTCTGGACTTCATCGGCTGACTCCCTTCCGCCCGGCTCGGGCACATTGTTCACCTTGTATCTTTCCATCGATCCGGAGCCGACAGACCGGAGAGTATTCATCGACACGCTTCGGCTTGCTCCTTCCAATTCCCCAGTGTTTATCGAGCCAAACATGAGCGGGGATCTGCCGTTTTTTATTGGACTTCGTCCCGATTCTCTCCCCTTCGCTCCAGCATCCAATTATTCTGCCGGTTTGGGTCCGGCATCAGTTTTTTGTGCGGACGTAGATGGGGATGGTGATTTGGATTTGATCATTGCCAACTCTTCGACCAACAGTATATCGATTATGAAGAACAACGGCAATGGAACTTTCGGAAGCCCGCTAAGCTATGATGCTGGTAATGGTCCTAAATCGGTTTTTAGTGGAGATTTGGATGGGGATGGTGATCTGGACTTAGCCGTGGCAAACTACTCAAGTAACAATGTCTACATTCTAACAAACGACGGTAACGGATCGTTCAACGTGACCCCGCTAATCTATAGCGTCGGAACCCATCCTTATTCCGTCTTTTGCGCCGATTTGGACGGGGACGATGATCTGGACATTGCTGTTGCCAATGAGCAAGACGCTAACGTTTCCGTTTTAAAGAACAACGGGAATGGGACATTTCAAAGCGCAGTCAACTATGATGTTGGAAGTGGTCCTCGTTCCGTTTTCTGTGCCGATTTGGATGGGGATGGTGATCTGGACCTGGCCGTGGCAAATTATGGTACCGACAATGTCTCCATCCTAAAAAATAACGGGAATGGAACATTCGAAGGTGCGGTTAATTATGCGGCGGGCGATGGTGCTGGTTCCGTTTTCTGCGCGGACCTAGACGGGGACGGCGACTTGGATTTGGCCGTGGCAAATAGTTTTAACTCTAGTGTCTCCATATTAAAGAACAACGGGGATGGAACTTTTCAAAGCGACATCAAGTACGGGGCTGGTTCTGGTCCCGGTTCTGTTTTTTGCGCGGATTTAGATGGAGATGGAGATTTGGACTTAGCTGTGGCAAATTGGTATAGTGCCAATGTCTCTATTTTGAAGAACAACGGGAATGGGACTTTCAAAGAAGCGGTCAATTATGGTGTTGGAGATGTTCCGACTTCTGTCTTTGGCGCGGACTTAGACGGTGATGGGGATTTTGACTTGGCTGTCACTAATCAAAACAGCAACAATGTCTCCATCTTGAAGAATCTGACCCAGATTCCCGCTAACCAGCCTCCACATCCTTTTTCACTCCTTTCCCCTTTTGGTAATGAGTACGCCCAGGATACCACCTTCAAGGTGGTTCATTTCGATTGGCAGGCTCCGATGGACCCGAACCTGGGAGATCAAATCACATACAACATGTTCCTGAGCACCAAGCCAGATTTTGCTCCGCCGAACACGCAGGTGTATCCCGGTTTACTTATCAGCCGACTTACCGATGAGATTCCCATCGGTCAATACTATTGGAAAGTTGAAGCTTTTGATAACTGGGGAGCTTCCCGATGGTC
This sequence comes from Candidatus Zixiibacteriota bacterium, assembly GCA_049694315.1. Taxonomy (GTDB): domain Bacteria; phylum Zixibacteria; class MSB-5A5; order MSB-5A5; family SM1-73; genus CAIVRH01. The sequence continues at coordinate 46,006 of JBAVQU010000048.1, forward strand.
TAATCAGACCTATCGATTTTTCAACGACAACTACTTGCATGATACTCTGCTCTGTGTGGCCTTTTCTCCGGTGGATTTTATCATGACCGATCCGAAAGGGGACTCGATTGGAATCGGCTTCAGCACTATTCCCGGAGCCACTTTTGATACCACGTCGGATTACGATCACGATGGGCATAACGACTATATAGCCACTTTGCCGAATCGTTTGGTAGGTGATTATACCATTCGGGTATTCCCTGAGCCCGACGCGAAAGTAACGTATAGTTTGGGAATAAGGATCGACGGAGGGGCTCTGAACATGCTGACGAATTTTTCTCGTTGTCCTGAACCGGAGGTGGTTGACACTTACCACTACTTCGCTGTCTGGTATCTCACCGGAGATGCCACGGCGGACTGGAAAGTCGACGCGGGAGACGTCGTTTACCTGATAAACTATCTGTTTAGGGGCGGACCTGCTCCCAATCCTCCGCAGCGAGCGGATGTCACCTGCAACGGCATCGTTGATTCGGGCGACATCGTATTTCTGATCAATTTCCTTTTCAGAGCTGGACCCGCGCCGAGTTGTCCATAAGAATAGCTATTCAGATCTCAAGAACACAGCCGAATCTCCAACTTCAGAGGTTCGGCTGTATTCTATCCGCCGACCTTAGTTGATCTTTCTGCGGCGTTTCACACAGGTTGTCTACATCTTCGAGTCCTTCGCTGTGATTCTCCGTCCATTCTCGATCTTCCAGCAGGCCTTTGTTCAGTCAAAAGAGCTTTCGCGCGTCTAATCAACAAGAAAATGCTACAGGAGATCATGCGGAGAGATCTTCCAACAGAACAGGTCTGTGCCCGGGAGAAGCCGCTTTCAGGTAAAGTTTACTCTTCAAGGGAAGGAATGAACTTGGCTTATGGATGCTATGGGCTTTTACTGGCCAACTGCGTATTCTTTGATCTTATACAGGAGGGAGCGGTAGCTTATTTCTAAGAGCTGGGCGGCTTTTCTTCGATTCCAGTTGGTCTTATTCAGCGCCTGAGTGATCAGGACTTTTTCCTCGGATGCCACGGTAGCCCCGACCCTCTTCTTGAGCGAAAAACCTTTGGGATCGGCAACAGCGCTGCTGGTCATGGAAGGTAATCCAGATTCGGAAGGGCGGGATTTGATGGTGTCCAAAACAACGTTCTCGTCTTCTCTGACCACGATCTGCTTGATTAAATTCTCCATCTGGCGGACGTTTCCGGGCCAGTCAAAATTCTGCAAAAGCTCCAAGCTGTCCGGTGAAAGCGGGCGATACTGTTTGTTGTACAACGCGTAATAGTTCTGCAGGAAATGCTCAATCAGTAAAGGAACGTCTTCTTTTCTTTCCCGGAGTGGTGGCAGGTTTAAGGTAACCTCGTTTAAGCGATAGAAAAGATCCTCCCTTATTCCCCCTCGCTTTAGGGCTTGCTCTAAGTCTCGATTGGTGGCGCAAACGATTCTGGTGTCCACCTTGATGGTCTTTACTCCTCCCACCCGCATAAACTCGTATTGCTCCAAAACCTGAAGTAGCTTAGACTGTAATTCCATGGGCATGTCGCCGATTTCGTCCAAAAAGATGGTCCCTTTGTTGGCCATCTCGAATCTTCCGGGTTTGGTCTTGTGCGCGCCGGTGAAAGCTCCTTTTTCATAGCCGAACAGTTCTGCCTCCAAAAGCTCATGGGGAATGGCCGCACAGTTCACTTTCACAAAAGGCCCGCTCTTCCGGCTGGAAAGGGAATGGAGCATGCGAGCTACAATTTCCTTACCGGTGCCGGATTCGCCCCGGATCAAAACCGTCAGCTCGCTGTCCGCCACCTGTTCGATGACCGCCTTGATTTGAACCATGGAAGGACTGTCTCCGATCAGTTTGTCATATTGCGACTTTGCCTTCAGCTCCGATCGAAGATGATCCAGTTCCTGCCTTAGACGATTCTTCTCCAAAACGTTCTGAATGTGAATTTCCACTTCTTTGACGTCAAAGGGCTTGTTAATGAACTCCGAGGCGCCCCTCTTTATCGACTCCACCACGTTCTTAGTTTCTCCATGCCCGGAGAGCATGATGACTTCGGTGAGTTGATCCAGGGATTTGATCTTGTCCAGAACCTCAAGCCCTTCCATTCCCGGCATCTTGATGTCCAAAAGAACCAGATCCGGACGGGTCCGGGAGACCATCTGTATTCCTTCCAGCCCATCCTTGGCGGAAAGGATGTTGTAGGTGTCACCTAATCCCTCGCTCAGAATCCAAGAGACTTTGGGATCATCGTCAATTACCAGTATTCTTACCTTGTCTTCTGTCATAAGCCTTTCGATGTGGCAGTGGTTTACGGCAAACGCATCATGGAACGCCGTCACGTTATCGCGGGCGACTTCGGAGAATTACCGAATCAACTAAGAGATTTCTCCATCGCTTCGCAAGGCACGGACGCTCATCATTCCATCAATCAATCGATGCATTTGGGCTGATCAAACTTCCTTGGTTTTGTATGCTACTGCTTTTCCTATTATCGGCAGAAATCTGCACTTTTTCAGAAAGATCTCCCAGCAAGCCAAGGAACTGTAAAGCCCAGAGTGTCCAGCCTCGGTTCGCCCGGCAATTCATTCGGAATAACCATTTCTCACATTTCCCGACTCAAGCCCAGGCCACCGTTCATCTCTTTCCAAACTTGGCCCAAGCCTTTTTCTTAACCCATGACCTTGGCGTTTTAAGCCGCCGGCAGGTTCAGTGTAAAACGCGTCCCTTTGCCCACTTCGCTTTCCACCGAGACGCATCCTCCTTGGGCGTTAACCACCCGGTCCACCACCGCCAGCCCCAAGCCGGTTCCCTGCTTCTTGGTCGTGAAGTAACGATCGAAGATCCTATTCAGGTTCTCCGAGGGAATTCCGCATCCGGTGTCCGCCATCCAGATCTGGATGAACTCTGCTCCCGCTTTGGGATCCTTGTGCCGCCCAACCCCTATTCGCAGCTCTCCTCCGGTCGGCATGGCCTCGATGGAATTAAGGATTATGTTCAGGAAGACCTCCATCATCTGATTCTTGTCGACCAAAACGAAGTACCCCTCCTGGTACTCTCTGTTCAACCAGATGTTTCCCGCCGTCAGATCATGCTCCACTAGCTTGAGCGCCCGATCCAGAACCGCTGTGATGTCCATCTTCTCCAGCTCGAATTTGTAGGGATTGGAGAAATTCAGGATCTCTTTGATCAACCCATCCAAACGATAGATTTCTTCCTCCACTAAGTCGAAATATCTGTCCTTGTCCTTGGCATCCGACCATTTCTCGCGCAGAAGCTGCAGAGTCCCCCGGATGTTGGTCAAAGGTTTCTTAAGATCGTGAGTTATCTCCGACACCAGGTTGCCCATGGTCGCCAGACGGGTGACGTTCAGTAGGGATTTCTGTTTTTCATAGGCCGATGTCAGTTGTGAAATAATTATGGAGATCAGATTCATTTGTTCTTCGGACAACTCAATTTTCTGTCGGTTTCCGACGCAAAGCACACCATGCATGCTTTTCTCAGCGATTACAGGAAGGGAATACAGGGTATCCAAATGCCCCGATAGGTCAGCATCGTCTTTCAGCGCATCCTTAATCTTGGAATCTACTTTCTCCGGTTGAGGAAAATCCTCCTTCGCCAGCGGAATGACCAGATGCCGCTGGCCATTCTTGCATCCCTGGCGCAGGTTCAAAATCAACTCGCCGGACTTTTCGTTCCACTCAAACCACAGGGCGAATTCAACCGGCATGATGGCGCTCATCTTCCCAAAAATGAAATCGCAGGCCTCATCCAAGCGCTCGGTGGAAGAAAGCTTGCCCGCGATCTCGTGGAGCAACTCCAATTCCCTGATCTTGCCTATTTTCTGGTTCAGTTGCTCGGCGTCGTCGATGGCCACTGCCGCCTGCGAGGCAAAAGTGGTTAAAAGTCTCAATTCGTTGTGAGTAAAAGGCTGGCCAGATAGCTTGTCGCTTAAGTTTATTACACCCAACAACTTATCCTTTACCCTTAAAGGAACACATAAAAGAGACTTGGTGGCATAGTGCCTCTTGCTGACCAGGGCAAATCGTGGGTCTTTCTCGATATCCTCCACTATCAAAGGAGTCCCTTGTTGGGCTACGTAACCTGCAATGCTTGAACCTAATTTCAGTTTGGTGTCCTGCACAATGTCCGGGCTTAGGCCGATGGCGGCCTCGATGGTCAAGGAATTCTCTGGTTTCTGAATCAGCATAACGGAACCTGATTTGGCCTCAATCACCCTGGTGGCCAGTGAAACGATCTTGCTGAGAAGCTCCTTCAGATTCTCAGTGGTGCTCAAAGACACGCCTGCTTTGTACAATGCATCCAGCTCTGCCACTTTCCTCTTGAGCTCCAGGTTCTTTCCCTGCAGTTCCACCAAGAGCTTGAGGCGATCTCTGTCGGACTTCCGCTTTTCCAGCGCCCTTTGGATAGTCAGCTTGAGGTCGGTGACCTCTATCGGCTTCATCAGATAATCGTAAGCCCCCTCATTAATGGCGGTGATGGCCGACTCTAAGGAGGCATATCCGGTCATCAGAATGACTAAGGCATCTTCATCCCGGCGGCGTGCCGCCTTGAGAATGTCCAACCCGTCCACCCGGGGCATCTTGATGTCAGTGATCACCAAGTCGAAGGCATCTCTGTTTATCTTCTGGAGGGCGTCCTCGCCTTTCTCCACCGACGTGACCTCATAGCCCGCTTTAGTGAGCAGCGTGTGCAGGCTCTGACACATCTTCTTTTCGTCATCCACCACTAATATTCTTGCGGAATCCTGGAGCATGGATATCCTTTCACTTCCGTGACGTCACTCGCTATTTCGCCTCTCTTCCTGGGCTGGACCTTGTGGTTCAGCCTTCGGCAGAGTCACTACAAAACTCGTCCCTTTCTCTTTTCTTCTTGCCCGGATGACCCCACCGTGTCTTTCAATTATCCCGCTACACACCCAAAGACCCAAACCGGTCCCTTTCCCCTGCTCCTTGGTAGTGAAAAATGGATCAAAGATTCGGGAGAGGTTCTCCGGCGATATCCCGCAACCGGTATCGGAGATCTCGATTTCTATCGCCCGATGCACTTCTCTTGCGCGTACTTTGAGTTCTCCACCCTCCGGCATGGAATCCCGGGCGTTTACCAGAAGGTTGAGAAACACTTGTCTCAGTTGATCCTCCGATCCCCGTACCTCCGGGAGCCTTTCAGGCAAGTCCGCCTTTAGGTTTATGTCTCTGCTCAAAAGATCCTTGCTAAGCAAGAACAGTGTTTGCTTCAGTACCGGGGACGCGTCCAGGAGGGTCATCTCTTCCTTTGCTGGTCGAGAGAAGTCCAGAAGACCCCGGACGATACGGGCGATCCGATCCACCTCTTCTTTGATGGCCGTGAGGTTGCCCTGATTGGGATTACTGGGGTCGATGCCGTCAGAGAGAATCACCAGGTAGTTCTTGATGATCCCCAACGGGTTGTTGATCTCGTGAGCCAGCGAAGCTGAGAGTTGTCCTATGGCGGCCAGTCTTTCGGATTGAACCAACTGCCTCTGAGTGCTCCTCAACTCCTCATTCATCGTTTTCTGATTCTCGTACAGGACCGCATTTTCCACGGCCACGGTGAGTTGTCCGGCCAAGACGGAGACAAACTCCAGATCGCTGTCAGTGAACCGCTGATCCGGCTTCTTGGGACCAAGGCTCAGAATGCCAACCAATTGATCCCTGCTCGTCAAGGCGATGCACAGCTTGCAGTTCAGTCCACGCAGGGTTTCGACCTCAGAATCACCGGCCTTCAAATGCGGAAGCATCTCCTTCAGGAACAGTGGGTCGTTCTCACGCAAAAGCAGCCGAGCCAATTCCCCGCCGAGGCTGATTTCCAGGGCGCTCGTTGTCGCCCCAGACGGAGGCTCCGTGGCTTTGAGCTTGAAAAGAGACAACTTGTCTTGTTTTGGATCTCTGCGAAGAAACACCGCTGTGCTCTCGACGCCTAACTCATCGCCTAGAGCGGTGAGCATTCCGCTCAACAGCACGTCCAAATCAAGAAGGGAGTTCAGTCTGCGGGACAGTTCAAAGACAGTGTAGAGATCAAAAATCTTGCTCTTCAGCCTTCGGTTGGCTTGAGTGAGCCGATTGATCTTTTCCTCCATGGTGGTCTTGAGGATATCGATCGACTCGACGATTCCCTTGCCTACCTGCATCTGAGGTAGGTTATCACGATTCGAAGAGCTTGGTGGATTGGACATGGATTTCGATCCAGCCTCAGGTGTATCTGTAACCACAGAGGAACCCACTTCCTTCAGCTTGTGCCTAACCGGCGCATCACGATTGTCCTTGCCACGATGATTGATGGGAATGCCTGATGGAGTCCTGACGGAGAGGCGGTTTCTGGACAGGACAACCCCTTGTCCTTCTTCGTCCGGGTGGTTTGAGCGGAACTGAACCGGATTCAACTTGCCTGAGCATCCTGCGAAAGATCCAATGCATCCGGGGTCCAAGCCACTCTCCCCACTCCATCATTTCTATGATCGGCAGGAACTTCGGTGAATTGACCAGAATTTGCAAGGCCTTGCAGAGTCGCCCTGTCAAGGGGGGTCTTGACGTGCCCCCAAGGCTTCGCAGTGAGTGGCACTTCATTCACATGTGGACTGAGGTAATTCCCGAAGTAAAAGAACCAGCACCTAAGTCGGCTGCTGGTCGTGCGCTCGAAGGTGGGGAAAAACTGTGAGGTCTCCGCTAAGTATGCTCACAACTTGCACCGTCGGGATAGCGCATCTTGGTAGTACAGAATCCGATAACGAAAGGTTCAAGACCAGATTTCATTTCTCCTTCTGCTGGTGATCCTTCTCCCATTCGTGAAATACGCATTTTCCCAATTCTGGTGCGTACTCATAGCACTTTCGGTAATCCCCAAACGGAACCTTGCCATCTAAGGCCAGGCAGTCCAAATCTATATCCTTGCACGGCATTTCCTTGTGCCTGTCCAGCCGCAGTTCCTCTTTTGAAATGTCGGCTAAGAGCGCTTTGGCGTACTTGGTTTGCATGGTGACCAAAAGAAGTAGCATCGATTCTTATCGGATTCAGAATATCTTATCCCTTAGGTTCTGTCTCTTCCTCTTTCAAACCATATTCACGGAGCTTATTGCGAAGAGTCCGGGTCGAGATGCCAAGAGTCTCTGCGGTTTTGGTTCGATTCCCTTCGTGGGCCTTAAGCGTCTTTAAGATCAGCTTCCTTTCGGCCTCATAGACGGTCGACCCGACCTCAATTTCGCCTGACGGTTGCCGTATTCTGCCGAAGCTCAACTCTTTGGGAAAATCGCGGGGAGTGAGTATCTTGCCCTGGGCGGTGACCACCGCCCTTTCGATATAGTTCTCCAACTCCCTTACGTTTCCGGACCACGAATATTCCAAGAACATCTCGTACACTTTTTGTGATATCCCCTCAATCTGACGATTGTTCTCCAGGCTGTACTTCTTCAGAAAATGCTGAGCCAAGGCCGGAATGTCCTCTTTGCGCTCTCTCAAGGGGGCGATGTGAATGGGAACTACGTTTAGCCTGTAAAAGAGATCCTCTCGGAATTTTCTTTTCTCGATAAGGTCCCGCAAATCACGGTTGGACGTGGCTATGATCCGGACGTCCACCTGAATGGGGATTCCTGATCCGACTCTCTCGAATTCCCTCTCCTGTAGCACTCTCAGAAGCTTCGCCTGCAGGTGAGGCGATATCTCACTTATCTCATCCAGAAGCAGAGTGCCCCGATCAGCCAGCTCGAATCTCCCACGGGATTGCCGGATGGCTCCGGTAAAAGAGCCTTTCTCGTGCCCGAAAAGCTCGCTCTCCACCAGTCCTTCGGGAATGGCCGCGCAGTTGATGCGGATGAAAGGCCCCTCGCGCCTGGAACTGTGGTAGTGGATGGCCTTGGCGATCAGCTCCTTGCCCGTGCCAGACTCACCCGTGATCAAGACGGTGGCCCTGGTGTCCGCCACCCCCTCCACCAATCCAAAGATTTTCTGCATGTGGACGCTTTTGCCGACAATGTTGTCAAAACTGTATTTCCCGACGACCTCCGACCGAAGAAGCCGGTTTTCCAGCAAAAGCTGCTTATGTTCGAGCGCTCTGGTTATGACCAATTCTATCTCGTCTATGGTAAAAGGTTTCATCACGTATTCGAAGGCCCCCAACTTCATGGCCTCGACCGCATTTTGGACCGTGCCATAAGCGGTCATCATCACCACCTTGGCATCCGGCAGATATTCCCTGGCGGTTTTGAGAAGCTCCATGCCTCCCATGTTCGGCATACGAATATCGGAAAGGATGACGTCATAGTCCTTTCGTCTGATCCTCTCAAAGGCCTCCTCTCCGGTCGAGGTTAAGTCAACGTCAAAACCGAGGCGGCGCAAGGTCTCGCTCAAAAAATCCCTGAGGAGCGGGTCATCGTCTACCACCAGGACTTTCCCGGTCTGCGGAGCAATCTTCAGCTCTTCTGCCACTCGTTCACTCTCCAAATGACCTTCAGTCTGTCAAGCTTGGACGACAGGTCGTCCATCACCAGAATCTTAACGGTGCCGAAAAGTGACGGAAATAGTCCTACGAGATCGTTGACAGTTTCAGAGTCACGGTTGTCCCTTTTCCCAACTCGCTTTCCACTTCAATCTCTCCTTGGTGTGCCTCTATGATTTTCTTGACAGTGGCCAACCCCAAGCCGGTGCCGCGTTCCTTCGTGGTGAAAAAGGGAGTGAATAACCTCTCTTTGGTTCCTTGACTCATGCCCACGCCCGAGTCTGAGATCTTGAGAATGGCCCTTGGACACTTTCTCTGCAGAGTGAGTCCCGAAACCGCAGGTTCCTGAAGCAACTCCACATCTATCTTGCCTCCCCCGGGCATGGCCTGAACGGCATTGTGCAGGAGGTTCAGGAGTATCTGACGAAACGGTTCCTTATCCACATTGCACCAAAGCTCATCCCCAGGATACTTCTTGACTATGCCAATGCCTGATTTTGCTTGCGAAGCGTCCATCTCAAAGAAACCAATCACCTCGTCCACAAATTCGGTCATTTCTACTCGGCCGGGATTCAGCTTTACGGGTCTGGTGTAATTCAAGAGGCTCATAAGGATCCGGTCCATTGCTTCCACCCCTTCTATGATTTTCCTCACCGATCTTTTGCGGGGATCACCCACTGTTAGATCTCTATCCAGCAGCTCGGCGAATCCGCGTATGCCACCCAAAGGGTTCTTCACCTCATGTGCTACCACCGCCACCATCTCCCCCACCGCCGCCAAGGTCTTGATCCGTGCCATCTCTTCTTCCATCTGCCTCAGCCTGGTCAGGTCCGAAAACACCTCCACCGCCCCCAGAATCTCCCCCTCTCTATCTCTCAGC